>CAZNHL010000055.1:0-30010 GCA_964572965.1 uncultured Bifidobacteriaceae bacterium
GATAGATCTATTCTTGGATTAATAATATCATGCTAATCTAAAGGGCTCCGCTCAGACACCAGAGAGACTGAACCACAACAAAGACGCAAAACTTAATATCCCAATACAGGAACTGCATTTTACCGTTTTTCGTATTGCCGTGGTGTCGGGTCGAAGATCCTACACACCTAACAGACTTAGCAAACCATATTTAGCCAAAATACTCACGATAATCAGTTACAACTAAGCCTGGATGAATTCCTTTTGCATAAAACATCGCACTTGGATGCCAGTAATCTGACGGTCTTTTTACAAGATTCCAGTGATTCTGCAATGGATTTGAATGAATATAATCAAGCTTTGTTTCTAAAAGATGTTTATTCCTCAAATAAACATCATCATATCTAGCCGTCCAGAAATCTTTGTTACGAAGTCACATAGCTAAAAAGTAAAACCCTAAGTTATACATGCAAAAGGAGATAATAAATTTAGCTGAAGGTTTAATCCTTCGGGCTATTCATACATATGTCAGTTGGAAACAACTGACATCACCTCCAGATTAAGCTTTACTTGGAACACCTGACAACACTGAAATTACATCTCCTTAGGTTGATGGCTATGGTGGCACACAGAACAGAGTGAAGTTAATTATTCAATAGGGTGCAAACGCTGAACTACTTCTAACCAATCTATAGCTTCTTTTTTTACTGTTGTATCAGAAATTCCTTCGAAATTTGAAATTAAATCTGCGATTTCACTCTTATTAGAAAAAAGATATTTTTGGACTGGATTTTTATCTATATAATGTATACAAAGAATCCCTTTTCGATATTCTTCTTTAAAAATATAGTTATTACTGTTTAAATCACTAGTCAATTTTGCAAATTCTTTCTGATTAATAAGATAGTCCAACGACCTTCCAATCTCAACAATAGTATCTACATATGAATATCGATTGTTTTTGATTACCATTGGTCGAATAGTTGGCTTTAAATTTCCATAATAAAGAAAATAAAGAGTTTCTTTTGTTTTAACTTCCTTTTTACAACTGAAGATCGATATTGTTAAAACTAAAATAGCAATTGTTCTCATACTACATTTTGAAGTGATTGTTTGACACCTGAAACTGTTCCATTCCTTCTTTTATCGTATGGGCTGAGACGCGACCGAAGTGTGAAAAGCCTTCTTCAGTTTATTTAAGTCTTACAAAATAACACTCGCGAGGGATATCAAATGTTTGTATTCCATATCCATTGGTAGACGGAAATGATGAATATAACTCCATTGAACGGGAACTGATATCTATACTTTTAACAATACCGCAATGTCCCCAGGTCAAATTCCAGAACTGTACAAAATCTCCTGGTCTTACATCTTCTATTTTATCAATAGGTACCCCCTTTTTACTTTCTGTGAGGGCATAATAGATTCCTTTGGGAATTGGGGAGCCCTGGGTTCGGAGCACATAAATATTTTCATCAGAAATTATGCGGATACGTTTTTTCTCTGTGTCGCTTAAGTTTGTAAAATTTTTCAACACTCCAATCACCAATTCTGTACAAACAGCCTTTTCGTATGTAGGTGAGATACTCGCCCCCTTTTGTTTTACATACTGAAGAATCTTTCTGTTTTTTTCAGGCAGTACATCTTCACCTGTCGTGAAAGCAGATGCCGCAAAAAGTAAGGCGCCAAATGTTGCTATGAAGTAAAACCGTTTCATCGTATTACAAAATATAGGGTATAGATTGTAAACGTAATTCTTTGCAATTATTGTTTTGACTGGTCAATTTAATGTCGTAATTGGATCAGAGACGAGCCGGGTACCGATGCTGCTCTTCTAACGCTACAGACAGGACAGGTGACAAGGGTAAGAAACAAATAGTACATGTATGGTCGTCACACGGCCGGGGGCAAAGGATTTAATGAAAACAGAGCCACTTCTTTAGCCCTGACAGACTGCTCAAACACAGGTTCGGATAGCTACTTCTTTTATCAAAGCTTAAAAATATAAACAAAGAAAAACCCCAAGCTTGTACGCTTGGGGTTTTATATTCAGGTTCTTTAAATCTTAGTAGTTAGTTCCTGCTCTGATCATAGCACAACGGAAACCGATTGTTGCTGTGCAAGAATCTTCTTCAAGATATCTTCTTGTACCCGGAGACATCCAGTAAGCAACGTCTTTCCAGGAACCGCCTTTGTATACACGAACGTGGTCGTCAATCAAAGTCTGGTATCCCTTTTTATCGTATCCTTTTTCTTCATCCAGGTAACCATCTCTTCTCAATGGGTTCAAGTCATCGAAATCTTGTTGAGACAATGGACGGTAAACGTCATATACCCACTCAGATACGTTACCTGCCATGTTGTAAAGACCGAAGTCATTTGGCGGATAAGCGTAGATGTAATCAGTAATCATTGCACCATCGTTCAACTTACCGGCAATACCGGCATAGTCACCACGGCCTCTTTTGAAGTTAGCCAAGAAGAATCCCATCTCTCTTCCGTAAGGATTACGAAGAGCGTGACCATCCCAAGGATAAACTCTTTGTTGTGTCTGGTTTTCATCCAACCACTGAGTACCGATCAAAGCATAAGCAGCATATTCCCACTCAGCTTCAGAAGGAAGACGGTAGTTAGGCAATACAACCCCTGTTTCCAAAGGAATACGGCCTCCATCTTCTGGTACCGGAACACCTGCAGCTTCAGCTAAACGCTTGTTAACTACCTGAGTTCTCCAGTTAGAGAAATCGTTTGCCTGCTTCCATGTTACACCCACAACAGGGAAATAACGGAAACCAGGATATCTTAAGTAATGATCAACATAAGGGTCATTGTAAGCAAGCTCGCTAGCCCATACAGTTGTATCAGGCATTGTTTTTGCAAAAACCTCTTCTGATGAGTCTCTTCTTACAGCGAACATGTATTCCAACCAGTGAATGTTGGCAATTTCAGTTTCGTCCATGTAGAAAGAAGCTACAGTTACAGTTCTTTCAACGTTATCATGTGTGTTAAGCAAATCCTCTTCGAATGACCCTAACACTGCACGTCCGCCCTCAATATACACCAAGTTTGGACCGTCTGGCTGACCTGCGAAATCAGCAACGATGAAACCGCCGTCTTCATCATACCCGGTAGCACCCGGCTCAGAAGCATCCGAATACGACACACCTGTTACAGTAGACGCTTTACCCGGATCACTACTTGTTGGGTTCTTAGAACCGCCGCATGAGCTTAAAATCGCAACACCGGCAATCACAAAGGCAGTTCCTTTCAGAATTCTTACCACTTTGTTCATAAACCTGCTTAAAAGAATTTTAGATACACTATTTAGTATGCGAAAATAGGGAGAAAAAATACATTTTCAAATTTTGAATATAAATTCTTGTAAAATTTATATTTCTGAAACGCATTTGCCCCATTTTATCCAAACCACCGGCAACACCGGCAGCACAGATACCGCAATATTAGACAATTTTATATTAATACTTAGCAAATGAATATCTTTTTACAAAATTTCACCAAGTACGGCCATTGCTTGTTCAATGGATTCAATAGCATCAAAAATAATCATGAGCTTGTCTTTATTCTCTTTAAGGCGTGCCTTTTTAGAATGCTTTTGAACATAAGCCAGTATCTTCCCGAAAACATCGGAATTGAAATAAACTTCGTTATTGACCGTACTTACATAACAGCGTAGCAGACCGGCCTTGATACTTACTTTCTCAAAACCCAGTTGTTCGGCAAACCAGCGAAGCCGTACAGTTTCCATAAGGTCGTGCACTTCCTGCGGTAATGGCCCGAATCTATCCTTCAGTGATGCTTCAAATAATGAAAGTGCGCCTTCGGACTTGATATTGTCAATTTCAGAATACAAACTCAGACGCTCTGTGATGTTTGCCACAAAACTGTCCGGGATCAAAATAGCAAGATCGGTTTCAATCACACAATCGCGAACTAGTGCTTTTGTATTGATTTCATCTTTAAAAAGATCTTTAAACTCTGTTTCCTTCAAATCCAGAATGGCTTCATCCAGAATCTGGTGGTATACTTCAAAACCAAGGTCTGTAATAAAACCACTTTGTTCAGCACCCAGCAAGTTACCTGCGCCGCGAATATCCAGATCCCGCATAGCAACTTTGAAACCATCGCCAAGGTCAGAGAATTCTTCCAGCGTACCTAAACGTTTGCGGGCATCAGCTGTCATTGATGTAACAGCCGGAGTAGTGAGCAAACAGAATGCTTTTTTGTTTGAACGCCCTACACGGCCCCGCATCTGGTGCAGGTCGGAAAGGCCGAACATATGTGCATTGTTAATAATAATAGTATTGGCATTCGGGATATCGAGACCCGACTCTATAATATTGGTAGAAATCAATACATCGTACTCGCCTTCTATGAATTTCATCATTACAGATTCGAGCTTTTCACCTTCCATTTGTCCGTGAGCGATACCAACTTTCGCATCAGGCACCAGTTTGAAAATAGTATCAGCCAGAGGTTCCAGGTCGTTAATACGGTTATGCACCACAAATACCTGTCCGTTCCGCTTGATTTCTGCCATTACAGCATCACGCAAAACCTCTTTACTAAACACATGGATTTCCGTGGTAACCGGCTGGCGGTTTGGCGGTGGTGTAGCAATGATGGACAGATCGCGTGCACCCATGAGTGAGAAATGCAGCGTACGCGGAATTGGCGTGGCTGTAAGCGTGAGCGTATCCACATTCAATTTGATATGTTTCAGCTTCTCTTTGGTAGACACACCAAATTTCTGTTCCTCATCTATAATTAAAAGACCGAGATCTTTAAACTTCACATCTTTGCTGATCACACGATGCGTACCTATTAATATATCTGTTTTGCCTTCAGCTACCCTTTTCAGTGTTTCCCTGATTTGCGCTGCTGTTTTAAAACGGTTTACATATTCTACTTTACACGGAAATTTCTCCAGACGGTCGCGGAAGGTTTTGAAATGCTGCATGGCCAATACCGTTGTCGGTACCAATATGGCAACCTGTTTGCCGTCACATACTGCTTTAAATGCCGCTCTTACTGCAATTTCTGTTTTACCAAAACCAACATCCCCGCAAACCAGGCGGTCCATCGGATGGGGTTTTTCCATATCTGCTTTCACATCAGCAGTAGCTTTGCCCTGGTCCGGTGTATCTTCATAAATAAAAGATGTTTCCAGCTCAGCCTGTAAAAAGCTGTCTTTAGAAAACGCATAACCGGGAGCTGCACGGCGTTTGGCGTAAAGCCCTATCAGTTCTTTGGCAATGTCTTTTACTTTTTTCTTGGCCGATTTTTTCTTGTTCTCCCAATCTGGCGAGCCTAGTTTGCTCATTTGAGGCGGTCCGCCTTCTTTACCGCTATATTTGGAAATCTTATGCAGCGCGTGGATACTTATGTAGAGTAAGTCATCATCGCGGAAAACCAACCGGATTGCTTCCTGCTTTTTAGTACCGACATCTACTTTTTCAAGTCCGGCAAAACGGCCTACACCATAATCGGCGTGAGTTACATAATCGCCTGGCTGAAGGGTCTTAAGTTCTTTAAGCGTAATTGACTTGCTCTTGGAAAAGCTTTCTTTGCTCTTGAAACGGTGGAAACGGTCAAAAAGCTGGTGATCTGTATAGCAGGCTACTTTCTGCTGATAATCGGTATAACCTTCTCTCAGCGCAATATTGACCTGTTGCAATTTTAAGCTTGGATCAATTTCCTCAAATATATCTTCGAGCTTTTCAAGCTGGTTCAGAGATTCTGCAAAAAGTACGTTCTGTATTCCGGAGGTTTCGTGCTCGGCAAGATTTTTGGCAATCAGTTTAAAATCTTTGTTGAAAGATGGCTGCGGTTTCGTCTCAAAGGTAAAAACTTCTGCAGTCCTGAAATGGAAACGCTTTCCGAATTCTATCAGACGGAAAGCAGACAGTGATTTTTCGAGTGATTTTTCTGTTTCAAATAAATCCTCAGGATGATTAACCAAAGTAGAACCATTATTAATCTCAAGAATTTTCGAAAAATCAGCCTTTACTTTGGCAAAATGTTTTTCAACTATTTCGAGCTGCAAGTCATAATCTTTCAGCCATATAGAGGCATTTTCAGGTAAAAAATCCAGAAACTGCTCACGGCTTTCCTGCAAAAGCTTGGTTTGTACATTGGGAATGATAGAAACGTATTTTCTGTTTTCAACAGAAAGCTGGCTATTTGGATCAAACGTACGGATACTTTCTATTTCGTCACCAAAAAGCTCAAGGCGGAACGGCAATTCATTTGAATAGGAGAAAATATCTATAATTCCCCCACGGATAGAAAATTGGCCTGCTTCATAAACGAAGTCGGTCATTTCGAAATCGTATGAATGCATTACCTCTGCCAGAAAGTTAATATCCAGTTTATCGCCAACCCTGGCACCAAAAGTATTCTGGAGTAATGAACGCTTGTTGATTACTTTTTCAAAAAGAGCTTCCGGATAACTGACAATCAGCAATGCTGAGCCGGCATCTGCATTGAGTTTGTTCAGTACTTCTGCACGCTGAAGAATATTTGCATTTTCGGTTTCCTCGAACTGATATGGCTTTTTATAAGATGCCGGAAACATCATAATTTCAGCACCTTCAATCAGATTCTGCAGGTCATTTAAGAAGTAGTAAGCCTCATCTTTATCATGAAGAACAAAAAGATGACTTTGCGGCTTTAGTTTATGCAATGCAGCAGCCACAATGGCATCAGCGCTTCCTGCAAGCCCTTTGAGTTGCAGCTTCTTTTTTTCTTTATTGCTCAATGCATCAGCGATCACCTGTATATAGGCATCATCAGCATATCGTTGTATAAAATCCCTTACACGCATTATTAAGTGGCGGAAATAGCCTTTTTGATTAACTGTCCAAAATAACGAAAGCCACAAAGCAGCTCGCAGCAAAGCCTTGTGGTCTTCCTTTATTACAAAAGTATCTATTTGGAGGTAATTGTTTCAAAATGACTGTGGAATATTTTACTACTGCCCACAACTAAATGAAACGGAGCTATCTATATATAAGCTATACTTCTATAGCTTATATTCGTATATTTTAGAATAATACGAACATCCTGATATGAGTATCCGTTTCATTGGACTTTACCTGATCCGTAATCAGAAAGCTCTTTTTAAGACAAACCTTCTTTTTAAAGTAAATTATAATTTTTGATATATTAATAGTCTCATTTTTAAATTAATATGAAAATATTATCTTCCGGATTAACGCGTGAGCTCGATGCTTTTACAATACAAAGCGAAGTCATTTCTTCAATTGATCTTATGGAAAGGGCTGCTAAAGCTTTTACAGAAAAATTCATAACAATATATTCTAATAAACAGCCGGTTCAGATAGTATGCGGGCTTGGAAATAATGGAGGCGACGGCCTGGCTATTGCGCGATTATTACACATTTGTAAGTATCAGACAGAGGTTTTTATCATTGAGCACGGCCATACAAAGTCTGAAGACTTTTTAACTAATGAAGAAAGGCTGCGGTTCTTGCCTGTAACAATTACAGAAGTCCGTCAAACAGGCGACCTTAAACTTAAACCTAAAGCCATAATTGTAGATGCATTGTTTGGGTCGGGTCTGAATAAACCAGTAACAGGCCTTTCTGCTGAAGTAATCAGTCTGATCAATTCCCAACACACAGAAGTTGTTGCGATCGATATCGCTTCCGGGCTTTATGCGGATTTGGCAACTCCTGACAAACAAGCGCTAAAGGTTAACAGGACATTCACATTTCACCTGCCCAAACTTGCTTTCATGATCCCCGAAAATGACCCTTATTCTGGCAAGTGGGAAATCCTGGACATTGGACTTTCGTCTAAATTTATTGATGCACAAAAGGGAGCAGACACCTATACTACCGCACAGGATGCTGCACAAATTTTGAAGATAAGGAGTAAATTTTCCCATAAAGGTACCTTTGGGCATTCACTATTGATTGCCGGCAGCAGCGAAAAAACAGGAGCTGCTATCATGGCTGCTAAAAGTTGTCTGAGAGCCGGAACAGGGCTTCTGACAGTACATTTACCGCAATCCGGTTATGAAATCATGCAGATAAGCTGCCCTGAAGCTATGGTCTCAATAGATGAATCAGGGAATATTTTCACTGGTATTGAAGAGCCGGTTGCTTATGCCGCTATTGCCTTTGGCCCGGGCATGGGTAAAGACCCAAAAACAATGGAAGCTATGAAATCAGCACTCAAAAATCTGAACAAACCGGTTGTGCTGGATGCAGACGCTCTGAATATCCTTGCCGAACAGCCTGATATGCTAAAACTCGTACCTGAAAACAGTATTCTTACCCCACATTTAAAGGAATTTGAAAGGCTGGCCGGGCCTTCTGAAAACCATTTTGAAAGACTACAATTACTTCGGGAATTCTCAAGTACAAATAATGTAATTGTAGTATTAAAAGGAGCCCATACGGCAATTTCCGATATGAATGGCAACATTTTCTTTAATAGCACAGGCAATGCGGGAATGGCAAAAGGCGGAAGCGGAGATGTGCTTACCGGAATTATATTGGCATTACTTTCACAGCAATATGAGCCTTCACAAGCTGCCAGATTAGGGGTGTTTCTTCATGGACTTGCCGGCGATCTGGCCAGAAAAAAATGGGGTGAAGAAGCCATGCTTCCTTCAGATCTTACAGATGCACTTGGAAAGGCATTCAAATACCTTCACAAAATTAAAGGCGCTTAATAAAACGTTCTTTAGTTACTTTTCCTTCTTCTGTAATTTCCATTACATAAATACCCGCAGGTAAAGCTGAAGTATCAAGGTAGTTCCCTGTATTACTCGTTTTTACTAAGTTACCTATCAAATCAAACACACGGATACTTTTTGCATTGTAACCGCTCAAATGAATTACATCTGTACAAGGATTAGGGTAAATCGTTCGCCCTGCCTTACCATGCTCTCCGGCCTGAGAAGGTGTAAATTTATAATCTACGTCCTGGCTTTTTGCAAAAGCCACACCTAATGCCAACTGAAATAATATAATTGCTACAAATCTCATAAGCTTACCATTTAAACAAATATAGTTATTTAAACGAATTCCCTATTGTTTTTATATAGATATTATATCAACAACGGGATTTTATCGACTAATGCTTTTTCAGATTTTCAGCCTTAATTTCCTTATCTTTGTGAATTAATTCTCAAACTCTGTGTTTAAACAGAGTAAATAAGACTCAAATTGGCTTCAGAAAATTTCATAGATTATGTTAAGTTATGTTTCCGTTCCGGCAAGGGCGGAGCAGGTTCAATGCACTTCCGTCGCGAGAAATTCGTGGATATGGGAGGGCCTGACGGTGGCAATGGCGGGCGTGGCGGACACATCATCTTACGTGGTAATTCGCAATTGTGGACATTGATCCATTTAAAATACCGTAAACACATTATTGCTGAAAGCGGACAGAATGGTATGCCTGCAAGATGTACAGGTGCTGAAGGTAAAGACGAAATACTTGAAGTTCCCCTTGGTACTATTGTCAGAGATGCTGAAACTGGTGAATTCCGTTGCGAAATTACTGAAGATGGCCAGGAGATCATTGTAACTCCGGGTGGCCGCGGTGGACTTGGGAACGACCATTTCAAAAACTCTATCAATCAGGCTCCGCGTTATGCACAACCCGGAGGACCCAGTATTGAAGAATGGTTGATTCTTGAATTGAAAGTATTGGCCGATGTAGGTCTCGTAGGTTTCCCGAATGCCGGAAAATCAACATTGCTTTCAGTAGTTTCTGCAGCAAAACCTGAAATTGCCGATTATCCTTTTACAACACTGGTTCCAAACCTTGGTGTTATCCCTTACAGAGACTTCCGCTCTTTTGTAATGGCCGACATTCCGGGTATTATTGAAGGTGCTGCTGACGGAAGAGGTCTGGGAATACGTTTCCTTCGCCACATTGAGAGAAACTCAATTTTGCTGTTTATGATTGCCGCTGATTCAAAAGATATCGGTGAAGAATACAAGATTCTTTTGAATGAGTTGAAAGAGTATAATCCAGAACTGCTTGATAAAAAACGTATACTGGCAATTACGAAAGCTGATATGCTGGATGAGGAATTGATGACAGCCCTGAAAAAAGAAGTTCCAAAAGGAGTCCCTTCTATTTTCATCTCAGCAGTTGCCAATTACAATATCGACAAATTGAAAGATATGATCTGGAATGCAATTCAGGATCAATAGAAAATAAAACACCGGATAAAGAAAAGGGTCACGAATAATTTAATCCGTGACCCTTTTCTATTTATAAGTGCCTTCGACTTCGCTCAGGCACCTGCTAAACTCTGATTACCATTTCATGTAAATCAAACCTTACTTTTTCCAGTTTCGCCAGTTTATCGTTATCATCGCGATAACCGATAGGTACCAAAACTAAAGATCTCAACCCTTTCTCTTCCAGTCCGAGTATTTTATCAAACTCACCGGAAACAAAACCTTCTATCGGACAGGCATCAATATGCTCCAGTGCGCAGGCTGTTAGCAATACACCAAGTGCAATATAAACCTGTTTTGTAAGCCAGTGCTCTTTCTGAACATCATTCAGTCTTGCAATGAATTTATGCATGCTCAGCCTGAAGCCTTCCAGTGAATCGATAGTCACATTTCTTCGAAAGGCGATTGAATTAATATAACGGTCTACATCTGTCTCTGAAACATCAGCCTGGCGGCATAACACCAGAAGATGCGATGCATCAACTACTTGTTGCTGGTTCCAGCTATACTTCAGTAATTCCTGACGTACTTCCGTATTCTCAACAACTACAAAACGCCATGGTTGTAAACCAAAAGATGACGGAGTAAGCAGTGCTGCATTTAAAAGCTTCTCAACCTTTTCTTGCGGTAATTTATCCGTTTTAAATTTCTGTACGGCATAGCGCCATTTCAATCGCTCAATGATCATCCTTGCAACCTACTAGTATTCAAAAATGCCATTTTCTGATTTAATAGTCACTTTTTTGCCAGTCTGTGCTTCTGTATGACCTATGATTTTTGCTTCAATATTAAATGACTTTGCAATATCAATCAAAGCCTGTGCATGCTTTTCATCTATATAAATTTCCAGACGATGACCCATATTGAATACTTTGTACATTTCTTTCCAGTCTGTACCACTTTCTTCATGAATCATTTTGAACAAAGGCGGTACTTCAAACAAATTATCTTTTACAATATGGATGTCATTTACAAAATGCAGCACTTTAGTCTGAGCACCACCGCTGCAATGCACCATACCACCAATTTCATAACGATAATCTTTCAGAATAGCATTTACCAAAGGTGCATAGGTACGCGTAGGTGACAATACCAGCTTACCTGCATTTAAAGGAGAACCTGCATAGCTGTCAGTTACGTTATACTTTCCTGTATAAACAAGATCAGCAGGCACGCTGTTATCAAAAGTTTCAGGATACTTAGAAGCAAATATTTTAGAGAAAACATCATGACGGGCAGATGTTAAACCGTTACTTCCCATTCCACCATTGTATTCCTTTTCGTAAGTAGCCTGTCCGTAAGACGTAAATCCTACAATCACCTGACCAGGTTTAATCTTCTCATTGGTGATCACCTCAGAGCGCTTCATACGGCAGGTTACCGTACTGTCAACAATAATAGTTCTTACAAGATCACCAACATCGGCAGTTTCACCACCTGTACTATATATTTCCACACCATTGTCACGAAGCATTTGTAAAACTTCTTCAGTACCATTAATGATTGCAGCAATCACATCACCCGGAATCAGATTCTTATTTCTTCCTATAGTAGACGAAAGTAAAATGCGGTCTGTAGCACCGATACAAAGTAAATCGTCTACATTCATGATAATTGCATCTTGTGCAATTCCTCTCCATACAGAGATATCGCCTGTTTCCTTCCAATAGATATAAGCCAGTGAAGACTTCGTTCCGGCACCGTCAGCATGCATGATGTTACAATAGTCAGGATCACCGCCCAGCAAGTCCGGAACTACTTTACAAAAGGCATTAGGAAAAATACCTTTGTCTATATTTTTGATAGCATTATGAACGTCTTCTTTGGATGCAGAAACGCCGCGCAGATTGTATCTCTCAGTATTCATATTACAAAGGTACTAAAAAATTGATTTGAAGTCTGCGCCCTAATTTCTACTTATTTACGTAACTCCAAAAGGCTTGCTACGTATTAAGCCACTACATTAGTAAAGTACACTTTCTGTGTTCGTCGAACAAGAAACACTTTTCGTCGAAACAAAGTGACTCTACCACAACCTAACACAGTACTTTCCGTTGAAATAATTGTAATTAATTAAGCTTGGGTTATGCTAAAAGATATACTTGTAGAGCTGTTATCAGCATATAAATTAAGAAGATACTTAGTAAGATATAAAAGGCTGAAAAATGCTTTACACGCAAATACAATGAAAACCAGAGTGGCTTTCCCTACAAGATTGTACTTGGGTCACATTTAAATACAAACTACTATAGCTTAGGAAAAACAAACCTACCGGCACCCTGAACTCTTAGGGTGCTTTTTTCTTCGGTGATTTATAAATTAAGGCTTTCTTTCTGCAACGTTTTCTTGAATTCTGCCACTACTTTATCATAATAGGCTTCATACAGAGGAAGAATATTTGACAGATCAAATTCCTGTGCGCGTTTTAACGCATTGGCCTTAAAAGCAGGTAAATTATCGTCCTGCAATACAATCAATGTATTTGTTACCATATCATCAATATCGCCCACGTTGCTCATAAAACCGGTAACACCATGAATATTCAACTCCGGTATACCTCCTGTATTAGATGAAATAACAGGTACTTCGCAAGCCATTGCCTCCAAAGCCGCCAGACCAAAACTCTCTTTTTCAGAAGGTAGAATAAAAACATCTGCCAGCGACAATACTTCTTCTACTGCATCTAACTTCCCTAAGAAACGAATATCATCACATGTGCCAAGCTCTCTGCATAAATTCTCAATTTTGGCTCTTTCAGGACCATCGCCTACAAGTAAAAGTTTACTTGGAATCAGTCTTCGCACTTTATCAAAAACGCGTACAACATCTTCTACTCTTTTAACCGGACGGAAATTGGAGGTATGTATGAGTAATTTTTCACCATTAGGACAAATGGCTGTCTTAAAATGCTCTTTCTTTTGCTTTTTAAAACGCTCAAGATCTATGAAGTTCGGAATAACCTCAATGTCCTTTGTTACTTTAAAGTGTGAATAGGTATCCTTTTTCAGATCTGCAGAAACACTGGTTATGCCATCTGATTCATTGATGCTGAAAGTTACTACCGGTGTATATGATGCATCTCTGCCAACTAAAGTAATATCTGTACCATGCAGTGTAGTTATAACAGGAATCTGTATTCCCTCTGTCTTTAAAATCTGCTTGGCCATGTATGCTGCAGAAGCATGTGGGATTGCGTAATGAACATGAAGTAAATCGAGTTTTTCATACTTTACGACATCCACCATTTTGCTGGCCAATGCCAATTCGTAGGGCTGGAACTGGAACAAAGGGTAACTTGATATGTCTACTTCATGATAGAAAAGATTTTCGTTAAAAAAATCCAGCCTTACCGGTTGTGTATAAGTGATGAAATGGACCTGGTTTCCCCTTTGGGCAAGCGCCTTCCCCAATTCAGTTGCTACTACACCACTACCACCAAAAGTAGGGTAACAAACAATACCTATTTTCACGTTATAAAATCTAATGAATAATGTTGGTCTCTTCCCGTGTAAAATCCCACCCGTATAACAATAATAACCTAAAAAGGTTCATCATAAAAACTTTGTGTCCAAAGATTTCTTTTCCCAATCTCTAATCGCGACTATTTGTTTTCTCTACAACAAAAACATAACTTTACCAATAATTAATTATACAAATCAATGCTAATGGAAACGAAAAAAATAATTTATGGAATTATGATCCTTTGGGGCATATTTTCCTGCACCAGGACTATCAAAAATGAATACGGTCCGTCTATCTGCCCTTCAAACAATTACAAAATAACGTCTGACTTGAAATTAAGCACATCGGCCATTGACTTTACAAAAACTGATTCTCTTAAAATAGATGCCGAATTAAACGAGATTGTAAGTTGGACAGTACAAATCAAAGGAAAAACATCAAACGCTGTCAGAACCTTCTCAGGCAGGTCTTCAGCTATTAATGTCATTTGGTACGGTGAACCTAATGCTGGACCCTTCTTTATCGGAGGAGAATCTTGCAGTATCGATTTATCCCTTAACTGTGAAGGGATTGTTCAAAGCAGCAACATTGATATCCTAAAAACAGGTAATTTCAGCAAAACAGGATACTTAGTATGGGATTTTGATAATAATCAGATACCTATACAAGAAGGTTCCGGTGCTTCCGAGCAATTCGAACGCTTACTGATTAGTCCGGAAGAAAGTACTCTTCCGCTATCACCACAAGGAGGAAAATACATAAAACTTTCAGGAAGTCACATTGCCGGATTGGGATGGTATTATGGCTATACGGGGGGAGATGTATCAGGTGCCAGCCTTGCAAAACTATCTACCGATCCGGAAAAGCTATTTGTAAATTTCTTTTATAATCTGAACGGATTAAATAATACTGATTTATATTTCAAAATTACAGGAGGTACAACCCACAGCAAAGATGGTGATGCCATCAGAATTAAGCCGGTGCCTGCCGGATGGACATTGGTCAGTTTCCCATTGTCAGATGTAAATGTATTAAATGTATCTGCCATCACTAATTTCAGCTTCTCACTAAATACTACTGTGCAAAATCAGGCTGCTGAAGCTAATATAGATTTTGTAATTATTACAAAAGATAAACCATTTGGGCAATAAAACGGTGTTTGGAATAATAAAAAAGGTGACTTCGGCGGAGTCACCTTTTTTATTATTCCAATATTTTGCAACCTTTGAAGTTCTTTCGCTTATAAACAACAAACTTTGCCCTGATGTACAAAATTGCACATTTCCATATTGAAGACTTTGAAGTCCGCCTTTTACTGGCTTTTGCCTTTGGAGCATTGATAGGACTGGAGAGACAGTGGAGAAATAAACTTGCAGGGTTAAGGACCAATACACTTGTTTCAGTGGGAGCAGCCTTGTTTGTAACTATTTCTGAAGGACTTATTGATGATCCTTCAGGGGACGGCAGGATTATAGGTCAGATTGTATCCGGTATAGGTTTTCTTGGCGCAGGTATTATCATGAAAGATGGTTTAAATGTGACCGGCCTTAATACTGCAGCTACTATCTGGTGCTCTGCAGCCATAGGTTGCCTCTGTGGCCTGGGTCATGGTTATGAAGCCTTAATGGGAACTGCATTTATTCTGGCAGCTCACTTTCTGTTGCGCCCTATCAGTGCCAAGATTAAAACAATGCGCCCTAAAAATTCCAGTACTCCGGAATTCACTTATCAATTACATATAGAATGTCTGACACATACCCAAAACGCTGTTCGTGATATTTTACTTAACAGTATTCAGCTTAACGAAGAGCTGCGCCTCAATCAATTCGAGATACATGCCAATAAGAGCGCTAAGAAATCTTCTATCAATGTAGAATTGAGGTCTTACGAACCACAAGACGTATCACTAGACCGAATCATTCATATAATGACAGACGAAAATGGCGTTTTATTAGCGACATGGGCCACTAAGTCGCCTTTTGCAGCTAATCAGGCCTCTGATTAGTCTACTTTCTATCAGTCATAGACTCATAAATAATGTCCTGGATCTTTGTCCGTACATTCTGAGAAACCAACTTCTTATTGTCGGCATTCGGGTAAGTTCTGTTTGAAAGGAAAATATAAATAAGATTATACTTAGGGTCTGCCCACACACATGTACCCGTAAAACCGGTATGGCCAAAAGTTTTTAATGAACAGTAATTTGACGTTGGCCCTTCACTTCCATAAACAACAGGTTTGTCCCAACCTAAACCTCTTCTGCTATCTGTAAAATGACGACGTGCAAATTCAGTTACAACTCCTGAATTGTAATACTGCTGACCACCATACTCTCCATCCTGCAAATTCATCTGGAAAAGAATGGCAAGGTCATTGGCTGTACTAAATAAACCTGCATGGCCAGCTACTCCGCCAAACATAGCAGCACCCTGATCATGTACAGTACCTCTGATTTCTCTGTGTCTGAAATAATTGTCTACCTCTGTTGGTGCAATTCTATTAATAGGGAAACGGTTTAACGGATTGAAGCCTGTATTGTACATTCCTAATGATTCATACATTGGCGCCATAAATTCATTCTCAGGCAAACCACTGATACGCTCGATGGTTTTATTCATCATAATAAAACCAACGTCACTATACCTGTAAGGAGGGCAAGGTTCTTTGAAAGCAGGCATATTTGACTGAATCGTCCATTTCCATAAAGAATCTCTCAGGAATTTTCCTGCATAAAGTCCGGGAGCAACTTCATAGTTAAAGTTATTATCTGATTCGTTACAATAGAATTTTTCACTTGGATGACCGCTTGAATCCAATGTACGCTTCCAGTATTCAACAAAGGCCGGAAGACCGGCCTGATGTAAAAGAATTTCCTGAATTAGCAGGGATTTCTTATTTGATTTCTTGAGCTCAGGCAGATAAGTAATGGCGAGACTGTCAGTGTGAAAAAGCCCTTCGTCATACAACTTCATTAAACCCTGAAGCGTAGCGGCCACTTTTGTTACCGAAGCAACATCATAAATCGTTTCACTCGTTACAGGCTCTGTTTTATCGTATTTCAGATTTCCATAATTACGCTCAAAAATCACATTGCCATTTCTGACTACCAAAATCTGGCAACCAGGAGTCGCTTTATTAAAAATAGATTTAAGAGCAACAGTATCTATTTTATTCAGAATTCTGGAATCCATTTTTTCCATTTCCGGAACGGAAGTATAGCGCAGGCGCTTCAATGAGACAGTCAGTTCTCCCGTTCCTTCACATAATTTAGGAGAGACTGAAACAGGTAATTTACCTTCGAATTTAGCCGCCCCAAAAATAGCCGCTGCTACCGCTTTATGTACTGTATAATTATCTTCATAAGCACAGATCAGAGTTTTCACCAAATCAAAATGCTTTAAGGAATAGGCTGTTCCAAAAACTACCACAATAACATTTGTACGTTGCTGCAAAGCAGAAATCAACCTGAAAACGTTATCGCTGATACCGTAATTATTATTGTTAACAGGTTTAGCTGCCAGACCATTTAAAGAAACAATTACCGTACTCTTTCTCGAAAGCTTATTAATCAGCGTATCATAATCTATTGACTTTGCATTATAAGTTGTCAGGTAATGATCGAAACAGGCATACTTTGAAAGCGTTGGCTGAAAAACATTATCATTAACAATATTGATACAAAGTGAAGCATAACCTTCTTTATTCAATTCTCTGATCGGCAAAATTTTATCGGAATTTTTTACCAGTGTGATAGCCTTTTCATATAATTCCTGACGTAATGCCTTAGCCATACCATTGTTCAGGTCCTCATATAAGTTGGCCAGTTCAACGGGTTTGTAATTACTCAGACCTGCCCAGTATTTTGCACTTAAAATTTTCTTTACACTCCCATAAACCTGATTCGAATCAAGGCTACCGTCGGCCAATGCTCTTTTGATCGCAAAAATAGCGGTAGGAACATCTTCCGAAAATAACAACACATCATTCCCTGCTTTCAAAGCAAGCAAATCAACTTCGCCCGGTTTAAAAAACTTCGATACACCTTTCATGTTCAGGGCATCAGTAAAAATCAACCCTTTAAACCCTAGCTTCACTTTTAATAAATCAGTTACAATGGCACGTGAAAGTGTACTTGCTCTTTTTATAGTATCTAAAGAAGGTATAAACATATGTGCTACCAACACACTGGCCACACTATCTTTGATCAGTTTTTTGAATGGGTAAAGTTCAACACTATCCAGTCGCTTTCTTGAATGATTGACAGCCGGCAACGCCATGTGTGAATCAGTATCAGTATCTCCATGACCAGGGAAATGCTTGGCGCAGGCCAAAACACGATTGTCCTGTAAGCCCCTCATGTAGGCCGTTCCATATGCTGTAACTTTCTTTTTTTCTTCGCCAAAAGAACGGTAACCGATTACAGGGTTATTAGCATTTGAATTAATGTCAATAACTGGTGCAAAGTTTACATGAATACCTATTCGTTTACATTGGCGACCAATTTCAGCGCCCATTTTATAAATCCTCTGTTCATCCTGAATGGCACCCAATGTCATCTGTTTAGGAAAAGCAATGGTACTGTCGAGGCGCATATTCAAACCCCATTCCCCATCAATAGAAATCATCAAAGGCACTTTTGCCGCTGCCTGAAACCTGTTATTTAAACGTGCCTGACGAAGCGGGCCGCCCTGCATAAAAATGAGGCCACCTATTGCATTATCCCGTATCAGCTTTTCAATGAAATTTGCGTGGTTGCTGTCTTTATTTGAATAAGCCGCAACCATAAAAAGCTGGCCTAGTTTCTGATCACGACCCATAGTATTAAAAACACTATCTACCCAAGCCTCTCTGTCCAGTTGGGAAGAACGAGATTGAGCAAACAGGTTTGTAACAATAGTTACAAAAACCAGGGAAAAAGTAATAATAGGAAAAACTTTTTTTAACATTGATACAGGACCGGCCTTAACGAAAACGGATTTTTGAGATAATGGAAACAAATATATAAAATTATGGAATGAAAGGTCGTTAAAAAGGCTTTTCAGATATGAATTTCAGCAAAAAAGAATCAAATTGAAGTAGAAAGCTTATTTAAGCTCTGGCTTAGCGAATTTTCGGTTTTCAACACAACAAAAAAAGCAGAAAAGAGGAAGCCCTTGTGGCCTTTTTAGTAAATTTGGGCATCGGCCGAGACAGATCATCCAGGAAAGAAATTCTGCTTGTCAAATACCCATTCATTAATTCAAAATATATTTATGTCTGACATTATTCGTCTTTTACCTGATTATCTGGCCAACCAGATTGCTGCCGGAGAAGTGGTACAAAGACCTGCATCTGCGGTAAAGGAATTGATGGAAAATGCCATAGATGCCGGGGCTGATCATGTACAGCTTATTGTCAAGGATGCCGGAAAGCAGTTAATACAGGTAAAGGACAACGGCAAAGGCATGTCTGAAACCGATGCCCGCATGTGCTTTGAACGTCACGCTACTTCCAAAATACGTCAGACTGAAGACCTTTTTAAAATCCGTACAATGGGATTCCGCGGAGAAGCCATGGCTTCTATAGCCGCAGTAGCGCAGGTTGAACTAAAAACCTGTCAGCCTGATGAAGAGCTGGGAACCTTGTTACAGATTGAAGGGTCTCAGATTGTCCGTCAGGAGCCAATTGCTGTAGAGCAGGGAACAACAGTCATTGTAAAGAACCTGTTTTACAATGTTCCTGCACGCCGCAATTTCCTTAAATCAGAAAAAGTAGAGCTAAAACACATTATAGACGAATTTCAGCATGTGGCATTGGCCTTTCCTGAAGTTAGTTTCTCCATGTTCAACAATGACCTGGAAATGTACCAGTTACCGGCCGGTAAATTAAGCCAGAGAATTGTTAACCTTTTTGGAAATAGTTACCGTGAGCAACTTGTACCATGTTCAGAAGAAACTGAATTAATCAGGGTGAGCGGTTATATTGGAAAACCTGAATTTGCCCGGAAAACCCGGGGTGAGCAGTTTTTCTTTGTAAACCAGCGCTACATCCGCAACAATTATCTTAACCACGCGGTAATGGAGGCTTTTAACAGCCTTCTACCGGAAGGAAGCTATCCTTTCTATGTGCTGAATATTGAAATTGACCCGCAAAGGATTGATATCAATGTGCACCCGACTAAAACAGAGATCAAGTTTGAAGATGATCGCAGTATGTATGGAATTATTTACGCTGCCGTTCGTAAAGGCCTTGGAGTATATAATGTAGTCCCTTCGCTCGATTTTGATATGAATGTTAACGCGGACGTTTTTACACAACCGCTAAATAATAATTCTTTTGGATTCCGCCAGGATGTTCCTCAAAAAACAAGTGGTAATGGTGGCGGTAGTTATGGCAATACACCAACCAACAGAGATATCTCCAACCAGAAAAACTGGGAGCGGCTTTATAGTTTTGATCAAAGCAATCCTCGTCAATGGCAGAATGAGGACGACAATATACCGGCACAGTCTGCCATTACTTTTCAAAGCGCTTTAAATCAGGGAAAAGAAAACCTGCCTGTACCGGAAGAAGAAAACCCGAAACCTTTTCAGATACATAATACCTATATTATCTCACAGGTAAAGTCGGGAATGATGCTCATTGAACAACAGACAGCACACGAACGTATTTTATATGAGCAGTACCTGGAGTCAATGGAAAAACACCAGGCTATTTCACAGCAATTGCTTTTTCCGCAGAAACTTGAACTAAGCCCGGCCGATTTTACGCTTGTTACCCAATTAGATGAAGAAATTCACGCACTTGGTTTTTCGTTCAGTGTATTTGGTGGCACAACAATTGTGGTAAACGGTGTACCTGCCGATTTATCAAATGTTGATGAGCAAAGCTTGTTTGAAGGGTTGCTTGAACAATTCAAGCTAAACCGGTCTGAATTGAAACTTGACAATAAAGAAAACCTGGCAAGAGCTTTGGCCAAAAGGTCTTCTATCAAAAATGGCAACAGGTTAACGCAGGCTGAAATGGTCTCATTGATCAATCAATTGTTTGCCTGCAGCAATTCAAAATATAGCCCGGAAGGAAAATCCATATTCACCGTTTTGGATATGGCAAAACTGGCTTCACTATTATAAAAGATTAACCTGTTTATAAAGCATATTCAATAAAAATATCAGATCAATGAATTTCAATATCACTCCTGTAGTCAGAAACCTGCTTTTGATCAACGTTGGCATAATGCTTATCCAAACGCTTTATCCTGTTCTTGATCATATTTTAGGGCTCCATTACCTGAAATCTCACTACTTCTTACCCTTTCAATTTGTGACTTACATGTTTGCTCACGGCAATTTCAGCCACTTACTGAGCAATATGTTAGGATTGTTCTTTTTTGGTCCGTTATTGGAACAAGTCTGGGGTTCAAAGCGCTTTCTGTTCTTTTATATGTTTACAGGTATCGGCGCCGGGCTTATTTATACAGGAATTCACTACTATGAAGTTAGCCAGATAGAATCAGCAATGAGTGCTTTTATTCAGGACCCAAACCCAGATGCCCTGGCAAGCTTCTTCAGAAACTATGCATCAAACCTGTATGATAGCAATCTCAATTTTATAAATACATATGCTGCAAATCCTTCTGATCAAAATCTGATCAAAAACAGCGTTTCTTTCGTAAAAGAAATATATAGGATGAATGCCGACACTCCAATGGTTGGAGCTTCAGGTGCCATATTCGGGATATTGATTGCTTTTGCTATGCTATTCCCTAATACAGAAATGATGCTTTTGTTTTTTCCATTCCCGATTAAAGCGAAGTATTTTGTAGCAATGTATGGCGCTTACGAATTATGGGCAGGTGTTCATCAGTCTCCTGGTGATAATGTAGCACACTTTGCACACCTTGGAGGTATGCTTTTTGGATTTATTCTCGTACAATACTGGAAGAAGAACAGAAAAATTTTTTACTGATATGAGCGTATTTTTAGACGATATAAAAGGAGCCTTCAGAAGGTCCGACAATGCACATGTCCAGATGATCATGGTTAATGTGATTGTATTCGTGTGTCTTTTAATTGTTGAAGTATTTAGTGTTCATATCTTTCAACACAGAGAAGTTTACGATACAGTCATTACATATCTTGCTCAACCTGCTTCTTTTATGGAGTTGATTTATAAACCTTGGACTGTTATAACATATGGTTTTGTACATCAGGGGTTTTGGCATATCATCATAAATATGCTTATGCTTTTCTGGTTCGGCAGTGTTATTACTGAATTCCTTGGCAGCAGAAGATTGGTAAACCTTTATTTATTGGGCACTCTTGCCGGTGGACTTGTTTTTGCCTTAGCCTATAACCTTATCCCGAATCTTAAACCCTATTCAGATCATACAGTCATTGTTGGTGCTTCAGCGGCTGTCTATGCTATTGTGATTGCAGCAGCAACACTTCTGCCTGACTATACTTTTTTCTTATTGATTTTAGGACCCGTTAAAATCAAATACATTGCTCTTTTTTATATTTTATTATCTTTTGCAGAAACGATAGGCAGCAATCCCGGAGGAAATTTCGCACACCTGGGAGGAGCTTTGTTAGGTTTTATTTTTATCAGACAGCTGAAAGTCGGGAATGATTTGGGGAAACCTTTGTCGGCTTTATTTGACTTATTTAAAAGAATAAACCAGCCAAAACAAAAAATCAAAGTATCATACAGGAACGATCTGTTTTATCGTGACAACTACAGGTCAAGCCAGGATCTTCCTGATCAGGAGGAAATTGACCGTATCCTTGATAAAATTTCAATCTCAGGCTATGCCAGCCTGAGCAAAGAAGAAAAAGAAAAATTATTCTCTGCCAGTCAAAAGAAATAAGCATATGGAATTTAAAAATCTGACCACACTTTTACAGGAAGGCATTTTTGTTATTACAATCAATCGTCCTGATAAGCTGAATGCTTTAAACACAGAAACTTTAGCGGAAATCAAGCAGGTGTTCAATCATGTGATTGAGAATAGGGAAATTCGTGGTGTAATTTTGACTGGGTCCGGTGAAAAAGCTTTTGTTGCCGGAGCCGACATTGCTGAATTTACTAAGCTTAATGAGTTTAATGGTAGAAAAGTAGCTGAAAACGGTCAGGAAATTTTTGCTCAGATTGAAAATTGTTTCAAGCCGGTTATAGCAGCTGTAAATGGTTACGCTCTTGGTGGCGGTTGCGAATTGGCAATGGCCTGTCATATGCGTGTAGCTTCTGACAATGCAGCATTTGGCCAACCGGAAGTAAACCTCGGAATTATTCCCGGTTATGGCGGCACACAACGTATGACTCAATTGGTTGGCAAGGGAAAAGCTTTCGAGCTATTAATGACTGGCGATACTATTAAAGCACAAGAAGCCAAAGAATGGGGTCTTGTAAACTATGTGGTAAGTCAGCCAGAACTACTACCAAAATGTATTGAAATCCTAAAAAGGATATTTACAAAAGCGCCAATGGCCATTGGAATGGTAGTAGATTGTATAAACGCGGCAGAAGACCATGATGCAAACGGATACCAAACTGAAGCAAACAGGTTTGGCCATTGTTGCGATACTGAAGACTTTAAAGAGGGAGTTGCCGCGTTTCTTGAAAAACGAAAACCGGAATTTAAAGGAAGATAAGTTAGATGTTCTACAAAAACGTTTAATAAAAGACAATACTCAATACTACTTATTAATAGCAACTTTGCTAAGCAAACTATCAACGATCTGACGAGAATTTACGCCGTCTGCGTCTGCCTCGTAGTTTAAGATAATGCGATGCGCCAATACATCTTTGGCAATTTCTTTGATATCTTCCGGCAATACATAATCGCGTTCATTAAAGAAAGCAGTGGCTCTTGCTGCCAGATTGAGACTAATACTTGCACGTGGTGAAGCACCAAATTGTATATATTCTGCTTCCTCTACTAAACCATAATCCTGTGGGCGGCGAGTAGCAAAAATCAATTCTATGATATAGCGCTCAAGAGACTCCGAAATTGTAACCTGATTAATAGCCTTACTTATTTCAGCAATATCTTCCTGTGTCAGAATTGTATTGATTTCAGGAGCGAAGCTCAGATTGGCCATTCGGCGCATTACTTCCAGCTCCTGCTCTTTGGTAAGATAGTCCACATAAACTTTCATCATGAAACGATCAACCTGTGCTTCCGGAAGGGGATAAGTACCTTCCTGTTCTACCGGGTTTTGCGTAGCCAATACCAGAAAAGGACGATCAAGTTTATATGTAGTTTCTCCGATAGTTACTTGCTTTTCCTGCATCGCTTCCAGCAAAGCTGACTGTACTTTAGCAGGGGAGCGGTTTACTTCATCTGCCAGAATTAAATTGGCAAAAATCGGCCCTTTCTTTACTTCAAAACGAGCTTCCTTTTGATTATAAATCATTGTCCCGATAAGATCTGAAGGAAGCAAGTCGGGAGTAAATTGTATTCTGTGAAAATTGAGATGCAAAACATTAGCCAGCGTATTTACTGTTAATGTTTTTGCAAGACCAGGTACACCTTCCAAAAGAATATGTCCGCTTGTAAAAAGGCCAATCAATAAACGATTGACCATATATTCCTGACCAACAACAACTTTACTTACTTCAGCCTGAACGGCTTTTACCTTCTTTTGTAATACACTGATATCTGCCATTTCTTTAGCCTTCAACAGTTAGCAGAACCAACCATTTTACCATTTTTTAAATATGAATATTACTGCAAGCACAATAAAGCCGAAACCAACTGCATGATTCCAGGCAAATTTCTCTGTTTTGAAAACAAAAACGGTAATCAGTGAGAATACGATTAGTGAAACAGCTTCTTGTATTGTTTTTAATTCAAACAAAGAGAACGGGCCACCGTTTCCCTGATACCCGATTTTATTGGCAGGCACCTGAAACACATATTCGAAAAAGGCGATTCCCCAACTAATCAGGATAATAGCCCACCAACCTAGTTTATGAAGGTTGTTCAATGATTTCCATTGTAAATGACCATACCAGGCAAATGTCATAAATGCATTGGAAATGGCTAAAAGAAGAATTGTCCAAAGAGTTTTCAATTATTTCTTAAAGAGGTTTATAGTCCAAACAATTAAATTTGAAAGCAATGATGATACTTTTACAACTCCTGTTACTAAAAGTGCAAAAACCATCAATATAGGATACATCATTGCGAAAACGACATTCCAGATGATTCCGCCAACTTTAGCTGCGCCTGTTAACTTTTCCTCATTCTCTTCTTCTCGCATCAGGCTTCCGGATTAGACTTTTTCCCTTTTACAGTCCATGCAACTGCGCCGATCAAACCACCAATCAGCAGTATAGAAGCAATGCGTGCAATTGTATTTCCTGTAGAGAAAGAAGTCGGTTGAAAACTAAACTCTATTATATGTTTACCTGCCGGAACGTCCATTGCGCGTAACACATAATTTACTCTTAAATGATCGGCAGGCTTACCATCTATTGTTACATTCCACCCTTCAGGATAATAAATTTCTGAGAATACTGCTAAACCATCTTTTGTACTATTGGACTCATACTTCAGATAATCAGGCTTATAATCAGTTAAAACAATAGTAGCGGCCTCCATATCATAATTTGTCTGCTTTGTTTTGAATTTACTGGCATCAACAATTGCAATTGTGGCCGGATTAAAAGCAGAGTCTGACAAAGCATTGATCTCTTCATCAGGGCTATTTACCGTTTTTACATTTTGTACAAACCAGGCATTTCCTAAAGCTCCTGGTAATATTTGTACAGGCTGACGCTCATCACCAGTCATCACATACTTAGTATTTAGCATGTTCAGCACATTGATATTGTTTTTGCTTATCTGTCTTTCAATCAACTCCTGATAACGGCGTAATTTAGCAGCACTATAACCTCCGATTGACTTGTGGAAGTAGGAAGTACGTGCGTCATTAAAAGGATTCTGGATATTGAAAACGCGGTAACTCAAAGCCTTATCCTGATGAATCATTTCGTCGGCCGGAGTAATTGCAAAAAACTCCTCTTTTGCTTTACGTCTAAAGTTACTGTCATTCAGGTAACGCTTGTCTACTGACCAAAGGTCAAAAACAACCAGAAAGGCAATAATAGCCATGGCAACTTCCGTTCCGATTCTTTTCATTGCTACAGCAAACAATGCACCGGCAACCAACAAAATCAGGAATATACTGCGGACGGCATCTGTACGCACCATACTTTCCCTATCTGCATGAATAGAGTCTACCAACCACTGGCCAGCCTGCTGACGAAGCATGTCGTCTGAAGCTGTCGCATAACTACGTCCGCCGGCAAACAGGGCAATTATCAATGCCAGCCCTGCCGTAAATCCGACAGCATAAAGAATTTTCTTTTTCTGTGCCGCCCAATCCTGAGTTTTAAGTACTCTGTCCAGAGCAAGAATACCAAGCGCAGGCATGCAAAATTGGGCAATCACAACACCCATTGACACCGCACGGAATTTATTGTAGCCTGGCAGGTAATCAAACAACAAGTAATTAAAAATGCCAAAATGTTTTCCCCATGAAAGGAAGAATGACAATATGGTTGCACCTAATAACCAGTATTTGATTTCACCTTCCACTACAAACAATCCTAATACAAAAAGGAAACAAATAATGGCTCCGAAATAAACCGGACCAGATGTAAATGCCAACTGGCCAAAATACAAAGGCACTTGCTGCGTAAAGTTTTTTGCCGTTGCTCTGTCAGCCTTCTGTTCCACAGCCTTAAAAGTTGCAGACTTTTCTCCTAATGGGCCATTGCTTGAACCTCCATAATAATTAGGTACCAGAATTGTAAAAGATTCATCGGGTGTATTAGACCATTCAAATGCATAATCCCTGTCAAGGCCTTCGCTTGCAACTTCACCTTTAGCAGGCTGTAATTCCGACTTACCTCTTATTGAATATTTACCATACTCAAAAGTGGTTAAAAGGGCGCCCATGTTTGTTGCAGCAGCCAATGCAGCAACAACAACAAGTAATACTGTTGTTTTAGCAAAATCGGCAATCTCCTTATTCTTAATAGCAAGATAAAGCTGTGCAATACCAAAACCGACAACAATGATCACAAGATAGTAAGTAATCTGAAGGTGGTTTGTCAATAAACTCATTGCCAGACCAAGTCCGAATACCAGAGCACCTATTAACTTATTTTTCCGATACGCATAATATATACCGCCTACAACCCATGGAATATAAGCCATTGCCAGAACCTTCCCATTGTGTCCGGCTTCTAATGAAATAAAACTAAAAGTTGAAAAGGCATAAGCAAAAGACCCTATAGCCGCTATTACAGGACGTAGCCCAAACATTAAGAAAAAGATATAACCGCTTATCAGCGTAAGTAACACCTGAAAAGCCGGGGAAGGAAACCCAAATTGTATAACTTTCTGAACATATGGGATTAGATTTCCTTCATAGACAGTAGAAACGAAATATGAAGGCATTCCACCAAACATAGAGTTTGTCCAAAGAGGCTGCTTACCAGTTTCCTCTCTGTACTTAATAATCTCTTCTGCTCCACCCCTCCACTGAAGAATATCACTTTGTACAATTTCCTGGTTTTTGAAAAAGGCCGGTGAAAAATACACCACCAAAACAACTAAAAACGTTAGCAAAACAAGTAAGTGAGGCAGTACCTGTTTCTTAAAATCTATCTTTAACATGACAAAAATTTTTCTAAACAATTGGGTAATCTACGGCTAAGTTACTAAAAGCCTGCCATATGTTTCAGGTTTTAAATGATAAGTTTTGAGTACAATAGTTTATCAGCTAATTATTTCTTTTCCGGCGCTTAAAAAGATTCTAAATCACGCCATTTTCCATAGTAATCGTTCAAAAAGAAGGTATAATTTGCGATATTTATTGCGATGAATAATCTCTGTATGGTGACCAATACTTTAACTACTCAACAAAAGGCGCTGCGTGTGAACCTTGATCCTCGCAGTTATGGCACTTTTGCTGAGATCGGCGCGGGCCAAGAAGTAGCAGCCCTGTTTTTTAAAGCGGGTGCGGCTTCCGGAACTATTGCCAAAACTATGTCAGCTTATGATATGGTTTTTAGTGATGCTATTTATGGGAAAGAGGTAAGTGGGCGTTATGTAGTAGAATCGCGGCTAAGTAAAATGCTTCACCATGAATATGGCTTATTGGAGCAACGCCTCAAAGGGGTGCGCCCGGCTGATACATTGTTTTTTGCGTTTGCCAATACAGTCGTTTCATTAAACTTTAAAAAAACAAATCAGGGTCACGGATGGCTGGGAATTCGTTTTCAGTTAAGTCCTGATACTGAACCAAACGAACTGGTTTTGCATATCAATCTGCTTGACAATGACACATTTCAACAGCAGCAGGTAATCGGTATTTTGGGGGTTAACATGGTGTATGCCTGTTTCTATTATAATGAGAACCCTTTGCTGATGATTGATTCTTTGATGGACGGATTAAGCTCCGACCGTCTTGAAATTGATATGCTGCGATTAAGCGGACCTGACTTCAAACATGTAGATAATCGTTTACTTAGTCTGCATTTAGTAAAACAAGGTTATACTCAGGCTGCATTATTCGGGCCTAATAATGATGTATTGCAGCCTTCTGAAGTTCTTTATAAGAAAAATATCATCGTAACAAGAGGACGCTTCAGGCCACCTACATACGCCAATCTTGATATGTTTGAAAGCGCTTACGAGCAGTTCAAAAGCGATAAGGACGTATATGGCAGCGACACGCTTCAGCTTGCAGAGTTAACGCTTTCCAATCTTACTTCAGAAGGAGAAATTAATGACCGTGATTTTCTAGACCGCGCAGATATTCTTACATCACTCGGGCAAACAGTATTGATTTCTAACTGTGAAGAATACTACAGGCTGGTAGATTACCTTTCTCGTCATACCAAATTAAAAATTGGTATTGTACTAGGCCTTCCTAGCCTTGACTATATTTTTGATGAAAAGTATTACCAAAACCTCAAAGCAGGTATCCTTGAAGCATTTGCTACACTATTTAGCAGAAAGGTAAAACTTTATGTTTATCCGCAGGCCGATCCATATACGGGAGAAGTAAAAACCCTGGAAGATTTCCGCCTACCGGAAAAGCTGATGGACCTTTACGAATATTTAATGGTAAACGATAAACTGGAGGACATTAAAGCTAAGAACCTGGAATACCTTCATATTTATTCTGACCATGTACTGAACATGTTAAGAAATGGTGAAAAGGAATGGGATACTTTAGTTCCAAAAGTTGTATCCGAAGCAATAAAGTCCAGAAAACTGTTTGGCTATCAGCCTGAATAATGTGATTTTAAAATTCTAAGATTAAATAATTACTGAGTCTATAAAGCTATCATATTTTTTTAAAAAGGAAAGGCTTCGCAAATATTGCGAAGCCTTTCCTTTTTCATAATTATACCCTAAACTTTATTCTTTGACAATCTTTTCATGATAAGTATTATCTGCTAAAATCACTTTCAAAATATAATTTCCTTTTTCCAGCGCTGCACCTATTTTTATCGGTTGACTTGTATCGTCAACACGGAGGGTTTCCTGTACATTACCATAGGTGTCGTAAACATAAATAGTCGCCGACTGCTGCTCATTCGTATTGCTGATAGCAACTGTTAAATCATTCTGAAAAGGATTCGGATAAATCAATACCATTGATTTATCATGCTCTTCTGCTCTCACTGCAACAACCTTACTAGGGGTATTTTTCCCATCATGATCATATTGTATCAGTCTATAATATGAAAGTCCGGCCAGAGCATTTTCATCCGTAAAACTATAATAAGAAGCAGACCATGCATCACCATTTCCTTTTTGTGAACCAATTGTTTTATAATTCACACCATCTGACGAACGCTGCACATCAAAGTGACTGTTGTCTTTTTCAGTGGCCGTAACCCAGTTTAGTTTAACAGCACTTGCAGAAATTGCTTTTGCACCAAAACTGATGAAGTCAACAGGTAGCACACAAGGAGCACTGAACGTTTGCGTTGCTGTCCATTTTTGTTTACAAACGGCATCTGTTAATGTAAGCGTAACGGTTTTACTTCCTGTAGTTGTAAAATCACGTGTAACATTATTTCTAACATTTGCTCCAAAATTAACAATTCTTGTTCCGTCGCTAAATTCCCATCTGGCAGAGTCAAGACTAATTGCATCATTAAAATGCGTATCAAACCCTAAGGCAAAAGTATACCTTCCGCATGATGGATTTGTTCTTGTGATAGTAGGTCTTTGCGGATTTAAGAAAGGTATGTTAGAAATACCCAATCTTACATAAGCGCTGTTTAACAGTGACAGACCGGCAGGGGTA
>CAZNHL010000056.1:0-24711 GCA_964572965.1 uncultured Bifidobacteriaceae bacterium
GTTTGTATTAGTTTGTAATGATGATAAAAATAGGAGAAAATTATTTTCCTCTGTATAATCCTCTTATTGTGTCAAAGGTTGGAGAAAGTTGTATATAAGCTACAAACGATTAAAGTTTTTATTAACTATATATTTATCAGAATTAATCAGCAGAAAAATAATAATTACAAGCTAACAAACAAGAAGGAAACAACCAAATTGCAAAATAAAAGGGAAATTACACACCAAATTATTATAATTGGGACTTGAATCGCTCAATTCCTTCCACTTGTTTTGTTGTTAAAATGGATTCCTCCCTTAAAATCCTATGCCATTGTATTCATGCTACATGTATGTACTTTGTCGTTTATGAATATAACTTATTTTATAGTAACTTTTCATTTGCTTTGACACAGAATATGAAGGCAAATTGCTTCCATTCCATCGAGGGCCAATTTAATTCTAAGCAGCACAATAATTTATTCCAAAACATATCGAATTTCTGACATAAACATGTAAAATTGAATCTTTTTTTATTCAAGTGACAGATAATATTGGAGTAAAAGCTTCTTTTCCTTGTCATTCATCAGTGAAAGTGTCGTATTTTTTCCCTTCCTTCCGCAGGATTTACCACATTGAATAAGAAACGAAATACAAGATGTTCAACTAATGCTAATTCCCCACTTGAAAACTACAATGGAATAAAATTTGGAGGGGCATATCAATCTGCCAAATGAGAGAGCTCCAAGTTTCGTTTTATATTGATTTGTTCATTTTATTTTAGTTATGTAGTATGGAATTTGTTGAGATTACTTCAGGAAATACCTTAGTTTGATAGAAAATGACCTGCCCGGTTTTTGAAGAAGGAAATTGTCATAAGCAAGTGCATCAGTAAGATTCCGGCATTCTAATGATACATTGTATTTACCATTTGCTAATGAATAAGAGACAGAGGCATTATGGATCCATTGTGTGGGAATTTTGTTTTTTCTCTTAGGGTTACCATAACCTTCCCAAGTCAAAAAGAACCAGTGTGTATATTGTGTGCTCCAGTTAAATTGAATGCGGGTATTCTTCCCAAAAAGATCATTTTTGCCAAGTCCTAGGTCTAAATTGCCAAATACCCATGGTTGATTAGGTACTTTGTTGAGATAGGTTGCTTCCGTTTCTGTACTTCCTTGTGAATTTTTTGTTGTATTGATAGCATTTTGGTAACTGGCATTAACTGTAAGAGTTAGCAGCCTGTTATACTCATACCGTATTTCTCCTTCTCCGCCAGTAACTCTTACATTGCTTGTATTTTCAAATTTTGTAATATTGAGGTAGCTACTATAAACAACAGTATAGATAAAGTCTTTGATATTTCTGTAAAAAGCTCCACCCTCAATAAATAACCGGTGTCTGCCCAGTTGTTTGCCATAGTATAAACCGGCATTAACATTATTGCTGTGTTCTGGCTTTAGGTTCGTATTAGTTACGATGTTCATACCATTGCCAAATACTTCGCCCACTTCCTGTAAGCGATATGCGTATTCGTAGGAAGCTTTAATACCAAGGTCTTTTAAAATAAGGTAACGGCTGGCAATACCATAGCCATAATTGCCTGTATAGCTTTTCTGGCTTGAACGTTCTCCTGTTGCAGCTACTGATACAGGTATAGCAAGACCCAGGCCATAATATTTGACAAAGAAGGTATTTGATAATCGCTGATTGAGTATATTTTGTTGATAGGCAAGTCCGATAATATTTTTACTGAGTACTCCCGGCGCATTGTCTTTGTTTGTTTTCAGCTCATTAAAATTGTTATTCTGGACTTTGTCAAAAGTGTAGTTAAGATTAAGAGCATGGTTTTTTGCCAGATTGTAGCTAAAGTTGGTTCTCGCAAAATATTTGGGTCTGGTTAATCTGGTAAGTGTTTTTTCTCCTTGTAGCTCATAAGTACCGCTGTGCACATAGGAGCCATCCCATTGATATTTATTACCAGAAGTATCGACGGTCAGATAAGTATCATATGTATATGATACAAAAGCATTGGCATTTAAGTTTTTGACCAGAAAGTTATCTTTTCTCCATCTTATTGAGGAGTTGTAAGCATAAGCTTGTCTTGTTAAATCTCCGAATGGATTATCCTGACGGGTACCGGTTTGTACATCCTGTTTGGTAGATGTGTATGTGCCCCCGATAAAAAATACGTCAGCCCATTTTTTATTCATCACACCCAATTCTATTTGTCCCATGACAGATTGAAATTTGTCATGGAAACGGCGAAAGTCCTTTTTTACATAACTGGTTTTTGATATAAGGGAATCATAAATTTCCATACCTTTCATCATATAATTATTGTCAGAATAATTATAGAAGGCATTTGTTCTTAGTATGAGACCTGTTTTTTCATGTGCGGCCTGTGCAGACAGTGCTACTCGGTGAGTGTTAAAAGAACCAAAGCTATAGCTCGCGTCAAAGTAATTTTTGATTTTTTGGTTGGTAATGACATTAACAGCGCCACCCATAGCATCAGCTCCTAATGTTACAGGTACAACTCCTTTGTACACATCTACTCTTTCAGCGAGGTTAACCGGTACATTGTTCAGTGTCATGCTGCTCCCCATCACATCCATCGGTATTCCGTCAACAAAGTATTTGATAGCTTTGCCTGAAAGACCATTAATCGAAAAATTGAAATCAGAACCTGTTCCGCCTGTTTCTCTTACTTTGATACCTGTACTTCTGTTAAGTACAGTATTCAGGTCTGCAGTTGTGTTGGCAAATTGCTTGGTATCAATTGAATTTACAGTGAATGCTGACTCTTTGATTTCCTGAACTTCTGTCTTTCCTGTAATTTGAACCTCTTGCAGTTCTTTAGCAGCTTCTTCTAATTTGAATTGGGGGATGTTCGTTGTCTTTCCGGCTTTTACTTCAATTGCTTTCTTTTGGGGAGCATGCCCGGTTGCTACTATAACAAGAGTATATTTCCCTTCCGGAACTTCAAATTTGAAATTACCGGCTTCGTCACTTAAAGTACCCAGTGTTGTATTTTCGATGCCAATGTTTACAAATGCAGCGGGCTCTCCATTTGTATCCTTTATATGTCCTTTAATAGTCCCTTTTGAATTATTGTTCTGACCCTGACTTACTATTGAAAAGAATAGAAATGTTATTGATGCAATTAAGAACTTGTTCACTTAGTTAATGTTTTGGCTACAAATTGTCGACACAAGCCGGGGAGACTTTGAATGCCTTTCTGATAGTATAGTTGCACAACCCATGGTCTACCGTAGGTCACTTTAGAAAAAATTTAGAATTTGTCTAAATAAAATAAAGTAGTGAGTAGTTCTTAAAAGAAAAGGTCTGTATGTTTTAAACATACAGACCTTTGGGGAAGATTCTTAGTTTAATTTATCCAGCCTCAGTATAAAGTCTGTGGAGCCGGAAAGCTTCAGACCTTTTTGAAGTGTATCTGTTTTTAAGTTATAATTCCAGATATAGTTGCCGTCTTTGCCGGCATTAATAGATATATATACTATATCGCCCTCCTTTAGCACACACTGACGACGAGTGCCCTTGTCAAGAGGTAAGTTGAGCTTCCTGACTTTCCCGGTGGCAATATCTGCCAGATGGAATTCAAAATGAGGTACTTTCCAGTGATCATCCCATTTAGTGAACAGGTCTTTGCGTTCGTTACGGATGATGGCTTTACCTTCTCCCAGATAATAAATGCTATAAGCATGGTTTTGTATAACAGAACCGGAAATATTTAAAAAGTATGTACTGTCAATAGATGATGCACCCTTTCTGATCCGGAACAAAGCTGTAGGTTTATCTGGAGTGTTGCCCATGGCTACACCCGGACAGGTGAGGTAATAGAAATCTCCATGCTCATCAGTAAAGCTACTTGGTTCTACTGCATTTTCTCCGCCAGGGTATGTAGATCTTGTATTCTTTATAATTTTCTTTAAATGAAAATCAGGATAAGATAATACAGCTATGTAGGACGTGTCGAGCGTACGGTAACCTTCTGCTTCTTTATTGTGGAAAGAATAACCCAGAAGTATTTCTCTGTTGCGGAGTTTTGAAAAGCCGATAGAGGAGCCTGTGATATTATTCAAAACAGCTATAGGTAATTTTCCCCTTATGAATTTCATGTCCCGGGTATCAATTTTTATATAATTGAAGCTTTGCGGGGTTTCTTTGATATTAGTGTCAAAAATTATCAGTGAATCTTCAGTGATCCAGATATAGTTTTCTATATAAAAATTGTCTAATGGAAAAGTACCGCTTACTCTGAGTTTGTTATTGATATTCCTGTATTTGGTAAATTCCTTAGTTTTGGGGTTCAACCTGAAATAGTATCCATTATGAACAATCATTTCTCGATGAATACCCTCAATATTATTTAAAATGTTTTGTTTGTCCGGATTGATCTCTCCACTTTTCAGGTCATTTGTTTCGACAAGGAATTTCTTTCCTGCTTTATCAATAATGAATAGAGAATATTTATTTTCAGAAGTGGCGTTGGCATTTTCGGTGTTTTGATGACAAGCCAATAAAAGCTGGAAAAATATAAAAATGAGTCCTCCTCTGAAGATATTCAGCATGTTCAGATAAAATGAATTTTAAATTTTGAATTTTTCAATCAGTTCCCTTTGTAAAACAGGAGGGAGATTGATCAGGTTTTCTTCATTTACAATAATCAACTCATTTGAGGCATTGAATCTGTAGTTAACAGCATAGTAGTTCTGTCCTTTTTTGAGTTTTATTTTTTCAGTACCGCGGTTAGGGTCGGCACAATTGGCTTTCAGTGTTAATTCAAAGTCTTCTTTCGGGTTAATCAGGATTGTTCCGCAAAAGTCAATATTCCCGCTTTGATGATAAGCAGAAGAACTGATATTGGCGCGGCTCTGAGGGGCCAGAACAATGTTAAGTCCGCTTGTTTGTACCTTTTCGTTTTGAAATTTACCGGTATTGGCAACATTTACCGGTTGGTCCCATACATTATTATGCATCCACCATAAGGTAAGGCTGCTAAGTACACCAATAATTAATGAAGCTGCTACTGCGGTTTTTATAAACGGACTGAAATAGTCTGACAATTTAAATACTTTTGGTTCTGCTAAGGCAGGAATGTCTCTGCTAATACCAGCCCAAATCTCGTCTTTATGTATTTGATGTTCAGCAATTGGTAATGACAGAACCTCTTCTGCCTCGTCATTGAAAAGCCAGTCCTCAACCAGTCTACGTTCTTGTTCCGAACAAAGATTCTGATGATATTTTTCAATAAGTTCTTTATCTACCTTCATGATGAATAAACCGGCTGTCAATTTAATGAGCTTTTTTTATATATAGTAGCCTAACTTTAAGATTACCCTAGTACTTGGCTGAAAAATTCAGAAAGAAGCCAGGTTATAAATTATATTCGTGAAGGTTTTCCCTGAGTGTTTTAAGGGCTTTTGTAATGTGCTGTTCAACGGCACGTTCAGATATAAGTAATGCTGAGGCAATTTCTTTGTTTGTCATTCCTTGTTTCCTGCTGAGGGTATAAACATTTTTACATTGACAGGGAAGCCTGTCTATAAGCGTGTTTATTTTTTCCGTGAGGTTATTGAAAAGTATTTCATTTTCTGTGCAGTTACTGCTTTCGCAATAATCCTCTAATGCACACTCAATATGTTTTTCACGGGTGGTTTTGTTTCTTATGTATTCAAAGACTTTGAGCTTGGCTGAACGGACAAGGTAACGTTCAATGGAAGTGTTAATTTCAAGCTCATCTTTTCTTTCCCAAAGGGACTTGAAAATGTCCTGAACCATTTCTTTGGAGGCTTCTGTTTCTCTGATATTGTTATAACAAACAGCATAGACTTTCTCCCAATAAAGATTATAGATCTCTTTGAAAGACTTTTCAGTAATACTTACAGTTTCCTGAAAGCCGTTGTTTGTATCGTATCCCCTTTCTGCCAAATCAATTTTTGATGTGACAAAGGTATGTTGTTATTTGGAACAAATCCAAATAACAACATTGGAATATTTGAATAGAAAAATTATCCTGCTAACGTTTTAATCATCGGCTTAGGCAGAACCCTCTGAGCAGCGCTTTTAGGTTTAGAGATTTTATCTGGAACTTTTTTATTACCCTTTTTTCTTTTTCCCCACCAGATATAGAAACCCGTTACAGGTAAACTAGCTCCGATCAGGCTTGACAGAAAAGCGAGTATTTTTCCGGGTAAGCCAAGTATTGAACCAACGTGGATATCATAATTCATTTTTCGGAGTTTACCGGCAAAGTCTGATTCCTCTATACTTTTGTCAAAAACAGGATTACCGGGGATTAAAGCAAGCGTATGCTGGTCAAAGTTAAAACCTTTACTGTTATAAAACTGACCTTTGCTCGGGTAAGCTGTAATCCTTATGGTTGATTTGGCTTTTTTAGGGTCTGGAATACTGATGAAAAAACCCTCAGATTTGGGCTGGGCTGTCAATACCTTTTCCCATGCTTTGTCAAGTGCCTGGGTTGGTGTGTAATATTTGTTTATCTGTAGTGTATCGCTGAATGTATCTTCATGCTTTGGCAGGGTTTTTCCTGCTGAAGTTACCCAGTAGAGTCCGTTACTATACCATTGTATTCCCCATACCATACCTGTCAATGCAATTGCCAGTAGAAATAACATTGAATAAAAGCCAAGGATATTATGCAGATCGTAATTTTTACGTTTCCATTGAGTAGTCTCTTTCCATTTAAACATCACACGTTGTTTGGTAGCTGCTTTGTTTTTAGGCCACCAGAGTACCAATCCCGTAATTAAAATGATGACAAAAATGAGTATAGAATAATTGACTATCGGCCTGCCGATTTCAAATGGCAGCCATAAGAAGCGATGCCCATTCAGTATGAAGCGGAAAAAATCTGTTTCACCGGGTTTTCTTTCTATAGTTTTAATAACTTGTCCGGTATAGGGATTAATTCTGGCTGTATAGCCGCCGGCGCCTCTTTTTCTTTCGCCGATGTTGACGGTAATAGCCTGATCCTGGCGATAGGTCATAAAACCGATTGTTTTGCCCGGGTATTTTTTTGAAAAGTAATTGACAAGTACCGACGGTTTGATAAGTGGAGAATCTTGCCTTTCAATAGTAAACTCGGGTTCTGTGAGTAGTTTAATTTCATCGTTAAAAACCCAGATACAGCCTGTAATACAGACAATAAAAGCCACTATTCCGGTTACCAGTCCGAGCCACAGGTGCAGCCACGCAAGTATGCGGTAGAGGAGTGAGCGGGATTGCTCTTTTTTGTTTTGAGGAGTAGTACTCATTATGGTACAGAATTTTTGTTACTATAAAGCACATACAACCCATGAGGTTGTATGTGCTGACATTTAATACAGAAATGATATGACTATTGGTGCATTTTGAATAAGCCCATTACATATTTACCTAGTACCTGAGCTCCTTTGGTAGCGGTAGCACTGTTAAGATCGATCTGGTAGATGAAAATACCGTCGTTGTTTTTGATTTGCACGTGAGCGATGCTGCCTTCAATAATGTTTCTGTAGTGAAGGCCAGTGAAGTGTAATGGCACGCCTGATACATAGTTTACAGTTTTAGCATTCAGATCAATAATTGCTGATTTTGTGTCTCTGCCTGTCCATTTGTCTGCAGCTACATGGTCTTTAAAGCTGTAGATATCTGCCAGCGCTTTTCCGTTACCAATATATTGGATAGCTGCTATTTTGTAGCCACCTGTTACTTCTTCAATATTAAAGAAATAGTCTTTATCAAACTCACTTGCTCCGTCTTTAATTCTAAGGATTGCCGATGGTTTGTTTGTTGGCGCTACACCTGAAGCAATAGCGCATGGAGAGAATGTGTAAAGGTCGCCGTTTTCAACCTGGAAGATACCATCATTGGTAGCATAAGCACCAACAGTACCGGTTCTTGAATCTTTGATTACTTTTTCAAGTTTCATGTCTGCATAGTTGAATACAGCAATGTAAGCGCTGTCAGCATAGGCAGTTTCGAAGCTTGAGTTTTTGATTTGAAAGAATGGGGCATATAGTTTCCCTTTTTTCAATAACAATGCATTGAAATATGCTTGTTCTTTGCCATTACCGGCTACATCGAATACATTGATGTTAACCTGTTTGGTAACAGCCATGGCAGTAGCATCGATTTCATAGAAGTTGGCTTCTTTTGTTGTTCCGTTACGGGGAACATACATACCCATCATAAGGTTTTCATCTATGACACCTCTTGCATGCAATTGTTTGATAGAAATTTCACCTGACTTTTGAGTTAATACACCTGTTGCATCCAGAGAATAACCCGGAACGATATTGGTACCCTGATAAGTAATACTTAATAGAGTTTTGCCAACCTGCTCGTACATTCTATAACTTTTTTGCTCTATACCCTGACCAACAGGTGAGATTGTACCGCTTGTCAAATCTTTTGCCTGAAGAATATAGTCAGTTGCTTCAGAAGAACTTCCGTCAGCAGTAAGGGCAATCACATAAGAACCGCTTGGAGCAGCAGCATCGTCTTTTTTCTTGCAACCGAAGCCGGCAGCTATTAAAGCAGCCATAGTAAATGCGCAGAATAATCTTGTATTCTTTTTCATTTTGATAATAAATTAATTTTAGATGATTAGAGATTTACCTGAAATCCGTCAGGTCCGGTATTATTTTTTGATAAAGTATCTTAGCTTGACATAGAATGCCCTACCCGGTTTTTGCAGCTCAAAATTGTCGTAGAGTTGTGAATCGGTGAAATTTCGGCACTCCAGTGAAATGTTATACTTACCGTCTTTCAGGGAGTAAGTGGCTGATATATTGTGAGAAACCTGTTGGTCAATTGTGTTTTTATCCCTGGAGCCTCCAAGGCTTGGCCATTTCAGATAATATTCCTCCACATATACCAAAGAGTAACTGATTCCCAGAGAGGCGTGTTTAAAACCGGCATTCCTAAAATTCAGGCCTGTGTTAATATTTCCGAATAAGTAGGGGATATTCGGAATTTGGTCAAGGTAAACGGGGCTTACAAGCGTACTGGTAGGTTCAAACATAGCAGTATTGATCATATGCTGATAGGTAAGGTTACCGCCTATATTGAAAAGGTTTTTGTAGCTGTACTTAAAATCAGTGTCAAACCCCGTGTTTTTTACACCTCTTACATTCACAGCCTGCATACTCATGCCTGTTGCGTCGGTTCTGATGAAATCAGAAGCATTTCTGTAAATGAAGTTACTCTCAAAGGTGAACCTGTGCTTGTTGAAAAATAGTTTATTGAAGATAAAGCCGATATTGAGGTTGTTGCTTTGCTCTGGTTTCAGGTTTTTGTTAGCAACCTGGTTTACCCCGTCCCCATACATTTCATCTCCGTCTGGCATGCGGTAGGTGTTCTCAAAAGACGCTTTTAGCTGTAGCCATGTAAATACAAAATAGGAAGCAGCAATACCGTAGCCATTTTGCGGCATGGTAGTTTTTGTGGTTACATATCTTGGATTTGTATAGATATCTACCCTTTGTGCGTTTTCGGAAGTAACTATATAACGTTTTACAAAAACACTTGTGGAAAGGCGGTTATTCAGATCAAATTTATACCCAAAACCTATTGTTTGTTTTTTTAGAATCTGAGGCTTAGTATAGGCCTCTTCATCAGGTTTTAACTCATCACTGCCTTTTCTGTTAAAGCTGCTGATTACATAATTAAGACCCAATGAATGACGTTTACTGATAGTGTAAATCAGGTTGGCAGTTCCAATGACAAGGTTGTTCCTGAATTTATAATAATTACGGCTTTCTTCCCCGCCAGGAGAGTAGCTGCCATCAGTAGAATATGAATTATCTTTATATTGTCCCAGCCAGTTATAAACCCTGTTTACAGTATCGATATTTTGTGTACTGCCCAGATTGTAAGCACCATAGAGATTCAGTTCCAGTCCTTTTATAAAAAGATCACTCTTTTTGTATTTAAAAGTGGGCATAATAGTATTGCTGTTCTGCATCCTTTTGCCATACACCTTTGTCATTTGGGCTGCAGTCTGAATATCTTTCTGATTCTGAGAGAGTATAATACCAAACAATAATTTATCGGCATATTTTTTACCTGTAAGTCCTGCTTCTAACTGGAATGTTTCCGACCTGTACGTATCATGAAATCTGCGTACCCGTTGTCTGGGGCCTACTTTTGCATTAACGAGGTCTACAATTGGGACATTAACCCAGTAGTTGTTGTCAGAGTAGTTCTGGAAAAAACTGGCAAGTACTGTAAAGCCGGTTTTTTGATGTGTGTAGCCTGTATTGATAGAAGTTCTGTGGGTATTAAATGAGCCATAGGAGTAAGACGCATCTAAGAAGTTCCTGATTTTGCTATTGGTAACAATGTTTACGGCACCTCCCAATGCGTCAGAGCCAAGCCAGATAGGAACAACACCTTTATAAACCTCGATCCTGTCGGCCATGTTAATAGGTATGTTGTTGAGTGTTAGCGATGGGCCAAAATTGTCCATCGGTATACCATCAATAAAAAACTTGACCTGGTTACCCGAAAAACCATTTAATGCAAAGTTGAAAGTAGAACCAAGGCCGCCATCTTCTCTTATTCGAACACCGGCCGTTTTGTTTAAAACCTGGTTAATGTCCTGAGAAGTATTGTGCAGAGGTTTGGCATCTATTGAGGTTACACTAAAGGAAGTTTCTCTGACCTGTTGGGCTTCACTTTTTCCTACAATCATTACCTCGTCAAGTTCTTTACTGGCTTCTGCCTGCATTGAAATAGTGTAATCGGTTGTTTTGCTGCTTGTTACTTTTACCGGAGCTTCGTAGTTGTCATATCCCGTTAGCTGGGCCAAAAGTATGTAGTCTCCTTCATGGGCATGAATTTCATAATTGCCGTCTGCGTCAGCCATACTGGCGTGTGTAGTCCCTTTTAATCCGATTGATGCAAATGGCACTGGCTGGCCTTTCGGGTCTGTAATTTTTCCCTTGATTTTTCCTTTTGAGCCGTGGATTTGTATATCCACAATATTATCATGGACATATAGTTTTTTTAGTGAACTGCCTATAAGCTGAGATAATGCTTCCCGTACTGCAATGTCCCGGTAGTTGACAGAAACTTTTTTGTTGATGTCGATCAGGGTACTGCTGTATGAAAAGGTACAGCCGGCCTGAGCTCCGATGGCATCAAGAACTGTGGGGATTACCACATCCTGAAGCTCTAATGTGATTTTTTTATCAAGAAGGTTGTTGTGTTGTGCAAAGGCAGCCTTTTCTGTAAAGACACACGCGAGGAGAATGGATATGCTCAGTACTCTGAGTTTACAGCTATCTATCTTGTTGTTAAGAAATAAAAGGGCATTTTTATCCTGTACAGTATGGTTAGTACATACTCGTTTCATACTTTTGTATAAATGTTAAGTTGATTAATTGAGATCGTTAGCATTTTGACCCAGTGTTAAGTTTGGCGACAGCGCACTGGGTTTTTTTACTTTTAATATATCATTACTTTCCTTTCATTAATTGTATAATTAAAATTCATTGCAGTCCCCATACTTTTAAGAAGCATATGCAACGATGGATTCTTGAAACTTCCTGTATATCTGTAATTTGTCAGTTCTTTCTTCTTGATTGTTATTTCAATATTATACCATCTTTCAAGGTCTGGAATGATATTGTCAAATAATGCATTATCGAAAACCAGTCGCTCGTCTTTCCATGCCAGGTCATTTTGAAGCACTACATTGTTTGTTCGTTGTAGTTTGTCAGAATTAAAAACTCCGGATTGATTAATAGTGAAAACTTCGGCACTTTTAACAGGAGTCTTTTTTCCTGAGAATTTTACTTTCCCTTCCTGGACAGTCAGCGTAGTGCTTGTTTCTCCCTTACGCGCTTTGAGGTTGAAGCTGGTGCCCAATACCGTTGTTCTTGTCTGGTCAGTATAAATAATGAATGGGTGAGCCGTGTCTTTGGTGACTTTAAAAAAAGCTTCTCCTTCAAGATATACAATACGTTCACTCCCGGTGAATTTAGCAGGGTATTGCAGATGGCTGTCTGTGTTCAGTTGTATAACAGTACCGTCTGAAAGAGTAATTTTTGCTTTTTGCCCCTTAGGAGTAGCAAACTTTAAATAACAAGAGGAGGGGATTTGGATATTTTTTGTTGGTTTCAGGTATAAATGCCAGACTGTATGGATACCAATGGCAAGTATAATTGAAGCGGCAATAGTGTACCAGATTGGTATCACTTTGTTAGACCCGGGTATAAAAGAAATCGGTTTAATTTTATTCCAGATAGACTCTTTTAGTTCCTTTTTACTGATGCCTCTAAAAATATCTGTTTGTTGGTTATTGGACTGATTGGAGTTGAGCCATTGATCTACCAGTACTTTTTCCTGTTCGGTACATTGACCGGCAAAGTATTTTTGTAGTAAATCAGGACCTGGGTTATACATATCAAACAGCCATTGGAAGGGGCTCTGTATAATAAGTACCTTAAGTCGGCTATAACCCTAGTGGGATTAATAAAAAAAATAAATAATGTTCAGAAAGTGCCTTTTGGAGGAATTTACGAGCATTTGTGATATGGTATTCAACAGTTTTGATTGTGATGTTCAGTGTATCGGCAATCTCTTTATTGCTCAGATGCTGCTCTTTGCTCATCTCATAAATAGTTTTGCACTGGCATGGAAGTTTATCTACAAGATGTTTGACTTCTGTATCTAGCTGATTGTAATAAATCTCATTTTCTGTACAGTTGTCAGTATCACAGTAATCAGATATGATACAATTGAGGTGTTTAGCTTTAATGCTCTTATTGCGGAAATGATTGAAGATCTGCAGCTTGGCAGCTCTGTTCAGGTAGTGTTCCAGAGGCCCTGTTATCTCTAGTTCCGTCTTACGCTCCCAAAGAGACAGGAAAATTTCCTGAGTAAGTTCCTTGGCATCTTCTCTGGACCCTGTGTTGTTGTAGCAGATGGTATATACCTGAGCCCAATATTGTTCAAAGATTACTTTAAATGCATTTGCATCAGCTTTCTTTAATTGAGCTATCAGGTTTTTGTCAGTATTTGTTTTGAAAAAAGACAAAATTAAGCAGACTTTATAAATCGTGTGATAAGTAGTGTTTTACAAAGATTGATCTTATTTAGACTAATTACAAATAATTACAAAAAAATCTAAAGTGCCTAATTTAAATGATTGTTTATTTTTTCTGGGCGAGAGAAAACTTAACCCATAACTTAAAGTTATTGTTAGGTTGAGAAGCTCCTATTTCAGTCTGGATCTGATCCATTTTATTGCCACCCATTGGGTTGCCCCCCATGTTTCCTGTTAGTCCGCCACCTACGCCACCGCTACCAGGATTCATGTTGCCAGATCCGCTTCTGTTAGTTCTGGTGCCATGGTCTGTGATATTACTGTTTTTGTCACTCTGGTTGCCGGCAGTCAGTCCCAGGTAAAAGAACTTTGTTGAGTCAGTAGTAAAACTGCCTTTGGCTCTGTAAAGTGTTTTGATTGGAATTTGCGCAGAATAATAAAGTGTTTCATTTTTGTCGATCATCATTGAAACATTGATCCCGAGCTCATTTTTAGTGTAAGTATGGTATACTTCGGGTAAACCAAAGCCTGTCAGTTCAATTTCCTGAATGTTGTTTTTAAGATGGTACTGAAACTCTGAAGTACTTGGCTGTTGTCCGTTAAGAGGTTTTAAAGGGTAATTGATACCGTTTACTTTATTTTTTATTTTTAAGGTATCGATCCATAACGTTAATCCCGCACCGAAGATTTTGGCTTTTGTAGGTTCGTTGTCAGTCCTGAAATTGACAAAAATGTATTCATCATTATTGGATATGGTATACAGCACACCTGATGCTTTGTTGTAAATTCTATAGTCTAAAGTATCAAGCTGTGTAGGGTTTGGGGCATCTGCTCTCCATTTGCTTTTTATGACATCCTTGCTGCTTTTACCTGATGATAATAAAAGCAAAGCAAATAAAGATAGAAGCAGGTTTCTTGTTTTCATGGTGAGCTACTTTGGGAAAAGTGTTTTTTTGTAACGGATAGAGAAAATAGATATTATTGTGCTTTCAGAAAAGCTTCAGCAATCAGCAGGTCTTCAGGAGTAGTAATTTTGATGTTTTTATAATCGCCTTCTGTCAGGTGAATATGCATACCATGAAATTCTGCTACACTGGCATCATCGGTAAAGCTTGGAAGTTCTGTTTCGTAAGCCTGATGGATAAGGTGGTGCTGAAAAGTTTGCGGAGTCTGGATCAATCTGTATAAAGAACGGTCCACATGTACACTAGCATCGCCTTCTACGATCCTTACGGAATCTTTAACCGCTACACATACAATAGAGTTACCATGCAATGCGGCATCTTCAAAGCTCCTGTTTAAAAGTTCATCTGATACGAACGGGCGCACACCATCATGAATAGCTACCAGTGCTTGCTCTTCTGCTTTTAAAACTGCAGCGCTCAAACCGTTTCTCACTGACTGGAATCGTGTTTGCCCGCCTTCAACTATTTTAAAAGGAATAGTAAAACGGTGTTCTGTGCAGAGGTTTTTCCAGGTAGATATTTCTGCAGCAGGTAAAACCAATATGATTTCAATTAGCTTGTCAAACTCATAAAAACGCTGAATAGTATGCATAAGTACCGGCTTACCCGAAAGCAAAATAAATTGTTTCGGAACAGCAGACTGCATGCGTGTGCCGCTACCTCCGGCAACTATTACGGCTATTTTTTTGTAGTCATGAGTCATGAGTAATAGGTTTTAAAAACAAAAGTAGGGAATGACTATAACAAAGAAAAGTTTTAGTCATGAGTCTAGAGGCCACCAAAGAAAAGAGAGTCCCGAAAAACGAGACTCTCTGCCTTTTAATGTTAAATGATCTAGTGAACGTGTTATACTCAATACTCACGGCACACTACTCAATACTAGTCTATGATAAGCATCGCATCTCCATAAGAGAAGAAACGATATTTTTCTTCAATAGCAATCTGATAAGCTTTCATTACCAGGTCAAAACCACCGAATGCAGCAGCCATCATTAACAATGTAGACTCTGGCATGTGGAAGTTAGTAACCAAGGCTGTAGCAATTTTGAAATCATACGGAGGGAAGATGAACCTGTCAGTCCAGCCTGCAGCTTCTTTCAAACGAGAGCTTGCAGATACAGAAGACTCCAATGAACGTAGTGTAGTAGTACCTACTGCAATTACACGTTTTTTGTTATCTAATGCTACGTTTACTCTCTCAGCAGTATGTGCCGGGATTTCAAAGTTTTCAGAATCCATTTTATGTTTTGTAAGGTCTTCCACGTCTACCGGACGGAAAGTACCCAAACCAACGTGTAGGGTAACAGGCTCTGTTTCTACACCAATGATTTCCAGTTTTTTAAGTATATGTTTTGTGAAGTGCAAACCTGCAGTTGGAGCTGCTACTGCGCCTGTTTTTTCTGCATAAACTGTTTGGTAACGCTCACGATCGTCCGGTTCTGCTTTACGTTTGATGTATTTCGGAAGAGGAGTCTCGCCCAATTCATCAATTGTTTTATAGAATTCCTCGTCTGTACCGTCAAATAGGAAACGGATTGTACGGCCACGGGACGTGGTGTTGTCGATAACTTCAGCTACAAGATCAGAATCACCGAAGTATAGTTTATTACCAACACGTATTTTACGTGCAGGGTCAACCAATACATCCCAAAGGTGAGCTTCTTTGTTTAGTTCTCTTAATAGGAAAACTTCAATTTTTGCACCTGTTTTCTCTTTGTTACCATAAAGGCGGGCAGGGAACACTTTTGTGTTGTTTACTACCATTACATCGCCTTCGTCAAAATAGTTAACGATGTCTTTGAATAGCTTGTGTTCTATCTCACCGGTTTTGCGGTGTACTACCATCAAACGGCTTTCGTCACGGTTTTCTGTTGGATAAAGGGCAACTAATTCAGGTGGGAGATTGAACGCAAATTCGGATAATTTCATGAATTTAGTATTACGGTACTATGAATATTGAATGAATAACAAGCTGCAAATATACTACATCAAAGCCCGCTTGTAAAGAGTTTTCTTAAAATAGCATAAATCAGTCGTCAGATCAGGTATTTTAAGGCTCCGAAATTTAATTTTTCTCCTTAAATTAGCAGCTTGGATTCACGGCCATTGGTGCCTGACCAATGTTAATTAATAAAAATACCTGACATGTTTTTGAGCGAACAAGAACTCCAAAGAAGAAAAGAACGTGAAGAACTGATGCATCTGGGCATCGATCCTTATCCTTCCGAGACATTTGATGTAAACGTAAGTGCACATGAAATCCATAAGAACTATGCGAAGACTAAGATCGAATATAAGAATGTATCTATTGCCGGCCGTTTAATGAGCCGCCGTATCATGGGTTCTGCTTCTTTTGCTGAAATCCAGGATTCTACCGGACGCCTTCAGATTTATGTTCGTCGCGATGATATTTGTCCTGAAGAGGATAAAACACTTTATAATTCCGTATTCAAAAAAATGCTTGATATCGGTGATATCATTGGCGTAAAAGGAGATGTATTCACTACTCAGACAGGTGAATTGTCTTTACATGTTACAGAATTGAAGTTACTGGCTAAGTCATTGAAGCCACTTCCGATTGTGAAGACGGCAACGGATGAAGACGGTAATTCAAAAACTTTCGATGCATTTTCTGATCCTGAACAAAGATACCGTCAGCGTTATGTTGACTTAACGGTAAATCCGGATGTAAAACAAGCTTTCCTTGTACGTTCAAGACTGATCACAGCAATGCGTTCTTTCTTCGATACAAGAGGCTGGCTTGAAGTGGAAACTCCGATCCTTCAGGCTGTTCACGGTGGTGCTGCGGCTCGTCCGTTCAATACACACCACAATACTTTGGATATGCCATTGTTCCTGCGTATTGCCAATGAACTTTACCTGAAAAGGTTGATTGTCGGCGGATTTGACGGTGTTTACGAAATCGGTAAAATGTTCCGTAATGAAGGAATGGACAGAACGCACAATCCTGAGTTTACATCCATGGAAATCTATGTAGCTTACAAAGACTACATCTGGATGATGGGTATGACGGAGGAGTTACTGGAGACGCTTGCTGAAAAAGTTAACGGTACCACAAAAACTAAAATAGGAAACAACGAAATAGACTTTGCCGGTCCGTACGAGAGACTGAGCATGTACGATTCAATTAAGAAGTATACAGGTATTGATGTTTCTAAAATGGATGAAACTCAATTGCGTGATACCTGTAAGCAATTGAACATTGAAGTGGATGCTACAATGGGTGTTGGTAAATTGGTAGATGCCATCTTTGGTGACAAAGTTGAAGCAAACCTTATCCAGCCTACATTCATTACTGACTATCCGTTGGAAATGACACCGCTTGCTAAAAAGCATCGCAGCATGCCAGGATTGGTTGAGCGTTTTGAGTTGTTTATCAATGGAAAGGAAGTTGCTAACGCTTATTCTGAGTTAAATGATCCGATCGATCAGCGTGAACGCTTTGAAAGTCAGTTGAAACTGGCTGAACGCGGCGACGACGAAGCAATGGTGATGGATGAAGATTTTCTTCGTGCTTTGGAATATGGTATGCCACCAACAGCAGGTCTTGGTATCGGTATTGACCGCTTGACAATGATGTTGACAGGGCAGCAGTCTATTCAGGATGTATTGTTTTTCCCGCAGATGCGTCCTGAGAAAAAGAATGATTTCAATCCTGCAGTTTTTGTTGAAAGAGGAGTACCTGCAGAGTGGGTTCCTGTATTGCAAAAATCAGGTATTGTTGACCTCGAAAAATTGAAAGCTGCTAATCCGAATAAATTGTTCAACGACCTTTGTGGTTTGAGAAAGAAGTTGAAAATGGAAGTTGCTGCACCTACAATTGACCAGGTGAAATCCTGGATTGAAGCGTAAGTATTACAATAGCGAATAAAGTATAGATCCCGGTCATGCAAATGGCCGGGATTTTTTGTGGCTTCGACTACCTTCTGCCACCGAGAGGGGACTCGGGTAGCCGAGCTTGAAGTTCAATGGAATAAACCGTTAAACCTGGCCCCACAGGGAAAATTCCTTGCAAATGGCTTTCAATGGGGCACAGGCTATACATAAATAAAAAAAATCAAACGGGTGCTATAATGTTGTTAATCAGAAGTTTGTAAATGATCGGAACATGTCTTAAATTTCAGATCAAACAACCCAACCCAATCTAGCACATTATATGAAAAAGACAGTTTTATTATCAGGAATCACTGCGATCTGCCTGGGAGCTTTGGTTTACCTGACATCCTTTAAGCCGGCAGAAGCGGGTGCCGTAAAGTCATATATCCTTGTTGAAGTTTATGAAGTGCCGACTTATGCCGGTATTTATGTGCATAAAGGAAATAACAAAACAGAATTTGTTCCATTCAAAGAATTTAAAGCAGAGAACCACGCTGGAAATGGTGAAATAACATTGAGCGTATTGAATAAACTGGCAGATGAAGGTTATGAAATTCAGCATACTGCTTCTGGTTTAGCTCAATCGGGTATGATTACGAAGATCTTCCTGCAGAAGACGCAATAATATTGATGATTTTTTATGTAGAAAGGGGCTTCTGGCCCCTTTCTTTTTTTAGAACAATGGCTTATTATTGTGGCATTGAATTAAAAGCATAAAATATGGAACCTATACTAGATGATTTTGAACAAAAGCCAGTCTATTTTAATTATGCAGATGTTTTGCAGCGTTTTATAGCTGCATTAATTGACGGGGTGGTTTTAGCTGTAGCCTACTTCCTTATCGGTATCATATTGTCGGATTCATGGAATTCTGCAATTACAGTAGTATTGTCGGCGATGTACGAAGCATATTTTTTGTCGAGTGATAAAATGGCAACTCCGGGTAAGCAATTGCTTGGAATTAAAGTAGTTGGCGGAGATGGCGACAGAATTTCTTTTGGCAGAGGAATGGGAAGGCATTTCTCAAAATACATTTCTTCCTTTATTTTATGTATTGGTTACATTATGGCTGCATTCACCAAAAGACATCAGGCATTACACGATATTATTTGTGATACGATAGTGGTAAATAAGTAGTACAATGAAGGAGGGCAGCCTTGACGATTTACTGATAGACAAGTCGTCAGTAAAATTGAAATATGCAGGATTTGCAATCAGAGGACTGGCGATTGTAATTGATAATGTTGCTCTTATTATTTTATGGGTTATTATTACAAAACTTATTCCGCGAGGGGAAAATTCAGATATTCTGGCGGGAATCTTATTTTTGGTGCTGTTTAGTTTAATGATAGTGATAGAAGCGATAAAACATGCTAGTCCTGGAAAGATGATACTGGGTTTGGAAGTACTCGCAGAAGAAAGAGAAGAGTTATCCGTGTTACAGACAGTTAAGCGTAATATAATTAAATACATCTTAATACCGGTTATTGTATTAATTATAATAACTAAAAACGAATTTATTGGCTATATAGGATATGGGTGCTGTTTTTTTACTTTTGTAGACTTTGTTTCTATACTTTCCGATAAGAAAAACAGAACCTACCATGATCAGTTGTCTGATACGGTAGTTGTTTACAAAAACTGATAGCTCTAAAGTATTTATATCATTCCTCTTGATTTCAGTTCCAGGTATTTGTTGATGGTATTGACAGACAGTTTTTCCGGTAGTGTATGAATTGTCTGGATACCGTGTTGCTTGATAGTATTTTCCACCTGTTTCTTGTCGTAGATCAGCTTTTCTGCAATGGTTGTATTGTAAACCTCTTCGAGCGTTTCTGTTTCTTTCTTTGAATACTCAGCCAGTTCACTGTTTTCGAAGAAGACTACTACAAGTAAATGTCTTTTATTGATTTTGCGCAAGATAGGCAGTACTCGTTCCAGAGAATACTTACTCTCAAAGTTTGTGTATAAAAACACAAGGCTTCTCGTTTGAATTTTATTTCTGAGAAAGGTATAAAGCGTTTCGTAATTGGCTTCCATTTCACTTTCTTTCTCACTGTAAAGCTTCTCCAGTATTTTCTTCATCTGACCCTGTACAGACTCCGCTTTTACGAATGTGCCCATCCTGTTGCTGAAGGTAACCAATCCGGCCTTGTCAGACTTGGCGATTGCTGTATTGGATAAAGCAAGGCTTGTATTGATGGAGTAATCAAGTAGCGAAAGCCCATTGAAAGGTACGCGCATCACGCGACTGTTGTCAATGATAGAATATATCTGTTGTGACTTTTCGTCTTCATACTGGTTTACCATCAGCACATGACGCTTACCAGTCATTTTCCAGTTTATACTGCGGTAATCGTCGCCCTGTACATAGGCTTTAATATGGTCAAATTCATAGTTATGACCAATTCTCCGCAGCTTTTTCAATCCATCCTGCTGATTGGATACTGCCATCAGCTGTAGTTTCTTCATTTGAAGGATAGATGGATATACAGCTACCTTATTCTCAAGAGGCAAAGAAATTCTTCTTTCAAAAAAAGTAAGTTTGCTAACTACAAAGAGGTGTATGTCGCTGAATTGATAAACGCCTCTTACAAGTGGTCTTATCTGATAATCTATTTGTTTAATGTTGCCTGCTTTGAGCTCTATGTCAAATGACAGTGTCCTGTTTTGTAACTGATATGGGAGTTCGTCAATAACTCTGATTTTGAAGGTTTGATCCGAGTTGTTTTTAATAATCAGATGAACAGGGTTTTCGTCTCCGAGGGATAAAACCTGCGGAACTTTACGTTCAACTGCGAATATATCTTTGGTTTTGCTGAGCAGAAACAAATCAATACCAATAAGACCTAATGATAAGGCAAGAAAGGTTTGCCCTGCAATCAGTAATGGACTGTATATATAGCCGGATATCAGGCATAGTAGTACAGCGCCAAAAAGTGCAAAGAATCGTTTATTGAGGTAAAGCTCTCGGAGTAAACGCATTGTTATTTAGGGACTTCTATTTTTTCTAAAATTTGTTTAATCACAGCTTCTGTAGTAATACCTTCCATCTCTTTGTCAGGACTAAGAATAATACGGTGATTAAGAACCGGATAAGTAGCCAGTCTGATATCGTCAGGAGTAACAAAATCACGGTCGCTCATTGCAGCCAATGCTTTTGACGCTTTCAGTATTGCCAGCGATGCTCTTGGAGAAGCTCCAAGGAATAAGTCTCCTGTATTGCGGGTTTCATGCACAATTTTAGCAATGTATTCCAGCAACTGGTCTTTGATGTGAACCTGTTCAATAATTTGCTTGCAGGCTGAAATATCTTCTACACTGCAAACAGGTTCTACTTCTGTAGTTGTTTTTTGATAGAAATCCTGTTTGAAACGTTTCAGGATTCTGAATTCGTCGTCAAAAGAAGGGAAGTCTAATTTAATTCTGAAAAGAAACCTGTCAAGCTGTGCTTCAGGCAGGCGATAAGTACCTTCCTGCTCAATCGGGTTTTGGGTTGCAATTACGAAAAAAGGCTGCTCCATTTTGAAGTGCATACCTTCTACAGTTGCCTGATTTTCTTCCATTACCTCGAGTAATGCCGATTGCGTTTTTGCAGGTGAACGGTTGATTTCATCAATCAGAATAATATTGGCAAAGATGGAGCCTTTGTGAAATGTAAACTCAGAATTCTTCATGTTGAATACCGAAGTCCCGAGAATATCAGTAGGCATCAGATCCGGAGTAAACTGAATACGTGAAAACTTAGCCGCAATTGTTTTTGATAACATTTTTGCCGTTAGCGTTTTAGCTATGCCGGGAACGCCTTCCATTAATACATGCCCTCCGGTAAGCAAACCGACAAGTAACATATCTATGGTATCCTCTTGTCCAACTACTACTTTTGTAATCTCTGACTTTATTTTAAGGCACAAATTACTTACCAGTTCTGTGCGGATTTTAGAAGGTGTGTAATCCAGGTTTTCTTCCATTACTTGCAAATTTTATAAAAGTTTTCCAGCCTTTTCTGAAACATGAAAAGGTTATCATTTGTGATTAATCTTTTTACTGTAAGGTTCTGATACAGTGAAATCAGCTCTCTGATTCGTTGTTCAGGTACATTTGATTTTGCTGCCAGTTGTTTTACAAATACTTCGTAATCGTCGGAGGGAAGTATCTGGTATCTTTCTTTGATAAAATAGTTGAAATTACGCATGCGCAACTCCATAATCTGCTTTTGAGATTCTTTTACCTGATAAAGGCGCCCGACAGCTTCAGCATACTCTATAGAGGTATTTTCGTTTTGTGATAATAGAGGAATGATTCGCTGACGCCTTTTGGCATAAAACAGAACATAGATGATAGCCATGCTCAGTAATAAATACCATGCCCATTTCAATGCCGTATTTTCAAGAAGGAATTTGAAAGGGCTTTGTCTTGGTTGGTGGCCGTTTTCTGGCTGATATTCTTTGTGGTAACTGTCCCAATAGACTGTCCCTTTATCGAAATAACTGAATATCTTGTTCAGATAGGTAAAACCATCTTTGTCTTTGAGGTAAAGGTTTGTGAAGCTCAACGGTAAGGAATGATAATAGAGATATCCGTCACCTATTTTGAAACGGATATAAGCTATCTTATTGCGTTCAATATATCCAAGAACGTTAGCTTCAATCCCTTCGTCAAGCTTGGTTGAATCATTAAAGTAGCCCCACGGGAAAGGTGATTTTCCGTGTTCTTGCTGATAGGTAAAGCGATAGGAGCTGTTTTGTTTTATTTCATTATTTGTAAAGGTGAACGTAATAGAGGATGAATCAATGGCTTTGAAAATGGTAAGCCCTTTGTCCTCAAAGGCCTCAGTTGTGGTATCAGGTATTACTGTGTTGGCTTCTTCTGTATTTTCCAGGTAAGAAGTGTCTTCGTATTCACTATTTTCATAGAGCGTATCAGGTTCTTCTGTAGCTACAATGGTTGAATCTGTTACAATATTATCACTTTCGGGCTGTGCAGGAGTTGTATCTTCATCAAGCATTTGGAAGATGTGCCTGTCTAGTTCATACGGCATTTCATTACTTGCAATAAAAGCGGTATTGCCTGCCTTAATATAGTCAATAAGGGCTATTGCATCCTTTTTTCGAAGGTACATATTGTTGCCCGTAAATATGTAATTGGTATTTTTCGCTTTTTTCTGTTCCGTAAGAAACGTTTGCAGTGGCTCGTTGATATCAATTACTTTTTTATCTGGAGACAATTGTCCCAGGAATGTATGTAAAAGCTTAAGATCATAAGGTTCTTTCCCTTTTTCATCAAAAGTAGGAGTCCAGTTTGTTTTTGACTGATTGAGCAGAAAAAACAAAAAGGCCAACCCTGCAGCAGAAACTACAACGATCAGAATAGTTATTATATTTTTGCGGATTTGTTCCAATTAAATGCTTGCTAACAGGTTGTCAGACTCTTGTCTGAATGTATTAAAATGAGTTTCTTCTGTCTGTTCAGTACCGAACCACGCCTTTTCATATGTTTTAGTAAGACTGCGGAAGTTACTGAATCCAGGTGTTTTGTACATTTGATTTAGATAGTCTCTGCTTGTACTTTCTTTTTTCAGGACAATCAGTTTTTTGTGGGCCAGTTCTTTCAGAATCTTCAAATAATAGAAGCGGAGAGCAAGGCGGTATTCTTTTTTCTCCAGAGCATCTTTGATGTATTGGTCAAGTTCAGAATGAAGGAGGCTGTTGTCTTCCTGAATGTTAGCAATAGTAGCAATAGGCAAAGGTTTTGGTGCCCTTGCCCAGGTAGTATTTTTAACAATGAGATAAATAATGGCAATGACTGCCAGCAAAATAATCCCATAAAGAATCCATATCGGTAATTGACCGAAATTGAAAGAAGGCAGTTGCCTGGGCTTACTTTCTTTAACCGGCTTCGGCGGAGCAGTTCTTTGAAACTTTAACTCATCGCTTGCTTCTTTCCATTCCTTTTCACTGAAATGTTGTTTCTCAAGTTGGGACGTTTCTTTAGTATTACTTTCCTGAGCGAAAGAAGCAGATTTTAGTAATAATAAAGCGCAGATAATAATGCAGAAGAATCTCATACAACTACATTTTTGAAAGTTTTAATTCCTCAATTTTCTTTTTCAGCACTTCACCGCGGCTTATTTCATGCAGGTTTTCGAACAGCAGGCTGCTGATAAGAAATGCGAATGAAAAACAACAAAGTAAAATGAAGATGGAAACTGCAGAAAATAAGATTCCTGTTACAAGACTTGGGGCTTCGGCCTGGTTGGTTATATTCCATTCAACAAGATCCTGATATAGCATCATGAGGGGTGAGCTGAATAGTATGATAAGAAATAAGCTTAGCAATATACTTATAAAGTTTAAGCCGGAACTCATTCCCCAGTCACTGAAAGTGTATTGAAATGCTTTAATGAGTGCATTAAAGATATCAGTTTTTGTGTAAATGATGATTGATGCCCAAAGTGCCATAAAAGGCAGCACAAGAATATAGAGGATAATCAGGGCCCCGTTTGAGTTTGATAACAAAATGAGGTTTTGTAAAAGGAAAATAATGAATAGCTGCCCCCCGGTTGCAAGCCACTGGCTAAGGCTGTTAGATATAGGTTTATAAAGTCTCGCAATCGCAATAAATAGCCCTGATATAACTAATGTTACCAGTAAAAGCTGTACAACATCCTCAAAACGGAAAAGCTTCATGATGTTCTGGAAAATATTGTCAAATGAAGTATACTTAACTCCTTCAGCCCCCCATAAGCGTATAGCGCCTACCCATACAGCAGCACTAACAATAGAGAAAATT
>CAZNHL010000056.1:24721-29128 GCA_964572965.1 uncultured Bifidobacteriaceae bacterium
TCATTGCCAGGCCTATTGTATCTCCAAAATTCCTGATACCATAGTTATTGGTAGTTACAGTGGTGTACACTTCAAACTTTTCATGTTTCATGTAACGATGAAACTGCGGTTTTTTGCTGATCACCCATGGATAATAGACAAAATAGCCAAGAATGAAGAGTAACGATAATAATATGAAGAACCCTCTTACAGAGTCAGGGATTTCAGTATGGCGCGTTAGGAAACCTTCTACCAATGCCGCTGTAATGAAAATAGGTACAGTGCCCAGCATGATTTTTAATCCTTTTCTGGTAGATAGTTTAAAAGACTGAAACCTGGAATAAGTACCGGGAAAAAGAAGACCGCTGCCCAATACAATGCCGGCGGCTCCGGCTATGATAATGGAAGATATTTCTAACGTACCATGCAGCCAGATTGCCAGAAATGACTCCCTGAAAAGATCTTTAGTAACGAAATAATGTTGAAAGGTACCCACCATTATACCATTACTGAAGAGAAACATTATTGTGCCTAAGCCCATAAAAGCTCCCAGAATAAAAGTCATAAAGGCGACTCTAAGGTTATTAAGGGTAATGCCTAAAAACATGGAAATTTCCTTTGACTGTTTATATACAGCCATTGGATCATTCTTTTTAATATTTGCATCCGTCATTTCAATATACCCGTCGCCAAGAATTACACGGGCAAATTTGGGGTCATGGTAGCTGGAAAGAACACCAATACCCATGGCTAGACCAAATATCAGAAAAGCAATAAGGAATTCTTTTCGTGAGGCGTAGACTATACTCGGTAATTCATATTGCCAGAAATCAGAGAAGAGTTTCCACTTCGTTGTCCTGTTTTTGTAGATGGACTGAAAAACCGAACGTGCAAGATCATTCAGGTAAAGCCTTACTTTCCGGTTAGGGTAGTGTGTACGGGCATAGGAAAGATCCTCCGTTATATGGATAAAGTGATCCGCAAGTTGTTCAGGCTCAGTTGTGTTGCCTGAAATAACTTGATTCTCCAGTGTTTTCCACTTGTCTTTATTTTGCTTGATGAATTGTGATTCAAGCATTATTATTGTTTTTTAAAGCAGTAAAAAGTGTCAATAGCTTGATAAATTAGCATTTTCTAAGAATATTTAGGTGATTTTTAGATTAAATATTTTAGCATGGCAAATATAGAGATTAGGACAGCACAAAATGTTGTCATTGCTTACGAAACAGCTCCTTTTGCTGAGCGCTTATTTGCCTTTCTTATAGACTGGGCTATTGGCATTGGTTTATGTCTGGTTTTCCTGTTTCTCTATGCATTGTTTGCTGCGAATTTTGACGATGGTTTTGAGTTGCTGATCTATTTTTGCTTCGTTCCGGTTTTCTTTTTTTATACACTGGTTTCAGAGGTTATGTGGCAGGGGCAGTCTATTGGTAAAAAAGCGATGAGGCTCAAAGTGGTGAAGTTAACCGGGCGTGAAGCAAATGTGAATGATTATTTGTCCCGCTGGGTTTTCAGGATGATTGATATCTATTTGTCGGCAGGGTCACTGGCAGCTATACTCATATTGTCTTCGTCGAAGGGACAAAGACTGGGCGATATTTTGAGTAATACATCGGTTGTAAGAATTAAGAAAAACCTGGACTTAACAGTGTCTGATTTACTTAAAATGAAGTCCAAAGATAACTATGAGCCAGAATACCCACAGGCTCGGCTGCTTAAGGAAGAAGATGCTCTTTTAATAAAAGCAGTATTGGACAGGCATAGTAAGTATCCAAATGAAGCCAGCGCTGAATTGGTAAAAGAACTACGAATTAAGTTGGTGAAGGAACTCGAAATAGATAACATGCATCGTGTTTCTTCTGACTTCTTAAAAATGCTTTTAAGAGATTATGTGGTAATGAGCAGATAACCACTAAAAAAAGGAAAAGCCTGGTTTTAAACCAGGCTTTTCCTTTTTTATCTGTTTGAGATAATTACTTTTTGTATGGTGTTAAAGCAGTAACTACTTTATAACTAATACCTGCCATATTAGTAGAAGTACTTAGCTTTAAACTGGAAGCATCAAGAGATTCGATTTTTTTAGCTACTTTACTGAAAGAAGTAACTACGATCAAACTATCCTGACCTTTATTCAAATACCATTTACCTTTTACAGTAACCTGAGTACAGCTGCTAACAGCAGTTTCAGTATAAGCACTATCTTTTTCTGTATATGTGTAAATAGTACAAGAGTTAGGAGTTCCTGCGGTAGTGCTTGATTGGCCAGCGTAAGAAGTGATATTTGATACTGCTGATTCTTTCCAAGGATTAGCTACAAGCACAGCTTTTTTAGCTGGACCTGGGTTGCCGCTGTTATTGTCGTCGCTTTTTTTGCAAGATGTAGAAATAACTAATGCAGCAGATAATGCTAGTGTACTTAAGATAATTTTTTCATTGCTAATTTAGTGGGGATTTTTGTTAAACTGGCGGCAAAACTAATATCAAAAAATGACATTTATGACTTGATGTAATTATTGGATGATAATAGTTTTTTTAACAAGTTAAGTTGCTGATATTGAATGGTATTTGTTTTGTCTGTGCTGATTTTTAATGTAAGATTTGTGTGATAAATCTTGTTATATAAGGTAAAATCAAAACTATTTTACGCATAGGCTTCTCAACCTGATAACATCCCCGTTAAAGACATTGAAATCTACTTTGCCTTTAATGCCATTTACACGGCCTTTTTCACTGTGTTGCCAAAAAGCCCAGTTTACCCCTTCCGGTAATTTGAGGCTTTTCTTTTTATAATGTGCAATCCAGATAGGATAACCATCAAAATATCCGTGCAGATAATCAGTAAAGTATTTATAGCTGGTATAAATAACCGGTTTAACGCGGTAATGTCTTTCTGTTTCATGAATAAAAATGGAAAGATTTTTGCGTATATCCGCAGCGTTCATCCCTTCTGTAATTTCAATATCAATAACCGGAGGCAGGTCGCCGGATTTAAGTTTAACAACTTGTTGAAAATAGTAAGCCTGCGCAAGCGGATCTTTGGAAGGAAGGAAGAAATGATATGAGCCGCGTAATAAACCTGAGCGGCCTGCTGCATTCCAGTTGTTGTCAAAATGTTCATCTTCCCAGTCGGTACCTTCAGTAGCTTTAATGTATACAAAACTAATATGTTTACCGTCACTGCGCATCGCTTTTACCGCACTCCAGTCTATATGTTCCTGATGGCGGGATATATCAATGCCGTGAATAGAAAAATTGCCCGGCACAGTAATACCAAAGCCAGGGTATTTATATTCTTTTGTTTTTTTCTTTTTACAGGAAGAAACTCCAAATATTAGAAATAAGGAGATAAACGGGAAGAAGAGGTTGTATTTAAATAACTGCATTTCAGTTCAAAAATACAGCATTTTAGCTTAATTATCTTCTTTTTTCTTTCATAGGGAAAGGGAATGAGGTAATTTTGTAAAAGCTAAAAGCCAAGTGCAAATATTTTAATAATACGCAACTTGTAACCCGTAACAAGAAACCCCGCAATGATCCCGGAACTAATATACAAATCACCTGAAGACTGGAAAGATTATGAACTGATTGATTCAGGGAGTGGTGAAAAACTGGAAAGGTTTGGAAAGTTTATTCTATCGCGTCCTGAACCGCAGGCTTTGTGGGATAAAACATTGTCGCAGCAGGAATGGGATAAGCAGGCCAATGCTATTTTCAAAAAAGAGAAAGGCAGCAGTGAAAAGGGTGAATGGATTCTGAAAAAAGGGATGGCTGAGCAATGGTATATTGACTATCAGTACAATGAACTGAAGCTGAAATTCCGTTTAGGCTTATCGTCTTTCAAGCATGTTGGCTTGTTTCCGGAGCAGGCAGATAACTGGAATTTTATTTTTGAGAGGGTTAAAACTTTTAAGCAGACTCCGCAGGTACTTAACTTATTTGCTTATACAGGCGGAGCTTCTCTGGCAGCCAAAGCGGCAGGAGCAGACGTAGTTCATGTTGATTCAGTTAAGCAGGTAATTAATTGGGCAAATGATAATATGGCAGCTTCAAATCTTGATAATATTCGTTGGATGGTGGAAGATGCCATGAAATATGTACAGAGGGAAGTCAGGAGAGGAAAGGTTTATCAGGCTATCATTTTGGATCCTCCGAGTTACGGACGTGGGCCTAATGGTGAAAAGTGGCAGCTGGAAGACCAGATCAATGATCTGTTAAAAGACTGCGCGAAACTACTCGATAAACAGAATCATTTTTTCATTCTGAATCTTTATTCCATGGGTTTCTCTCCACTGATTGCAGATAATCTGGTACGAAGCTCTTTCGGAAAAATTAAAAATGCAGAATTCGGAGAACTTTATATTCAAGACAATTTTAGTAAAAGGCTACCTCTTGGTTTATTCCATAGGTTTCATAGTTAATTGAGAATTG
>CAZNHL010000057.1:0-29016 GCA_964572965.1 uncultured Bifidobacteriaceae bacterium
ACCCAGGTTCAGAGCAAGTGCGTTATACCGCTGAGCGTGATGGTTTGTTAGGTATCTTCAATGATTTGAACGCTACCATCTTTACTAATGCTTGTGGTCCGTGTATTGGTATGTGGGACAGGGTTGGCGCTGAGAAAGCAGAGAAAAATACAATCATCCACTCTTTCAACCGTAATTTCGCAAAACGTGCTGACGGTAACCCCAACACTTATGCATTCGTGGCTTCACCTGAAATGGTTGCAGCTATCGCAATTTCAGGTGATTTGTCTTTCAATCCTATTACTGATACTTTGGTAAACAGTAAGGGTGAGAAAGTGAAACTGGATGCGCCTACCGGTGACGAACTTCCGAAAAAAGGTTTCGCTGTTGAAGATGCAGGTTTCCAGGCTCCGGCTGCCGATGGTAGCAGTGTTCAGGTGGCGGTTGCTCCAACTTCTGACCGTCTGCAATTGCTGGACCCTTTCACTCCTTGGGAGGGCACTGATCTGAAAGGATTGAAATTGCTGATCAAAGCAAAAGGAAAATGTACTACTGATCATATTTCTATGGCTGGTCCATGGTTGAAATACAGAGGGCACCTTGACAATATTTCTAATAACATGTTGATTGGTGCGCTTAACTTCTACAACGAGAAAACAGACAACGTTAAAAATCAATTGACCGGCGAGTATGGGCCTGTACCTGCTACTCAGCGCGCTTATAAAGCAAAAGGTGTTGGTTCTATAGTTGTAGGTGATGAAAACTATGGTGAAGGTTCTTCAAGAGAACATGCGGCCATGGAACCTCGTCACTTGGGTGTTCGTGCCGTATTGGTGAAATCTTTTGCCCGTATTCATGAAACTAACCTGAAGAAGCAAGGTATGCTTGGTTTGACTTTTGCTGACAAGGATGATTACAACAAGATTCAGGAAGATGATACTGTTGATATCTTAGGCTTGACTACTTTCACTCCAAATGTTCCATTGACAATCCGTCTGACTCACAAAGATGGTTCTGTTGAGGAGATCAAGGCAAACCATACTTACAATGAACAACAAATTGAGTGGTTCAAAGCAGGTGGTGCATTGAACATCATAAGAGCACAAGTAGCAGGCAAGTAATTAACAGCCCTATAGTAAAAAAAAGAGCGGACCCGTTAGGGTATCGCTCTTTTTTTTATCAAAACCGTATTTTAATAATTTAAGTTAAGTGTCGGCGAGGGCTGTTCACGAGAAGAACAGTCCCGCAGGCTTTTGTGCGGGATGGTTTTCGCAGTGCCTTTTGACTTTAAAAGAATATAGGTTATGGATATTTGCTTATCAAAGCACCTTTCTAATACATTGAATGCCCCGGTTTAAAAACACCGAGAGCAACTAGTATTATAACTACAACAATCCAGATTCCTACAATAGCTATTGTTGCAATAGCGATCCTTCTGAACTTTCTGTTTTCACGTTGTGCAGTGAAGTGTTCTTCGATATTAAGCAGGTTATTTTCCATTCTCAAAAAACGATAATCGTTTAAGAGGATATAGTCATGAGCCCCGTGTTTAATGGTATCTTTTGCTACTTCCTGATTATCATGCGCAGAAAAGAATACTACTTCAGTATCATGTTCCAGTCGCTTGATTTCATCCAGAATAAAAACAGCATCTTTTTCTTCGTTATTGATTTCCTTTAAGTCATAATCAATAAATACTGCCAGAGGGTGCTGATGAATTTGTGGGAGGCATGCCGCACTGGTTTCAAAAAAACGAAACTCAAAGTGCTTGTGGTCAATAAAATGCTCTTTAATGTCTTTTATTTGGGTGGGATTATTCTCAACCACAAAAATGAGTTTTTTTAAAAGTGTTGCCATAAGTTTTTTGGTTAGGTGTTAACGGTTTATACGGGCATCGCTTGCCGCTTAGTTAAGATAATACAATTACATGACTATCCGATTTGATGAACTTCTTAAGTTCTTCTCCCGCAGACACCGCAGAACTTAACCGATTAGAATTTATAATTCCGGTTCCGCAGCCCTAAAAAGTTTAACAATCAATAAAATCTACGCTATCCACGAAATTAACAGTCAAAATGTAGAATTTCTGGTTAAGTGAATCAGGTAAGGTACAATGAAACAAGTACTCATATATAATTAACTGTTTTAGAGGGAATAAATATTGAGGCTAAATATCAATTCCCCTTTTATGTTGTTTGTTTCTTCATTACACTATTAGTACGTTTGTTAAGTGCAGTCGCTCCTTCGGTCATATCTTAAAAAACTTACCAATTTAAGTGGTAACAATCGTTCCTTACTGCTTTTACGCCTTTCTGCCGAGCAGGATCTTGATTTGCATGAGCTTGATTTCCTGTTGGGAAAATCTTCTTATTATATTATAGAACAGCTGATAACAGGTAAGAATCAGATTCCTTTGTGTTCAATTATTGATAGTAGAGATGCTAAGTCAAACGAGCTGAGCAGGCGACTTAAAAACATTAACAGGAAAGATGCTTTCATCTTTGAAGAACGAGGAGCTAAAGACCTTTATGTAGGCTATCCGATGGTGTATGGCCGTATGCATGATGGTACTACCATTCGTTGTCCCTTGTTATTTTTCCCGGTAGAACTTGCCGAAGTAAAAGATCAATGGCAACTGAAGCAAAGAAAAGATGTTGCAGCTACTTTCAATAAGAGCTTTTTGCTGGCTTATTCGCATTTTAACAACGTATCAATCAGTGACGATTTCTTAGATACAGCTTTTGAAGAAGCAGTTACAGATGCGCGGGCATTTAAAGTGATCCTGTATGAATTATTAAAAGAAAGCCAGCTTGAATTAAATTTTACCACAGAACTATTCGAAGATCACCTGGACTTCTTCGTTTCATATAAAAAGGAAGATATTGAACTGGCTTATGAACCAGGCCAGCTAAAGCTTTTTAATCAGGCAGTGTTAGGTATTTTTCCGCAGGCAGGCTCTTATTTAGTGCCTGATTATGAACAGTGGCTTTCTATACCTTTAAGTGATGGATTAGAAAGCTTTTTTCAGGCCAAGCAAACAGAGGGGAAAGTATTCAAAGAAGAGCAGTTAGTGACTCCGTTTAGTCTGGATCCTTCTCAGGAACTTGCGGTTCGTGAGGTGAAAGAAGGCAATTCTCTGGTTGTACAAGGGCCGCCGGGTACAGGGAAGTCGCAACTGATATGTAACCTGGTTGCCGATTTTGTAGCTGCTGGTAAAAAGGTGCTTGTTGTTTGTGATAAGCGTGCTGCTTTAGATGTGGTATATCGCCGTCTGGCTACACAACAGATGCAGCCATTTGTTGCACAGGTACATGATTTCAGGAATGACAGGAAAATGCTTTTTGACCTGATTGCTTCACAGGTAAACAAGGTGGAAGAATATGAGAAACTGAACACTCAATTAGATACCGTTTTCCTTGAAAGGAATTTCCTGCAGAATAGCCGGCGTATAGACCAGTCTGTGGCAGAATTAGAAGAATTCAGAAAGGCGTTATTTGATGATAGCCTTTGTGGTTTGAGCGTTAAAGAACTGTACCTGAATTCTGAACCGGATGCTAAGCGTATTGGCCTTGGAGATTTATATAACCATTTTCATTTTGTTGCCAATTGGCCTGATTTTATAGCAAAATTCAAGATGTGGGTGCCTTATGCCTTACGTTTTGAAAAAGAGGCTTATTCGTTTTTTAACAGAATAGATTTTGCAAATCTGACTTTTAGTGACCGTGATCTGATGGCGCGTTTTCTAAAGGAGATTCCTCAGCATTATGACGCTGTAATGCTACAGCACAAAACACTGTCAGGTGAGGCTTTCTCTGAACAATGGCTGTTCGACTTTCATGCTGTTAAACCTGCTGTTAGCGATTTTGTCTCGCTCTTTGAGAATAACGAAATACTGGAGGCATTCCGTTTTCTGCACGGGAAAAAACTGACAGATACAAAGTTCGCGGAACTCTCTGACCAGGCTTTGGCTTTGCATCAGGAAGGTTATGAAACTTCATTGCCGGAAACAGAACTTGAAATAACGAGAGCGCTCCTTAGCGATGCTATCAAAGCTTTTCAGTCAGTACCAGGCAAATTGCTCTGGAAGCTATTCAATAAAAACAGAAAGCAGGTAAAAGACTTGTTATTACAAAACAGGTTACCACTAACACAGGAAGGACTTAATATACTTAGCGGAAAAATAGAGAGACGTAAAACCTGGGAAAAGCTCCGTGTTCAGTTAAAGAAATTCGGATGGCCGTCAGAATTGAATTTGCCAGATCTTGATGTGCTGCAGGTTTGGGTAAATAATAGAAACACAGCTTTCGTTGCTTTAAGCCAACATACTTCAACTAATGAAGTTTTCTTGTTAAAAGGTTTGCAAAAACTTGAGTTAGCTCAGTTAAGAGAACATGTAGCAGCACTACAGCAATTGGCAGACAATTATTTACAGAATAGGAGAGAATGGCAAAAACATTTCCCCGAAGCACAGTTGCTGAATATTTTTGCAGAAAAATCTTTTGCTCCTAAAGCATTAGAAGATTTACTAAGAGACTTTGATGCCTTGTCGGAGATGGATCGTCAGCGTACTTTCTTTGACGTGAAAGAACTGGAACTGGCCAATTTGCTGGTAAGTCAGTCGGGAGAAAATATAAGCGCTGCTGACTTGATTGAACAAGCGGAGAACAGCCTTAGATTGGCCTGGATTGAACAAATAGAAAGACGTTTTCCTATTCTTCGTGCAGTGGCTACTGAGAGGATAGCCTTGCTGGAAGAACAATTACAGGAAGCAATAAAACAAAAGCAGCAATTAAGCCATGAGGTTTTACATCTCAAATTAAAAGAAAATACCTATAGAGACCTGGAGTATAACCGTTTGCAAAACCGGGTGAGTTATCGGGACCTTTTACATCAGGTTACTAAAAAGAAAAAAATCTGGCCTTTACGAGAGCTGGTGAAGGAATATGCACATGAAATATTTCGCTTAGTTCCTGTGTGGCTGGCTTCTCCGGAAACAGTTTCTGCGGTTTTTCCAATGGAGGAATGTTTTGATCTGGTAATTTTTGATGAAGCATCGCAGTGTTTCTCTGAACGTGGACTACCCGCAGTTTATAGAGGAAAACAGGTAGTAATAGCCGGTGATAGTAAACAGTTGCCTCCCAATGACCTCTATCAGATTCGTTTTGAAACCGAAGAGGAAGAGTCTGCGGAACAGGAAGCTGTTTCTTTGCTGGACCTAGGTGTTCGTTATTTCAGGCAAAGAGGATTGACAGGACATTACAGGAGCCGTTCTTTAGATCTGATTGATTTCTCAAATCAACATTTCTATAATAATAAACTGGAGTTGTTACCAGACTTCAAAGTCGTTCAGCAAAATGAACCTGCTATTCATTATCATCTGGTACCGGGTTATTGGGAGAAAAACAGCAATATGACCGAAGCAGAAAAGATTGTTGCTTTAGTACGCAAGCTGAAATCAGAGAATCCTGATAAATCAATAGGAGTGGTTACTTTCAACCAGAAACAACAGCAGTTGATTTTCGATTTGCTGGATATGGAAAAGCTTTTGAAACCGGAAGATCTGGAACCGCTTTTTGTAAAGAATATAGAAAATGTTCAAGGCGACGAACGGGATATTATTTTGTTTTCTGTTGCTTATGCTCCTGATCTGAGTGGGCGTATCCTAATGAATTTCGGGTCATTGAACGCGCAGGGAGGAGAGAATAGATTGAATGTTGCAGTTACCCGTGCCCGTTTCCAGATTCATGTGGTAAGTAGTATTATGCCGGAACAACTAAAGGTTGAAGACAGCAAGAATTCAGGCCCTAAGTTACTGAAAGAATACCTGGCATATGCGTGGCGGGTTTCACATGGCGAGTTTGAACCTGTTTATACCCGACAGGCTGGTTTTAGTGCGGATTGGTTTTTAAAGAACAAGTTGGCAGACCGGTCGAAATTGTTTGTAAAAGAAATGCCTTTTGCGGATATTACTGCCAGAAATAAAGGGGAATATAAGGGTGTAATTCTGACTGATGACGACTTTTATTATAACAGTCTGACTGCGAAAGATCCACATGCTTACAGGTATTTTAGCCTGACCGACAAAAACTGGAAATTTAAGAGATTATACAGCCGGCAGTATTGGGCTGACCCTTCAGGGTTTATAGAATCATTGAATAAATATTTTTATGAAAACAGTATTTAAGTGGAGTAGCGTTGCAGCATTTGTGGCCTTGATTTGGCTTACAACAGGTTGTGATAATACTGAAAAAGAAACAGAGCATTTGGTAGCGGATACTACAGCTCTTCGGGATTCTGCTACGTTTGTGGCAAAACTGCCGGAAGGCTATATCTATAAACATTTTTCAGGAAAACTGGAAGATGGAACACCTATAGAAGTGGAAGTGACCCTGAACAAAGGAAATGCAATGGTTTACTGGCATCAGGGGACTTTGTCGCCGGTGTATGCTGAAGGACGTGCTGATTCTGCTGGTGTATTGCATTTAATGAACGATGTCCGCAGCGAAAACCCTACAGAGTTTTTTACAGGCTCGTTGACCTCCAGGAAGCTTGTGGGTGCTTTAAAGGCAGAAAACCCGAAACAAATAGAGTTGCTTGAAAATTACGGTGAAGGTTCTCTCCGTTTCGAAGGTTTTACAAAGGCAGATTCAATTAAGCTGATTAATAAACCTAATTCTCCGGAAGGGCATGTTGATGTCGCCTATCTGATTCCTAGTTCGGTTGACCCGGCTATTGATGCCAATAAAATCAGCACAATGCTCTTGCCTTTCTATTTTGGTGATAAATCAAAAGCACCTGATATCAGAACAGGAGCACAACAGGAAATAGGTTTCTTCAGAGATGACTATACAAGTGTAGGGAAGAATTTTAATGGAGAGTTTGGTGCAGCGTTCAACTGGCAGTCGTTCAGCGAATCCAGGGTTGTTTTCAACAATAAATATATTCTTTCCCTTCAGGTTTCGCGCTACGAATACACGGGTGGTGCACATGGTTTCTCTAGTTCAGAGTTCAGGGTAATTGACTTGAAAAGTGCAAAGAGATTAAAACTGGAAGATGTTTTTAACAAAAACTATAGGTCAAGCCTGATTAAACTTATTGAACAAAACTTGCGCACAACGTTCCGTATTTCAAAAGAAAAAACTTTAGAAGAAGGAGGATTACTGGTGCCGGCTGTTGAGCCTACTGAAAACTTCTTCCTGACAGATAAAGGTATTGGTTTCGTTTATAACCCATACGAAATAGCCGCTTATTCTTATGGTAATGTTGAAGTGTTTCTGAGCTTTGATCAGGTATCAAAAATTATTAAGGAAGATATTGTAGAGCAATTGAAATAATTGTCTTCAATGAATTGGACAGGGTTTTAGCCCTATCTGTAGAGAATTTGTAATTTGGCTAAAGCCGATTGTTTGAGGATTATTTTGTGGGCCTTCAGCTAAAGCAGAAGGCAATTAATAGGAGTTTGGTTAGGATCGGGCTTCAGCCAGATCGAAGATAGGAGTAAATATTATTTGGCTTTAGCCAAATTGTTCCCGGCTAATAATTTTTTGTTTTATTTTTTAAGCTATGTGTTATGCCTTTTGTAAAAGTCTACATCCATTTTGTCTGGAGTACAAAAAATAGAATTCCATTTCTGGCAACCAAAGAAATGAGATTAAAAGTGTGGAATCATATTAGGGATAATGCCAAAGAAAAAGGTATTCATGTTGATTTTATTAGCGGATATGAGGACCATTGTCATTGCCTGATTTCATTAGGCGTAGATCAGACAATTCAGAAAATAATGCAATTGATTAAAGGGGAGTCTTCTTTTTGGATCAATAAGCAATTATTAACCAGAGAGAAGTTTGAGTGGCAGAATGAATATTTTGCAGTGTCTGTTTCTGAATCGATGGTTGATGTAGTTAGAAATTATATCAAAAAACAAGAGACACACCATGAACGGAAAACTTTCCAGCAGGAATACGATGAGTTTGCCTCCAAATATGGTTTCCGGAAATTTGTTGATGTTTGACTTGGCTGAAGCCAATTGTTTTTTGTTATCTCGCTGAAGCAGGAGGTAATTGTAGGAAGGCGCATTGAATTGGACTGGGCTTTAGCCCGGTCCCTATTGAATTATTTAAAATCTCAAATCTCAGAAATCAATACACCTAAAACCTTACCTAATCTTTCCTTTAGCTCATCGCTATTTTTCAACCTGATTTCGAGTGTAATTTCACAGTCGTTGTCAAAGACTTGATTTAAGATGGTAGCCCTGGTATCTTTCTGTATTTTAAGAATATCATTCAGCTGAGGGTAAGCAAACTGGACTTTGAGAACAGAAGTAATTTCTTTTTCAATAACTTTTGCATTGTTGATCGCATCTTCAGTTGCAGTTTTGTAGGCATGAATAAGACCCGGAACTCCTAGTTTTGTGCCGCCGAAATAACGTACTACTACACAAAGTACATTCATGAGATTGGCTGATTTTAACTGATTAAGAATCGGAGTGCCCGCCGTATGTGAAGGTTCGCCATCATCTGCTGCTTTATAGAGAGGGTTCTGGGGATAGAGAATACAGGCATAGCAGTGATGCCGGGCATCGTAGTAAGTCTTTTTATAATGCTTTACTATTTCTTTAAGCTGTTCTTCTGTCTGAATGGGATGGAGATAAGCGATGAACTTGCTGCCCTTTTCTTTATAAATGCCTTCGGTATTTTGTGCTACGGTATAATAAGTATCTCTCATTAGTGGCTTTTCTGATAGTCCTCGATTTCGTCCCGGTGACTTTTATATTCAGCATATTTAGCAGCTTCTTTGTAATAAAAAGAAGCCTTTTTGATGTTATTCTCCTGCAAATATACTCTGGCTAAGCCTAAACACGTATAAGATTTTAAATCATTCAGGTTTTTTTTGAGTGAGTTTAATTCATTCTGGCCTTTTGCATAATTAGCTTTTGCAACAGCATAATTTCCTTTACCTTTTTCATAATAATAGCCATAGAAAACATGAGCCATAGCAATGTACTGCGGATCTGATGAAGATAATAATGACTCAAGTAAAATCTCCACTTCTGAAAATTGCTTATTAAGCATTGAGGTTTCTATATAGCTGGCTGTAAAGTACAGATTGTTAGGATATGCCTCATGTAATTGTTGCGTATAGACAGCAGCTTTGTCTGCTTGATTTTCATATTTGACATATATCCGGGATAAAAAATTTAAGGCTTCTGCTTTAGTAAAAATAGCTTCTTTGCCTGCTTTGTCCAGATCGGCCAATCCCGTGTTTTTGTTACCGGGTTCAAAAAAGAAAATAAGAGGTCTGATTATTGCATGTGTTTCCGGGTATTGCTCGCGGAAGTAATTGTAAATACCGGAGCTAAAGTAGAACTCATTAAAAGTTTCCTTTCGCTTCATCCCTTCTTTCATATAACTATAGGTCTTTTTAGCTTCGCTTGCAGCATCTAAAAAGTTATGAGAAAGAGAATAACGATAAGCCATCATACTATGGCATTGCAGAGCAAAGAAAATTCCGTCAAGGCTCTTCGGTTGTTTATTTAAAATAACTTCTGACTGCTGAATTGATTGTTTCAGGTGGTTTATTAATTCTTCATAAGGTTCGGAACCTGGCAGTGCATGTCCGTATTCCCAGGAAATATTTAATGCCATTAAAGTTGAATAGGCAGGGTGGTTTGGATATTTTTTTTGTACCTGCGAATAACATTTCTCCGCTTCTCTGAAAGCGAAGTTGTAAGTGTGTTGCAGACCTTGTTTTATTTGGGCAATAATTTCTTTATCCTCTAAAATACTCCTGACGTCTGTCTGAGCTCTTACAGGGATGTTTAGAGAAAGATATATAAAAGTTAATAGAAGTAACCGCATAGCCTTGGGTTGTGGTTATAAAAATACTTAGTAACTAAAACGTAAAAGATGTCCGATTGTCTTAATTTTCGTATATAATTGTACTTAATTTTTATGAAGATGAATCAATTACCCCGTTTGATTGAGTTAGGCAGTATTGGAGAACCGGAGAGAGGTTTTTTGTCTTTTGTTCAGCAAGGTGATCAGATTCCGTTTGTTCCAAAACGAGTTTACTGGGTTTATGGAGTTCCGGTAAATGGTTATCGAGGAGGGCATGCTCATATTGAAGAGGAACAGGTGATGATGGCTGTCAATGGTCAGGTAACAATTAGTCTGGAGAGTAAATCCGGTGAACGTTTTGACTTTTTTCTGACTTCCCCTCATAAAGCACTTTATGTACCTAAGATGTTCTGGCGTACCATTACTTTTTCTGATCAGGCAGTATTAGTCTGTATTTCTTCAAAGGAATATGATACTGCCGATTACATTCGTGATTACGCTACTTTTAAGGCTTAGCCTTTGCTGCTGCTTTCCGGTAAATATCAATTGTTGATCAATCCGCCAGTAACACCGGAGGAGGCTTTTGAGGTTTCTTTTCCTAATTCTACGGAAGGCATTTTGCAACAAAATGCTTCAATTCTATATCGTTTTTATTTAATAGAAAAAGAACTGAGCGGACGTGTTGTTGCAGTTTTAAATTTATTTATTGAAGGTGAAAAAGCATTGAGTCCGGTTCGGAGTACTTTTGGAGGGCTTGAAATGTTGCCAGATTTACAAGACGAAGCAATTCAGGTTTTCCTTTCGGGAATCTACCGTTTTATAAAGGAGCAGAGGATTAACGATTGTAGAATAGTGAACCCGCCTGATTATTTCTTTGCAGCAAAAGCCAATGTGGTTCAGCATGCTTTTTTGAAAGCAGGTTTTAAGCTTTCTTATATTGACAGGAACTATAAGATTATTGTTGATAAAACGGTATTTGATTCCAGAATTCATTTGTCACAACAAAGGAGACTTCGGAAATGCCTGAATGCCGGTTTTACTTTTCAGGAAGAGCAAAGCGCTGACCTTACTGCTCTTCATGACTTTATAAAAAAAAGCAGAGAAAGAAAGAACTATCCAATGAGCTTACCTCTGGATAGATTTATCGGAATTATTGGTGCTGATCCTTCATGCTACAAGGTTTTTTCTGTGAAAACCAAAGAAGGAGTTTGGGCAGCTGCAACAGTAACTGTACGATTCCGTTCTGATATTCTCTATAATTTTTACCCGTCAGACAGTGCCGGGTATCTGAACTTCAGCCCTTCTGTATTGCTTCATGCAGGTTTATATTCCTATTGTCAGCAGGAAAATATTCGAATCCTTGATTTAGGAATTGCTACCGATCGTGGAGAGGAGAATACTGGCCTGATGGTGTTTAAACAGCGTTTGGGCGCCTTCGTTGATCAAAAATGTGTCTTTAGTTTATAATTTGTTTGCAGCCTTTGTTCTGAATTTACCGCATTTTTCACAACCCCTTTAGTTTAGCCCCGTTATTAAAATTAGTAATGTCCTATAACTAAACGAAAAATGTTATGACTATCGGAGAAAAATACAATCACTTTATACATGATCTGGAAGGACTTCAATTTCATATCATGGCTATTTCGGTATTGGGATATTGTTGTATTGTTATTCCTTTTACAATATTGTCTATATCAATATTTAACGCGCCGGGGATTGAGTTCATTATAGCTTGTGTGGGTGGCATAGCAATTCTGGTGGCCAACCTGGATGATGCGCCGGTGAAAATGATCTTTAATATTTTTTTAATTGCAGTAGCAATTGATTTGCTGATGATTATCATCAATTTTTTTATATAACATGTTTTATACAATACAAAAGCCGCCCAATACTCATTGAGCGGCTTTTTTTATTATACTGTATGACTATTTATTTAATCTTCTTGTGTCTTAATAGATAAGGAATGAAAGTATAAAGCAGGTAAACCTAGTTCTCTGGTAAAAACCTGAGCACGCTTTCTGAATCCATTGCCCAGGCGCTGTTGCGTATACCTGCTGCTTTCAGGGTAGCATTTGTCCAGGAGTTGCAGGTATTGAAAAGATGATAAGCGCCATTTGCATCATAAAAAACGTCATGCTTACCATATTGGCCTCTTAATTGGTTCTAACTTGCCATTTTTAGATTGGAATGAAGCGATGATCCTGTCACAAATGATCCTGTATTGTTTTTTACTGATAACTACTTTTCTTATGTCTTTATTAGGGAAGTTTACTTTCTTTTTAAAAGTTACATGCATTAATGTCGGTGTGCGGAGAAACATAGCACTGAAGGCTGTAGAAAATTTAAGTTCTGCCCATGTTGGTGTATCTAGGTAAAAGCCTTTGTCTCCCCAGCCGGTAGCTACATACTCATAGGAAGTGTCCTTAGAGAGAGTAAGGCTTGCATCAAGGAAACTTTTCCAGTTCATTACATCGTTAGTTGCCGGTGAAATAATATCTGTGTGTACACCATTACTTTCTACATAAATTGTTACGCTATCGCTTTTTGCTTCAGAGAAATCATTTTTTACAGGGATATGTCCAAGTATTTGGGTGATAAGCAAATAAAGTAGAACAAGTACAATGATAGCGCCGGTTGCATAAGCAAGGTATTTTAGAGAAGTTATTAAAACGGTTGACATAAGAATAAATTTGGAGGGATAACGGTAGTGTGGCTGTTTTCATTGTTTGTAGCCGGGAACTTATTTCTTTTAAACAGAAAAGCCCGGAATCTTCCTTTCCGGGCTTTCATAAATTTATCTGGAAAATTATTTTTCGTTGAAAACTGTATCAATAGCTAAACCGGCAGCAAGCAAAAGACTATTGATAGCCTGTTGTCTATCGCCATGGTCAGCAATTGAAATAAGGTAATTGTCAGCAGAAGTAAATAGTTCTTTTCCTAACCCTGACCATTTTTTAGTAACTACACCAAGTTCTTCACCTTTCAAATCAATAAATTTGAAATCCCAGCTTTTCCAACTTCCCTTTACTTCGGCAATTTTTTCATCTGCCATATTATGAACATGAAAACCGCCATTGAAAGAGAAAATTTTGCTTTTAAAGTAACCTAGTTTGTTGTCGTTTTTATCGGTAATATATACTTTAGAACGTAAAAATGTCCAGCCTCGCTCTATTGTTAACAAAGGTGCAGAATCAACTGATTCGCGAATAGCAATTTTCATTGGAAGTGCACGCTTGTTGATTAGCATACGCAGGCCAATAGCCCAGCCTGGCGTGATTTCATTTGCAATACCTATTTGCTGGTTATTTTCAGGGTCAATAATGTCGTAAGTATCTGTCATTTTTAACAGACCAACATGTTCTTTGATGAAATAAGCTCTTTTATTTAACATAAAAAGGGTTGAGATGTTTAGACTCTTAAGGTTGCAATATAATCAATGATTTAGTGATTATCGATTTACATTTCCCGGGTAGTTTTACCATTTTTTAATATCAATTGATGCTCCACACAAGAGGGGATTTCTTCTATATAATGAGAAATATAAATAAGTGTTTTGTTAAAATGGCGGCATACAGTATCAACAACTTCTATAAAACGTGCAGTCTGTTCTTTGTCTAGGCCCTGGCAAGGTTCGTCGAGAATCAGCAAAGCAGGATTTCTTACCAGAGCTCTGGCAAGCAGCACCAGTCTTTGCTCTCCTAAAGAAGTCTGATAAAGAGGTTTAGTCTTCAACTGTTTTATATGCAGTAAATCCATCCACTGTATTACCTGTCGGCTTTGAAGAGGAGTGATTTGTTGAGATGAACCAATCTGATCATTGAAGCCGGATGCAATGGCTTCAAAGCAGGTGGTTTTCGCCTGAGAAAAATTGCTGTGTTCAAACTGTCCGGCAGAAATGGATACAGCTTCTGTATGTGTGGCATTGCGCTGGAAGAAAATATGAAGCTCCGGTGAAATATAGCCTATTTTTCGTTTGATGTCCCAGATACTTTCGCCTGAACCTCGCTTATGGTCAAATAGATAAACTTCATTGTTGTAAGCTTGTGGGTTGTCTCCGTTAATCAAACTTAGCAGGGTGGATTTTCCGGCGCCGTTGTGTCCTAATAAAGCCCATTTTTCACCTTTATTGATTTTCCAGTTGATATTTTGAAGTACTTTCTTGTCACCGTAAGTCACATTAACGTTTTTCATCTCCACAGCTACAGCGAAATTCTCTGTGTCAGAAAAAGGTATTTCATCCAGTACTTCTTTATTCATTGGAACATAACCTACACTTTTGTCTTTTTGCTTATGTGAAGCGATGTAATCTTTTCTTTCAGAAATCTGCCTGATTTTTCCTGCCTTCAATTCTATTACATGACTTACCTCTTCTGGAATTTCATCAGGCGTTGTAATCAGAAATAAAATAATGCCGCTATGAATCAATTCGAGAATGATACTATGAAGTATTTGTCTGGCATTTTTATCAAGACCTATGAACGGGCTGTCAAAAATCAGGATTTGGGGCTTATGAATCAATGCTTGTGCCAGTTGTACTCTTTTGCCTTCACCATTAGAAAGCTGGCTTAAGCGGCTGCCAAGTATATGGTCTATTTTCAGAAGTTTTGTTAAATCTGTAAGTTCTTGTGCCGGAGTGCCGGTGTCAGGACTTGCCTTTTGCCATGTTTTATGCAATAGGTTTTCAACCGTCGGTGAATCGTCAGCAACATTGCTGTCGTAACGTTGTTGATAATAAGAACGCGTACTGGCCAAATGCCTGAAGTCGTGCTGCTGGCTTATGAAAACACGCTTATAAGTATCAGGTAAGTTGAACTTAAGTTGGTCCGGGTCAGCTTTTAACTGCCCCGCCAGTAAGCGGCCTAACGTAGTTTTCCCGCTTCCCGAACTTCCTGTAATTACCCAGGATTCATTAGAGTGTACTGAGAACGAAATGTTTTCAAGTATTAAAGACCGCTCCACTTTAAAACTGAGATCTGTTGCTTCAATAATTGCTTTTGACATACCAAGTATTTTATAACGCAATATACAAAGATGTTGAGGCTGAAGTTTGGTGAAAAGTATGGCTTATATGGCAAAATTAAAGGTTCTTACAAATAAAAAAGGCTGAGAGAACCTCTCAGCCTTTTCCCGTTAGACTTCAAATAGTTTCCTTTATCGCAGGAGAATTTTTATTCTCACAAAGCCGTATTTGTCATTGTCCATGCAGAAAATGACAGTTCCTTCCAGATTGTCTGTAGTAATTTCAGAGTAATTCCCTTGTGTTTTTCCAGAAGAAAGTAATGTTCCGGAGAGGGAATAAATATGATAGTTATTAGCAGTTTCGGAATCAGGATTATGAATTTTTATTTTATGTTCAGAATAAAAAACAGTAAAGTCGTCCGAATGTTGAGTATTATTTCCCGCTTTCACCTGATAAAAGTATACCGAGGTAAGTAGGAGAGATATAAGTATAGTAATGAATGTTTTCATACAATTGCTGCCTGTTTGATATTACTACAAGTATGAAAGCAGAAAGTAACTCAGGCTTGGTGAATTATTTTTGAAAGTATGAATAAAAGAAAAAGGGAGCCGTGAAGACTCCCTTTTTAGATAATATTATATCACTATCTGCTTGGTAAAAGCAGTAAGGTTTTAAAATGGTGTTACTTGTCTTTTTTCTTTTTCAGCCATTCAACCTTATAAAGGTCTTTTCTTCTGTCCTGCAAGTTACGCACAGCTCCGTATTTACGAATCTCACGTAAAAGGTCAAGGTTAAGGTCTGCAATCAAAACAGTTTCAGTATTTGGAACAGCTTCAGCTACCAGTGCGTCATGTGGGAAAGGTACGTCCGATGGCGAGAATACCGCTGACTGAGAATACTGAATATCCATATTCTCAACTTTAGGTAAGTTACCTACACTACCGGAAATAGCTACGTAGCACTCATTTTCAATGGCACGAGCCTGCGCACAAAGGCGGACGCGCAGATAAGAGTTTTTGGTATCAGTCCAGTATGGTACAAAGAGAATATTCATTTCCTGTTCAGCCATCAGACGGGCAAGTTCAGGGAACTCCACATCGTAGCAGATCAGGATACCTATTTTACCAAAATCAGTATCAAATACTTTAAGCTCGTTACCACCTTTCATGCCCCAATGGAAAGCTTCATCAGGAGTAGGGTGGAGTTTGTATTGGTAGTCCCATGTACCGTCGCGACGAAGCAGGTAAGACATGTTATATAGACTTCCGTTTTTATAAAGCGGCATACTTCCTGCAATAATATTGGTATTGTAGGAGACTGCCAGTTCAAGCATTTTGTCGCGAATATCTTCCGTGTAAGTTGCCAGTTTACGAACAGCATCAGAAGCCGTAGCCTCATTGAAACGGGCCATCATTGGAGCATTGAAGAATTCCGGGAACAATACCATGTCGCATTTGTAACCGGCCACAGTATCTACAAAGAATTCTACCTGTTGCATCAGATCGTCTACCGTATCAAAAGGACGCATCTGCCATTGTACAACACCTGTTCTTACAAAGGATTTACGGCCGCCTATGAGTTTGTCTTTCTCATCATAATAAATATTGATCCACTCAAGTAGCGTAGCATACGATTTACTTTCTTTGTCTTCCGGCAAATAACCCGTAATGATTTTACGAACGTGGAAATCGTTGGCAAGCTGAAATGTAAGGATTGGATCGTATATCTCCTTGGCTTTTACAAAGTCGATATACTTACGGGGAGCCATCTCATCAGAATAATTACTATAGCCCGGAATACGACCTCCTGCAATAATAGCGCGCAGGTTTAAACTTTCGCACAATTCTTTCCGACCATCATACAAACGTCTTCCGAGGCGCATTCCCTGGTATTCCGGATTTACGAAAACGTCTGTACCATACAACGTATCTCCGTCTTTGTCGTGCGTAGTATAGGTATAGTTTCCTGTAATTTCAGCGTAAGTATGGTTGTCTCCGAATTTTGAATATTTCACAATTAAACTGAATGCACAGGCAACAACCTTTTCGTTGTCTTCCACGCAAATTTGCCCTTCAGGAAACTTGTCGAGCTGTGCGTGAAATTCTTTCTTAGTATAGGAACCTCCGGCATTTGAATAAACTAATTCCATCATCTCTTTGACATCCTGGTAGTCAGCATAAGTCATCGTGCGGAGAATCAGCTTGTGTTCGTTTTCTTTCTTCTTAGCCATAATTATATGCGTAGTAGAATTGTGTATTGGGATATACTTCCTGCAAGATACAAACAGAAAGTGTTGAATAGATGTCCTGAAGATTAACACATTTCAAAAAGTTTTAATTCAGTCAGTTTATGCCTGTATTTTTGCGGGCTGGTGTTAGTGAGGATCAATTGTTTGTGAAAATCACAGACAATTCCGGTAGCAGAGCTTGAAGCTGTCGAAGCTGTAAGTTTTTAGCTGTTTTTGAATTGTAGATTTCGGGAAGCTATACTATTTTGAGGGAATTGATTAATCAGCTTCTTTAATCTTGATATCACAATTTGTGATATCAAGATTAAAGGGTAATAAACCAGCAGCATAATGAAAGACTTTTTAGTAATACCAGATGAAGCCGTCATTAGTAAGATATACCTTTTCAGAGACAAGAAAGTAATGCTGGATAGCGATCTGGCAGATTTGTACGGTGTTGAAACGCGTGTTCTGAATCAGGCTATCAAAAGAAATGAAGACAGGTTTCCTGAAGACTTTATGTTTCAACTAACAGAGAAAGAGTTTGAAAAGTTGAAATCACAGGTTGGTAAAGGGAACTGGGGAGGCCGGAGAATTGCGCCAAATGTATTTACTGAACATGGAGTTTTGATGCTTTCAAGTGTACTGAACAGCAAAAAGGCCATTGCCGTGAATATTCAGATTGTAAGAATTTTTACTAAAATGCGTGAAATGTTGCTGACTCACAAAGATTTACTGCTTGAAATGGAGGAGTTAAGGACGAAGGTGAGAGGGCAGGACGATAAAATTGGAATGCTTTATAACTATCTCAATCAATTTATAACGGAAGAAAAGCCGGAACCTTTGGAACCAATAGGGTTTAAACTTACAAATAAATAGATGTACTCAACTTGATATCACAATTTGTGATATCAAGTTGGAATTGTAGAGACGTTGCATGCAAGGTCTTTTTATTAACCTGCAACGTCCCTGTTTATATCCTAAAACGGCTTTCCGTGCGTTAACCCAATCAATGCATCTGTAATGAATGGCAATGGTTTTAGTGTTTTAAAAGCAATATCGGTAAGCTTATTATTGCCAAACAGCTGCTGAATTTTAGCTCCATTTTTGATTCGTGATGAAAAAGTACCTTTCCATTGGTGCTGATAGAGGTTTTCAAGTTCCGGGCGGTTTATTGTTCCATTCAGGAAAAGGTCAATTTGGCCGGCAACAATAAATGATGCATGCATTGCCAGACTCATCCCGTTTCCGCTTAAGGGGGCAATTGTTCCGGCAGCATCGCCTAAAAGTAGCAAATGGTTTTCTACGAGCGATTTTTGCTCAAATGTGACGTTGGAAATAGCCAGTGGCTTTTCAAACAGAAATTCAGATTCAGTGAAGTACTTTTTAAGGAAAGGGTTCTGCTTCAATACCTGATCTTCCAGTGCTTTGATGCTACCATGTTTTTGAAGTTGCCCGGCCGCACTTAAATAGCAAAGGCAATATTTGTCGCCATCTACCTTTGACACGCCGCAGTAACCGTCTTCAAAATTATGTAGCTCAATATGATCAGGAGCAAGGTCTGTTTTTATATGGTATTTAATGCCTATGTAATTAGTCAGGGGTCTTACTGTTCTTTTTAAACTCAGGTCAAGGTTAGATTTTTTACCAAAAGTACCACAGGCTATTTTAGCTGTAAATTTTTCTGTAACTGTTTTAATAGTAAATGTTTCCTGCTCAAAAACAACATCTTCTACTTTGGTATTTTCAAGTAGTGTAACTCCCGCTTTTTTAGCAAGATTGGCCAAATGTAAGTCCAATGTATACCTGCTTATGCCAAATCCTCCTTGTTTTAAAGGTCTTTTAATGACCGTTCCTTTGGGAGAGGAAATGGTAAGGTGTTTGATAAATGGTAATTCCAATTGTGAAAAAGGAACTCCAAGATGTTCAAGGAAAGGATAACTTTCCATAGAAATATATTCACCGCAGACTTTATGGAAAGGGTATTGCTCTTTTTCGAAGAGAATCACAGAATGATTCTTTTTAGCCAGCTGAATTGCCAGTGTCAGACCTGCCAGGCCACCGCCAATGATCGCTACATCAAAGTGATTAGTTGGCATATTTTACAGTAATCAGGTGACGAAAAGCCCATTTGTTTTCTATTTCAAAAGTGGTGTGCCTTGTCGATTTCAGGATATTGAACCATTCGCTTGTCTTAAAGCCTCTTAAAACTGAAAGTGGGGCATCATTTTTTACAAGATAAGACTTTGAGAAAAAATGGGTAATCCATTTGATGCTGTGGTATGCCAATGGATGGCGTTCAAGATCATTGATCAGCAAATGACTTTTGTTTTGAAGACAATCATTAATCAGTGCTGTAATCTGAGTTTCATTCAGGTGATGGCAAAATAAAGAACAGTGTACAATACTGATGTTATTGCTGTTCTGGAAAACATTGCGGTAATCGTCGCAGATGAAACTGATTTCCGGAAAGTCTTTACAGTTTTCTTTAGCGTAACTGATGCAGTCTGCTTTGAGGTCAATGCCGGTCAACCGGACTTGTATTTTCTTTTTTCTGGCCCATATAGCAATTGCTTTCAGCGTATCTCCGCCACCACAGCCGATATCTGCAAGATGTATCGCTTGCTTATTTTGGCCAATCAATTTTTTTAAACCGGCTAAAGTTACCCTATGGCCGTCGAGATATCGGTTGATTACTTCCAGCTCGTAAAGATTCCGATACAGATCATCTGCAGGGATATTCTCTGCATCAAGCAGCTCTTCTTCGTATGAACGTTTATGGAAATCCGGCTTTGTCACAAGGTCTGTCTTAAGTCTTTCAAAAGTATAGTTTCCATTGTCAGGCCAGGGCCGAAGGCTGCTCCCATGGTATGTTCACCATTTTTTGATGAACGCTCCATGATCTCTTTCAATACAAAAAGAATAGTTGGTGACGACATGTTGCCATAGTCACGCAGTGTTTCATAGGAAATAGCAAGCTTGTCAGGATTCAGTTGTAAAACATTTTCTATTGTTTCAAGAATTTTCCGTCCTCCCGGATGGATTGCCCAATGGTTGATTTCGCTTAATTCGTATTCAATGTGAGTAAGCAGGTTTTTAACCATGTCAGGTAAACCTTCTTTGATCAGTTCGGGAATGTATGAGCTAAGTGTCATTAAAAAACCTTTACTGGATAAATGCCAGGCCATGTCTTTCCCTCCACTGAGGTTTACTTTAGAGTAGAACTTAATAATTTCCAAGCCTGTTAGTTCCTTTTCAGCAGCCACTTTTTTGGATAGTACAAAAGCCGCCGCTGCTCCGTCTGCAAAAAGCAGGTTGGCAATAATATTGTCGTCTTCCTGGTTTTGCTGAAAGTGTAGTGTACATAGTTCCACACAGACTACAGCCACAATAGCATCAGGAGTAGAACGGGCTATCGCATCGGCCATTTTTAAACCATGTAATGCGGCATAGCAACCCATGAAATTAACTGAAGTACGTTGAATATCACCACGAAATCCCATAGATCTTAGTAAGTCTATATCTAATCCGGGAGCATACATACCTGTGCATGAAACTGTGATAAGGTGTGTAATATCCTGAATACCGATAGATTCCGGAAGCGCTTTTTTGATAGCTTCTTCGGCAAGCAGAGGCGCTTTCTTTCTATAGATAGTCATACGCTCTTCCAGAAACGGACTGCCGTTTTGCTCTGTGAAAAGGGTTTTGGTGCTTGTCTTTTGAAAGTCAGGTAAAACAGAATAGCGTTTCTGGATACCACTTTTTTTGTAAAGTGTTTTAAGCTTTAATCTATCTCTTTCTTCTTCAAACAACTCTCCCATAAAATCAGCAATGTCTGATTGTTGGTGAGAATGATCCGGCAAAGCAGTTGCAATCGATACTAATAAACTCATAGAATGTTTGTGAGAAGCAATGTTAAAAAACAGCCATTCATACAAACCGAAGCAATCAGGTTCATACGCATGGTATGTTCGAAATCAGCATTTTGGGTATTCTTCCATACTTTAGAAGCCCAGTAAACAAAATAAAGAATAGTGGGAGCAAGGCATATCTGTAAATACAAAAAGCCTTGTGGTTTTGTTTGAGAGAAATAGAAATAAAGCAGCAGATTGGCGAGCCCGAACATGATTGCAGAGAAAATGAAAGTGCCTTTGTAGCCCAGGCGATAACTGAGTGTAATGTCGCCGGAAGCGTAATCCTGTTTGTGCTGATAGATTTGAGTAAGTGGATAGACACCCGCAATAAGCAATGATGAAGCAATGAGCGGTAACTGCAATGAGGTTAAACCAAATGTCTCGGTTTCTATAGCTGAGTAAACCATGTAATAAGTAAATGCTCCCTGGAAAATTATTACTGTCAGAAAACCTATAATTGGGAAGCGTTTTAACCTGATGCCTTTATAGCTGTAAGAACGTGAAGCGATAATGTAAATTAATACACAGATGAAAAATTGAAGGCTTACCCATAAAGCAAGAATAAGGCCTGTAATGTCAAATAGCAGCGCTGCATAAAATAGCTTTTGGGTAGCCTTAGGAGGGTTTTTAAGACCCCCAATACTTCCTTCATCCTGATCCATAAAGCTATTATAACCATTACTTGCAGGATAGATAAATAAATGAAGGACAAAAAAAACGATAATAGCATTTCTCAAGTCAGGCTGGATTGTCTGGCTCAAGGCAAATAAAAACACGGGCATTAGAAATACCGAAAAAGGTATACGCAATAATTTGATCGTGTCTCGGTTGAGCATTTAAAGGAGTGTATATATGAATAAAGTGAAAAATGCTCTAAATAGCAATTTGGATATGACTTATAACCTCTAAATTAAAAAAGCCAGGGCGACCCTGGCTTTTTTAATTCAGGCTTTAGGAGATTAGATTTTTGCAAACTTATCGTCAAAGTAAGCAGCAGCAGCATCTGTAAAAGGATGTGCTTTGCGGATATAAGCTAAAGTTCTTTTTTCTGTTTCAGTAACACCTTTACCATCTGCAGCTGAAGCAAACAACTCGTCAACTTCTGCTTTAGAAACTTTACCTTCACCTTTCCCTGTAGTTGCAGCAATAGCCACATCTAATAATTCTTTTTCGTACTGTACGCCGTCAATTGTCTGGTAAGCCATATGAGTTAATTTGAGTGTTGAAATTATCCCTTCAAATTAGCAAAATTATATGATAACTGAGAGAGAATAACCGTGTTTTATTGCAAAGATTTACTGTTTTTGAAAGGCATAAAAATAGGCTGTTATTTTATGTACAGCTTATTTAAAAGAAGTTTCTTATAATATGTTTAATGATGATGAACATTGTTGTAGATTCTTTGCAAATGAATATCTCCTACCGGTTTGATAATCAATGGCACACGTTCCATATGGACTGTACTTGATTCAAGGCCGAACCACTTAACTTCTGAAATTGTGTACTTTTTCATGAAGAAATAAATATCCAGAATTAGTTGATCCAGGATTGGCAATTGATTCTCATTTGAAAGATACTTTTCCATTACAATGAAGCGGAAATCTCCCGTGATATTTTGTTTGCTTAAAGAAGGGTATCTCGAAGTAATATCCACTTCTTTGTTTTTCACCATCTCTTCAACCACTTTTCTAAAGTAAAGGTTAACGCGTTGTTCTACCCTGAAGCCTAACCTGAAAGTAACTTTTACTACGTCATTTGTAGCTAATACCTGAACCTTGTATTCCATTGTGTAAGGCTCATCAGTTGTGTCTACGTGCACAAACCAGTAAATATCCGCACGCTTAGGTTGTCTTTGGAAAAGAGAGTATACGATCTTGCTCTCAATCTCGTCAGACTTGGTAGAGCTGGTCAGATAAACAAGGTTGGTAGCATATTTGGGAATAGTCATATCCTGGCTCAGTTGAATGATAGGATCCATAAACTTGTCAATTTTTACATATTCCGTCAATCTGTTTTTGATCATATTGGCTTTATTCCATACAACCATGATGAAGAGTAGGAACATACCGATAAATAGTGTCACATAACCGCCATGCATGAACTTTTGAAGATTAGCAATCAGGAATGCTCCTTCAATAGTGAAGTACATGATCACAAGAGAGGCGATGATAACAGGGGAGATTTTTTTTAATAGTAGATAATGGCCCAGGAGCAGGGTTGTCATTAGCATGGTAATAGTAATGGACAATCCGTAAGCCGCTTCCATATGCTCCGATCTGCGGAAATAAAGCGTAATACCTACACAGCCAAGCCAAAGTAAAGTATTGATGGCAGGCACATACAACTGACCTTTCATCATAGTTGGATATACCAGCTTTAGTTTTGGCCAGAAATTAAGCCTGATAGCTTCAGAGATTAATGTGAATGAGCCAGAAATAAGAGCTTGAGAAGCAATAATAGCTGCCATTGTCGCAATCACAATTCCATACATCAGGAACCATTGGGGCATTACCAGATAGAATGGATTTTCTGTTAAATACTCGCCGTTATGCTGCATTAACCATGCTCCTTGTCCGAAATAGTTCAATAAAAGCATTGTTTTAACATATATCCATGAAATGCGGATATTTTGTCTTCCACAATGGCCAAGGTCAGAATAAAGTGCTTCAGCTCCGGTTGTACAAAGAAATACAGCTCCCAAAAGCCAGATACCTCCCGGATACTCAAACAATAAATTATATGCATATACCGGGCTCAGCGCTTTTAGTACAGAAGGGTCTTTAACTATCTGACTTACACCAAGGATACCCAGCATCGAGAACCAAACCATCATAATAGGGCCGAAAGAACGCCCTACTATTTTAGTGCCGAAACGCTGAAATGCAAATATGATAGTGATAATAGTGATAACAATCGGAATAGTCGGTATTCCCGGGTAACGCATTTCCAGACCTTCTACTGCTGATGCCACTGAAATAGGAGGAGTTATAATGCCATCGGCTAAAAGTGATGCTCCTCCGATCATTGCCGGTATGGTAAGCCATTTAATCTTTCGTCTTACCAGCGCATAAAGTGAAAAAATGCCGCCTTCTCCATTGTTGTCTGCCCTGAGGGTAAGAATTACATATTTGATGGTTGTTTGTAAGGTCAGTGTCCAGAAAATGCACGATATACCACCATAAACCAAAGTCTCATTAATTGGAGCTTGTCCAATAATTGCCTTCATTACATACAGAGGGGAAGTACCAATGTCTCCGTAAATAATTCCTAAAGTAACCAATAAACCGCCAACGGTTAATTTGTTAAGATTATTCTTATGTTCCATTGAATGGGGGCAAGTATTGCACAAATCTTGCAATAAATTTCCATATTTTTAACTGCTGATTATATTAAAATCGTTCTATCTGCTTTATTTGCAGATTAATAATTTGTTATCAGGTATGAAGCGCGTTTTTTATCGTTATATTAAATACTGATAATGAAACGAATGTGATCAGAACTGAATTGAATAGTTAAAATAACAGGTAGATGAAGAGGAATCATCCCGTAGGTATTTATGACAGCGGCATCGGTGGTCTGACAGTTGCAAAAGCCATTACAGAGGCTTTGCCTGATGAGAGCATCGTTTATTTTGGGGATACAGCCCATTTGCCCTATGGTGACAAATCTACTGCAGCTATTCAGGCTTATTCAGTGAAGATTTGTAACCTTCTGTTAGAGCAGCATTGTAAAGTAATTGTAATTGCCTGCAATTCAGCTTCGGCAGCGGCTTATGAACTTGTAAAAGAATATGTAGGTACAAAAGCTAAGGTCATAAGCGTAATTAACCCTACAGTGCAATATGTAGGCGAATATTACAGGAATAAAAAAGTCGGACTGATAGGTACTAAGAAAACCATTGGTTCCAATGTATATAAAAAGAAGATTGACAAGCTGGAAGCTAATATAGAGCTGCATTCACTGGCTACTCCAATGCTTGTACCTATGATTGAGGAAGGATTTTTTAACCATAACATTTCCAAAAGTATCATTCACGATTACCTGTCAAATGCTGAATTACGTCATATCGATGCATTGATACTTGGTTGTACACATTATCCGCTCATCAAGAAGGAAATTGATGAATACTACAAGCAGAAAGTAGATGTCATCGATTCTTCTGCCATCGTTGCAAAAACGCTGGAAGCTTACCTGCAACAAAATGAATTGACTCGTAATGTGCACGGAAAGCCGGAGCGCAAGTTTTATGTGTCCGATTACACCAAATCTTTCGAAGAATCTACCAAAATATTTTTCGGTGAACATTTGAATCTGGAGCTGTATCCGCTTTGGCAATAATCCTAAAAGCAGAAAAATAACTTGTAGGCACTACGTTAGCCTGTCCCGAATGCTTTCGGGAGCCTGGTCAGTCCAACGGAACCTTTACTAGCTTAAGAAACTAAAAGGAGGGGGCTGGAGATTGGTTTAAAAGAAGTCCCAAAAGAAGTAAACGAGCTTTGTAGTGAGGCTGTAATACCTCTTACTTTAATATTCAATTTTGAAAGGTAGAAAGTTTCCTTTGGAGGAGAAATTATGTACTTTTGGAAGCAAGTTTTTTATATATATTAATTGAATTGTCAAAATGCTTCAATTGAAATCTCTTTTTATTCTCACTATACTGTTTTTTTGTAATACTGCGTTCGGGCAGTATGTTGGGTTAGTTCCTGCTAATCAGCCTATTGAATACAATGGTAAGACACTTATTGCTGTTGTTAACCCTGGTAATAAAGCTGCTTTAGAAATATCTGAACTTGAGTCAGCGATGCAGAAAAGTTGGAAATTAACACCTTATAAAGTGATTTCATTAAGTGAGCTAGAGAATTATAGAGGAAAGCCGGGTTATATATTTCTAAGCTTGAAGTTATCGGGTGTGCTGCTAAAGATGGATGGTGCTTTAATTGAAGATAAAGGACTGACAAGGTTTTCTCTGTTAGGGCCGGTTATTAATAAATCAGGACAAGTGACGGGTAATGCTATTTATATTTCTACTAGAATGCATGAGTTTACATTAGAAGCCGGTTTATTGAAGGATTTAAAAAACCTTCAAGGGTTTTTGCTGAAAGGTTCAACAGATGGTGCTAATGTACCTGACACATCTATAAAAATAAAAACATTATATGTTAATCAGATGCATCTGCGTTCCAGAGATGAAGAAGATATCAGGAAGAATTACCCATATAAATTTAAACTTGTTAGTGTTGAAGAATTTTCGGATGCTCTTCAAAATGCTAAGTCAGATGAGGTTTTCTTTGACTATACTTCCGGCGAACATGGGAGAGTTATGGTGTATTCTATGGATGGCAACGGAAGTATATTATGGCTTCAAAAGGCTGTAGGTATTAACAATTACGTACACGTTAATTTTCGTACATTAGCAAAGAAGCTTAATAAAGAGAAGTAAGAAAAGCTGTCAAGCTGCGATCTTTTTATTAAATCAATTCTCTATTGCTGGTTATTTGGAACAATTCAAAAGAAGTTCAGTTTTTCATAGCCATTACCCAAAAAACATAGCTATATTTGCCCTTGGTTATGATGGGAATAGTTTATTTTATCGGTTACCTTAATTTGATTTTACTGAGCGTATTAGTAGTTTTTTACGCTGAACGTAAGGTGGCGGCCTTTATTCAGGACAGAATAGGGCCGATGGAAGCCGGTAAATACGGGATTGCCCAGGCTATTGCCGATCTTTTAAAAATGATTCAGAAAGAGGATACGATTCCTGCTGAAGCAGATTCCTTTCTATTTAAATTAGCTCCGTTTGTTGTTTTTGTAGCTGTAATGGCAGGTTTTGTGGTTGTGCCACTTGGTCCGGATTTGCAGGCGTCGGTAACGCATGTTGGCATTTTTTACCTGATGGCCGTAGTGTCTTTGGATATTATTGGTATGCTGATGGCCGGCTGGGGATCAAACAATAAGTATGCATTATTTGGCGCTATGCGCTCTGTTGCTCAAATCGTTTCTTATGAAATTCCTTTGGGGCTTTCTGTTTTAGCGGTTGTGATGACTTGCCAGACGCTGGATCTTCAGGAAATAGCTTTTCAGCAAAGTATATACAACGTTTCTGAAGCAAACTACCTTTTCGGGCTGAAGTCATTGAACATTGATGTAACCAACTGGGGTGGCATTTTTACCTGGAATATTTTACGTTCACCAATCCTGCTGGTGGCCTATGTTATTTTCTTTATTGCTTCACTGGCAGAATGTAATCGCGCTCCTTTTGATATTCCGGAAGCGGAGTCAGAATTAGTAGCAGGCTTCCATGTTGAATATTCAGGCTTTAGATTTGCCACTTTCTATCTGGCAGAGTATGGTATGATGCTTCTAGTGAGCCTGTTTGGAGCTGTTTTGTTCCTGGGGGCATGGAGTACGCCATTACCTAACATCGGCCCGTTAAGACTTGCCGATTGGACAACCGGTGCTGCCGGTACATTTGCCGGTAATGCGTGGGGCGTATTTTGGTTAGTAATAAAGGCATGGCTGACAATGGTGGCACATGTATGGATTCGCTGGACTTTGCCTCGTTTGCGTGTTGATCAGTTAATGAATCTTTGCTGGAAATACCTGACTCCGATTGGAATTGTCTGTGTGTTGATCAGTGGTGTTTGGCGTTTGTTGATGATTTAGATATAACGATTTGAAAACCTACTTTCAAAATATAAAAACAGGTCTTTCTACTGTTATGGGTGGTTTGAAACTAAGTTTGCGTCACGTAAAAGATGCAACCAGCCACCGTAATAATGTAGGGATAGACGATAAAAGCTATTTTGAGCAGGATAAGGGAATTGTAACGCTTGAATACCCTTATGAAGCGATTCCTGTGCCTGATAATGGACGTTATCGTCTGCACAATGAAATCGATGATTGTATTGTTTGTGATAAATGTGTAAAGGTTTGTCCGGTTGATTGCATAGAAATAGATGTAATCAAATCAACTGAAGATATAGGGCTTACTTCTGATGGTACCATGAAGCGCCTGTATGCCGCACGCTTTGATATTGACATGGCAAAATGCTGCTTTTGCGGCCTTTGTACAACAGTTTGCCCTACAGAATGCCTGACAATGACTAAAACATATGATTTCAGTGAGTTCAATGTAAGCGATATGACTTATCAGTTTGCGGAAATGACTCCTGAAGAAGTTGCAGAAAAGCAGCGTTTGTATGACGAAAAGCAAAAAGAGAAAGAAGCGGCTAAGTTAAGGGCGGCAGAGGCAGCTCAATCCAAAGCTATTGTTACTCCTCCTCCGGCTGCCACAGAAACAGAAGCGAAAGCAACCCCGGATGTTACTGCTGAAGTGCCTGCACCTGCAAAAAAACCAGGTTTAGGTTTTAAAATTGTTATGAAAAAACCGGCATCGTCAAATCCAGATAAACCGGCAGAAGAGAAAAAAGAAGAATAATGGTTCAGGTAATCTTTTACATATTTGCTGTTTTGGCAGTAGCAGCCGGATTATTGGTGCTGCTTTCCCGCAATGTACTGTATGCGGCATTAAGCCTGATTGTAGCGTTGTTGTCTGTAGCAGCAATTTATGTTTTCGTTGTGGCAGAGTTTGTTGCAGTAGCCCAAATCATGATTTATGTAGGTGGAGTACTGGTTTTGATGATCTTCGGTATTATGCTTACCCGGAAAATAGGAGAAACTGCCGAAGCCGGGCATTATGTAAATTTGGTGAGTGGTTTATTAGTAAGTGCTTTGTTTCTGGTAGCTTTGATTTATGCCTTTTTTAAGACAAACTTCTCTGTTTATACATTGGCCGAAGCCACAAGTAAATCTACCCGGTTATTAGGAATAAATCTAATGACAAGTTCGCTGGTGGCATTTGAAGCCGTTGCCATTTTGCTTTTGGTTGCCTTAATTGGTGCAGGTGCCATTTCTGGCAGAAAAGATTAGTTTCTTTGTTAATATTTTTTTGTAAAATTGAGTATCAATCAGGTTTTATTGCCCCTGATGTAGCCAAACAACTATAAAAAATTGCGCCAGTCACTTCTTATAACTTTCCTAGTGTATATTATAAATGTGCCTTTCATAAAGGCGCAGGAGGTTTGGACGCGCAAACAATAT
>CAZNHL010000058.1:0-1541 GCA_964572965.1 uncultured Bifidobacteriaceae bacterium
CAGAATCTCCGGTTAAGCGGATCAGGTAAGGTGTGCTGAAACGGATACTCAATTAAAATAATATTTCTCTGTGTGAATCTGAGTGTTTTGCGGGAAAATATGCACAAACAAAAAGGTCTCCCTTGTGAGGAGACCTTTTATTATGAATAGGTAATAATAGCTTATGCTACCAATTTACCGGTAACTGCATCGTTAACAAGTTTCGCAGCATCTTTCAATACAACTGCAGAACTTACTTTCAAGCCAGATTCGTTGATGATCTTAGCACCTTCTTCAGCATTTGTTCCCTGAAGACGAACGATAATTGGAATAGTGATATTACCAACCGCTTTGTAAGCTTCAACAACACCATTAGCAACACGGTCGCAACGAACAATACCGCCGAAAATGTTGATAAGGATTGCTTTTACGTTAGGGTCTTTAAGGATAATGCGGAAACCGGCTTCAACAGTCTTAGCATTTGCACCACCCCCAACGTCAAGGAAGTTAGCAGGCTCACCGCCAGACAATTTGATGATATCCATAGTAGCCATTGCCAAACCTGCACCATTTACCATACAACCAACGTTACCGTCAAGTTTTACATAGTTAAGGTGGTTTTCACCAGCTTCAACTTCCAAAGGATCTTCTTCTGTAATATCTCTGTAAGCAGCAAGGTCTTTATGACGGAACAAAGCGTTGTCATCCAAAGAAACTTTAGCATCAACAGCAATGATCTGCTCGTCAGAAGATCTCAACACAGGGTTGATTTCAATCATGTCAGCATCAATTCCTACATAAGCTTTGTATAAATTCTGAATGAAAGCAACGAACTCCTTGAAAGCCTGACCTTCTAAACCAAGTTTAAAAGCAACTTTTCTTGCCTGATATCCCTGGAAACCAGTCAATGGATCGATCCACTCTTTGAAAATTTTGTCTGGGTGATGTTCTGCAACTTCTTCGATATCCATACCACCTTCAGTAGAAGCAATGATCACATTCTGACCTTTTGCTCTGTCAAGAAGAATAGATACATAATATTCTTTAGGTTGTACAACACCCGGATAGTAAAGATCAGAAGCGATCAAAAGTTTGTTTACCACTTTACCTTCTTCACCAGTCTGGATTGTTACCAAAGTACCACCCAAAATGCCTTGAGCATAAGTTTTAACATCTTCGATTGATTTGGCAATCATAACCCCGCGTAGTTCAGAGCCTTTGATTTTACCTTTACCGCGACCACCTGCGTGAATCTGGGCTTTTACAACGAAAATTTTTGTGCCGGTAGTTTCCTGTAGCTTTTTAGCAGCTTCAACCGCAGCTTCTGGAGTTTCAGCATAAATGCCGTGACCGGTTTTTACACCATATTTCGCAAGGATTTCCTTGGCTTGATATTCGTGTATGTTCATTTGAAAAAGATTTATGGATTTTAGAAATTCAAAATTAACAGCTCAAGTAGATAGGGTTCTATTTTAGCGCCGGAAAGTTATGAAAATTCAGGCTAAAATCTAAACCGCTACATTGAAATAATTAACATATTCGAAAATTGCAAAATCGATATC
>CAZNHL010000058.1:1551-28642 GCA_964572965.1 uncultured Bifidobacteriaceae bacterium
TTACAACCTAAGAATATTAGCTACATCTTAAGGTAATTTGGGCGTGCCCCTTCGGGTCGGGCTATTCATTCCAAGTCCTCGCTGCGCTGCGGGCTTTCCATTGCTATCCCTCACGCGAGGGGGCTATCGTATCCTTTTTAAGTCTCTATGGGGCTTGGTAATTCTAAGGTTGAAAAATTTCAAAATTAAAAGATTGATTGCTCATATGGGTTCTAATATCTAAGTACCTGAAATTTCTCATCATTCTTCTCTCATGACTCACTTCTCATGTCTGACATCTAAATTCTCACTTCTCAATACTCAATACTCATGACTAATAGCTATCTTAGCACTATGTTAAAAGCCATCAACATACAGAAAGCCTATAAGGATTTGCAAGTCCTGAAAGGTATAGACCTTGAAGTAAAACAGTCTGAGGTAGTGTCTATTGTAGGAGCTTCAGGTGCAGGAAAAAGTACCTTACTCCATATTTTAGGAACTTTAGATACAGCCGACGCAGGCACTGTTTTAATTGATGGAAAAGACATTACCGCTATGCGGGATACAGAAATTGCACGTTTCAGAAATACATCCATAGGCTTTATTTTCCAATTCCATAACCTTTTGCCAGAATTTTCGGCCCTGGAAAATGTCTCTTTACCAGGGTTTATTGGTAATAGAAGTCAGAGAGAAGTAGACGAGAGAGCAAAGTATCTGTTGGAACTATTAGGTTTAAAAGACCGGATAAACCACAAACCTTCTGAACTTTCAGGCGGAGAACAGCAAAGGGTGTCTGTTGCAAGAGCTTTGCTAAATGAGCCGAAAATCATATTTGCAGATGAACCAAGCGGAAACCTTGATTCAAGAAATGCTGAAGACTTGCATCGCCTCTTTTTTCAGCTCCGCGACGAGTTTAAACATACTTTCGTCATTGTGACTCACAATGAAGACCTCGCTCAAATGGCAGACAGAACCATCGAAATGAAAGATGGATTTATAGTAGCTAATTGATTTATAAAGAAATAATAAATATTTAGCATTTAGCATTTAGCATTTAGCATTTAGCATTTAACATTTAGCATTTAGCATTTAGCATATTTAATGTTAGCAAAAAAAATCCTGGAAAAATATTGGGGCTACAGCAAGTTCAGATCTCTTCAACAAGAGATTGTGGAAAGTGCTTTGCAAAACCAGGATACAATTGCACTCTTACCAACCGGAGGAGGGAAGTCGGTTTGCTTTCAGGTTCCTGCCATTATTAAAGACGGCATCACCATTGTCGTTTCTCCGCTCATCGCCCTGATGAAAGACCAGGTCGAACAACTTAAAAAAAGAGGTATTCCCGCTGTTGCTATCCATTCTGGGTTAAGTTACCGTGAAATAGATATTTTGCTGGATAATTGTGTGCTTGGTCACGTAAAGCTGCTTTATGTTTCTCCGGAGCGTTTAAAAAGCGAGTTACTGATAGAGCGGGCTAAACGGATGCAGGTAGCTATGCTGGTGGTTGATGAAGCACATTGTATCTCGCAGTGGGGTTACGACTTCAGACCTTCCTATCATGAGATTCCTGACTTTAGAAAACTCTTTCCAAGTGTGCCTGTGATGGCATTAACGGCAACAGCAACACCCGAAGTAAGAAAAGACATAGAGGAGAAGCTCGAGCTGAAAGATGCGAAGACTTTTGTAAGTTCGTTCAAAAGAGATAACCTTTCTTATTCTTCTTTTGAAGAAGAAAACAAAGAAGCCAAACTGGTAGACATTATGCGCAAAGTGCCTGGTTCGGCCATCGTATATGTCAAAACGAGAAAGCGCACCAAAGAAATAGCTTCACTATTATATAAGGCTGGTATTTCAGTCGATTTTTACCATGCCGGTTTAAGTAATAAAGAGCGTTCTCAAAAACAGGATGCCTGGGTGGAAAACAGAGTACGCGTCATTGTTTCAACCAATGCTTTTGGTATGGGCATAGATAAACCCGATGTGCGTCTGGTAGTGCATATGGATTTGCCGGAAACACTGGAAGCGTATTTTCAGGAAGCGGGCAGAGCAGGACGTGACGGAGGAAAAGCATATGGTGTATTGTTATACAACCAAACTGATCTGGAGGAATTGCCATTGCGGGTAGAGGAAGCATATCCTCAGGTAGATTTTATTAAAAAAGTTTACCAGTGCCTGGCTAATTTCTATAAAATAGCAGTAGGAAGTTCTAACCTGAGCGAATACGATTTTGACCTCGAAGAACTTTGCAAAACGTACCAATTACCTTCTAAGGAAACCTATAATGCAATAAAGAAGCTGGAACTGGAAGGTTTTATTCAGCTTAACGAGGCCTTTTATTTGCCGTCCAGGATTCATTTTAATATCGACCATGCAGAAATGTATGCTTACCTCATTGCCAATAGTAAACAAGAACCTGTAATTAAAACTTTGTTGCGGATTTATGGTGGCGAATTATATACCTATTATGTAAGTATCAATGAAGCTTATGTAGCCCGTCAGATGCAGGTATCAGTTGACGAAGTGTTAAGGCAATTGGATTACTTGAAAAAGACAAATGCTGCCGAGTATGATAAGCAAAAAAATAAGCCTCAGGTAGTATTTACAACTATGCGCTACGATGCTTCCAAATTACCATTTAGTATTCAGTTATATGAAAAGCTAAAAAAAGGAGCAGTCCAAAAAGCTGCTTCGGTCTCATCTTATGCAGTTAATCCTGTAGTATGCCGTTCTGTTTTGCTGGTATCTTATTTTGGCGAAGAAAAAGCGGAAGAGTGTGGTGTTTGCGATAATTGCCTTAAAAGAAAAAAGAAAGAGCAGGGCGATGAGTTAAAAAGTATTAAAGCGAAAATATTGAGTATTTTGAACTCAGGGCCGATGCAGGGTGCAGACCTGGTGAAGCTGTTTTCGACCTTACAGAAAGAAATTTTGCAGACAGCATTAAAAGAATTACTCGATGATGAAGAAATTTATTATGGAGGAGACAGTAAACTATATCTTAAAAATATTGATTAGCTTTTACTCCTGTAAGTGAACCGTAATAATCGATATTGAAATGTTTTTACTTGGATTAAAAGCATATATATTTGCAGATAAATAATGCCGGAACATGAAAGCACATAAACTGGTAGTTGAGTACGATTACAGTTTTACCGTTTTGGCACTCCGTTGTTCTGTAAAGGAGTATAAGTTGGCTCTGGAACTCAATAAAGCACTGGATATCAGTTTGGAGAAGCAAATTGACCTGGCATATGAGCTTTCTCAGCAAAGTAGATTTTTGATTTCAAATTTTTTATTTGAGTCAGAATATGCTACTTTTAGGCTCCTAAAAAACAGGGCGTACGACTTTTCAGAAGGGGCAAAGCCTTTTTTGGTGCCTGAAAAAAAAGAGTTCGATTATCTGTTTCTCATTGAAGGGGAAGAGATGCCGATCGACAAGGCAATGCTCATGACTGTTTTAAAAGCGCTTCCGGAAGTGGAGTTAGCCGAAGATATAGAAGTCTCAAAACTAAAATCTAAGAATAATCTTTTGTTCTGATTGCGGTAAATGATGCCGCACGCGATGATATAATAAAGAAATATGAAAACCATTCAGAAAAAAACTAAGGTAATTGCTACTGTTGGCCCTGCTTGTAACACTGAAGAAAAGTTGTGGGAACTGGTGCAGGCAGGTGTAAACATCTTCAGATTAAACTTCTCTCACGGTTCACACGAAGATCACCTTAAAGTGATTAACCACGTGAGAAACATTAACGCTAAACATGGTACAAGCATTTGTTTATTACAGGATTTACAAGGTCCTAAAATCAGAACAGGTGAAGTTGAAAATAATGGTGTAGAGTTAGTTCCTGGTGAAAAAATTATACTTACTACTGAAAAAGTAATCGGTAACTCTAAAAGAATATATACTTCTTACAAAAGTATGCCAAGAGACGTTAAGGCCGGCGACGCAATCCTTATCGATGATGGTAAACTTGAAATAAGAGTTGAAAGTATAGCAGGCGAAGAAATTACCTGTAAAGTTATTTACGGTGGCACTTTGAAGTCTAAAAAAGGTATCAACCTGCCAAATACAAATGTTTCTGAGCCATCTCTTACAGAGAAAGACAGAGAAGATCTGATGTTTGGTTTAGAGCATAATGTTGACTGGATCGCATTGTCTTTCGTTCGTCATTCTGAAGACATGAAAGAAATCAAATCTATCATCCGTCAGAACAACAAAGCAGCAAAAGTAATTGCTAAAATTGAGAAGCCTGAAGCTTTAGCTCATATTGATGATATTATCCGTGAGTCTGATGCTTTGATGGTTGCCCGTGGTGACCTGGGTGTTGAAATTCCGGCTGAAGAAGTGCCGATTATTCAGAAAATGATTATCAGCAAGTGTAACAAACAGGCTAAACCTGTTATCGTTGCAACTCAGATGCTGGAAAGCATGGTTACTTCTCCTCGTCCTACACGTGCTGAAACAAATGACTGTGCTAACGCAGTAATGGATGGAGCTGATACTTTGATGCTTTCTGCTGAAACTGCTTCAGGGATGTATCCTTTGGAAGCTGTAAAAAGCATGGTGAAAACTATTCAGGTAATCGAAGAGAACGCTGATATCTACAATAAGCATTATGAATTAGATACTGAATCTGCTACGTTCCACAACCAGGCAGTAATTTTAGGTGCTTGCAAAATGGCTGAAATCGTTGGTGCAAAAGCAATCATCGGTACTTCAAGAACAGGCTTTACAGCTTTCCGTATTGCTGCTCACAGACCAGATGCTCAAATCTTTGTGTTTACTGATAAGAAGGATATTCAGACTAGCCTGAATCTGATCTGGGGTGTTAAATCTATCTATTTTGATGATTTCACTTCAACAGATCAGACAGTAGATAAATTGATCGATCTTTTGAAAAAAGACGGTTACCTTAAAGCTGGTGACGTTGTTATCAATACTGGCAGCATGCCTGTTCAGGATAACAATTTGACTAACATGGTAAAATTGTCTATCGTAAAATAATTGAACTAAAGCACTAAGCTTTTGTTACAGATTTTAGAATCCTCTGATTTATCGGAGGATTTTTTTGTATAATAATTTATCGGCTAATTATAAATCGGATGAATATAGCATTGCTATCAAAAATATGTGAAGTGCCTGGTGCGCCGGGTCATGAAAGTCAGATTCGTCAATTGGTAATGGATACCATCAGACCTTATGTTGACGAACTTTCTGTGGATAATATGGGGAACTTGTATGCTTTCAAAAAAGGTAGCAACAACCCTGAAAATAAAAAAGTAATGATTGCAGCTCACATGGATGAGATCGGTTTTATCATTACGGGTATTGATGAAAAAGGCTATTTGCGGTTTAATACTTTAGGCGGTTTTGACCCTAAAACATTGACAGCTCAACGAGTATTGGTGCATGGTAAAAAAGATATTATTGGTGTAATGGGCAGTAAGCCTTTGCACGTGATGAGTCCTGAAGAAAGAAATGCTGTTGCTAAAATCGGTGATTATTTCATCGATTGCGGTATGACAAAAGAAGAAATCAGCAAGTATGTGCGCATAGGTGATGTAGTTACACGTGAGCGCAGTCTTGTTGAAATGGGCGATTGTGTCAACTGTAAATCCATAGATAACCGCGTTTCTGTTTTTATTTTGATAGAAGCTATGCGTGAGTTGAAGAATGCTCCTTACGACGTATATGCTGTATTTACGGTACAGGAAGAAATGGGAGCCAGAGGAGCCGTATTGGCAGCTCATAGAGTAAATCCTGATTTTGCCTTTGGGTTAGATACAACCATTGCATTTGATACGCCTGGTGCGCGCGACCATGAGATGGTTACACGCTTGGGAGCAGGAACTGCAGTGAAGATTATGGATTCGTCTGTTATCTCAGATAAGCGTTTGGTCGACTACCTGGAAAACCTGGCAGATGCTAATGATATTCCTTATCAGAGAGAGATCTTGTCTGGCGGGAACACTGATACCGGTCCGATGCAGAGAAGTGGCAAGGAAGGGGCTATTGCAGGTGCTTTGTCTATTCCTACCAGGCATATTCATCAGGTAATTGAAATGGCACACAAGAAAGATGTTCAGGCAACGATAGACTTGCTTCGTCTGGCGTTGCAAAATCTGGATAAAAGAAGCTGGAAGTGGTAAATAAGTTTTAAATTATAGGTGTTGGGTTTTGGTTAAACCAACACCTATAATCGTTTATACAGTTAAGCCGTGGTTGTATTCAGTGTGTAAATCAATTGTACAAGGCCGCTGGAGTAATTAATAGTTTCTTTGTGGTTAAAATACATTCTTTCTTTCAATCCCGAAAATAGCGCTTTGCCACTGCCAAGTAAAATCGGGTGAACAGAAATCTGTAATTCATCTACCAGCTTTTCATTCATAAGTGTGCTTATCAGTTCAGCGCCACCCCAAAGCCAGATGTCTTTTCCGGTACCTGATTTCAATAGTTTTATCTCTTCTACTGCATTACTGATCAACTGAACGGAAGGATCATTTACTGACGTCAGGCTTTTTGAAATAACATACTTTTTCTTATCAGGATAAGCAGAAGCATCATATTGGAGTAATACCTCGTAACTTTTTCTGCCAAACAAAATAGCATCTGTGCGGTTCAGAAATTCTGTCATACCGTAATCCAGGTCTGTATAGCACCAGTCAAACTCTCCGTTAGGGCCTTCTATAAAGCCATCAAGACTGACAGCCAGGTTAAGAATAATTTTTCTCATTAAGAATTTTAATTAACTCACTACTCACTACTCACTACTCACTACTCACTACTATATTTCTACCAGCCTTTTCTTTTCTTCAATTCAGTAATGTGTGCCAAATGGTGGTTGCCATGCCATGCATAGTTTGAAATAGTAACATCCAGACGGAATTCTTTCCCATGTTCAGGGTGCACAAATGTTCTGGCAAGGTCATCGCTTTTCAAAGATTTCAAAAGGGTAGCCCATCTTTGGTGAAGGCCTTCTAATAAAACCAGAGATGGTTCAATGGCTAAAGTTTTGCTGTCGGCTAGTTCTGCCCAGCGTTCTTCATAATATGGTTTGATAGTCGGCTTGACTTCGGTAAGCGCCAGTTTAAAGCGGATGAAGCTGTTCATGTGACTATCGGCGCAGTGATGAACGACTTGTCTGATAGTCCAGCCGTTAGGACGATATGGAGTATCTAGTTGTGCCTCAGATAAGTTTGCTACTTCGGCTTTTAGTCGTTTAGGGAAGCTTTCTATTTCAGTAACGAGCTTGCTGATCAGGGTATTGTCAATAGTAGCCGGTGCATGAAATCTGCCGATTGGATAACGAAGTTGTTCTAATTCTTGTTCGTTCATATTAAAAAGCTTTGTGCTGAATTTCGTTAAATATTGAAGCTTATGCAAATATTTTGAGGTATGTCTTGTCGATCGGAAACGCTTATTTTTCCTGTATTTGGTATCTAACATCTATTTGAATGGGTTAAGCTGTAACATGATGCTATTTTTCCCTCGTTATAATCACAAAACAAACAAAATGGAATATGAGAAATCTGATATTAGGACTAGCCTTACTGCTTTCATTTAACTTGTTTGCAAACAAACACGGAAAGGGGCATCACGAAAATCGCCGTCACCATACACATCAACACGCGCGCCATGCAGTAGATGATTTGTATGATTATGTAACAGTTTTGGCTCCGGAAAAAAGAGACTCACTGGTAAAGTATTTTGCAGCTTATTATGACAATGCTAAAACGTATTCGCCTACATCAAGTGTACGCAAAAGGAGCAGGACTGAGCTGGATACGAAAGTAAAGACTCAATTATCAGACAGCCAGTACAAAGAGTATGGTGTCTTTATGAAAGACCAGGAGAAAAAAGCTTGTCTGATGAAGAAGAATATGAAGCGTCATCACAGGCATCATGATTTTGCGAAGAGAGGGCCGGCTCATAGATGGGATGACAGAGGCAGAGAAGGAAGAGAAAGAGGTGACGAAAGAAGGAATTCAAAAGGAGACTTGCCGGAATCAGATAAACCAGGCAAAGAGCAGATGCACTAACAAAAAGCCTTCCCATATATAAGGAAGGCTTTTTTGTTGTTTTTAGAAATCAGATCTGTTATTGCTGTTATTGCTTTTAATGAAGTTGCGACCATTGGCATTTCCTCCTTTAAAGCTACGGCGTTCAGTATCTTTTTTTGGTGCAGACTCATTTACGATAAGTGCCCTTCCCAATATTTCATAGCCATTTAACGCTTCAATTGCTGCATATGCTTCCGTATTCCTTGGCATTACCACAAAACCAAACCCTTTATTCTGACGGGTGATTTTGTCTATGACAATGCTTACTGAATCAACTTCACCGTATTGTAGGAAAAGAGCTTTCAGCTGTTCTTCTTTTAATTTGAAAGGCAGACTGCCAACAAAGATGTCCATTGTATTATTTTTTATATGAAGCAAAGGTCGGTAAAAATGTAATGTAAAGCATGCTTTACTATATACTTTATAAACTATATCTCTCCAGAAATAGTTTTGTAGCCTTGTTCCATTCAGTATTATATTTAGTCAGATAGTTTTCGTGTCCCGCATTCGGGAATGTTCTCAGTTCTTTTGGGCCGGAAAGGTTGCTGAAAATTTCATCAGTTTCGTGTCGGCTGACCTTTTCGTCTTTTTCACCATAAAGCAGGAGTGTCGGACAGGTAATCTGCTTGGCATACTCTGTAGGTTTATGTTCAAAGGCCGGAAAACCATTGAGTATACCTCCCCAAAATACGAGCAGGTTGGCCATTGGGAAAGTTGGCACATGCATACTATTGAACCTGGTGCATGTTGTCTGATACATGGAACCAAAAGGGCATTCTATGATGATTGCTTTGGGAGCTAATTTGTAATCATTGATAGCTTTCATAATAGCTACTGCTCCCAGTGACGTCCCGAATAGCAGGATATTTTTCTCTCCTTTTTGTCTGACAAAATCGAAGGTTGTTTTCACTTCCGCTGCTTCTTTGAAACCTATTGTGGTTTGGTTGCCGTCAGAACCGCCGCTTCCCATAAAATCTACCAGTAAGGTATTAAAGCCGAGTTTTTGAAATTCATTCGATTTGTCCAGCATGGATGATTTTTCACCACCATACCCATGAAACAGGATGATTGTTCCTTTTGATTCTCTTGTTGGGATATACCAGCATTCAATATTTTTATTGCTTTGAAGTTTTATTGTCTCGAAGGGCACTGCAGGTAATTGCTTATTATAAGGTCTGGGGTTGTTGATTCCCAAAATCAATGTCTGAAGCTTTTCTGCAAGAGAAAGTTTATCAGCACTCTGGGTTTTCGTAACAGGTTCTGTTGTAAAATGGGTAAACTTGTAAGCATGAACAGCAGCTATTATATTGATAATAATAAAGAATACAACTGTTATTCCTGCTACTTTTTTTAGACATTTCATGATTCTGATAGGGCTATATATAAAAAAAGCCATCCGGAAGGATGGCTTTTTGCAATTATTTAAATAAATGTAACTAGTTTTCTAATGCAGCTACACCTGGCAATACTTTACCTTCCATGTATTCCAACAATGCGCCGCCGCCTGTAGATACATAAGATACTTTATCTCCAAAACCAAGATTGTTGATAGCAGAAGCAGAATCGCCACCACCGATCAATGAGAAACCACCTTTTTGAGTAGCTTCAACTACTGCATGGGCAATAGCTTCTGTACCTACCGCAAATTTAGGGAATTCAAATACGCCCATTGGTCCGTTCCAAAGAACAGTTTTAGAGTTTTTAACGATTTCAGAGAAGTTTTTAACAGTTTCAGGCCCGATATCGAATCCTTCCCATCCATCAGGAATTTCGCCACGATTTACAGTCTGAATATCTGAATCGTTGCTGAATTTGTTTCCGACGTTGTTGTCAACAGGGAAAAACAACTTAACACCTTTTGCTTCTGCTTTTTTCAACAATTCAAGCGCTAAAGGCATTTTGTCATCTTCGTGGATAGACAAACCGATTTTACCGCCTTGTGCTTTCACGAAAGTGTAAGTCATACCGCCACCAATGATCAGGTTGTCAACTTTATCCAGCAGCTTTTCAATGATCATGATTTTATCAGAAATTTTAGAACCGCCCATGATGGCAGTGAAAGGTCGTTCAGCCTTTTCCAATACTTTTTTAGCATTGTCAATTTCAGCCTGCAGCACATAGCCTGCAATTTTATCTTTGAAGAATTTGGCAACGATAGTAGTGGAAGCGTGTGCACGGTGAGCAGTACCAAACGCATCGTTTACATATACATCACCAAGTTTAGAAAGTTTCTCAGCGAAAGCTTCGTCACCTTTTTCTTCTTCTTTGTAGAAACGTAAGTTTTCAAGCAATAAAATTTCGCCTGCTTTCAAACCTGCAGCCAAAGTTTTTGCGTCTTCACCAATGCAGTCAGTAGCAAATTTTACCTGTGTACCGAATACTTCAGAAAGTCTTTTTACCAGATGTTTTAATGAATATTTTTCAGTAGGACCATCTTTTGGTCTGCCCAGATGCGACATCAGGATAGCAGAACCACCATCTTTAAGGATTTTAGTAATGGTAGGAATTGTCGCTTTAATTCTTGTTTCGTCAGTGATTTCGAATTTGTCGTTCAAAGGAACGTTGAAGTCTACACGAATAAGGGCTTTTTTACCCGCAAAATTGTATTGATCCAGTGTTTTCATATATAATGATAAAGACTTAATTACATCTTAAAATAAAATACCTCCAAATATATCATTTTGCTGATACAATTTGGAGGTACTTTTAATTTTTTTGGTCTGTTATGGTCTGGTTTATTGATGAATTCATAGAACCCGCAGACAACCAGCAACTAACAGCTTATTCAGCGTGTAACCACGCCTTCTTGGCTTCTAATTCTTCTATTGTTTCTCGGATATCCGGATCGTCAACACAGCAGTCAACAGGACAAACAGCAGCACACTGCGGTTCTTCGTGGAAACCTGTACATTCTGTACATTTATTAGGTACGATGTAGTAATATTCGTCAGAGATAGGGTCTTGTGCTGCTTTGCCATCAATGCTTGAACCGTCTTCCAGCTCAACTTCGGTCAATGCCGTACCGCCACCCCAAGTCCAAGTTACACCGCCTTCATATATCGCTGTATTAGGACATTCCGGTTCGCAGGCCCCACAGTTAATACATTCGTCGGTAATAATTATTGCCATAGTAGATATTTTATTTTAATCCTACAAAATTGATACAATCGCTTATCAAATCAAACTAATATCTTTGTAAAATCTTCTAGTTAACAGCGATGTACAAATGTACTTGCTTTTATAGTGAAATACAAAATTTTATTCTGATAAGTGTTATTTAGAATATTTATACAGAATAAAATATAGGTAAAATGTCTTTAGTTTAAAATTTAATATAAAATATGCCACTTTCTGTAAACGACCGGATCATAGCTTTTGCCCAATTAGGACAACGATTACAGGCCTTAAAAGGAGATACTTTAGAGGATTTATTGCACCGAGCGAAAGCGGGTAATCCTTGGTTTGCGTCCGAACAGGTTCAGTTTGCACTTGAAGGTTGGGCTGAAAGTTTAACCAGAGCCAGCCTGGAAAATTGGTTAAGTGATTATCACATTCCGGAAAATGCAGTACCTAAAAAAGTCGGAATTGTAGCGGCAGGTAATATTCCTTTGGTTGGTTTTCATGACCTCATGTCAGTTTTGCTTGCAGGACAGATCGCTTTGATCAAGTTGAGTGCTGATGATACTTTTCTGATGAATTATGTGATAGGGCAGTTAAGAGAGATTAACAATGAACTTGGGAATAGGATAGAAGTGGTTGAACGTTTGAATGATGCAGATGCCTTTATAGCTACAGGCAGTAATAATTCGGCCAGGTATTTTGAATACTACTTTTCTAAAAAGCCACATATTATACGTAAAAACAGAACTTCGCTTGCTGTTCTGAACGGCAAAGAAAGTGATGAAGAGCTTACAAAGCTGGGAGAGGATATCTTTCGCTATTTTGGCTTAGGCTGTCGTAACGTGTCTAAAGTATATGTGCCTGTTGGCTATGATCATATGCCGATCATGCGTGTGCTGGAAGGCTTTAAAGACGTTTTCTACAATAATAAATACTCAAATAACTATGACTATAACAGGGCCATTTATCTGGTGAAGCAGATCTGGCACCTGGATAATGCGGTAATACTGTACAAAGAAGATGAAGCATTAGTCTCTCCGATCGGAGTTCTTTACTGGCAGTTTTATGAAAATGCAGAGACGTTGAAGAAACATTTAGAAGAGAAACAGGAGCAAATCCAGTGTATTGTCTCCGAATGCGGGTGGTTTGAAGGGAGCATTTCTTTGGGTCAGGCACAGAAACCCGGGCTAAAAGACTATGCTGATGGGGTCGATACAATTAAATTTTTGCTTTCTTTTTAGTTTAACATCTTGAAATACAAAGAAATAAGTATTTTGTCCAAAAAAATGTTTGACAATTTTACTATTAATACATTTCTTTGCACTCGGTACAAAAATATTTACTAAAATGTCAGAAATAGCACAAAAAGTAAAAAGCATCATCATCGACAAGCTTGGTGTTGAAGAATCTGAAGTTACTCCAGAGGCATCGTTCACGAATGACCTAGGTGCAGATTCATTGGATACTGTTGAGCTGATCATGGAATTTGAAAAAGAATTCAACATTTCTATCCCTGATGATCAAGCTGAAAACATCGGTACTGTAGGTGACGCTATTGCTTACTTGGAAGCAAACGTTAAGTAAGATTTGAATCCTTTTTATGCAATTAAAAAGAGTTGTAGTAACCGGGTTGGGTGCACTTACACCGCTGGGTAACACTGTTGAGGAATACTGGAATGGTTTGTCTAACGGTGTAAGCGGCGCCGGTCCGATTACGAAATTTGACACTACAAAATTCAAAACCAAGTTTGCTTGTGAACTCAAAGGCTTCAACATTGAAGACTTTATGGAGAGGAAAGAAGCAAGAAAAATGGACCCTTTTACGCAGTATGCAATCGTAGCCTCTGATCAGGCTGTAGTTGATGCTGACCTTGTGGAAGGAAAATTCAATCCTGACAGAGTGGGTGTAATATGGGGCTCAGGTATTGGAGGAATTAAAGTCTTTGAAGAAGAAGTAACTGCATACGCCAAAGGCGATGGGACACCTCGATTCAATCCTTTTTTTATCCCTAAAATGATTGTGGACATTGTCGCAGGACAAATTTCCATGAGAAACAATTTTAGAGGACCAAACTTTGTAACTGTTTCTGCCTGTGCATCTTCTACAAACGCTATTGTGGATGCATTCAACTATATCCGTTTGGGTAAAGCTGATGCAATCATTACGGGCGGTTCAGAATCTGCAATTACAGAAGCTGGTATAGGAGGGTTCAATGCCCTGAAAGCTCTTTCTGAAAGAAATGATGCTCCGGAAACTGCTTCTCGTCCCTTCGACAAGAACCGCGATGGTTTTGTGATGGGTGAAGGTGCTGCTGCTATAGTACTTGAAGAGTACGAACATGCAAAAGCCAGAGGTGCTAAAATTTATGCCGAGATGATTGGCGGTGGTATGTCTGCTGATGCCTATCACTTGACAGCTCCACATCCTGAAGGATTGGGTGCAATGAACGTAATGTTAAATGCGCTTTCTGATGCCGAGATCAAACCGGAGCAGGTAGACTATATCAACGTTCACGGTACTTCAACGCCGCTTGGTGATGTAGGGGAAATTAAAGCGATCCAAAAAGTGTTTGGTGACCATGCCTACAAATTGAATATCAGCTCAACTAAGTCAATGACAGGTCACTTGTTAGGTGCTGCCGGTGCAATTGAGACGATCGCTTCAATTTTGGCAATTAAGAATGGCCTTGTTCCACCGACAATTAATCATGAGACTGCTGATGAAGTTTTCGACCCTAAATTGAACTTAACCCTCAATAAGGCTCAGAAAAGAGATATCAACATTGCTTTGAGTAATACATTCGGTTTTGGTGGACATAACTGCTCTGTCATTTTCAAAAAGTTTACTGAGTAGATTTTGATTCAGCGTTTAGCCAGTCTTCTAGGTTTAACTGACAAAAAAAATAAGCAATTTAGAAAAGCTATAAGTCAGATTACCGGGAAATTTCCCGGTAATACTGACTTATATTTTTTGGCATTCCGCCATACCTCTTCCTCTAAAGAAAACTCTAAGGGTATTAAGGAAAACAATGAACGCCTCGAATACCTTGGCGATGCCGTTTTAGGTGCTATTGTTGCAGAATACCTCTTCAAAAAATATCCTTATAAAGACGAGGGTTTCCTTACAGAAATCCGCTCGCGCATTGTGAACAGAGAGTCTTTAAATAGTCTTTCCCGCAAAATTGGTTTAGATAAGCTGGTCGATTTCGATTCAGGCAGAGGAGCAAATGCGTTTAAGTCAGTTTACGGAGATGCACTGGAAGCTTTGGTTGGGGCAGTTTATCTTGACTATGGTTTTAAGGAGTGCCGTCGTTTTGTACTTAAAAAACTGATCAATCCACACTTTGATCTGGAAAGTATTGTTTCAAACGATACAAATTACAAGAGTCGTCTGATTGAGTGGGCACAACGCGAAAGCAAACATGTACATTTCAAAATGGCCGGAGAAAGTGGTAGCGGTAACCATCGCAGCTTTACAGCACAGGTACTGATCGATAATGAAGTACTGGGTGTAGGCCAGGGTATGAATAAGAAAAAAGCTGAACAGGATGCCGCTCAGAAGGCCTTGGAAGATTTAGGGCTTTTATAATTAGTATTGAGTATTGAGTATTGAGTATTGAGTATTGAGTATATTTTTAGTAGTAATTAAGTAATGCTATCCACGTCTGTTGATGTGGATTTTTTGTTTTAGGGTGAAATGAAAGTCCTCATTCCAAATTTGTTTAAATTGCATCTATATGAAGACGCTCAAGATAGCCGGAGCTGCGTTGAACCAGACGCCGATCGACTGGCACAATAACATTGCAAATATTAAGGAAGCTATCCGTCAAGCGAAGGAGGCAGGCGTTGATTTATTGTGCCTTCCTGAGTTGTGTCTGACAGATTATGGTTGTGAGGATCTGTTTCTGAGTGACTGGCTTACTGAGGCAGCATTGGCGCGTTTACAGGAGCTTTTATCAGAATGTTCTTCTATTGCAGTAAGTATCGGACTTCCGGTGCGCTACAAAGGTGCTTTGTATAATGTTGCCTGTCTGATTAGTGACACAAAAATTCTTGGCTTCGTACCAAAGCAATTTCTTGCCAATGATGGAGTACATTATGAATACCGCTGGTTTACCCCTTGGGAGCCGGCAGAGTTGGGAGAACTAGAGTTTAATAGAATAAAATATCCTTTTGGAGACCGGCTTTATGATATCAAAGGAGTTAAGGTTGGTTATGAGATCTGCGAAGATGCATGGCATGAAGACCGCCGTCCGGGTATACGTCATTGTGAAAAAGGCGTAGAGCTGATTATGAATCCATCGGCAAGTCATTTCTCTTTTGGGAAATCTCAGTTGCGTGAAGATAAGTTGGTTGTTAATGGCTCCAAGCGCTTTAACTGTGCTTATTTGTATGCCAATTTATTGGGGAATGAAGCAGGGAGAATTGTGTATGATGGCGATGTGCTGATTGCTCATAAAGGTAAAATGGTGGAGCGCAACGATCGGTTGTCTTTCAAAAATGTAAATCTGATAACAGCTGAGATAGATTTTGAAACAGACCGGATTATTGCCCCGTCTGAACCACACGAAGATATCAGGGCGAAAGATGTAGAAATGTCAAAAGCCATTACACTGGCTTTGTATGATTATATGCACAAGTCGCGCAGCAAAGGCTATGTACTTTCTCTGAGCGGAGGAGCCGATTCTTCCCTGAGTGCGGTGGCTGTAGCACATATGGTAAAACTTGGTGTTGATGAGTTGGGTGTAAAAGCTTTTATTGAGAAAGGGAATATCGCTTCGCTTTATGCCAATCTGGATGATATCGTTCATCTTCCTAAAGCAATGCAGTATAAAGCCATTATGAAGCCCTTGCTGACCACCGCTTATCAGTGGACAGCTAATTCTTCAACAGAGACATTTACTTCTGCTAAGGAGCTGGCTGAGTCCATCGGTGCTACTTTCATCAGCTGGAATATCGACAAAGAGCTGAAGTCGATGACAGAAAAAATTGAATTGTCGCTACAGCGTAAACTGACCTGGGAGGAAGATGATGTTACTTTGCAGAATATACAGGCGCGAGCAAGATCTCCGTTTATATGGATGGTAACCAATGTCAAAAATGCTTTGCTGATTACGACATCAAACAGGAGTGAGGGTGATGTAGGATATGCTACTATGGATGGTGATACATCCGGCGGAATTGCGCCAATTGCAGGGATTGAAAAAGTTTATGTATTGCATTGGTTGTTATATGCAGAAAAAGAGCTCGGTTACAGAGGACTTCGTTATGTAAACAGCCTGACACCAACGGCGGAACTTCGTCCGCAGGAACGCGCCCAGACAGATGAAAAGGATTTGATGCCATACCCAATTCTGGCAGCTATAGAAAGACTAGCGATCAGAGAATATAAATCTCCGAAAGTGGTTTATGAAACTTTGAAGCTGGAAAAGCTTGAAAGTGATGAGCTATTAAAACAACATGTGATTAAATTTTACAGAATGTGGTCACGCAACCAGTGGAAGAGAGAACGTATAGCTCCATCGTTCCTGTTGGATGATTTCAACGTCGATCCACGTACCTGGTGTCGTTTCCCGATTTTGTCTGGTGGTTTTGAGGAGGAGTTGAAAGAGTTGTAAAAAACATGAAGATTTAGTTTCCTTTATTACGTGTTTCTATGATAGAATGTGTATTATAGTGTATATTTTATGGATTTTAGTGCGCATTTCCTTTGTTTTATTGTATGAATATGCATTATATTGCATTATGGAGTATCTTGAAATAAGTAATAAAATAAAAGAAAGGCGTGATATTCTGTGTCTACATCAGCGGGATCTGGCCGAATTATCAGGAGTGAGTCTGCGTACCATCATTCAAGTAGAGAATGCAACAGGAAATCCGTCATTAGATACCCTTCAAAAGTTGCTTAAAGTATTGGGAATGGAAATGCAGATTGTTGTAAGAACTTAGAATAGAGCATGAGCGATAAAGGGATTGTGTATGTGAACAGCGAACCTGCCGGAATGATCAGTCGGCAAGGGTCGGAGTATGTTTTTCGTTACAACGATGATTATTATAATAATCCCCTTAAAAAGGCAATAAGTTTTACTTTGCCAAAGAATAGACAGGAGTATAGGGCAAAAGAGCTATTCCCCTTTTTTTTCAATATGCTCAGTGAAGGAGTAAATAGGACACTGCAATGCCGGCAACTACAGATTGATGAAAATGATTTTTTTAGTTTGTTGCTGGCTACGGGAGGCACTGAAACAATTGGGGCTGTGAGTGTAAGAGCAATATGAGTCTTGAAATAAAATATTGCCCCGGATCATTAAAAGAAGGCTTCAATACCTACAGTGGTGCTGTGTTGAAACGGATGTTCAATGGGAAAAAAGTGAACCATGTATTACCATTTTCTTCACCTGACGCCGATGGGCCGGAACAGGAAAAATTTTTGGAAAACCGCAGGAGAATTTCTATTTCCGGTGTTCAGGAAAAGCTATCAGTGTTGCTAACTAAAAACAAATTAAGGCTTACAGAAGAGGGGGAACAAGGTCAGTATATATTGAAACCAATTCCCCGAGATGTGAGCAAAGTAAGTCAGGTGCCTGCCAATGAGCATTTGACAATGCAAATTGCCAGACAAGTATATGGCATTGCTACGGCGGAGAACGCTTTGATTTTTTTTGATAATGAAAAACCTGCTTACCTGACCAAAAGGTTTGATATAAAGTCTTCAGGTGGAAAATATTTGCAGGAAGATTTTGCCTCCATAGCAGGAAAGACAAAAGATAATGCCGGTGATGACTTTAAGTACGAGTATAGTTATCTGGAATTAGGTGGACTGATGGCTAAATATATTAATGCGGCAGAGGTTGAATTAGAAAAATATTTCAAACTCATAGTATTCAACTACCTTTTCTCGAATGGGGATGCTCATCTTAAAAACTTTTCATTAATAGAATCGGATAGTGGAGACTTTATTATGAGTCCTGCTTATGACCTGTTATGTACACGTATCCATGTCAATGATGCCGACATGGCATTGAAGGGTGGTCTGTCCGAGTCGTCTTTTGATCACCTCTCTTTCGCTTCTTTGGGATATTATGCTTACGACGACTTTCTTGATTTTGGCCTGGCATTGGGTTTAAAGGAGGTAAGGCTTAAAAGAATGCTAGACTTGTTCAGGACTGAACAGTCAATGACTTATACCTTAATTGCACATTCGTATCTCAATGAGGACATCAAAAAGATATATACAGAACATTACCAGGAGAAATTAAGAAGGCTGAATATATCAGTAGGGGTAAGGATATAACAGTGGCAATTTTGGGGCTAATTGGGCCAATTTTTAAAATCATCGAACCAATTATAGATAACTATATATTGCCTTTCCTGAGCAATTGTTTTCGCTTTTTTGAAGTAGTGATAAGCGTCTCCTGATTTCAATTCAAGTTCACAGAATTTTGCTTCACATAAGTTGAGAAGCATGGAATCAAATCCATGATAAGAACCTAAAAGTAGTGCCGGTTTTACTTTTTTAAATACGCTAAGGGCTTTCTTGTATTCGTTTACTCCCAATAATGCAATCGCATGATAGAGGGAGTTTTTTTGTTCTGTCCAGCTATTAATATACCAGGTATATGGTTTGGCTTCTTGTCTGATCCATTCCGTCATGTCTATTAACAGTCTGTATTGCATTGTGACAAGCAGTCCGAAGGATAGAAAATGAAGTGTTTGGCAAAGCGTCTCCTTCTGTTTTTCCTGAGAAGAAAGTTCGTTTACATAGTGTTGAGCTTCACTTAATGTTTGAGAAAAAAGCCCGGTTTCTTTTTGGTGGTAATAATACAAAAGCAATCCTGTAAATTTCCTGAAAACAGGGATTGGATGAAGCTCTTCGTACTCGTTTGTATGGGAAAGGTAAGTAATGGCTTCTGGATAATGACCCGGATATTCCTTTAACCATTCATAATAAGCCAGGTTACTCTGAACAAAAAGCCTTGCTTCCGGTGTCTTTTTATATTTACTATACTCAGTCAGGTATTCGTGGTAGTAGTTGACGATGAAATCGGTATCCACAAAGTGTTCAAAAAAATAGGTTTGGGCTATAGGACTTTTGGCCCATTGAGGGATCAGCTCATTCCTGATATGTTTATGTAGTCGTAAAAACTTGCCAAGCATGAGCGCTAAAAAATGAAACTCTTTGTCTGTTGCTGCTTTGTGCCTGAAGATCGAGGTATAGGTGAATATGTTTTTTAAGAAAGTAATATCTCTTAGGGCAAGAGCCATAATGACCGTTTCCCTGAAAAAACCATATAGCCCATTGTCACCGGCATAAGTCTGTACCAGTTTGGAAAAATCTTTTGGATTGATATAGCCCTCTTCTGTTACCTCAGTAAGAAACCTGGAAGCTGCAACTTGCAGATTGGTATTTTCCCGCTTGTCCCGGAATGCGACGAAACCATTAAAACCACAATATTCGCTTAGGATGTCCAAGGTAGCTTTGGATGGTGGTGTGGCAGGCAGCAGATTAAAGAAACGCCTCAGTGTATTCAGCCCTATTTTACGGTCAGCTACTTGTTCTATCTGTTGTTGAAGCCTGATACAGTCTCCAGAAGTATGGATGCCTTGTCCATATTGATTGATCACCTCATTTCGGAGTTCCTCAATATCATTAGTATCTGCTTGAAAATTACTGACCGGCATCCGGCAAAGATACAAGAATTGCTGATGTTGTGAAATTTGATGGGCAGAAATGGGCAGGCTAGTTGTGTGGTTATAGGTTAAAATTGGGGATTGTTGAACTAGTATATTATGAAATTTACAGCATCGCGCCTTTCAGAAGGCAATAAGCTTTTTCCGGCAGAGATTCATGTCGAACCTAATGGGATCACTGTGAAAATACCAGGTTTCTTTCGTGGTCAATCAAGTTTTATTGGTTTTAATGACATTGCTTCTGTTAATGTAGATACACCACTTATAGGTTATTCTACAATCAGTTTTTATGCGCATGGAGCGAGGGTTTCTGCCCATGGATTTACAAAAGACGAGGCTAAACAAGTAAAGCGGGCTATTGAAGAAGGTAAAAATAACTAAACGGTCAGTTATGTATAAAGAAAAATCAATCAGAAATTTTATAAAAGCTCTGGCAGTTATATTAATGCTAGTTGGAGTTTCTCTTTTAATATTTTCAGCATGGAGAATTGTTTTTGAAAAAAACTTACCAGAAGTTTCTATGCCAATAGTGTATTTAACGGCACTTGCAATTACTGCTAGTTTGCTTGGAAGTGTTTTTGAGGAGGTAATGATAAAAATTGGAGAAAAGAAATACAAAGAACTGATTCCAGAAGAAGTGATAAATAGTATAATTGAGAAGAGAGAGGAGGAGCAGAAGCAGGAAAAAGAGTTGAAGCTAGACAATAGCAATTTTGTAGCTATTGTAGCTGTTGGAGATACTTATAATTGGAATGTTCAACATAATATTTACTACTGCCAATCATACAGGCCAATTAAAGATGGTGTAAACTATATCGCATTTTACAAAGCGAAAAAAATAACTAAGCTTTATAAAGTCAAGCCAGTTAGTAAAGAAGATGTTAAGTCAGGAGGGATAACATTGCCAATAACATTTCCTGAAAATGATATCCCTAGCGTTTATCGCCTAACCTTTGAGACAGATCTTAACATCATTCATGATGAAAAAGGTGCCTACATTCAAAGCAGAAAATATGTTTCGTATGACGCTCTGATGAATGCTAGAAATGGGAATACAAGTGATATTGCTAATAACTAACCTAAACAATTATGAAACAACTAACCCCAATTTTATTATTGCTACTTCTGGTAGGTTGGAACATCCAAGCACAGCAAGTAAGTACTTTGGCTGGTTCAGGCCACATAGGTAGCAAGGATAGAACTGGCATAGCTGCGAGTTTTTTCTTCCCTTATGGGGTAGCGGTAGATGCTACAGGTAATGTTTATGTGACGGATAATGGTAATTATAATATTCGTAAGGTAACACCAGAAGGAGTGGTAAGTACGTTAGCCGGTTCTGGGACTCGAGGTACTACCGATGGCTTTAGTATAGTTGCCAGTTTTGATAATCCAAGAAGTGCAGCCGTAGATGCTTCTGGCAATGTTTATGTAGTAGAGTATAATAAAAATAAGATACGTAAGATAAGCCCAACTGGTATGGTAACTACTTTTGCTGGTTCAGGTAGTGTAGGAGGTATTGATGGTGCTGGTACAGTTGCTAGTTTTAATTCTCCTAGTGGAGTAGCTGTTGATGCTTCTGGTAATGTTTATGTGGCGGATGCCGGTAATAAAAAAATACGTAAGATAAGCCCGACAGGCATAGTGAGTACTTTTGTTGGATTGGGTAAAGGTCTTAATATTCCTATGGGAGTAGCTGTAGATGCTTCTGGCAATGTTTATGTGGCAGATTATGGTAATAATAAAATCCGTAAGGTCACACCATCAGGTGTGGTGAGTACTTTAGCCGGTTCTGGCAGTCTGGGTACTGAAGATGGTATTGGTACAGCAGCGAGTTTTCATCTGCCTCGCTGCGTGGCTGTAGATATTTATGGTGATGTTTATGTACTGGATGGTAGTCGTAAAATCCGCAAGATAACACTTGAGAAGGATGTTACTTCTTCTCTAAAAGACCAATATGTTGATGTGGGCAATGTCAGTATCTACCCAAATCCAACTACCGGTACAATCCATATCAGTAGCTCAAATGCAGTAGTAGAAAACGTAACATTGACCAATACCTTAGGGCGAAGTGAGGAGTATGCTTCGGCTGAAAGCATTACTTCTACACTCAAAGGCCTGATAATGGTAAAGGTAAAAACCAATAAAGGAACTTATGTTAATAAGGTGGTTTTTGAGTAGATAGTTACTTACAACCGTTCCACCTTTCAAAAAAGTGGAACGGTTCTGTATGATAATACTCGTGTTATACTGTCCTTTTTAAAAATCCTGAGTGGATAAATAGGCCATTTTGGGTATCTTGCTTGGTAAAGCCCAGAAAGGATGGACAAAAAACTACAAATACGTAACAGTACAGCCGAGTTTTTAATATTTACTTCACAGGCTGGCAAAGATGGTATTGAAGTGAGGTTTGAAAACGAAACAATATGGCTTTCTCAGAAGCTAATGGCTGTTTTGTTTGATTGTAGCACCGATAATATCTCGCTTCATTTAAAAAATATTTTTAAATCGGGAGAACTTACAGAAAATTCAGTTGCCGAGGAATTCTCGATAACTGCTACAGACGGGAAAAATACAAAACCAAACACTATAATTTGGATGCAGTTATTTCTGTTGGTTATCGTGTCAATTCCCAAAGAGCCACGCAATTCAGGCAATGGGCAACTTCCATATTGCGGGATTTTGCCATTCGAGGCTATGTTTTAGATAAAGAAAGATTGAAAAATGGGACGTTTTTAAATCAAGACTATTTTGATCATTTGCTTGCAGAAATGAAAATTTGAAATGCTATGGATTTGGAGAAATCAAAGTATAACAATCTGGTTAAAGAGATTGGAGGTTTATTACAAAAAGGGAGAGAACAAGCTGCTCAATCGGTAAATGTTGTTTTGGTACAAACCTATTGGCTTATAGGGCAACATATCGTAGAGTTTGAACAAGGGGGTAAAGAAAAAGCGGAGTATGGAAGTAACTTGCTAGATCTGTTGTCAAAAGACCTTACACTCGCCTATGGGAAGGGTTTTAGTCGCTCAAACCTATTTCAGATAAGACAGTTTTATGTCCGTTTTTCAAAAATCCAGACACTGTCTGGATTTTTGAAAAACGATGATTTTGAGAATGGGGGTAAGCTATCTGATAAATTGAGTTGGAGTCATTATACAGAGATATTAAAAGCCGATAATGATTTGGAAATAGGCTTTTATACCAGACAGTGTGAGAAAGAGAATTGGAGTGTGCGAGAATTGAAACGTCAAATGAAAAGTATGTTGTTTCATCGTTTGGCATTGAGTACAGATAAGGAAGGAGTATTGTCTCTAGCTAAAAATGGGTTAGAAGTTCAGAAACCAGAAGATATTATCAAAGACCCGTTTGTGTTGGAGTTTTTAAATATTCCTCAAAGCCATCAGTATCTTGAAGTGGAATTAGAAGAAAAACTTATTGTAAATCTTCAATCCTTTTTAATGGAGTTGGGTAAAGGTTTTGCGTTTATAGGTAGGCAATATAAGATTTCCATTGGTGTAAGGCATTTTTTTGTTGATTTGGTATTTTATCATCGCATTTTGAAATGTTTCGTGTTGATTGATTTGAAACGTGGCGAGGTAGATCATCAGGATATAGGACAGATGAATTTATACCTCAATTACTTTAGAAAGGAGGAAAATACTGAAGGGGATAATGAACCAATCGGTATTGTACTTGGAGCATATAAGGATCATGTTTTAGTAGAATATGCAACTGAAAATATCAGCAATCAGTTGTTTGTCAGTAAGTATCAATTGTATTTGCCCGATGCAAAACAGTTAGAGTCTGAGTTGAATAAACTTCTTAGCAGTAAATGAACATTTTGTGTTAGATAACTTCTGTTGTTTTTTGAGTTTTATTGTTGATGTTTAAAGTTTTATTACACGTTATTATTTTTCTTTCCTCAATCAGTTTAAGTTATGCACAGGATACTGCCAGCGTAAAAGAAACCCAAGAAGTGGTTGTGTATGGAAGCAGAGAAGAGCCTTATGAAGCCATTAGTGTTGGTACCAAAGTGGAGAAAGGGTACCTGTTGCAAAACTTAGGGAGGGATTTCTCCGAAAACCTGATTGTTGCTCCTTCTGTATTCAATAATCGTTCAGGCGGAGGTTTTGGAGATTCAAAGCTGTTTGTGAGAGGTTTCGGGATGGGAGAGTTGGGGATCGCTTTCAATGAAACTCCATTGGAGATTCCTAACGGATCGTATATTTTTTGGAGTAACTGGACCAGTCTCGCTTATTTTACGGAAGATATCACGATTGCCAAAGGTTTGCCATCAGCCAATGGGATGCAGAATAGCGTAGGAGGGGCTTTGATGATCAGGATGTCAAGGACTGATTCTGTCATCCGGTTGAGCCTGACGAGCAACTTTTCTAACTCTATGGGCTTTAAATATCATTTTGCTTTCGGAAAGTGGCGAGGTTTGGTTGGAGGTACTTATAGTAGCGGTCAGGGCTATTTTGAGAACTCCAGGCTTAGAGCCGGTTCTTATTTCGTCAATCTCGATGGACAATTATCAAAAAGGTATTCGGTTTCTTTTACGGCATTTGGGGCGCCACAGCAACACTGGCAACGCGGTACTTTGTTACAGCAGCAGGACTATGACCAGCATGGGGTCAGGTATAATCCGGATGCCGGTTCATATCAGGGTGGCCCAATGTCGTCTGCTATAAACTTCTTTTTTAGGCCATTTTTCCTGTTCAAACAGACATTCAGATTGTCTGAAAAAACGACTGTAGCTCTTGATTTGTCTTACCTTAGTGGAAGAGGAGGTGCCTTACGCTCTTTGGGAAATCCGATACCTCAAAGAGCTGATGGAAGTCTGAACTTTGATTCAGCATACCGCTATAATCAGTCAAATGTCGGTGAGGTTATATTGGGAAACGGAAATCGGATTAATGCCCGTCAGGCAGCACATTATCTGGGCAATTTTCAAAATAAACACGATAGACCAGGCTATAATTTATCATTGCAGCATAGACTGAGAAGTAATCTGTCGCTGAAGCTGAATCAGTACTATTATTACCAGAAGGAGGAAAATTATGCCGAGGTGGCCAATCTGCTCGGTGCTGACGGAGTGGCAGATAATTCAGATCCTAATGCCGGAACCAGGTTTTTAAAAACCGGTGACCGCCTTTGGTATAACAGCGGTCATATCAGTCACTGGACAGGTCTTAATGCCGCCGTAAACTGGACAGGCTTGCGATGGTCTTTTTATACTTTTGCAGAGTTGATGAATATTCGCCATCAAAATTCAGAAACATTTATTTTACCGGTTGACGGCTCAAACACTTCAGCAGTAAAGAATGTGCAGGGTTATTCGTTCAAAAGCGGTTTGTCATACCAACTGTCCGAAGGGCATAGTATCTTACTGAATGCAGCTTATTTGAAACGTCCGCCATTTTCAAGCGCTATTTATATTCGTCCGCTTGTGGCAGAAAGCAAACCGCAGGGAGAAAGTGTTTATTCCGGTGAAGCAGCATGGAAATGGAAAATGAAAAAATGGAAAAGCTCATTAGGCGTATTTTATACACGGAGAAATGATGTCACAAAAACATATAGCTTGTATGATCCGGGAACACAGGCTTATGTTAACGGAAGTGTTTTAGGGCTGGATGAGCTGCACGGAGGAATTGAATTGGAGTTGCATTACCAGCTAATGAAGCAAGTGCACTTAGGAGCTTCGGTTGGCTTCGGACAATATAAGTGGTTGAATAATGTGAACGCTGTCCTTAAAAATCTGGCAGGTGTTCCGTTAGATACTATAAACTTGCAGTTGAAAAACGTGCCAACCGGCAATGTTCCTCAGCAGACTTATTACGGATATGTTCGTTATATACCTTTTCAAAGAACAAATGTGTTGCTGGAGTACTACAGGGTGGGTAATTATTATGCCGATTTTAACATTGATAATTCTTCTTCAAAATTTATCCCTTGGAAATTACCAGCTTACGGGCTGTTTAATTTGACATTTGCACAAAGCTTTTTACTCTCCAGGCTCCTGGATTTAGAATTAAGATTGCAGGTAAACAATTTGCTGGATACTCGCTATGTACAGGAAGCACTGGATGGTTCCGGGCATAATGCAGTTTCATCAATTGTTTATTATGGTATGGGAAGAAACTTTTCGGCAGGGATTAAATTGGTTTTTAAATAATGGAAACTCCCATAATTGCGACCATTGCTACAATAATTCCACCCTTGGCTTTTGGCATATCTGATTCTTTGTGGAAGCGTCCAGTGAATGCACTGGGGCCCGGAAAGGTGATATTGATCAGGAATGTGTTAACAACGTCATTGCTATTGGTACCTTTACTTCTCTATGGGAATCAAATTGCACTGGATCTAATTCCATATTCTCATCTTTTTCTGGGTTTCCTGATTTGTGGGATAAGCTATTTTGGCTTATACTTTTTTAATAAAGCACACCAGAATGGGCCGATTGCTATTTTAATTCCTATTTGCAACAGCAATTGTATTATCTCTTTTCTTATTGCCACATTGTTTTTTGAGCAAGTATTGTCACCCTACCGTATCGCAGGAATCAGCCTGATATTGGCAGGAACGGCATTGATGAGTTATTGGGAATATACTCAGAACAGTAAACTTAGCAATGCTCTTTGTTTACGTTATTCTTTATTGGCTGCACTCTTTTGGGGAATCAGTTATGGTTTTTTCGGCTGGTGCACACAACGTTTAGGTGTCAACCTGTTTAGTGTTTTATTGGAAGGTACAATACTTCTTTTGTCAGTAGGCCGGTTTGTAATTGGAAAAGAAAAAGGATTGTTAATAGCAGGCAAAGAAAATGTTAAAGTATTGCTGTTAATTGTCTTGATAGCTTTTTGTGGGGCTATGGGAGTATATAGTGGTAATCTCGACTATAGTCATTTAGGCGTTGTTAGTATGATAGTTTTGGGAGCATTTTCTATGTTACTGCCGCAGCTCGCAGCAAAATTTGTATATAAGGAGCAATTTTCCTCAAAGCGTTACATTGCGATAGGGCTTGTTTTTTGTGGTTTATTGTTAAGCTATTGGGGTGTATAACCTACACTATCTGGTGCCGTTTCCCTATTTTGTCAGGCGGTTTTGAAGAAGGATTGAAACAGCTATGGCTTAGGGCTAAAGAATCTTCTCATTTAGATTTGAAACCTATCGGGCTTTTTTGTTTGTTTTTTGAATATAGCGACAGATCATGCAGGAAAGAATTTTTCCCTGAAAAATT
>CAZNHL010000059.1:0-14320 GCA_964572965.1 uncultured Bifidobacteriaceae bacterium
GTGGTACTTTCCACTTTTATAGTAGGCTACCTTGTCCACTTTGTAGCGCCATTCTTTGGGCTGGAATTACCCTTTATTTACTGCTTGTTATTTGGGGCATTAATATCCCCAACCGACCCTATAGCGGTATTAGGAATCCTTAAAAACACGAATGTACCTAAAACGCTGGAAGCTAAAATCGCGGGTGAATCGTTATTCAATGATGGTGTTGCAGTAGTGCTTTTTGCTGTTATCTTACAGCTTGCCGAATCGGGGTCTATGGCCATCTCTCTCAGCCATATAAGCTGGTTATTGGCAAAAGAAGCACTCGGCGGCTTACTTTTAGGAGTTATTCTCGGTTATTTTGCTTCAAAAGCAATCAAAAGTATTGACGACTACACCATATCTGCCTTAATCACTCTTTCTGTAGTAATGGGTGGTTATATGATCGCCCATAGCATGCATATATCAGGACCATTAACAATGGTTGCCGCGGGATTGATTATTGGTAACTATGGCAAAAAAGTAGCTATGTCTGAACAAACCCGCGATTATCTCGCCAAATTCTGGGAGCTTATTGACGAAATCCTTAACGCTATCTTATTCTTATTCATAGGATTTGAACTTCTCATGATCAAAGACCTGGAAAGCTACTGGTTAATCTCCACCGCTGCTATTTTTATAGTATTGGCGGCTCGTTTTCTATCTATTTACCTTCCATCGCGAATCGTACCATTTAACCCTCCGCTCAGCAGAAGCTCAATCACTATACTGGTATGGGGCGGGCTCCGCGGCGGTGTTTCCATTGCACTGGTATTGTTGCTCGACGATGATACCTACAAAGAGATACTACTGGAGATGACTTACTTTGTAGTAGTATTCTCGATTATGGTACAAGGGCTTACAGTTGGCAAAGTAGCCGGAAAGGTTATCAAATAGTCCCTTTGGAAGAAAAAAGTAATTTATTTGATCGACCTCATTCGCCGGTTGGCGGATGAGGTCGATGTTTATGAGGGCTTCACTCCCCTTCTAAAACAGACAAATTCGCGGTTATTTTATATTTTTTATCAAAAAAGATATAACTTCCGTTAAGTTTAGATTTTTTTTTGTTTAAGGAAAGTTTCAATTGACACGTTTTACCTCAGTCAGATTATTGCTATTGCTCCTGCCTTTCCTTTTAATTGGCGGAGCATATATACTTTACAGGCAGGAACCTTTCCGTCTGATTGATCCGCATAAAACTACTTTAAATAATTTGCGGATAATCACAGATACTAATGAACAAGGGCATTCTAAGGTTACATTACTTGAAAACCAAAGTAACAAGCTTTCTTTTAAATACAGCCTTAGCAATGCATTGCGCAATCCTTACGCAGGTGTGGAATATGAGTCAGAAGAAGGAAAGTTTTTCGATTTGTCTGAATACGATTACGTGAAGGTAAAAATAAAAGCGAGCAAAGGTAAACGACTCTTATTTAGCGTAGGTACACGTATAGAAGTAGCTGAACCTCAGAAACTGGACTTTGTTTATTACGAAAAAGGGATTCCGGTTGCATTCCGGATGATGTCCACAACACTCAATACAGATACCGTTTATCGTGATTTATTGATTCCTGTCAAAGAACTAGTAACACCGGAATGGTGGTTTATCAGTTCAAAGATAGCACCCGAAGCTGCAGCGCCTGATTACTCTAAATCAAAGTTTGTTTACTTCGGCCAATGCATTAACATACCTACCGGAACCGAGGATTTAGTAGAGGTGAAAGAACTCGGGTTTTACAAAGATTACAACCTCTTTTATGTTATTTCAGCCTTGGGGTTGGCCGGCTATTTTGCAATCATGGGTTTGGTAATTTATAAGAGAAAAAAACTAGAAGTAAATTTCCATCATGGAAAACTCGCTTCTATCCTGCCGCTGACAGGAGAAGAAGAATCAGTTTTCGGGTTTATTACTGCCCATTATATGAAGCCAGAACTATCAGTGACAGAACTCCAAAAAGCATGCGGCTATTCCGAAAGCAGGATAGCTGAAATCATTAAAAAGAAAACAGGCATGAACTTTAAAGCATTCCTGAATAAACTCCGGATTTCAGAAGCGAAACGCTTGCTACTGGAAACAGATTTTACCATTTCTGAAATTGCAGAAAAGGTAGGATATGGACATATAAGCCATTTCAACAGAGTCTTTAAAGCATTGGAAGGAAATGCTCCGGGTGAGTTTAAAAAGGGACAATCTGTTTCTTTAGGAAAAAAATAAAGAATCAATAGCGCTATAAACCTATTCTGCTCATGAAATTGTATTTTCCGAAAAACAAGAAATGGTTCATCTTTATTCCATGGCTGCTTTTTCCTTTTCTGTGTATCGGTTTATACTTTTTATATGTCTACAGAAAACCTTTTGTTTTCATAAACGAAAAAGGAAACGTCAATACACAATCACAACTCACACCCTTTACCGATAAGATAGACGGAGGAAATTCTGAATGTTACCTGGCAAAAGCCAACTCAGGGGTTAACTATCGCTACATTTTAAGAAATAAAGCAGAATATGCCTATGCAGGAGTCTGGTATAAAAGCAAGACATGGTTTGACCTGTCGGCCTACGACTATGTGAAAATAAAAGCACAAATGTCTTTTGAAAACTGGATAGGTATATCTCTTGCCACACATATACCTGATTTTTCTGTGGACAGCATTGTCACGACTCATAAATACCTTAACCAGGTAATGCCTGTCAGTTTGCAATCATCAGAAAAGATTCTACCGCTAAAAGAGTTTACTACCCCCGTATGGTGGTACAATATAAATAATAAAAAGGGGAGCGATCTTGAAGAAGCTGACCTTACTAAAGTCAAATACATCACTTTTGTTCATTCGCCTAACAACGGTTATGACACAGAAAACAAGGTAGTTATTACCGAACTGGGATTTTATGTAGACTATGCCCCTTTTTATTATCGATCTGCCATTGCGCTGATTCTCTATTGGAGCTTATCCGGTTTGTTCTTTTATGTACGCAGGAGAAAGCTGCTTAAACGTTCCGTTTCTTTTGCCTATAACAAAGTAGAATCTTTAAATCACAAAGACAGAGAAAAGTCACTTGTTATTGATTTCCTCAATAATCATTTTTCTACTTCCGAACTGACCATCGCCGACATTCAGTCGGCAACAGGAATTTCAGAGCGTAAAATTTCTACTATTATCAAGGACTTCTCCGGTTTGAGTGTTAAACAGTTCCTGAATCAGATCCGGATTAATGAAGCTAAAAAATTACTGGCAGAGACAGAGCTGCCTGTTGTTGAAATTGCTTTCCAATGTGGTTATGGAAGTGCATCTCACTTTAACAGAATATTTAAAAGTGTAGAAAATTGCTCCCCAAATGATTATCGGAAAAACCAGTTTCTGATTACGGCTACTATTTAAATTCTTACCAAAAAGCCTTTCCTGCTTTTTGCAAAGCTTTTTTACAGTTTCATCAATTACACTACGTGCAGGAAAAATATGTTTGTCTGAAAAAAGACAGAATATGAGAAAAAATACACCTACACGATTTCAATGGAGAATAATTATCTTCATTCTGGTTCTTGGGACAAACACCTGCTTCGGGCAAACAGGTTGTTTGTATTCCAACCATTTTGACAAAAACGGCCCTAAAACCATTGTTGGTGGCTGGAATAATTACGGTACAGAGGTAAAAGACTCAAAACTACGTATAACGCTTGATGGTACTCAGGGACACCAATGGTATAACTGGTCAGTAGACTATATAGGGAACCAGGGAACAGCCTCTCCTATGAATTTTTCTATACCGGGTTACAAACCTGTGATACGTTTTCGTGCTCGGGCAAGCGATACCGTTACTGTTTCAGTAGCACTTGTCGATAAAAAGGGTGTCATATCGGGAGGCACCGAAACATCTGCCAGAGGAATTATCGACCTGACCACCGAGTACCGAAACTTCGAGATAGACTTAAGCGGTTTATTTTTTAATGAATGGAATAACAATATCAAACTTGACTCTACTGCAATCAGCGGCATCACATTTATTGCCAATCCCGGATATCAGGATCATCCGTTTATTAACACGTTCGGGCAATTTGTAGATAAAGCTTTTAACGGCCACATTGAATTTGACTGGGTTGGAACCGGCACAGATTGCCACCTTCCAGAAAACTACCTTAACTTCTCCATACCCGACAGAATCTGCAAAGACAGTATTATCACACTTCATAACCTCTCAGGTAATTTTGTCAATGATCCGCAAGTGGTCTTAAATCCCGGACAAGATGGAGAAATTATAGCTTCAGAAGGAAACAAGTATCTGCTTCGTTACACTTCTTTAGGAAACAAAACCATTGAACTGTCATTCAATGAAGCTGGAACCACTCATTCATATACTGAAGTCATCAAAGTAAAAGATTGTACACCCGGACACTTTACCCAGAAAGTGGTTGGCTATGTGCCTTCTTACAGGGATGCTTCTACTACCGACTACACCCTTCTTACACATGCGATGTTTGCCTTTCTTGAGGTAAAGGCTGACGGGAGCATAGCAGCTTTCGCAGAATCTGAACAAAAAAACTTTGAGAAATTTCTGGCAGCCACAGGCAAAGCTAATACCAAAAAATTTATCTCCCTGAGAGGATCTGACACCCCGCCACCGGGATGGGTCGGTGTTGAAGAAATTGCCAAAAGCCCTGCTGCAATACATCACTTTGCTGATACACTTATAAAATTTTGCTTATACCATGGATTGGATGGTGCAGATATGGACTGGGAAGGATTATCTACAGAGGAAGAACGTGATCGTTATACACAGCTCATGGATACACTCGAAAGACATTTGCACGCCACTGGTCTTCAACTGACAGCCACACTTCCCTATACTGCCGCCTGGGGACAATGGTTTGCCGATGCGGCTCTGCAGAAAGCAGACTGGCTGCAGATAATGGCATACGACGCAGCAGGAAACTTCCCTCAAAGTCCCTTTGGGAATCATTCTCCTTTTCAAACTGTGACATCGGCAGAAACCTACTGGACCGGCAGAGGCTATGAAAGAGAAAAACTCGTGATAGGTGTACCTTTTTATGGGTACAAATTTAAATCGACAGCAGGCGGTATGGCTACACCGACCATCTACAGAGACATCGTTGCTAACTTCCCTATGATGACTGACGACATGGATCAAACTCCGGGAAATGACCTCACCCTGTTCAATGGCCCTGCTCTTGTAAGGCAAAAATGTAAGTACTTAAAGGAAAAAGAGTTTGGTGGCGTAATGGCATGGGAAGTAACACAGGATGCACCGGGACACAAGTCTTTACTGCGTCATATGATCTGCGCCTTAAAAGACGATGTAGGCTGTACTGAATTTAAACCTTGCGAAACAGGAGATATTACGACGGGTATTGTAGGACAATGGGATTTTGATGGAAACTCCAATGATAAAAGCGGCAATGGCAACCATGCAAGTATTGATGCAGGCAAGCTGGCATATGACCGCTATGGCAACCCTGATAATGCATTAATTTCTGACAACAAAGCTTTACTTGTAAACTGCGGCAATGATGAATCACTGCAACTGGACGACTTGACAATTTCTGCATGGGTTAACCCGTCCAGACAAGAAGACGGTAAGGTGATGACTATCGTAAGAAAACAAGAAGGCTGCTCGCCCTCTTATGCACTATCCTTAGAATGGAACCAGGTAACAGCAGAACTAAATGCTGAAAACAAAAAACACTTCCTTTTTACCCCTACCCAATTGACACCGGGCAACTGGTATCATATTGTGCTTACTCACAGTTATGAACATGGAAGCAAAATATACATTAATGGTCTTTTGGACCAGCTAGACACTTCCAAGTTCCATGTTATAAAAAAGGTTCCGGGGGCTTTGTGTGAAGAAACAAACCTTGAATTCGGGCATTCCGGCAACATGTCTTACGACGGAAAATTAGATGATATAAGAATTTATAATAAGGAACTCTCCCAGTGTGATATCGACGGGCTTTTTTATTCTTCCTACAGTAATGACAATCCAACCACAGGAATTATTGACATAGAAGAACTGTCAGGCTTAAAGATATATCCTAACCCAAGTAACGGAAACTACAAAGTAGAGCTTCCGGGCCATGAAACAGGAGAATCAATCATGACGATCACCAATACCACAGGACAAAAAGTTGGCGAATATATTCTCAGGAATCCTGTAACAGAAATACAGCAAAAGAATGACGATGGAATTTATTTTATCAAGATTTCTTCAGAGAAGCAGCAGTATTCACAAAAGATAATTATTCAGAATACTGTTGAATAAACAACTTAGAAAAAGTGCCTTAAACTATAATTTTGAGGCACTTTTTCTTTTCTGACAATAAAAATTTGCAAGTCAGAAAATATTTTTCATAACTTTGTGCAAGTACTTATCCTTTTAAAGTTTTTCACTTCAATCCAAAAGGAGGTCACTATGTTAGAGCTACAATACATATCGCACATGCAATTCTCTGCGTAAATCGCGGCAAGATTCCCTGTTCAATATATTCTGATCAAATATTCCGGCTGAAGAATTTTTCCGCGTCGAATTCCACATTTCCATTTAGACAATTACAGTAAACATCCTGCACTGCTGCTTATGTTTATCTGCCCCTTGCTGTTTCAGCTTTGATGATGTTGTGAAATTATTGCATGTGTCAGTTGCCATTTCCGGCAATGTCAAATCAATACTTTAATCTGTCTCATACTGCATGCATTAATGCTGTGTATGTCTGAGGTATTTAATACACAACTGATATGGCTGTTTCCTATTGGGAGCTTCATTCCGGTGAGCATTTATGTTCAAGAAGAGACATAAAACGCGACCAGAAAACAACATCAGACAAGCAATTAATCAGGTTTCACAAGCGTCTTATGCAAATTGCGCTTGAGTGGAAAGCACTTGGATACGAAGAACTAAACCCTCCTGTTCAAAAAGGATGGAAACGCTTATTCGTACTTACAGAGCAAACTGCTGCCCGCCCTGATGCGGCATTCTTTCAGACATTACTCGACAAAATCAACGAGACTACTTACAGTCACGAAAAGAGTTTTATGTATAAAAAAAGAAAGAATGGCAAAAAAGTCTACGAAGTAAGACCGCAAAAACTACAGAGTTTTTACAGCTGGAGTTTTGAGCGCTTAAAATTGTCTGAAAAAGAACACTCATACTTCAACGAAACACTCACTTATACATCTCATAAAACCCGGGAGATAGAATATGTTTTTTCAAAACCCTGGCTGTTTGAGTTGAAAGTGTTTCCGAATATGATTACAAAAATTAAAATCATAGACCCTTTACTTGAACAGGAAGAAGCAGAGATTGAGAATCATCTCATAACACATAATCTCTATCCGCGCTTGTATACCCTGCTGTATGGAGACAGCAGATATAAAAACCGCTGGAATCTTCACTGCAAAGAAAAGTACAGGTCTATGATGAAAACAGATTCTATTAAAAATTTACTCGAAGAGTATTACAAAGAAAAATCACATGAGCAATCAGAAAATTAATAGTAAAGACCTTATAAATATTGGCTATACAAACCATGTTTCAAAAAGTGTGGCAATCATAACTGCATCAAAACATTATAAACATACGCCTAAAGAAGATATTCTTGACTTATTTATACAGGTAAAAAATACACCCGAGGCATTCCTTGAAGACATGCTACTCGGGAAATTAGCAAACACATTTATTGAAAAAACAGATGAAAAACCATTTAAAACTTATGAATTAAACGCAGACTCAAAAACATTTAAACAGTATGGTTTCAATCATATAGAAGAACAGGCTAAAAAACAAATGGAGCTGGTAATGCGCCTTCCGGTAAGTGTGAGCGGGGCTTTAATGCCGGATGCACACAGTGGCTATGGTTTGCCTATTGGCGGCGTACTGGCAACCAAAAATGCAGTCATTCCTTATGGTGTCGGTGTAGATATTGGCTGCCGTATGGCCTTGTCAATCTTTGACCTGACAGAAAAATACCTGCTGCACCATGAATATGAATTCAAAAATGCATTGAAAGAGTTCACGCATTTCGGGATGGACGGTAACCTTGCTGTAAGGCAAGATCATGAAGTGATGGAGAGACCGGAGTTCGGGGAAACAGCCTTGCTGAAAAAACTGCATGGCAAAGCGCTTCGCCAGTTGGGAACTTCCGGCGGTGGCAACCATTTTGTGGAATGGGGAATTGTAGAGCTCTTCGAAAACAATTACCTCAATCTTCCTGCGGGCCGTTATGTATCACTTTTGTCACATTCAGGTTCAAGAGGTTTGGGCGCTAATATTGCGCAGCATTATACACAATTAGCCATGGACGTATGCAAACTGCCGAGAGAAGTACAGAACCTCGCCTGGCTGGACTTAAATTCTGCTGAAGGACAGGAATACTGGATGAGCATGAACCTCGCAGGAGACTATGCCAAAGCTTGTCACGACAGGATCCATATCAATCTCAGCAAAAAAATGGGCATCAAACCTATAGTGACGATTGAAAACCATCACAATTTTGCATGGAAAGAGCTTGATACAGAAGGCAACGAAGTGATTGTGCACCGTAAAGGAGCTACACCAGCACATACAGGAGAATTAGGGATTATCCCCGGAAGTATGACAGCAGCCGGATATCTCGTAAGGGGCAAAGGAGTTGAAGGCTCTTTAAATTCAGCCTCACACGGTGCAGGAAGGTGTATGTCGAGGAATAAAGCAAAAAACAGTATTACAGTATCATCATTCAATAAAATGGTAAAAAATGCAGGCGTAACCCTGATAGGCGGAACACCAGAAGAGTCGCCGCTCGCTTACAAAGATATTGATGAAGTAATACTGGCGCAGGAACAGCTGGTAGACGTGATAGGGAAATTTTACCCTAAAATAGTAAGAATGAACAAAGAGTAATGATGGAAAATAAACTGATACAGATTACCTCCGGCAAAGGGCCGGAGGAATGTGAACGCGTAGTTTTTCTGGTTTTTCAAAAACTGGTCAAACAACTCTTACAAGCTGGTATTGCAATAGAAATTGTAGAAACCATAGACGGAAGGCAACTGGACACTTGCCTGTCTGCCTTATTTAAAGCTAGTGGTACAAACCTGACAGGGCTAATGCAAGAATGGAAAGGAACTATTCAATGGACGGCACAAAGTCCTTTTCGGCCTTTTCACAAACGCAAAAACTGGTTTACAGGAATAAGCATGCATGACATCCCTGTTTTGATGAACTGGAATGAAAAAGATGTTACTTATCAGACAATGCGGGCTTCCGGGCCTGGCGGACAAAATGTAAACAAGGTAGAATCTGCCGTTCGCGCAACTCATGTACCTACCGGATCTACAGTAACAGCTTCCTCTGAGCGTTCACAATTACTCAATAAAAAAGAAGCAACTGAAAGACTTAAAAACAAACTGATTTATCTTCAGATAGAAACCAGTGACAAGCAGGTTCAGGAACAATGGATGGAACACAATTCCCTGGAAAGAGGAAACCCTGTGAAGGTTTTTAAAGAAAGCCTTTGATTAGATTTGAAGCCATCGCTTACAGCAATGGCTTCAATCATTTCCAATATTTAATGTCTAGTTTTCAACACCCACAATGAACCGTTTTTAGTGGTCACTTTGTCCAATTTACCTTTTGAAACCAAATCATTCAAAAGCTTCTCAGTTTCAGTCCTCTGCACACCAGACAGTTCTGAAAACTCTTTTGCCGTAAGCGTATGGTATATGGAAAACAATTCTTCCCAACTTTTAGCATATGTCGCTTTAACGGCTTTCGGATAAAGTTTTAGTATTGGAGCTTCATAAGCAGCATAAGGCTTCGAACCATATACCATTTCTTTACCGCCACCGGCATTTATAAAAAACATTGTCGGGAAACCTCTTACACCATAAGTTCTGGCAAGCTTTAAATCCTCTTCAAAAAGTGTTTTTGCTTTACCGTCGAAATCTGCCTTTAGGCGATTGACATCTAAACCCACTTTTTGGGCAGCAATAGCCATATTATCCCATTTGGCAATGTTTTTCTTCTTCAGAAATACCATTTCACGCATTTCCCTCAAAAACAGCAGCGCCTTTTTGTTGTCCTGCATTTGTGCTGCTTTAAACGCGATTGAAGGCGGATATGAAGAAGCTAAAGGATCTTCCAGCCATACATCACCATCTATAGGCATATCGTAATAAAGGCTTACTTCATCCCAGTGATGGGCTACATCAGATGGCTTACTGATACCTCCGCTGTTATAACTCCAGTCTGGCAGTAAACCGCCCATGTGGTATTCAATTTCAATATTGTTACCATATTCCAGCTTTAGTTTTCTTAGCTGCGGCTCAATACCCCAGCAAGACGAACAAATGGGATCTGAGAAATAAACAATTTTGATTGGTTTCTCAATACTTTCAGAAACCATGCCTGTACCTTCTTCATTTGAAGGAACGCCGCAAACGCCCTCTACGGGGTCACATATCAGCGGATTATTTTTTGATGTATCTGTCGCCATAGTATTACTTTTATTTGTCTGACCATTACAACTAACACTGATAGTCGAAACGCCAATTAAAACGATTGCTTTATAAAGGTTCATCTTAATAATACTTTAAATTCAGTTACCCTATAACCACACCAATAGTTTGTCAAAATGAGCAACTCATCAAACTTAAATCCCCGAACCCTTGGAAGGCTATTATGTCCCTGATTAATGATAACACAAATTTAAAAGATACAAACTTCACAATTACCATGCGTTTCCCTTTAGAAAGTAGTTTCCTTCAGGAAACTATCTTGGCATTTTAGTAGTTACTACTATACTTTTGCTATAAGAACTCATTGTATGAAAAAGCAGTCAATTGTAAATAATAACGTCCTTTGCAAGACAAGGATTCTCGCAATTAAAGACACCATGGAAATTCTTTCCGGCAAATGGAAGTTCCATATCCTTGGCACTCTGATGCTGGGCGAAAAACTCCGTTTTATGGATTTACTGAGAGAAGTTGACGGCATTGGTACTAAGATGTTGTCTAAAGAGTTACAGGACCTGGAAATGAATCAGCTGATCAGCCGGACCGTGCTCAACACCAAGCCCGTAACGGTAGAATATGAGATTACTGAATACGGGCAAACCTTAGCCCCTATCATTGACGAAATTGCGAAATGGGGAATCGCCTACAGAACAGCTGTTTATAGTCAGGTATGAGAAGCCTGCTCTTTGTTTAAGGCTGGAACGAAAGTTCCCTCTTGTCTTTACCGGCTAAGGCCTTGTACAACAAACAAAAAGAGGCTGCCCTTTCAGACAACCTCTTCTTAATGATAGCATCCTATGATCTTTACAGAAAACTATTCGTAGTTTACGATATACAGTCTGTTAGCATCCTGAGAGATCAGAGGGTTCTCAGGTGACAATGTTTTGGTCTTAATTTTATTAACATTATCGCTCCATACTCCGAAATCATCATCGTTGATAATACCAATTTTATTATTGTCTATCAACCAGATACCTTCCATTTTGTCGTGAGGATAATCAGGTAAAGCTACTCTCATATCTACTGCTAATGTTTTTGTAACAGGCACAATGCCCGCTGCACTTAATTCACTCCAGGTATTGGCTTCTAATGTCTTACCATTTACCAACATTCCGTCCATTGAATTAAAATCGCCATTTACATTGGTAGCATTGGCAATATCTATTTTATAAACTCTTTTAATTAAAGTACCCTGGGCAGTTACATCTGCTGAAAATCTTTGATCTCTTTCTATCACCAAAAATGTAGTATTGGTCAAAGCTGTTATTTCAGAATTACTTCCGTTAGCTTCTTCTTGTCTATACAGGTATTGTTTGGTTTCGCCGGTAAGCAGGTTTAAAGTTACGATCCTTGTAAGCGTAGTGTTAATAGCGCCTGCATTGTTAGGATTGTATAATCTTGACTGCATAATACCCACAAGTGTAGTTTGATCGGGTGTTACAGCCAAACCTTCCATACCTCTGTTAGCCCATCTGCGTTGTAGAACAGCCGGCAATTTCCTTCCTCCTGTCATGATATTCAATGGGCTAATACGCTCCAATTGTTTTCCTTCAGAATCGAAGTGTACTATGTGCGGGCCATATTCATCAGACACCCAGAATGTACCGTCCTTCATAGCTACTAAACCCTCACTGTCCAAGCCATAATTATCATTACTCAATACATTATCACTCAAATCGTAAGCAATTTCACCTGTAGAGCCATAACCTGCCGCATTAGGCAAACCGGAAATCACATTACCCATAGGGTCTTTCAGCAATATTTCTCCCAGTTTCTCAATAGTACCATCTGCTTTTAACTTAAAATGACCTATACGAGGAGTATAATCAGGAATTGGAAAATACTTACCACCCGTAGCATCTGCATTAGGTCCTCTGTCTGTTAATGCATAAAATTCCCCTTTGTTATATGGGTGCGCGCAAGCTGCAGAACCAAAACCGCCATTTTTTATCGTTACACCATTCAAAGTAGCCATCTCTACAGAAGGCAAAGCAACACCTGTATTCGCGACTACAGGCAACTGATAGTCAGGATCTGTAACATTTGTACCAAAGTATATACTATCAATAGCCGCTGTTGCATATCGGGTAACAGTGCCATTACTTTGCTTCACTATCATTGTTTCTTGCGCTTGTGCAGTAACTGCCGATATCGCAAGCATTGAGCTAAGTATAAATTGTAATTTCATGTGTTTATATTTTTAAAAGCGATCATAAATGCCCTTTAATCATCTCCGTTGCTACAAAGATTTTTGCATGGACATTTCATGTTGTTGAGTAATTATTGTTTAATAAATTTTAGAGTATTGAATTGATTGCCTGCACTAATGGCACAGAAATACATACCTGCATCGAGGCTGCCTATATTGAATTGAAAAGTATTCTGGTCACGTTGAATAGCCTGCTTAAAAACCACTTTCCCTTCAATAGTATAAATAGTTGCCAATCCATCTTCTTTCAAATTGTCAGAAAATGAAATATTCAAAATATTTTGTGCCGGATTTGGGAAAAGGTTAATTAGCGAAGTATTGTCATTCTTAGTTTTACCATTTTCATCAACAATACCCGTAGTCATATCTTTAAAGCCCAGATATTTGACATCTGCCAGCACATAATCATTTGTACCCGCAACTGTATTGATATGAATTTTATTAGGCGAAAATTTAATGCTCTTTATTTCAGCAAGGCTATTGGTAATCGGAGTACCATCTTTCTGCCACAGATAAAGGGTTTGTGCTTGAGTAGCCCAACTTACACCACAAAAAACTGGCAAGAGGGCAAGCACTTTCGAATAGGCTTTCATTGATAATAAGTAGTTTTATTTATGTTCACAAAACTACCTATCCAATATTAAGTCAATGACAAGCAACAATTATTTAAACACTAATTTACTGTTAGCAAAACGCTACATACCGGTTAAGATACTAAACTCAGACCAAAGGAGAGATGAATACTAATTGGAAATCGTATTTAATTGAAGGGCTATAATTACACCTGGAATAGTCAATAAATTCGTTCAGAGAAGACAATAGCTGATTATTTTCAAAACCATATTGGGCAATATCTTTTATATAACCGGATTAACTCATTTTAAAAGTGTTCACAAAACTATATAATTACTACCCCATCCCTAATTTCTCCCAACAAGCCCTCTCAACAAGCGACTTCAAGCCGCTTACTTGCAGAGAAAGGTATTCCAGGTCTTCGTTGGTAATGATATAATTCTTTTTATAGCGGGCATCTATATAGGCTTTACGCAGACGCTGAAAACGGGTGTGTTCTTCCTCGGTGTCCTGAGGAAATACATTGTGAAAGGCCGGATATAAAGCAATGGCTGTCTTTCTCAGATTTTCGAGATCATGTATCTTTGGCTTATAGCCTGTATAGACTAAAAGCAAAGCGGTGTAATAACGTTCTGTAGTTTGGTGTAATTGGAAGGCTGCTTCATTAAAATACGCCTTCTGGAAATAAAACAAGAATCCTTCAAAAAACCTGTCAGCACTTTCATACCATTGCTCAAAATTTTCTTTAGCTCTTTGTTTTACCTTTTCAGGATCAACCTCTCCGGGTTTCAGGTTGGCAGATGCTCCGTTGTCGTGCAGCAGTATACCTTCTTTTACTACATCGGTAAAGAAATAACTACCAGCTTCCAGTTCTCTGACAAGAAAGCCTAAGCCATGCTGTATAAGAGTAATGGGTGCTGAAAACTTCAATTGGTCGGCAGTATGCTGTATGTGATTCCACTTGCCGCTTGTTACGCCACCAAGGTCATTCTTGGTTACTACCAGTATATC
>CAZNHL010000059.1:14330-28586 GCA_964572965.1 uncultured Bifidobacteriaceae bacterium
TATCGTAGTCACTTTTGTAAGTATAATAGATACCATCTTCCGTGTATTTGTCATCCACCCACTTGCCACGGGCATAGCTGCCAAACAAAATCACCATCACAGGCTGTATCTCTTTTACAATAAAAGCTGTAAGCTGTTTTAGCTCTTCCTGTTTCTGTTCAGGCAAAAATGTAAGATCGGTTTTCAATTAGCTTCCCGTTAAAAATAAACACTACAATATACTGTTTTTTGATTTTAACACACAATAAGCATATTCATTGAAACTTTTAAATTTCGATGAATAATCATCACTGTTTTGTGCATCGGTTTTCTAAGGAAATCGTCATATTTTCTTGCTTGTTTTACCACATAGATTCTGTCTTGAATTCCACATAGAACCTATGTGATAAAACATTATTCCTCTTAATTTACACGCAACCAACTTTGCACTTCCTCCACTGTATGTGGTTTCCTGAAAAACGAGACATCCTTGTACTGCTTCGTAAAACGTTCCAGTTCTTTTTCGAACTCTCCGACTACAATAACCTTGTCTGAACTTTTACGGTATTCTTCAAAAAACTCAAAATCATCGAGGTAATTGGTAAAGTAGTCTGTAATAAACAGTACAGGATGCTTCACCTCTGCCAGTGACTCATGAACAGTATCAACAGAATTGAGCTTAACAATAGTCCCCTCATAGCCCGCCCTTTGCAGGAACATTTCGGAAATCATCATTGACAGGTCGTCCCTGTCAAAAATCACAATGGTTGAAAAATGGTTTTCCAATGTTCGCATAGTAGTAAATATGTCCGGCTGTGGTTGCGAACACCCGATTTAAGTAAAAAGAGGTAAGGACTTTCACCTATGCTCGGCCGGACAGTGTTTTTAAAATCTGGTTAATATTTTTCCATCTTGTTGCTGATAGTCAGCAATAATCATTCGCTTTCCTGCAAGTTGAGCATCTCATTACTAATCTCCTGAAGTACCCAAGGAACAGCATGAACACACTAAAGCGCATTCATTATTATAAATAGAGTTGTTTAGAAAATTGATTTACTTAATGTTCGCATGGCAAATCTAAGTAACTCACCATCAACACACAATAGCATGTAAGTTTTTAGGTAAGATTGTATTTTTTGAATGTCAGATGACAGGTATTGGTTGTTAAGTTTGAAATCCGGCGCAAGCCATTCTCCCTAGTATATTGCGTGTAAAGCAGCAAATTTGGCGTCATTTTAAGGAAACTTAAACAGCTATAGGAAGCCCTTTAGTCACAGATAAAGGAAAGCAAGCTTTTCAACCCCAAATAAAACATAAGAAAATAACAATATTGTTGTCATATATATTATATTTGCAACAACAAAAAAATTAAAGATGAGAAAATTAGATTTTGCATCTCTTCAGGTAAGAGATTTAGAGGTATCAAAAGCCTTCTATACAAATCAATTAGGATTTGAACTAGACGAAATGACAAATAACCAAGCCTGTATTTTTAAATACAATAAAGGTGAAGCAAGCTTTGCAATAAGAACCCCTATTGGAAACATAGATGGTAAAGAACTTGGTGTTGGAGTCTCACTTTGGTTTGCTACAGACGAAAAGACGGAGGAACTCCAGAGCCGACTTTTAGGAAAAGGGGTAACACTTATCGGGACAATCAACAATACTCCTTTTGGTAAAACACTAATGGTGAAAGATCCGGATGGTTACATCATTACATTTTTGGAACATACTGAATTGCCCAACAATGGTTAACGGGAAAACAAAATATTGGGTAATTGCAGCGTCAAAAGACCATGTAAAAGCAGGAATTGCAGGAGGAATTGCACAAGCCTGTCATGGAAAAAACGCTCCCTTAAAAAGAATGAAAAAAGGAGATTTTATTATCTATTATTCGGGAAAGCAGACCTTAGGCAAACCCGACAAATGTCAGGAATTTACAGCCTTAGGAAAGGTAATAGATGATGAAACTTATCAGGTTCAGGTTTCGGAGGACTTTTGTCCATCAAGACGCAACATCGATTTTCTGCCATGTGAAGACATTTCCATTATTCCTTTAATTAATGATTTAGATTTTATTCCGAATAAAAAAAGTTGGGGTTATCCATTTAGATTTGGTTTATTTGAAATTAATCAACACGACTTTGATTTAATTTCATCACAAATGCTTCAACATCACCATGCCTAAAGAAATTGAATTCCATTTTAAAAGCCCCAACGACAGCCCCGGTTACTTACTTGGACAGGTAACCATGTTATGGCAGCGCAAACTGAAAAAGGTTCTGGATCCATTGGATCTGACACAGACACAATTTGTGATGTTGGCGGCATTAGGATGGCTCTCAAAAAAAAGTAATGCAGTTACTCAGGTTGACATTGCCAATCAAAGTAATGCCGACAGAATGATGGTTTCAAAAGTATTGCGGACTTTAGAAGAAAAAGGGTTTATAACCCGCCAGGAACACGAAACAGACACAAGAGCAAAAACTATCCAACTGACTGCCAGCGGTGAAATTGTTTTGCAGAAAGGTCTCATTGAAGTAGAAAATGCCGACTTGGATTTTTTTGCTGCACTAGACGCCGACCTTTCTCTGTTCAATAAAAATATGGTGCAGCTTCTTACCAGGAACACAGAGTAAGAATACTCTCACTCACTTTTTTCCATTCCGATTCTTTTTCTACCTTTGTGTATCATTTGGTTCCATCAACTTTACGTTTTTGGATTAAAAGGGAAACCGGTGTAAGACCGGTGCTATCCCCGTAGCTGTAAGCCTGATGTAGTTTCGACTACATAAACGTCTTTCGGAAAATCAAATACCACTGCTCCGCGACAAACACGGAATGGGAAGGTGTCCGAAAAGATCAGGTAAGCCAGAAGACCTGCCTCATGAAAGTTTCACTGATTGTTTTCGGAGGAAAAACATAGTGGGTAGGCTTCTTATGATCATTCCGGGCAATAATATTGCTGCGGCCCCTTCCCCATTTCTTTGCTGTGCGCAGCAGTGAAACTTGTATGTTATCGGCGCAAGTCTTACAAACAGGTAAATGACTGCAAAGCAAGGAAGATCTTTTAACCTTTTCATTTATTTCAAACAGACCGTCAGGATATTCACCCTGATCAGTACTGCCATTGCCTTCTTTTTTACGGCTCACTCACAAGTCCCTTACCCAACAGAACCAAACCTTTCTCCTTATTCAAGTTACTACAAAACAGACCTGAGTACCTTCGACAGGTTTCTGAATGGTGTATGGGAAGATATCTATAACTGGGATTCAGGAACTGAAGTGCGCGACAACACGGGGGCTGTGATTGGCGGCTGGAAACCTATTATCCGGGACAACCTCATTTTTAATCACTATACAGAATATGGCGGTAGTTGGGAAGGTTTCTGCGTTTCTAACAGAGATTTCGTTTACAGCAAACCTGACCCTCTCAATCAGTTTACGGCAACTACCCTGGGAGGTAAAGACGGTCCCGGTACTCCCTATATGATTGCCTATTACGGTTGGGGAAGACCACACGACAATGCTTGCCACATACAGCTCAATGACGGATTACCCTGTGGTATTGCAGGCATGTATGTGACCAATACTTATTACAATTACCTGTCACTTCTTATTGGTGATGGCTTTGCCCGACCTTTCATAAAAGGCGACTGGTTTCTACTGACAGCTTATGCCTATGACGCAATGGGGCAATATTCCGGTACTACGGAATTTTACCTGGCCGACTACAGAAGCGAAAATCCTGACGATCATTATATAATTGACGACTGGCGCTGGTTCGACCTTTCTTCTCTCGGCCAGGTTACGTCGCTTGAATTTGTATTGACTTCCAGCGACAATGCTGTTTACGGCATGAACACTCCCTCCTATTTCTGTATGGATAAGCTGACTTTGTCTTTACTTGAAGTAGACAAGCAACCCAAAGAAACAAAAGTTTGTCCGGGAGACACCGCCAGACTTTCTGTCAATGTATTGGGGAATGACTTTTATAATACTGCAAGAAAAGATTATGTACCGCGTCTGCAATGGCGGAAAGACGGTGTTGATATTCCGGGAGCGAATGATACACTACTAGTAATTTCTGATGTAAAAAGTAGCGATGCAGCACAGTACAATTGCTACGCTACCAGCGACTATTATACCCAGCTTTATGGGAGTTATACCAATGATCAGTCCTACAAAACAGAAGTGTTATCAGCGACTGCTTTAATCTCACTGAAAGCGCCTGTCAGTATTCTTGCCCATCCGGATTCTGTTGATATACAAGTCAGCGAAAGTACTGCACTTACTGTAAAGGCAAATGGCGACGACCTGTCTTATCAATGGTATAAAGACGAGCAAGTGCTAGAGAACGACACGAACCCGGTGCTTTACATTTCCAATGCTACCATTGAACAATCAGGGAAATATTACTGCAAAGTAACCGGTGTATGCAATACCCTTTCCACATCAATAGCACTTGTTCATGTTAAAGAGCTTCCTCCAACAATACTCAACCTGCTTACCGATACACTTATCTGTGAAGGCACAAAGCTGATCTTACATGTAAAGGCACAGGGTACGGATCTAAAATACCAATGGTACAACAATAGCCAGGCACTTCAAGGAGAAACCCAACCTTCTTTTACTTCTGAACAAGCGGGTAATTATAGCTGTAAGGTTAGCAACAACACTGGTTTTGTGGTCAGCAATAGTGCAATTGTCACTATAGCACCGAACACAACAATCGTCACAGAACCTATGTCTCAGAAAATACCGGAACGTCAATCTGTCGGTTTTGAGCTTAAAGCAAGGGGTGAAAATCTGAATTACCAATGGTATAAAGCAGATGAACTGTTACCCGATGCCACACAGCCAATTTATATAAAAGATAATCTACAGGCCGATGATGCAGGAAGCTATTATTGCAAAGTTTCGGGAAAGTGCGGCACTGTGCAGAGTCAGCGGGCTTTGCTTACGATCACTATTTCTCCGGCCATTTACCCTAATCCTTTTACACTCGGTTTTGATGAATTAAAGCTAAAAGGTTATGCAAACTACATCATTCTGGTAAACGACATATATGGCAAACATGTAGATACCTGGTATGTCCAATCAGATCTACAGACTTTTTTACCGCCTTATGCAGTGGGAGTTTATCTGCTTTCAGCCACACATCCTGAAGGAGAAAACCAATTAATTAAACTCATTATACACTAGCCCATGGAAATGCAATTTTTATTATTCAACTAAATATCTTTTTATGAAAAGAACACTTTTATCCCAGATTTTGGTGGCAGGCCTTGCATTATGCAGCACTGTAGTATTGGCACAGCGCCCTGAAGCTTTCTATGCCCGTAAGGCGACGCAAACAGCAGGAAAAGGAAAAGCCTTTACAGGAAAAACAAACATTATTTTAAAATCTCCAATGGCAAGAACCTTGTCTTGTCCGTCATGTGACACGATTTCTTTCCAATCTTACACACCTGACCCAAGCTACATCAGTGTTTATTCGACTGATTCAATCTGGACACATACGTATGACGCGCTTGTTCCTAACACAACTACAGGGTTCCTTGATTTCAAAGAAGGCTGCCTGAATTTCCAGCACTATGCAGACAACTCATGGGGGCCGAGAATGTATTGGGATGGTTTTACGGTAAGCAAAACAACTACTAACCCATGCGACATTGATTGCAGCGATCCGTGCAATGGTTTAGAAAGCCAGTTTTCTTCTATCACCGGAGGCGGTGTAAAAGGACCTTCTGACCCTTATAGCATAGCTTACTATGGCTTCAATGAAAGATACTTCCCACAAAACCATTGTAAAGTTACACTGGATGCACCCAATAAAGTTTGCGGCTTGTATGTAACCAACAATTCTTACGCTTACAAATCAATGACATGCGGTGACTATTTCGCACACAAATTTGTAACAGGCGACTCATTGCTATTGGTGATTGAGGGTTACAATTCAGGTTTCTTTACAGGTCAGACTTCTTACTACTTAGCCAACTTCACCGATCCATTGGATTCTTACATTATTGATGAGTGGAAATGGATAAACCTGACCGGGCTGGGCACAGTCGATTCTCTTGTTTTCTCTCTGGTTACAAGCGACAATGGCCCTCATGGCCCCAATACACCAATGTACTTTGCAATAGATGAAATCAAAGTAGGTGCTCCTGAAAACTGTGGTGCCTGTGCTGCTACAGACAATACGCACAATGCTATAGAAAATAAAGCTGCCGCAAAAAAATCATTGGTACTGGTACAGCCAAACCCGGCAACTGATGTTGTACAGATCTCAGGCAAAAAAGGCGCTTTCCTTCAGGTTACTGACTGGGCAGGCAATGTAAAATATGCTGCTGTTATGGAAGCAGACAAAGTGAGCTTGTCTCTGGCAGCTTATAACTCCGGAGTTTACACAGTCAATGTCATTTCTGAGACAGAGAATCAGAAAGCCAGATTTATTAAAGAATAAATCTGCCAACACTTTATGCCGGGAGGAGGAGCATTCAAGTATCCCTCCCTCCCGGCATTGAGTTTTAAAGCGAAAACAAATTAATAAACAATGAATAGATCAATACCGATTGTTGTCTCGCTGTTACTGCTTTTTAGCAGTAGTATACAGGCACAGAGTAAATGGGCCAATAGAGTGCTGGAGTTTTTACCGGCTCCCGGCCAGTTCACCAATGAAAAAGCATACCCTGCCTACAACGCCGGCGACGATGCCGTTACTATGGCCAACAAAGCAACTGCAATCCTCAATGGCAACGCTGCTGCGGGTACATCAAACAACATGTCCACTATCTCCCTTGGAGCATATGGAGGCTATATTGTTGCAGGCTTTGACCATTCCGTAAAAAACAAACCTTATTCCTATGACCTTAAGATACACGGCAACTGGTTTGACGGTAACGCTGAAGCCGGAATTGTAATGGTATCAAAAGATGAGAACGGCAATGGCCTTGCCGATGATGCATGGTATGAACTGGCAGGTTCAGAGTTTTTTAACCCCGGCACAATTCATCAGTATGAAATCCGCTATGAACGCCCAAACCCTCTTGACGGCAACGTACGCTGGACAGACAATCAGGGCAAAAGTGGCTACGTTTTAAGAAACTCTTATCACCTCCAGGAGTCCTATTATCCATTATGGTACGATGGAGAAAAACTGATTTTCAGAGGAACAAAATTACAGCCTAACGCATGGAACAGCGCATTGCCTCCGCAGCAATACTGGCGTTCAGAATCATTCGCTTATGGCTATGCCGACAACCAGGGCAATGCAAGCGAACTATCTAATTTTGATTTGGACTGGGCTGTTGATGTTAACGGCAATAAAGTAAACCTTGACCGTATTGATTTTGTAAAAGTATACACAGGATTGATCCAGGATGCAGGCTGGCTTGGCGAAACATCTACTGAGTTCTCGCAGGCAGAAGACCTCCATCCTGAATATTCGTCCCCTCCGGTATTTTTGAGTGATGTTCACATTGTTACAAAACTACCTGCACTGGCCGCAAATACACATGCCGCAGGAAGTGCACTTACGACCTTCACCGACGACACTGTTACTTTCAAAGGCTATTTTGAAAACAGTATATTAACTGATGGCTACACCTATACCAACGAAGCAACAGGCGTTTACGCATCTGCTTCAGGCAATGGCGTTGGCGGAAATGGCAGTTCTTACATCTCAGGCATTTATAATGCTGCTGTAACAGACAATGCCAATCGCCAGATTACTTTTAACGACGGCCTTCCACACGGGCTTGAAGGTGTTTATGTAAACAACACTGCTATAGGAGCCGCTTTTATGCAAAGCAAATTGATCAAAGGCGACTTTGTAAAATTAGTTGCAACTGCATATGACGCACAAGGAGTAGCTACCGGCGTAAAATCAGAGTTCAGGCTGGCCGACTATACGCTTGCAAACAGTATCATGCATTACATTGTAAAGCAGTGGTGCTGGATGGATCTGACTTCTCTGGGAAGTGCATCTTCCGTTGTGTTCACATTGCAATCAAACAGACCCGGCATTATACCTGCAGGGTTCTGCCTTGACCAATTAGTAATAGATATCATTTCAATTACTAAGCATCCCGTAGGCAATCCGAATGGAACACCAAAAATTTGTGCAGACGCACCCTATAAATTAACAACCGAGGCTTCCGGCACAGGGCTCTCCTACCAGTGGTATAAAAACGGTGCTGCTGTACAGGGAGCTAACACATCAACCCTTGATTTCAGTGCTGCAAAAAAGACAGATTCAGGCAATTACTATTGCATTGTTTCTAACGGAAGCAATCAGGCAAGAAGCAAAGAAGTACCCTTGGTAGTTTATGCCAATACCAAAAAACTGCTTGACCTCCCACGCGTTGATACGATCAAAGTATTACAAACAGAGAAAATAACCCTTTCAACCCTGGCAGAAGGTGATAACCTTACTTACCAATGGTACAAGGGCGATACCAAAAACTGGAATAACCCCATATATACTTACCCGATCATTGCCATTGGTTTAAACAGTACAGCCAAGTCACCGGACCTGATCCCTGCACCAGACGGATTTATAGCGACTCATAACGGGGCTTACTTCTGCCTTGTTACAGGTTCATGCGGAAGCTACAGAACAGATACAGTTTTCTACTTCACAGTTCCAAACCCAAACCTTCCTGAGTTCAAGATTATAAAGCAAACCCAGGATACAACTATCTGTTTTGGTAATTCATTGTACTTTAAAATAGACGCACCTGCTGCCACTGCTTATTCATGGCAGAAAAAAACAGTAAGCGGTACTTTTGGTGTATTAGGTGCATCTACCAAAAAAGACATTACCATTGCCAATGTCGTAGAAAATGGTTCATACCGTTGTGTGTTGAATCAGGATACAAAAACCTTTATATCTGACACCATAGATGTAACCGTAATACAGAAGCTTGCTTTCGTAAAACCGGCCGCTATTGCACATGTTTCAACTTACACAGCCTATCTGAGCAGAAAAGTTGAAATGGAAGTAGAAGCAATAGACTTTACCCCTATCAGCTACCAATGGTTTTACAAAGGAGCTACAGATACTGACTATATATTGCTGACAAGTGCTACATCAAATACCTATGCACTTGAATACGCCACGGCTGCCGATGCAGGTAAGTACCGTTGTGAAGTAATGGGTGCAGCAGGCAAGAGTGTCATTGAATATACGCTGTCAGTTACTTCCAGTATTGCAAAAGCACCTGTTATTTACTCATATACTAATACAGGAAACAGTGGTACTATCAGAAGTTCAGGGCTATTTACTCCGGGCGAAAAAGCTTTCTTTAATGCACAAGTACAAACAACAGGCGGCTTTACCTTTAAGTGGTTTAAAGACGGTCAGGAAATAGTAATTCCGGCAGGAAATACATTAAAAACAGGCGATGACGTAATTGCTGAAAATGGCTACTGGACAAAGAATAACGCAATCTGGTACTTATACATTAAAAATGTGCAGGAAATACATGCCGGAGAGTATGTACTGGAAACAACAGACCCTAACGGTATCAAAGAGCGTAGTGCTCCACTTCGTATTATTGTCAATCCTAAAAAACCGGAGATTACCAATATCTTAAGCGATATAACTACAGACGAAGGAACAACCGTTTCTTTCAAGGTAATTGCTGACGGAAAAGGCTTCACACCGACTTACCAGTGGTACCGCAACGGAGTGGCAGTAATGGGTGGTACAAAATCGCCATATATTACCGAGGGTCCTGACAAAACCGACTACGCCTTTACAGCTAAAGTAAATGTGGCAGGTTCATACTATTGCATTATTACCACACCTGGTGGTAGCGATACAAGCAACGTGGCTATTTTAACAGTAAACCCTGCAGTACGTATCCTCAAACACCCATCTGATCAAATCGTATTAAGCGGTTCCCAGGCAACATTTACGATCACTGCTGAAGGAACTGGCTTATCTTATCAGTGGCAGAAAGATGGTGCTGATATCAGCGGGGCTACTACTGGCAAACTAACAGTTCCTGCTGCTTCATTGAGCGACGAGGGTCAGTACGCTTGTATAGTTAGCGCTACAGGCTTGGTAGATGCACAAAGTGGCTTTGCCGGATTAAGTGTGATTGACAAACCGGTTATCAGCGGCTATGCACTTTGTAGTGGCGAAACACAAACAACGTTACGCGTACAACCTCAGATTAAACCGGTACAAGTACGTTACCAATGGTTTAAAGACGGGCAGGCAATTATAGGCGCTACTTATAGCTGGATCAGTGTTAGCGAGACTGCCAATAACCAAAGCTCATATTATTGCATGGTTAGCAACAGTGGCAGTACAGAGACTCAAAGTACAGAAATTATTCTGATCAAAGGTTTACCAAAGCTTGCTGCCGTTACAGCACAGGAGTTAACGGTAAAAGAAACTGAACAGGTAGCGTTATCATTAACAGCAACGGGACAGAACCTTGCTTACTCGTGGTATAAAGATGAGAAAGCTGTTGATGGCAAAAACACGTCTGCCTGGACATTCATTGCAAGCAAAGCTGATGCAGGGGTTTATTACGGTAAAGTGAGTAATGCCTGCGGCAATGTTTCCGGGCATGAAGTAACACTCAAAGTAGAACTAAACCCTCCTGTTATTACTACACAGCCTGTTTCTCAGCGAGTGGCAGTACAAACTGCGGTAGTGTTCCAATTGGTAGCTACAGGTAGCGAATTGACTTATCAGTGGTACAAAGACGGAGATGCAATTGACGGAGCAACAGCTTCAGAATATACAGTTGTGTCAGCAACACAGACTGAAGCAGGTAAGTACACTTGTAAAGTAAGTAACAGTGCCGGAACTATAACAAGCAATGAGGCAGTATTGGAAATAGACATTCTGACATCTGTTGATGATGCTTTGACTGGCAATGTTGTTACGTGTTATCCGAACCCTGCAGAAAATTATATTACCGTAAAAGCAACAGCCGGTGACATCGTGGAGATCTCTGACCTTACTGGCAGATTAATTTACACTCACAGCTTAAGTGCAGACACTACGGTATTACCGCTTACAGGTATAGAAAGTGGTTTATATATCCTGCATATCAAAGGAGTCAATGACAAAACCATCCGTTTTGTTAAAAAATAGTTTTAAAGTATGGATAATTAAAAGGGCTGCAAATTGCAGCCCTTTTTTTGTAATAGTTTTAAAGAAGTTAATGCTCTAAATACTAATGAAAACTTGCAGAAACCCTGTTTTGCGAAAAACTCAAGAAGGTTCACAGGAACAAGTAGTCATTAACTAAAATTAAACAATGGTGAGCAGACCACTTGCATACGCCCTACTCATCATTGTTTAACGTCTGGTTGAACCATATACTCATTTACATGAGCATCATAACAAAAAATAGATTTACTGTAACAAATCTATAGTAAAGATTGATTCATTGCAGGTAAACATCGGCCGAAATCTTACATGTGTGCTTATATAATACAATCTTCCCTGCATATCAAAGAAACTAATGGTAGCCCAAAGGAGTCTTTATTCTAAAAAACCACTTCCTCTAAATCTTCGCTCAGGTACCTTCGGCCTTTGATTTTTCCATTTACCTCAACGTCATAAAAAATCTCACTGTTTTTACCATGGAACTTAATTCCTTTTATCGTTCCTATTTCCATTTTACCTTTTGTAGTAATAAGTTTTACCTGATCTCCCGGCAGAAAATCAGGAATGTTATCAATAGGATAAAATACACTCGGTTTGACTCTGATCCTGATATCCCAAAACTCTATAGTAATGTACTCATCGCCAAGCGCAACGCAACGATGCAAGCATCCGATATACTCATAGTTCTTCAATACCACCCAATCTTCCGGATGTATCCAGGAGGTGTCGCCGGCAATAACAATAGGGAACAAAGCCGTGTTGCCCCATCGATATAGAAGCTTATTCATAGAGATGTTTTTGATAGGGTTCCACTAAATATATTAATTGAATATCCGTTTCACTGTACCTTATCTGACTCGTTTAAGCTGGAATTATAAATACGCTTTTAATACCACAACCTGTTAGATATATTGTAATTAGAAACTTTAATTAGCTTATTGATATTCGTTATTATTATCGTTTTCCCTTTTGCTTCAATAATGCCACTTTCTTTGAATTCATGAAGAAGCCTGATAATGGTTTCTATTGATGTCCCAACAAGTGAAGCAAGATCAGTCCGGGAAATCCTTATTTCACTCTTATTTGCCGTACTGCTGTCTTTAAACTTTTCTTTCAGCAAAATAAGCTGCAATGCTAGCCTTTCCCTTACAGACAATTGAGACATAACTGTAACGGTATTAACCAATACCCCAAATTCATGGCTTATATTTTTAAGAAGAATTGTTGGCAGCTTAGGAACTTGCGCAATAAGCCAGGCAAATACATCTTTAGGAATAAATGTAATTTCCGAATCTTCCATCGCAGCAGCAGAGTCATAATAGTTTTCATTACTTAAAACAGCATGGTAACCAATCAGGTCTGCAGTCTTAGAAACATAGAAAATTTGCTCTTTACCATCGCTACCCGTTTTATACTTTTTAACCAGTCCTTTTTTAATATAATAGACACCCGTTGCCGGGCTGTCTTCAAAAAAAATAACTTGCTTTTTCTTATAAATCCTGGTTCTCGTTTTTGAATTCAATAGCTCTAATTCAGAACTGCTCAGCTCTTTAAAAATATGATCGGAGTTGAATTTGAAATGATTGAAAGGAAAATTCTTTAATAAAGTCATTACTAAATGCTATTGGAAACCATCAGAAGATAATTTATTTATTGATAAAAATCAACTTTTTACAGCGACTAAGCTCAATAATCCACATTTCATAGTGCCCTATCTTTGCCCTGAGGTTCTTTACTATTTATTCAGATATGACATTTAAGAAGCTTAGACAAGCAGGAGGTATTTCAGATAGTGAATTTGATTTGATTTACCCACCGGCAATAAGACAATTATCAGCAAGGCATTGGACATCTGTTTTGATTACCAGGATTGCGTCCGATTTTCTTTGTTATAAAAAGGGTGCAAAAGTACTGGACATCGGCAGCGGCGTTGGAAAATTTTGTCTGGTTGGGGCAACCCTCCATCCCGATTGTTTCTTTGATGGTATTGAACTCAGGAACGGATTTACCGGACTATCAGAACAGATCCGGGTCCAATATGACATTAAAAATGTCAGCTTCATTAAAGGGGACATCATTGACAATGATATTCAAGAATATAACGGAATATATTTTTTTAATTCTTTCCATGAGCAAATTGACAGCACCTCTTCTTTCGGAGAAAACAATTACTTAATACCTGGCCAGTATACCATTTATGTACAACACCTTTTCGAAATTTTAAAAAAGATGTCCATAGGAACACGCATAGTAACCTATCATACATCCGATTTCTTTATTCCTGACTGTTTTGAAATCATAGAGCAACATTTCGGAGGAACACTGAAATGTTATCAAAAGACAATGAAAGATTCCGGGGATATTTTAGCAGAAAGAACTATAGCTAATCACATACTCCTGTATGGCGCTTAGTACCTGAATTACAATAGTTTAAACATTAAAATTTATTCTCAATGAAAAAAAACATACTGATTGTTTGCGATGATAATACGCTGTTAAGTAAAATAGCGGAAGCTTATCTTAAAAAATATGCCGGTTTCTGGGTAGATATTGACAGTGCGGGTGTTGCAACTGATGGAAAAAAAATATCGGAATTGTTAATGCCAATATTAAAGGAAAGCGAGCTTGAAGCATCAGTTGACCCAATAATAAGGAATGTTAAAGACATTAAACAGGATCAGGTACACTATGCTCTTACACTGACTAAAAGTGCTCATGAGTATTGCAAAAAGCAAAATGACAGCATAGCAGATGAGATCATGTTTTTAGAAATATCAAATACTGCTTCTGATCCCGGTGCATTAACAGAAGAGATTAAGGTAAAAATGCTGGCTTTCGCCAAAGAGGTGCCAATAAAAAGATGGCTAAAACTATAAAGTAAGCTGCGGGATTTCTATTTAAACAGAGATAAATACATTCTTTTTTCAAATACTACTAATTCGAAACATGAATTAGTGGTATTTGAAATTCACATTACAGTGAAGGCTTACGAAACAAATCAAATGATTATCACGGTCCTTCTACCAGCATAAACCTTCCTTCCTCCTATTTATCCCAAAAGAATATTGACCCGATTATGACATAAAAGATATTGAGTATCTGTTTCATCGTACCTTATTCATTTTAACCAGGGATTC
>CAZNHL010000060.1:0-10338 GCA_964572965.1 uncultured Bifidobacteriaceae bacterium
GTCTACAACGTGTCGCCTGGTCAACATCCCGCTGAGTGTTTGGCTCAAAAGATGAAATCAGGCATTTTTTAACACAAAGGAGTTAAAACAGACAACGTTAGATTAGAGCCTTTTTTTTTAGCTCTCTTATAGAATCTTTTGATAAATACTCATTACTCTTAGCACTTTAATGAGTTTTAATTTCATTTTAATCTCATTCTAATGTGAGATTCTTTTATTTGAGAAACATTAACCTAATATCCCCAGAAATGACACTTCCAATCATTCATCACATCCGGTATAGTGGTATAAAAGTTAGTCATAATAACTTTTTGAAAAGCAAAGAGTCTCATTACGTCATATTTAGACAATCAGATTGAGTCAAACTATTTAAAATTACCAGATACTCATATAAAGACCGCAAAACCTTATTTCATCAATTTTAATGACAATTATTATGAAAAACTTTCTGACACTCATAAGCCTGGTTACACTGTTATGTAATACCAGCTGCGAGAAAAAAGAGAAAAAGGAAGAGCATACCAAACTACTGGTTACAAGTCCTTTAGTAAGGGACACAATGACTACCAAAGAATATGTATCTCAGATCCGTTCTATCCAGCACATTGAGTTGAGAGCTTTAGAGAAAGGCTATTTACAGAAGTATTATATTGATGAAGGTAAAGCTGTAAAAAAAGGTGAGCTCATGTTCCAGATCCTTCCTCTTTTATACAAAGCAGAACAGCAAAAAGCACAGGCAGAAGTTAGTTTTGCAGAAATTGAATACCTGAATACCAAAGCACTTTGCGATAGCAATGTTGTATCGAAAAATGAGCTTGCTATGGCAAAAGCCAAACTTGATAAAGCAAAAGCTGAATTATCACTAGCTCAGGTTCACTTAGGCTTCACAGAAATCAGAGCCCCTTTCGACGGTATCATGGATAGACTAAATGTAAGAGAAGGAAGTTTGCTGGATGAAGGAGACTTGCTTTCTACAATATCAGATATCAGACAAATGTGGGTTTATTTTAATGTTCCGGAAGCAGAATACCTGGATTATAAAATCAACCTTAATAAAGGTCACCAAATGCAAGTACAATTGCAGATGGCGAATAACGAAATATTTCCATACCCGGGTCTCATCGAAACAATTGAGGCGGACTTTAATAATGAAACCGGTAACATCGCTTTCAGAGCAACTTTCCCAAATCCGGATAAACTGTTAAGACATGGCGAAACCGGAAATGTAATAGTTAATGTACCTCTCAAAAATGCATTGATTATCCCTCAAAAAGCTACTTTCGAAGTACTGGACAAAAAGTACGTTTACGTTGTCGACAAAGATAGTCTCATAAAATCAAGGGAAATTTCTATTGCTGCCGAAATGCCGGATCTGTATGTTATCAAAAAAGGGTTAGCACCGGAAGACAAAATCCTTTTGGAAGGTCTGCGCCTTGTAAAAGAAAATGATAAGATTCACTATGACTATGAAAAGCCTGAAGAGGTAATTCAGCACTTACACATACATGCAGAATAAATTTCCTTCCTGTATTAAATAACGATACAATGTTTCAACAATTTATACGCAGACCAGCACTGGCGATTGTAATCTCGCTGGTAATCATTTTCATGGGCTTGCTGGCCATAAAAACACTGCCAAAATCTCAATTCCCTGACATTGCACCGCCACAAATCATGGTGTATGCATCATATCCGGGAGCCAGTTCAACAGTATTGACCAATTCTGTTCTGATTCCTCTGGAACAGGCGATCAACGGTGTACCGGGCATGAAATATATGTTCTCTACCGCAGCCAGCTCCGGAGAAGCCAACATACAGCTTGTATTTCAACTCGGAACAGACCCGAACCAGGCTCTGGTAAACGTGCAAAACCGTATTGAACAGATGAAAATGAGATTACCTGCACTGGTACAGCTTGAAGGTATCATAGTGCAGCGTAACCAGCCGAACATGTTGATGTATGTAAACCTGTATGGTAAAGACCCGGCTAAAACTGACATGAAATACATCTTCAACTATGCTTATATTAATATGCTTCCTGAGTTACAGCGTATTAATGGTGTAGGTTTCGCTAAAATCCTTGGTAGCCGCCAATACTCAATGCGTGTATGGCTGAACCCTGACAGAATGCGGGCATACAACGTCTCGTCAGAAGAAGTGATGAAAGCCATGAGTGAACAGAGTATCATTGGTTCTCCCGGCAGATTAGGACGTGCAGACAGTAAACGTTCAGAAGCAATCGAATATGTATTGACTTATAAAGGCAGGTACAATGAGGACCAGGAATATAAAGATATTATTATCAGGGCAAACTCTAAAGGTGAGGTTTTACGACTGAAAGATGTAGCTGACGTTGAACTTGGAAGTGAGTATTATGATATTTATTCCAATAAAGACGAATTCCCTTCTGCAGCTATTGTATTGAACCAGAGCGCAGGTTCTAATGCTACAGAAGTAATTGAAGAAGTAAAAGCGAAACTGGAAGAGTTAAAGAGAGACTTTCCTCCTGGTGTTGAATATGAAATCAGTTATGACGTTTCAAGCTTCCTGGATGCTTCTATTGAAGAGGTAATCCATACACTTAGAGATGCCTTTATATTGGTTTCCCTTGTAGTATTCATTTTCCTTGGCGACTGGCGTTCTACACTTATCCCAACACTGGCGGTACCGGTATCCCTGATTGGTGCATTTTTTGTAATGCAGGCATTTGGCCTCAACATCAACCTCATTACCCTGTTTGCCCTCGTATTGGCTATTGGCATTGTGGTTGATGATGCGATTGTAGTCGTAGAAGCCGTACATGCCAAAATGGAAGAAAAACACCTCTCTCCTTTCAATGCAGTAAAAGAAGTGCTTGGAGAAATAAGCGGAGCCATTATTGCCATTACTTTATTAATGACAGCAGTATTTGTTCCGGTAGCATTCATGACTGGCCCGGTGGGTATTTTCTACAGACAGTTTGCAATCACAATGGCTTCCTCTATTGTTATATCCGGTATTGTGGCCCTTACACTTACTCCTGTATTGTGTGCTATGATATTGAAAAACACACATGGGCAACCGAGAAAGAAGACTGTTCTGAACAGGTTTATTGACAGCTTTAACAAAGGCTTCGATAAGTTAACCGGAAAATACGCAGGCCTTTTAAGATTAATAGCACACAGAAAAACTGTCACTTGGGGGCTACTGATTATATTCTCAGTATGTACATTGGGGATCACTAAATACCTGCCTTCCGGTTTCGTACCTTCAGAAGATCAGGGTATGATCTATGCCGTTTTGCAAACACCTCCGGGATCGACGCTTGAAAGAACCTATGCTGTCAGCCGTCAGTTGCAGGACAAAGCGAAGAAAATTGAAGGTATAAAATCAATTTCTGCTCTAGCCGGTTTCGAAATCTTAACACAAGGTCGAGGATCTAACTCAGGAACATTGCTGATTAACTTAGAACCATGGCATGACCGTGAGAATACTGTAAAAGATGTAATTGAAGAACTTGAAAAAACTGTTAAAGATATTCCCGGTGCTGAAATAGAATTCTTCGACCCGCCTGCAGTTCCCGGATATGGGGCTGCCGGAGGTATAGGATTACAGCTCTTGGATAAAACTCCGACAATCGATTATCAAAAACTGGGAGCGGTTACAGATGATTTCATGAAAAAGCTTGAAAAAAGACCGGAACTAATGTCTCTGTTTACTTTCTACAGAACAGATTATCCGCAATATGAGCTGGAAATCGATAATGAATTAGCGATGCAGAAAGGCGTAAGTATCGGCAAAGCCATGGACAATCTTTCCATCCTGATAGGTAGCACCTATGACTTAGGCTTTATTAAATTCGGACGTTTCTTTAAAGTATTCGTTCAGGCCGACCCTGCATTCAGAAGATTACCTACTGACATTTTGAAACTTTATGTAAAAAATGATTCCGGAGAACAAGTGCCGTACTCATCTTTTATGAAGATCAAAAAAACACAGGGGATTTATGAAATTAACAGGTACAACATGTACACTACTTCTTCTATCAGATGTTCTCCCGCTAAAGGGTATAGTAGTGGCGAAGCAATTGAAGCAATCAAAGAGGTGGCTCAGACTTTACCAAAAGGATATGACATTGACTGGTCTGGTTTGCAAAAAGACGAAGTAGGTCGCGGTAACGAAGCGATTTATATTTTCCTTATCGTTTTAGTGTTTGTGTACTTTGTGCTTTCAGCTCAGTACGAAAGCTTTATTCTACCCTTTGCAGTAGTACTTTCACTACCGGCAGGTATTTTCGGAGCCTTTATGTTTATCAAAATGATGGGACTGGCAAACGATATTTATGCCCAGGTTGCACTGGTCATGCTGGTCGGGCTGCTCGGTAAAAATGCCGTATTGATTGTAGAATATGCTGTTATGAAACACCATCAGGGAGCTACAGTACTTGAAGCTGCCATTGAAGGAGCCAAAGTGCGTTTCCGCCCGATTTTGATGACATCTTTTGCCTTTATTGCAGGTTTGATTCCCTTGATTATTGCCACAGGTCCGGGCGCTATCGGTAACCGTACCATCGGTTCTGCGGCTCTTGGCGGCATGTTATTCGGAACAATTTTCGGGGTAATCATCGTCCCGGGACTGTACTACATATTCGGCTCACTTGCCGAAGGCCGTCAAATGATTAAAGATGAAGATTTTGATCCACTAAGCGAAGACACTCATCACCATGCTTAAAAATAGCTTATACCAATATTTAGGAATCGCCTGTATTTCTTTGAGTCTCGGCGCGTGTACTCCTGCCCTCACAAAAAAAACAGTAAATAAATCAGTGCCTGCAAACTTCAGTAGTTTGCAGGACACTGCTCAGGCTGCAAATGCGGACAATACTAAAGACACTACAAATTCGGCCCAGATCGACTGGAAGAAATACTTTACAGACCCAAACCTACATGCCCTTATTGATACTGCCCTTAAAGGCAATCAGGAGCTGAACATTATTTTAGAAGAAATCAATATTTCTAAAAACGAGATAAGAGCCCGTAAAGGAATGTATCTGCCATTTATTGGTTTAGTTGGCGGTGCGGGTGTTGAAAGAGCCGGACAATATACCCGTAATGGTGCCGTAGATGAAAACGTAGAAATTGAGCCAGGAAAAAAGATACCGAATAACCTGCCGGATTATATGATAGGGGCAAATCTTTCCTGGGAAATAGATATCTGGAAAAAACTACGTAACTCTAAAAAAGCGGCGGTATTCAAATACCTGTCTACAATTGAAGGAAAAAACTTTATGGTTACCAATCTGGTTGCTGAAATCGCCGGCACTTATTATGAATTGATGGCGCTTGATAACCAATTAAGTATACTGCAACAAAACATTGAGATCCAGAACAATGCATTGAAAACAGTAAAGATGCAAAAGCAGGCTGCCCAGGTTACAGAATTAGCAGTAAGAAGGTTTGAAGCTCTTGTATACCATACACAGAGTGAGCAATTCGGTATCAGGCAAAAAATAGTTGAAACCCAAAACAGGCTCAACTTCCTTATCGGTAGCTATCCGAAGACTATCAAAAGAGATTCCCAGGCCTTTCTGAATATCCTGCCTGATACACTATATGCAGGTGTACCTTCACAATTATTGCAAAACCGCCGGGATATTAAAGAAGCTGAACTTGCACTGGAGGCATCAAAACTTGATGTTAAAGTAGCTAAAGCAAACTTCTACCCTACATTTATGATCACTGCAGGCGGAGGTTATCAGGCATTTAATGCTCAGCTTTTATTCAATAGTCCCGAGTCAATGGTATTTTCTTTGGCTGGTGTATTAACAGCGCCATTGATTAATCGAAATGCGATTAAAGCTGTTTATTTAAGTGCCAATGCAAAGCAAATCCAGGCTGCTTACAATTACGAGCGTACTATCCTGAACGCTTACATTGAAGTAACTAATCAATTGTCAAAGATTGACAACCTGAAAAAAAGCTACGATTTGCAAGCTCAGCAAGTACAGGCCTTAAATGAGTCTGTGGCTATTTCAAGTGGACTATTTCTGTCGGCAAGAGCCAATTACATGGAGATACTTTTGACTCAGCGCGATGCCCTTGAATCAAGAATGGAGCTTATTGAAACTAAAAAACAGCAACTGAATGCTACAGTTAACTTTTACCGCGCTTTAGGGGGCGGCTGGAAATAACTGTATGCTATTTAGAGTACAATTAAAAGCAGCCTCAATTTATAAATGAGGCTGCTTTTAATATGTTTTGAACTTTTCTGATTTCACGCATCTACCTTAAAAAATTAATAAATTATGAGAAATACAATACGCCCGACTTATCCAATAGAATTTAGTATCGGTGTTTTATTATTAATATTCGTTATTTCCGGTTTCTTATCACATCAGATCTTTGACACGCCTTTTCATGAATTAAACCAAACTACCAGTGTGTATTTCGGTATGTTTCTGGTAGCACTCGCCGTAATCATTATGGTACTTATTATATGGGAAGAAATTCTTTTCCCTATAAGAGTAAAAGAAGTAAATGGAGAGATGGTATTCAGAAATCACCGCAAAAAACTATTAGTACAATTAATAATCTACTGTACCATACCAGCCATTTTTACTTTTATTTATTTAAACTACGAAATCAACCTTGTCAGATTTATCGTATGGGCATCGGTATGTACAATTTCTCCTGTTATAGAAAAAATAGTTTCAGGTATCAATAATTACAATGATTTCTTATTATTATCAGAAACAATTATTCAATATAAGAACAATGAAAAAGAAGGTTCTTTTGAACTGAAGAATATAGAAAAAATAGAAATCATCACTGACGACAGAAACATTATAGAGAAGATTCTATTGGTATTAAAAAACAATAATCAGGTGATTATTGACCTTGACGAAATGGAGCTGGATGCTTTCTTTGGCTATATCCATAAATTCATTACAACTCATTACCAGCACCTTCTTTAGTAAAGTTCTTCCCTGGATCATAAAGTGCGGCAAATGCAATAGTATTTTATTGCATTTGCCGCACTTTAGTTAAACTACTGAGTATTACCGGGGCTACATAATGCTAATTAGATTGTCCCAGTTTAATATTAAGAAGACATAAAGATGATTACAATATAGTGTGCTCCTCAGATTTTCTTTAGACAATCACTATGTGTACCTAATAGCAGGCTTAATATTTTAAAACACATAGAAGAATAGTTTTTTTTACAAAAACCGACACAAAACGCTTAGACAGAAAGATAACATAGAAAATTAATTTTAAACATAGAGGCTATTTAAATCTGGCATTTACACCCTATATATCTATGTGTTAAATTAAAAATGAACTGGATACTTCTTAATATCTATCCGGGACAAACTAATGATAATTAAGCTGTTCCAGAACAACTTTGACAATACTTTATCCCACTTCCAACTTCTCTCTGTTATATTTATTTCCATCCAAAGCTTTGAATCCGGAATATTATGCTTACATTTGTGCATCGACTTCCCATCCAAGGCTCTCAAAGTCCTTATCTGAGCCCCGTAAGTGAAGTCATGCAAGACTGACGTCTTACGGTGAAAATTTAAAAATCACAAATCGTATTAGCACAATGCCCATGTCTGGATAGTGACTTACATGGATGACTAATTCCCGTTGGGTATTTCGTGTTAATGAAAATTACAAATACATGAAATTTAATGAACTTACGCTTTCTGAAGAAATTCAGTCAGCACTGGCAGAAATGGGCTTCGAAGAAGCTTCACCAATCCAATCACAAGCCATTCCAGTACTTTTATCAGGCCGCGATGTAATTGGACAGGCACAAACAGGTACAGGTAAAACCGCTGCTTTTGGTATTCCTGCTATCGAAAAAATCGACACTTCTGACAAATCAGTACAATGTCTTGTACTTTGCCCTACTCGTGAACTGGCAAACCAGGTTTGTGAAGAGTTTAAAAAAATAGGTAAATTCAAAAAAGGTCTGAAGCCGGTAGCTATCTATGGTGGCGAAAGCATTGAACGTCAGATCAAGTCGTTGCAATTCGGTGCTAACGTAGTAATCGGTACTCCGGGACGTGTAATTGACCACTTAAACAGAAAAACGTTAAATCTGAGCAAAGTAACTACTTTGATTCTGGATGAAGCGGATGAAATGCTGAACATGGGTTTCTATGACGACATTGAAGATATTCTTTCAAGAACATCTGAAGACCGTCAGACAGTATTTTTCTCTGCGACTATGTCTAAGGAGATCATGAATCTTACTAAACGTTTCCAGAAAAATCCGGAATTAGTTAAGATTACCCGTACTGAAGTAACAAGTACAAACATCCAGCAATTATACTACGACATCAAAAAAGAACATAAAACTGAGTTGATGTGCCGTTTGATCGAAGCACACAACATTAAGAGTATGTTGGTTTTTGCTAACACGAAAAAGAAAGTAGACGAACTTTGCGAAGAACTTCAGGCCCGCGGCCACAATGCAGAAGGTTTGCATGGTGACATGCGTCAGCTTTCAAGAAATCAGGTAATGACGAAATTCAAAAGCGGTGTTACTAACATTTTGATCGCAACTGACGTGGCAGCACGCGGTATCGACGTTGAAAGCGTTGAAGCAGTATTCAACTATGACGTTCCTCAGGATCTTGAGTACTATGTTCACCGTATCGGCCGTACAGGCCGTGCAGGCAGAAGCGGTAAAGCATTCACATTCATTTGTGGTGGTAAAGACCGTGCAGGTTTGAGAGAAATCGAAAACTATACTAAATCTAAAGTAGAAAAAGGTACTCCTCCAAGTACAGCTGATATTATCAATACTCGTAAAGAATTGTTCTCTGCACGTTTAAATGAATCAATCAGCAGCGGAGATCTTGACAAATATTATGCATGGGTTGCAGAACTTTCTGCTGACGGACTTTCATCTGAAACAATTGCTGCTGCTTTGTTGAAAATGAGCTTCAAGCATTCCGAAAAACCTTTGGAAGAAATTGATTTCAACGACAGAAGCCGTTCTGACCGTTTTGAGCGTAGTGACAGAAATGACCGTTTCTCTCGTGGTGGCGATCGTGACAGAAACCCTCGCAGAGATAGTTTCCGTGGTAACGACAGACCTTCCGGCGATAGAGACTTCCGCGGTGGCGACAGAGACAGAGCTCCAAGAGGCGAACGTCCGAGCAGACCAAGAAGCAACGAGCAAATGGTACGTATGTTTGTAAACCTTGGCAGAGCTGATAAAATCCGTCCGGGCGATATCGTTGGTGCTATTGCAGGCGAAACCAGCCTTCGCGGTGACCAAATCGGTTCTATCGACATATTTGACAAATACTCTTTCGTAGATATCCCAAAAGATTCTGTAAATGAAGTAATTGGCAGCATGCAGGACAACACAATCCGTGGTAACAGAGTAGCCATTGAGGTAGCTAAGTAAGCCACAGATTTAATAAAATCTGATTTCTAAACCTGTGAGTTTTCATAAACTCACAGGTTTTTCTTTAATTTGCCATACGAATTGGTTGCTGGTTATTCGTTTTTAGTTGATAGTAGCCAAAATCACCTAACAACCATCACCTAACACCTAACACCCATAATTCATGCAAATCTATTTTTCTAACGATATAACAAACAATACTGCTTTTTTCACAGAAGAAGAAAGTATGCACCTGACCAAAGTTATGCGCATGCGTAAAGGTCAGAAAGTACAGGTAGTTGATGGCAAAGGAGGCTTATTTGAAGCAGAAATTACAGAAGACAGCCCTCGCAAAGCTGCTGCCAGAATCATCAAACAGATCAGTCAGACAGAACCTCGTAACTTTTATATCCACCTGGCCATTGCTCCGACCAAAAACTCTGACCGTATCGAATGGCTTGTTGAAAAAGCCATTGAAATGGGCGTTGATGAAATTTCTTTTATTGTCGGGAAGAACTCTGAGCGTGACACATTAAAAATGGAAAGAGTAGAGCGTATAGCACTGAGTGCAATGAAGCAGTCTCTTAAAACCTCCTACCCTGCTATACATGAACCTGTTAAGCTTAAAGATTTCTTAAACCAGGATTTTAGTAATTATCAAACTAAAGCAATAGCTTACATAGATGATGCAGTTACCGGGCACTTACTGAAAGCCGCTGCTCCAAAATCAAAATACCTTGTATTGATAGGCCCTGAAGGTGATTTCAATGCAGAAGAAGTAACTCTGGCAAAAAGCAAAGGGTTTACACCTGTAAGCCTTGGCCCTAGCAGACTAAGAACAGAAACTGCCGGAATGGCGGTAGTAAATATGCTCAACACTCTTAACATTGATTAAGTTGAAAAAGCTACTTTTTATTTTATCTTTTCTTTTTAGTCTGACCGGGGCTTTTG
>CAZNHL010000060.1:10348-13626 GCA_964572965.1 uncultured Bifidobacteriaceae bacterium
GCCTACATTAAAGATTGCTAAGCTAAAATATAACGGAGGCGGAGACTGGTATGCCAATAAAACCTCTCTTCCTAATCTGATCAGTTTCTGTAACCGTAACCTGAAAACAAATTTTGCAGCAGAAGAAGACATCGTTGAAGTAGGAAGCCCGGAATTGTTTTCCTATCCTTTCATTCACATGACAGGCCACGGCAATGTAGTTTTCTCAGAAGAAGAAGCTCAAAATCTCAGAAAATATCTGGTGTCAGGCGGCTTTCTCCATATTGATGATAATTATGGCCTTGATAAATTTATCAGGGTTGAAATGAAAAAAGTTTTTCCTGAAGCAGCATTTGTGGAACTTCCTTTCGACCACCCTATTTACCATCAGAAATATCAATTCAGCCGCGGCTTACCCAAAGTACATGAACATGACGGTAAACCATCAAAAGGTTATGGTATATTGTTTGAAGGCAGATTAGTTTGTTTTTATTCTTATGAATGCGACTTAGGTAATGGCTGGGAAGACGCCGATATTTACCATGATCCTGAGTCTGTTCGCCAGGAAGCACTAAAAATGGGAGCCAATATTATTTCCTTTTCTCTCACCCAAAATTAGAACTTGGCGAACAAATCGGCACTTTTTCGGGTTATCACTAAGAAATAACACAATAAAGAGTTAAATTTGTACTGGATTTCATACAGAAAACTTACTTGTAAGGGGTCTATAAAAACTATATAATGGCAATATTATTAACTTTCTTCTTTCTGCACTGGTACCTTTCGTTATTCAGTCAGACGTTTTATTTACACAGGTACTCGGCTCATAAGTTGTTCCTTATGAACCCATTTTGGGAAAAATTCTTCTACGTATTCCTTTATGTAACTCAAGGGTCTTCTTTCCTTAACCCAAGAGCTTACGCTATCTTACACAGACAACACCACGCTTATAGCGATACTGAGAAAGATCCACACTCTCCTCACAATCACCCGAACTTGTTTCTGATGATGTGGGAAACGAAAAGAATCTATCAAGGTTATGCTAACCGCGTGTCAGAAGCGCCAGAGCGCTTTACCCGTGACATTCCGGAGTGGAAATTGATCGACGATATCGGAGATAGCTGGATTTCACGTATCGTTTGGGGTGTAGCTTATTCATTATTCTATATCTTTATCATCAACACTTATGACCTTAGCTGGTTTTGGATGTTATTATTGCCAATCCATTTCCTGATGGGCCCTGTTCACGGAGCAATCGTTAACTGGTGTGGTCACATGTATGGTTATTCAAACTATGACAACAACGACAAATCTAAAAACTCACTGCATATCGACTTTGTAATGGGTGGAGAATTGTTCCAGAATAATCACCACAAACTACCAAACAGCCTGAACTTCGCTTCGAAGTGGTATGAGTTTGACCCTTCTTATCCTGTGATTCAGGTTTTGAAGCTCGTAAGAATTATTAAAATGAATCCTACTCCGGCTGACGTTACAGCTTAAGATTCTTCATAAAGCATATAAAAAAAGCCTTCTGCATTTGTGCGGAAGGCTTTTTTTATATGCTTTTCTTCGATTTAAACGAGTATAGATATGGCTTTACAGCTGTTACTGTTCCGTTTTTTGTATAATTGTGTAAATACAAATAGTTGATCGATATTAAATCACAAATAATGGAAGAAAATAATAATTGGAATATAATCTCCATTCCACATTCACAAAAGGATGAAATCGATTTATTCGTAAGACAAGTAAATGAATTTATAGACGTGTATATCACAGAACGAGAAAATGGCAAGGTATTATTACATGACAAATTGCTTGGCTCAATAAACGATATGGCATATGACCAATACAAAAATGAAATAAACTGGCGAATTACAGAAACATCCTTCTCAAACAGACCAATTGTATTTGATATGGCTCAGGCCAGGGAAAGAAATGGCTATTATGACAGATTGGATTTTTTGAAATATCATATTGCTAATGCTATGAATTCTTCCTTTACCAATAAAGGATTCTCAAAATATTTAAAGAAAAACATATTAGGGACCTGGACAGCCAATAATTTTCAAATGTCATTTACCGGCGATGGCCATTTACTTAGCGCTGGTGAGGCTCCTAAACAATCAATTCTACTTTCCCTTCCAAAATCAGGAACATGGAATATTTCCAGAAATATGCTGAGTGTAATGAATGAGGGAACGGGAATCAGAACCCAAATAGTTGATTTGATTGCAGATGAATTATTGCTGCCTGGAAGTAATGGTCAATTATTTTACATAATGAAAAAAGCTGATTAGCTCTTTTTATATCCTTTTTTCATCAATAATAAGCTTAAACGCTTCCCGGTAGTTTTCTCCTAAAGGAATCAGCTTTCCTCCTATGCAGATATTGTTTCGTTCAATCTCTTCAATCTTGTCTAATGCCACTATAAATGAACGATGCACACGCAGGAACGCCTTATTAGGCAAAAAAGACTCTACCGCCCTGATGCTTAATAAGGATGAAATCTTTTCATTCTTCAGCTGAAAAACCACATAGTCACGAAGACTTTCAACATAAAGAATATCAGCAAGGAAAATCTTTACGGTCTTGTATTCTGTCTTTACAAATATGTAGTCTAAGGTCTCGGCAGCTGTAACAATAACAGGTTCACCGTTCGTAGCAACAGCCGGAGTCATTCGTTGTTTTACTTTGTTTACAGCTTTAAGGAAACGATCAAAAGGTATTGGTTTCAGCAGATAATCTACCGCATCCATTTCATAGCTTTCAAGCGCATAATCGGGGTAAGCCGTTGTAAAAATAATCATCGGTTTATGCGAAAGGCTACGCAGAAATTCAAAGCCTGTCAGCTCTGGCATTTGTATATCTACAAACACCAAATCGATTTTTCCCTGATGCAGAATATCAATCGCATCAAAAGGGTTACGTACTTTCGCCTGTAGGTCTAAGAAAGGAATTTTTGCTGCATGATGTTCTATTACATCCAATGCCAATGGTTCATCATCAAGAGCAATACAGTTGATTTTCATATCTCAAAAACTTTTTATAACCAGTTGAATCCCGTCTTTTACTATCAATGTATCAATGTCAAAATCATGCTGCTTTGACAGTAATAACTTCTCTTCGAGTGTTTCTAAAAATGAAGCTGGAGCATTCATTGCCGGCACAGTAATTCGAATTTCTGCCGGATTAGATGAAAGAGCAATCAACTGTTCGCCTTTTAACTCTTTTTCAAACCAGTCTTTCCAGTTGCTTACAAACTTAACCAAAATATTAGGAGCTACATACTGTCC
>CAZNHL010000060.1:13636-24399 GCA_964572965.1 uncultured Bifidobacteriaceae bacterium
GTCCTTCTAAATCTCCGTCCACCAATAAACGAAATGAGAAAAGGAACTGATTCTGATTCACCAGAGAAAAATAGTCTTCCAGAATTTCAATTTCGCGCTTAAGCAAAACTTCCTTTGTCTGTGAATCATACAAACCATAACGCAAAACATTGGACAAGGCAATGACAGGCTGCTGCGCATTTGCCGGAGCTGCAAGAGAACGGTTTTCAATATTAGTCAGACTCTGAAGTATAAAAGGGATACTCACATTTGCCTTCAGTAACTGAATCCGGGTATTAGTCCTCTTCAGTATCAGTTCGTGATGTAATTGCTTGTTTTTCATCCAGTCCAACACTAAACGGCTGATGGTACTCATTGCTATATAGTTAAAGGAAACATATGCGCCCAAAGCCATTACCTTCAACAAGTCAGGTTTGTCCCTGCTAAGACCGAAATAACCATTATAAGCTATATAGCAAAACGACGTAAAAGTACCGATCATTAAAAACCAGACCAATAAAAACCAAACTGCAAAAAGTAATGGCTTATTCTTGTGCAACAACAGGGGTATCAGCAAAAAGTAATTAATATAAAACGGAATGGCCATACATAACTGGGAAACATTATAGAAATTGTTCCAGAATAAGGTATCATAGCCAAAATGGATGACCCAGAAACTAATATGCAGTATAATAATATTCTTTTTACTTATCATACCAATTGAATTGCCATACTTAATGTAAAAACACCGTACTCTTCTTTTTTTATCAAATGATGAGCACCGGGATACAAAAGTTCCAACTGTCTCTGGATATTCCTAATACCTATCCCTCCCACACTATCTTTTCGCTTTGCATAGTTTGTGCTGTTCCTCACCTCAAAATGCACTTGATCCTTGCTTACACTCAGGTCTATCTCTATTTTTTTATTCAAATCCCCGTGCTTAAACGCATTTTCCACAAATGGCAATAAAAGTGTGGGCTCTATATAAGTATGTTGTAAATTCCCTGACAAATCTTTATTAAAAACAACATCTACGGTATTTCTCAATTGATGCAAAGCGATAAATGCTTCCAGTGACTTTATTTCATCTTCTACAAGTACTCTGCCCCCTTTTTCAAAATATTGAAAATACTGCATCAGGTTTTTCAGCTGACTGGCAGCAACGCTTGTTAAAGGCGAGTCATTTAACGACAGGCCATAAATATTATTCAGCGTATTAAACAGAAAATGAGGACTCATCTGTGACTGTAAAAACAAGAGTTCCGTTGCTTTCAATTCCTGCTCTAGCTGCTGACGTTTTTGTTCACTTACTCTCCAACTTTCAAGCATGCTGAAACCTATACTCACCATACCATAGAAAAAACACTCATAGGTCATTGGTCCATAATCCTCCAAATCCAGAGATGCAATGTCAAAGGTATAATTGTTCCACAAAAATATACATGATGCAATATGGAAGATAATAAGCAGCAGGAGCCAAAAGGTAAAAGCAAAAAACTTACGCTTGACCCAAAACCGTGGAACCAGTAAAAAATAAATAATGTAGAAATATAAAATCACTGACAGATGTGTTGATATGACATCTATCAGCCAGGGTATCAAAGCGTCCTCTTTGTAGAAAGTTATCCCCCACAAAAACACAGACATAGTACCGCTCAGCAACCAAAATGTCACGTGTGCTATGATTGTCTGTAATCTGGTCATTCCTTTTTATTTAAAACTATAAAAAATGGCTGTGTTTTACGAGTATATTCTATCTAAATCAGATTAACGACTGCATACCCCTCATTTTTATCTGCAAACAATATTCCGGGTATTTATAGACACAAACAGACTATCTACATAAGGAATACCAGCTTGAATAGAACTCATTTTCCCATCACGAAACTGTTCCGTTAATTTGATTAAAACAATAAGGTCATGGGAGAAATCACTATCAGCGAATTACTTGAGGACAGCGTTTATCAAACCCGTAAACAGCTATCCGGTCTTAAAAGAACATTACAAGAATACCCTTACGCTCTAAGAGTATTATTTATTGTAATATTCATTGCCTCTGCTTTTATGCTTGTTCTTAACAAGCCATTAAAAAAAAGTACTCTTGATGAATTAAAAAACCGTCACAAAAATGATATGCACTTCAGAAATAACAAACTATAAATCACACACATTTATGAAATACTTTGCATTAATACTAATCAGCTTTTTATACCTTCAACCAGCTATGGCCCAACAAGACTCTTTCGGAAAAACCATGAAAACCGAATCAGAGATAAAAGCCGAAATTATGGTAAACAAACTGAGTGAAAACGTAACACTTTCTCCTGAACAGAAAAAGGCTATTGCAGATATTCTGAGCGACTATATGGATGATGTTAAAAAACTATATGGCCAACAAAGCAATGTAGAAACAATTGTTCAGTTAGCGCAGCAACGCGACAAAGAAGTCATGAACATTATTCCTGAAGATCAACACTTTACAGAATATAAAAGGTGTGTTGCTGAAGTTCAGCAACAAAACAGAGGGTACGGAAGACGTTAAACTATAGCCATTGAAAGTGGGTCACTTTCAATGGCTATAAACTATTTATAACCAGCATCAGTTGCTCATTTTTCAACGAATAACTTATAGTAAAACCTTTCTGCTCCGGCCGTACAAACTTTTCTTCCAATTCCACTAGAAAACGGTCAGAAACATTTTTAACAGGCACATTTATCACAATTTGCTTCAACCGGTTTTCAATTGTAATAACCTGTTGTCCTTTTAACTCATTCTCAAAATTACTTTTCCAGTTACCAACAAACTTCACTATAATATTGGGTGGCAATACCTGTCCGTCCAACTGTCCCTTAATTTGTAACTCAAGGGAAAACTCAGAGTGATTTTGATTTACAAGAGAGAAATAGTCATTCAGAATTTCTATTTCATTCCTTAAAGCAACCTGTTCTGACTGAGAATCATAGAGGCCGTACCTTAATACATTCGAGAGTGCTATTACCGGCTTTTGGGCATTTTCAGGAGCTACTATTGCCTGGTCTTCAATATTGCTGAGTGTATTTAATATAAAAGGGATATTTACATTTGACTTTACCATCTGAAGCTGTGTATTTATTTTTCGTAAAAACAGTTCATGACTGATACGCTTGTTTTCAAGCCAGTAAACCCATAAGCGGCTGCCTGTACTGATTGCGATGTAATAAAAAGAGACATAAGCCCCAATAGAAAACAAGGTCCGGGCATTCAGGTCAACATTTACATAGTAATAATCAATCAGCAGATAATAAACGGCACGGGCACCAATCATGACTGACCACACAGCCAGAAACCACAACAAATAATATACAGGTTTATTTCTCCGTAAAAGGTGCGGAACCAGAATAAAATAATTAATATAAAAAGGGATAATCATGTAGAGCTTCCCTATGTCTTCATCAAAACCCCAGAATAAAACAATGTTAAGGGTGTTTAAAACCCAGAACACGATGTGTAATACAATTACTTTGCGCTGATCGATCATACCAGATTAATAGTCATGTTCAGGAAAAAAATATCATTTTGGTTTTCAATCCGGATATGATGCTTTTGAGGATACAACAACTCTAGCCTTCTCTCAATATTTTTGACCCCAATCCCTCCTACTGCATCTTTGCGTTTAGCCAGACTGATATTATTTTTTACCGAAAAATTGACGCGTTGAGCACTCACATCCAGGCCTACTTCAATACGCTGGTTCAAATCTCCATGTTTAAAGGCATTTTCTACAAACGGCAATAAAAGCATCGGTTCTATATAAATATGGTTCAGGTCTGCTGATAAATTCTGCGTAAAAACAATATCTACAGAATTTCTCATTCTATGCAGCTCTATAAAGCCTTCCAGGTATAAAAGTTCTTTAGCAAGTAAGATCTTACCTCCTTTTTCAAAATACTGAAAATAGCGCATCAGGTCTTTCAGCTGACTAATTGCCACACTGGTTTTTGGGGAATTGTTCAATGATAAGCCATAGATATTATTGAGCGTATTAAACAAAAAATGCGGACTCATCTGTGACTGTAAGAACAGCAATTCGGTCTGTTTCAATTCTTTTTCCAGGTCCTGCTTTTGCTGTTCACTGCCGGCCCAGCCTTCCATCATCCTGAAACCGATAGCTACCATTCCATAAAAAATACACTCATTAACCATCGCTCCAAACTGATTGGTGTCTACAGAGTCCAACGTCAGATTCCAATTCCAAAAATCGCAGTACAAGTGAAACCCAAACAGAATAATTGACCAAAAGCCAAACAACCAATATTTCTTATCCAGGAACAAAGGAACCAATAAAAAATAATTGAGATAGAAATAGAGTGCATTGAAAAACTGCGTTCCAAACTGGATGCGAAAAAATGCCACCGCATAATCCTTATTGTAATATGGCTCCCCCCATGCCCATGTAGACATACTTGCACAAAGCAGCCAGAAAACAACATGGATAATAATTTTATTACGCCTCTTCATAATGATAACTTAAAACTAAAAAAAAGATCGAGGCTTGCGTGCTATAATCTATCTAAATACAATTATTAACTGCATAACCACCGTTTTTATCTGCAAACTCATTTCCCCTCTTTAGCAGACACAATAGCCGGTTCTATACCAGGAATAGCAGTTTAAATAGAATTCGTTTTTCTATTTAAACACTAAACCGTTTATTTGATTAAATGAAAAATCAGTACGACTAAAAACTTATCTTTGCCCCCCTTCCAAGGGCTACCTATAACCAACTTTTGACTAAACATATGAAGCTTTCAAATACTATTAAGAGCACGGCATTACTCGGGTTTATAACATTAGCAGCAGGTATTTTACTTTCTTTCAAGCCGTTAGTAAAAACAAAAGTAAAACCCCGTCTATGCCTTACCTATGATGACGGAAAAATCAATGACATGCCTGGCTATACCGGACCGGAATGGAATGCAAAGTTATTAGCGAACCTTAGCAAGAATAAAGTACAGGCAATCCTTTTTGCCAAAGGTAGCGGACTGGACAATCCGAATGGAAAGAAAGTATTAGAATCATGGAGCAATGCAGAACATTATATCTGCAACCATACTTACAGTCACAACTCGTACAACAAAAGTACTTTTGAAGACTACAAAGCAGATTTTCTAAAAAACGATTCGCTGATCAGAGGTTATAAGAACTATGTAAAAATGTTCCGTTTCCCTTACCTGAAAGAAGGTGATACCAAAGAAAAGCGTGACAATTTCAGGAATTTTCTGGCTGAACAACATTATCAGAATGGCTATGTAACTATTGACGCATCTGACTGGGCTGTTGACGCTCGCCTTGTCAAACGTTTAAAAGCTGACCCGAATGCAGATATTGCGGCTTACAGACAATTTTACCTCGACCATCTCTATGAAAAGGCTGTATTCTATAATGATCTTGCTGTAAAACTTACCGGCAGACAAATCAATCATTCACTGTTACTTCACCATAATCTGGCAGCAGCTTTGTTCACAGACGATCTTATTCAGATGTTTAAAGATAAAGGTTGGGAAGTAATCAATGCATCTGAAGCATATAAAGATCCTGTCTATAAAAACCAGCCAGACATCGTTCCCGCAGGAGAAAGTCTGATCTGGGGCATGGCAAGGGAAAAAGGCACTTACAATGATATTATCAGATACCCTGCCGAAGACAGCAAGTATGAAGAAGCCAAAATGGATCAATTGGGTCTATGAAAACCTGTTTACTGTTTGTGTTGTTTATAACTCTACACTTTGCCTCATTGGGGCAAAGTGGAAGTACCTGCTCCGAAGAAATTCTGAATGAAAGACTGGCACCTGTACTTGGCAGTATAGAAAACTATCAGGAGAACATCAAAAAACACAAAAACGCTATCAATAAGCTTGAAGGTCATAGAAAAACAACAGACAGCCTGCAAACCGTTGTGGAAAATTCAAGCCTGTCTGCCGACGAAAAGCAAGTTTTTAAAGAACTAATCAGTTTAGCAGTAAATAATACTCCCAATGATGTTTCTGTTAAAACAAGAACACTAGATTCCAGATACGTAATGCCATTCAATAATCTCATTCCCCTGGCATCGCTTTATGATCTCGACAAAAAATTCAACCTTGAAAATACCGCTATCATAGAATCTGAAAAATGGGCAACAGAAGTTTGTAAATTCGCTACGAATAAAAACATTGACTATTACAATGCTGAAAAAATAAAAGAAAACGATGATGTCTTTGAAAAAGAAATCAAACAATACAATCTAAAGAAAGGTGAGATAATTGCAGATATTGGTACAGGAAGCGCCTACTTCATAAGAGCACTTTCTAAATATAGTGACAATATCACTGCCTATACCAATGAAATCAATGCTGTTATGGTCGGCAAATTGCAAACTAAACTCGCTTTGCTAGACCTCTATGACAGCAAGAATATTACTTATCTGGCGGTTTTAGGCGACACCAAATCAGCTAATTTACCAAAAGGAAAATTTGACAAGATCATTATCAGGAACACCTTTCATCATTTCTCATACCCGAATGAAATGCTGCAGGATTTAAAAATAAGCCTCAAAAAAGGAGGAAAATTGTACATTGTCGATATCATGAAAGATGAAACGACCAAGGCTCCGGCATGCCCCAACCATATTAACAAAGAAACTCAGCTTAAATACATGACAGACAACGGATTTGTGCTGGTACGTGCAATACCACTGAACTACGACGAGTTTCAGCTTTTAGAATTCGATTATAAATAATAGTGTTTAATGAAATACGTTCAATAGTCATTAAACACTAAAGCTAATGCGAAAAATATTCTTACTTCTTTTTACTTTATTATATTACAATTTCTCTTCAGCACAAAATTCAGCTGCTGATTCCGTCTTCAAAATTGCAGAAACTGCTTTTAACAGCCATAACTACCAGGCTTCCCAAAATCAACTAAATAAGTATATCAGCCTTTACGGATCGGACCAAAGATCATTATATCTATTAGTACATTGTTATGGCAATTTGTTTAACCCCGACAAGCTTTATATAGACAATAATCAATATAGCTTATTGTCTTCGTTACAAAAATTTGTAAAAGCATATCTGCAGGAGACCAAACGGGATGCACCTAACGACAAACAATACAGCTCAGTAATAATGTTCAATGAAAGGCTAAAAAAATACCCTCAGGATGAAAACTCCTGGTCATTAATTATGCAGCAGAAAATTGCGCTGCAAAAACGCTTGCTGGCTTCCTTTGGCGAAAATATGGTAACTATAAAAGGTGGCACTTTTATGATGGGTAATAACAAGTCTGAAGCAAATGAGAAGTTCAGGCACAAAGTTACATTAGATGAATATCAGATAAGTAAATATGAAGTAACTCAGGAACAATGGGAGGCAATAATGGGTTTTAACCCAAGTCATTTTAAAGAGTCAATGCTTTGCCCGGTAGAAAATATAGATTTCTTTTCAATACAGGTTTTCATAAAAGAACTCAATCGGCTTACAGGGAAAAGTTATCGCCTGCCCACCGAAGCTGAATGGGAATATGCAGCCAGAAGTGCCGGCAAAGAAAACAATCATACGTATAGTGGTAGTAATCAAATAGATGATGTGGCCTGGTACAATGCGAACTCAAATGGCAAGACAAATCCTGTGGGACAAAAAAAACCTAATAAACTAGGCCTGTACGACATGAGTGGTAATGTTTCAGAATGGTGTCAGGATAAATATACCAGCTATTATGCCGATGAATCTCTCGAAAACCCCGGATTATGGCCAACCGATTACTCAAATCGTGTCATCCGAGGAGGAAACTGGTACGGTGATAATAGAACGTGTAACATCACCAAACGGTCCGACCGCAATCCTATAGACAAAAACAATTGTTTCGGGTTCCGCCTTGTTCTTTCCGAAAACAGGGTACCACCATCTCTTTACGAATAAAAAAATTAATACAACCATCCGACATGTATATCTCCCCTTTTTCACAGAATAACAACATTACCGAAGTTGAAGAGTTCATTCACAACAACGGCTTTGGTATTCTGGTCAGTAACCAGAACGATAAACTACTGGCCACACATATTCCCCTGCAACTGAATAAAAATGAAAAGGGAGAACAGGTGCTATCCGGCCATATTGCTAAAGCCAATCCTCAGTGGAAAAACTTCAGTGATGAAGGTGAAGTACTCGCTATTTTCTCCGGGCCGCAGGCTTATATTTCATCTTCCTGGTACGACCATGAAAACGTACCTACCTGGAATTATATAGCTGTACATATCTATGGCAAAATCAGAATAATTGAAGGAGAAGCATTATTGAACTCCCTCAAAAATCTGGTAAACAAGTACGAAGCGGGTTCAGAGAAACCGGTTTCCGTAGAAGAAATGTCACCAGAAACCATGAACAGAGAAATCCGTGGCATAGTTGGATTTGAAATCAACATTAGAGAAATTCAGTCAGCCTTTAAGCTTTCACAGAACAGAGACGAAAAAAACCTGCATTTGATTATCAATGCACTGGAAGCCAAAGGAGATCCTGCTTCATTGGGCATTGCGAGAGAAATGAGAAAACTTAAAATATAACCGAAGGGCCACGAAAATTGCTGAAATCAGAGCTCAACTCTGAGCCTTCAGTAATTGAATAGTTAAAAATTAAAATCATGAAAATAATCAGAGCAAACATACAGCATATCAGCCAAATAGCACCTCTTTTTGATGCCTACAGAATTTTCTACGGTCAGCCTTCAGACCTGGAAAAAGCCAAAAAATTCCTTACAGAACGTTTCCAAAACAACGAATCTGTCATATTTTTGGCTTTAGACACCAATGATAAAGCAGTAGGCTTCACACAACTTTATCCCTCCTTTTCTTCAGTAACGGCCGAAAGACTTTATATACTGAACGACCTCTATGTAGTTCCGGAAACAAGAGGAACTGGTATTGGCAAGGCTATTCTGGAACATGCACAGGCTTTCGCCATCAAACAGAATATGAAAGGGCTTTCACTTTCCACCGCCAGCAACAACCCGGCCCAAAAACTTTACGAAAAGCTCGGATGGGAAAAAGACACTGAGTTTTTGCATTACTTCTGGAAGGCTTAAATAAGATGACTAAGCTATTAACCACCATCTTACTTACATTGAACTCTCTGCTGTGTCTGGCTCAACAGAAGAGCAGTACCAAAATGAACATCAGAGTCTATGATGAAATCTATACTACCTTAAAGGAGAACTACCCACTTTTTAAATGCCGTAGTTATTATAACCTGGACTCAGCTTATCTGAAATACAAATCTCAGATTGTAACCAGTATAGATACTGAAGAATTAGGCAATTTCAGCTGCAAAATGATCTCAGAGCTTAACGATTTTCATGTCAGGCTTTATGCCGGAAAGAATCGCTGCTATGCACTTAGTACTCCACTCAACTGGCATAAAATATTTCATTCAGATTCACTGCAAAAGGTTTTCTGGGCCAACAGTGATCAAACACTCTATAAAGCAGGTTTCACTAAAATACAAAGCCGTTTTTTTGATGAGGGTCAGCCTATGATGAGGTATGCTAAATCTTCACAAATTGCTTATCTCAACATTATACGCTTTGAGTTTAAATTCAGCCACAGAGTATCCCGCCAACATTCTGCACAAATAGCACTGCTGATCGACAGTCTTGTACAAGATTTCAAAGATTCAAAAGCACTGATTATTGACTTACGTTCTTGCATGGGAGGCAATCCGGAATATGGGGAAATCATTGCTAACAGACTTACCAAAGAGAAAAAAACATACTCTCTTAATCTTACTTTTAAAACAGCAAAAGACAGCCTCTCACCTGTGGAGCATTATATTCAACCACAGGGAAGAGATCAACTCAACATTCCTATCATTGTGTTGACCAACAAAGTTGCACGAAGTGCTGCCGAACATTTTATATTGATGCTAAAACAAATTCCGGGTGTTTATATCATTGGAGAGCCTTCCTGGGGAGCATTTGCCAACAGTAAAACCCATACACTTCCTAATGGCTGGAAACTACAATACTCTACAGAAAAAGTATATGCCCCAAACGAACAAATTTATGAAGGTAAAGGAATTCCTGTCGACTTACCTATAGATAATTCATGGGATGATATTATCTCTCAAAATGACAAAGTAATATCTGCCGCTTTATTACACATCAAAAACAAATGACCCCAAAATCAGAAATACTCAACAAGATTTGCTACACAGAACTTGTCTACGACAGGATAAACAAAAAACTGAATAGCAAATATTCAAAATCAGAAATTGAATCAATACTTCTTGGTATCCTGAAAGACACTTCTGAAATTTCTTTTCAAAAGGTTGGCAAGAATTTCTATGTTTTGAATACAGAAAACAACATCAGAATAACAATCAATTCTAATACCTTTAGGATTATCACTGTTGACCGTATTCACAAATCCTGATAAAATGCCGCAGAGACTAAGCCCGAATCAACTTTTTTTAATAGATAGTTTAGGAGCACTAGTGTCTGCCTTACTATTAGGATTAGTCCTGAGCAGATTTGAAGCCACTTTTGGAATGCCACAAAAGGTCTTATATTTTCTATCCTTCATTGCAGGCCTTTTTTCCCTTTACTCATTTTTGTGCTTTTGGCGCATAACAGAAAACCCTAAACCATATCTGAGGGTTATTGCAATTGCAAACCTCGTCTATTCTTGCCTCACGGCCGGGGTGCTTATTTACCTGTATCATCAAATAACTATTTCAGGATTCATCTATTTTACACTCGAACTTGCCGT
>CAZNHL010000060.1:24409-28462 GCA_964572965.1 uncultured Bifidobacteriaceae bacterium
TAATAATTATTCAGGCAATCACTGAATTACAAACAACCTCATTTGAAGAAAGACAGTCCTGATACAATTACGCCCCTACGGTACAATGCAACAAATTCCCAGATATCCATCCGCATAACCGAAAAAGGTTTTAAATTCGAATGATTAACACAAAAAGGCTTTTAATTACCTGTTATGGATGTTAGCCAATCGGAACTACGGACCGTCAATGTAACACGATATGTCACTCCGCTGCGTGAAGGTGGCTCATTGCCAGCCATCATAGAAGCAGACGACGATTTTCTTTATGTACTCAAATTTCGCGGTGCCGGACAAGGTGTAAAAGCGCTTATTGCCGAACTAATCACCTCAGAAATCACTAAAATACTAGGACTGCGCATGCCTGAAATGGTATTTGCTATTCTTGATCCCATACTAAGTAAAACAGAAGGAGACGAAGAAATACAGGATTTATTGCGCGCCAGTGGCGGGCTCAATCTTGGCGTCCATTACCTGAGCAGTGCCATCACTTTTGATCCGCTTGTAACAACGGTCGACGCAAAAACTGCTTCTCAGATTCTTTGGCTGGATTCTCTTGTGACCAATGTTGACCGTACAGCCCGCAATACCAATATGCTTATCTGGCATAAAGAACTGTGGCTGATCGATCATGGTGCGGCACTCTACTTCCACCACACCTGGGACAACTGGCAGGAACAAGCATTAAAACCATTTCCGCAGGTAAAAGACCATGTGCTTTTGCGCCAGGCAACAGAAATGGAAGCCGTAAACACTGACTTCAGGAATAAGCTGACCAATGCACATATCAGAGCCATAGTAGCAATGATCCCGGACGAATGGCTCACTGCTGATACCATTGACGAAACTGCCGAAGACCGTCGTAAAGTGTATGCAGGCTTTTTAGAAACCCGCCTTGCCAATTCAGAAACATTTGTAAAAGATGCCAACAATGCCAGAGAAGCACTTATTTGAGTACGCCGTCATCAGAGTGATGCCACGGGTGGAACGCGAAGAGTTTCTGAATGTAGGCGTCATCGTATTTTGTTCGTCACAAAAATTCCTCCAGGTAAAATATCAGTTGGATGAAAAACGCCTGCATTGCCTGTATGACAAACTGGATGTGAACGAAGTCAAAGACTACCTTCAGTCCATCGTAAAAATCTGCGCCGGAGCAGCAGAAGGTGGCACCATTGGGCAATTTCCGATTGCCTCCCGTTTCCGTTGGCTCACAGCTACACGCAGTACCACCGTGCAGGCATCTAAAGTCCACCCGGGCCTCTGCATTGACCCGCAAAAAACGCTGGACAGATTGTATTGTGAATTGGTCTTGTAAAAATTAACCCTACGTTGGCTTATTTTGAAGCTCCATTCGTCTTTCAATTAGAAGAAGGTAATAGTAACAGACTGCATTAATTATTCTTACTCTATTGCTATCTGGTAAAGTCCTGATATTTAAATGGAACAGCAGACATTGAAAGGAATTACAACTTTGCTATGGAGAGTTCAATTGCCCGAATACACTATACCACTTTTATCTTTACAAGAAAAGTAGCTAATTTTAACGTTCCTAGCTAATCACATTCATGACAAAAGTATACTTCCCCAATTTAAATGGAGTAAGGTTTCTGGCAGTACTTATAGTTATAATAAGCCATATAGAGCAAATTAAACACTTTCAGGGTTTGGATAACCTCTGGACCGACATACCTTCTCTGGGAAAAGCAGGACATACCGGTGTCATTTTATTTTTCGTATTAAGTGGTTTTCTGATTACTTACCTTTTATTAGTTGAAGAAGAGCAGACACAAACAATTGCCATAAAAGATTTTTACATCAGACGCCTGTTAAGAATCTGGCCTTTGTACTATTTAGTGATAGCATTAAGCTTTTTAGCACTTCCTCATATCCCGTTTTTTCATATTAATGAACTCTCGGACAATGTATTCTCTAACTGGATCCCCAAAATCACCCTTTTTCTGCTTTTTTTCCCTAATATAGCTTTAGTCATGTATTCACCGGTAGCTTATGTGAGCCAAACCTGGTCTGTAGGTGTAGAAGAACAATTCTATTTATTCTGGCCGGTATTAATGAAAAAGTGCAAAAATAAAGCAATACTTTTGGGCACAGCTACCATAGGGTATTATCTTTTAGACCAGACAATATTTCCCTTTGTTGAAAAAAACATATACTGGAATCCTTCCTTGGAAATTATTAGTGAAATAGTTACCGGCATGCACATTGACTGCCTTGCTATGGGAGGAGTATTTGCATTTTTGTACCACAAAAAACACCCTATTGTTCAACTATTGTATTACAAACCTTTGCAGCTAATCGTATTCCCCTTAACATTACTTTTATTGTTCCTCGGAGTAGACCTTCCATACATAAATGAAGTTTACAGCATCCTCTTTGGTATTATTATTTTAAACCTTGCCACAAACCCCAAGGTAATCATCAACCTGGAAATACAGCCACTGAAGTTTCTTGGAAAAATATCATATGGCTTATACATGTACCACGTTATAGCAATTGCAATATCCCTTAAACTTTTAAGCTATATATCAATCACTAACTGGATTATTCAGTATGCTCTTAGCATAGGATTATCAGTCTTGATTTCAACAATATCATACAATTATCTTGAAAGTTATTTTATCAGAAAAAAGCTCAGATTTTCAAAAATTATCAGTGGAGAGAATGTGCACGAAAATGCCGGTAAAAAGCCAGAGAATGCTTTAGTATAGTTTTCTTTCCGGATAAGAAACATTTACCAGTATTATATATACACTCCAACAACTACTAAAATGTATTCAATATTACTGCCACTGCATTCATTAGTTCGCTGGTTTGTATTAGCAAGTTTGCTTTTTGCAATTTTCAGAGCTTATAAAGGCTGGTTTTCAAACGCCGCCTTTTCCACATTTGACAATGCTTTAAGACATTGGACAGCAACCATTGTCCACATTCAGCTTATGCTCGGACTTACTCTCTATTATATAAGCCCGATCATTGATTATTTCCTGCATCACTTCAAAGAGGCTGTTCACCAGAGAGATATCCGTTTTTTTGGAATGGAACATAGTTTAATGATGCTCACAGCTATTATTGTTATCAGCATCGGTTCAGCAAAAGCAAAGCGCAAACAAACAGATAGGGAGAAATTTAAGACGATGGCTGTTTGGTTTACAATCGGTCTTTTAATTATCTTATCCTCTATCCCATGGTCATTCTGGCCATTTGCAAGCAGGCCCAATTTCAGACCTTTTTAGATGTCCGGCATTACCCAGACATTCATCACGACTTTAGGCTTGGAGATAAAATGTATCATACAACTATTTCCAGTAGTAAATGAAAGCCCCCTTTATTCTTAAGTTATTAATCACCCTGATCGGTTCTACTTTAAGTATACTAATCTCTCTGGAACTATTCCAGGACATTACCCGTCAAAGTGCATTTAATCCCGGAGAAATCATTTGCGATTTAATAGTTATAACTGCTTCAATTGGTTTGATTTTCAGAAAAATCATTGGCTGGATAATCGTACAAACACTTCTTATTGCAGGTCTATTGCAGGCATTATTAGAAACCTATTTCATGAACAAGCCTGCTTTCCCGGCACAATTATTTACCTTGATATGCTTTGGCTTAGCTATTATTTTTCTAAACCTTCAGTTGACATTAGAATTATTTAATATCAACAAAAAGCAAAAGCAATTAGCGTATACTATAATTTTAGTACTTGTTCTTACAGGACTATACTATTTCAATTTTATGTAAAAATATCAAGACAAACTTGCCAGTGCAAACTCCAACGAAGCAGTAAAGTTGATCTGCCCCAGCTTATTGCTCTCAAAAATAAAATCTTTGATACTTTTACCTGAGTAATTGAAGTCCCATCTAGCGCAAGTTTAACGAAGTGTAACTTGTGCTGAAAACAACCAATCAATCTCTACTCACATAAGCTGCAAGCTTAACAAAAAACTGGTCCAAGTTGGCTACGCTAACCTCATATCTTTGTATAGTTAATAAAAAGTACAAATTTTGAGATAACAG
>CAZNHL010000061.1:0-7177 GCA_964572965.1 uncultured Bifidobacteriaceae bacterium
CGTTTGGTGTAATGTAAGGGAATGTAGCGCTCATACGCAAAGCACTCATATAGCCCAGGTTTTGGGCGTCCTGATCTTTGAAAAAGCGGTTAAATTCTATCCCTTTTACTTTCTGATTGGTAAGATGATCGAAAGAGTTTTCGGATCTGCACATGTATGAAATGTTCTGGGGGGAAATATAGAGCTTCCTGCCATCATTAATTACAGTAGGTGAAATGATCAGCATTGGGATCTGAGCATTGTGTTCGACGTTTTTATAATCTGCTACTCGTTTGGGAAATGCCTGCTCTGTATTATTGCAGACAATTTTTTCAAAAGCGTAACCACGGTCTTTCGCATACTCGTAACCTCCGTATTTAAAGGTTTGAGAACGGAAAAAGATATCGTTTACCACAAGGCTGAATGTAATCGGGTTCAATACATCCTTGGTTAATTGTTCGAAATATTTGTCGTTGTAAGGGTTATTAATTTGTGCCTGTTGACGTTGAAGAACCAGTTCTCTAAAGAAACTTGCCCCAATAAGACCACCGGAAGCGCCTGTAATAAGCATCGTATGCTTCATTACGTTGCCCCCGGTAAGGCTGTCTGAAACCTGTAATGTTCTTAATGCCCAGGCTGCAGCTCTTTGGCCACCACCACTGGTGCATACAAAGATCATTTTCGGTTTTGCACCCGGCGGGAATTTTTTCTTCCAGTTTTCTAATATAATTACAGTACTGTCATAGTCTTTTTTAAAGTTTTCGCGACTTGCCAGTTTGTCAATCCTTTCGGGCGAATACTCTGCCATAGGGGCATCGTAATTAATACCAAATACTTTATATTGAAGATCAAAAATCTTTTTGGTGCTCAGAAAGTTGATGGTTACCAGTAAGATAACTACACCGCTGATTGCCCAGCCTCTCATCCAGAAAGATAGAAAACCGGTAATAGATACAAATAGAGAAAACAGGATCAATGCACTCGCTCCGGCAGGAATCTGAAAATACTCATTGTCTTTGAAAAGACCCAGTATTAAAATAGTTAAAAAGCCCATCAGCTGTATGAAAGCGGCATTCAGATGGTTTTGGTCAAAAACTTTCAGAATATGCTGTTTCTCGTAGTAGGTATCCTTGTCTACCTTCACAAACCTGAATGGAAGGTCATAATAGGAGTCTACGCGGTTTTTCTTTTTCCGGGATTTGTATTGTTGCATTACATGTACCCGGCTAATCGTTGTTTTCTTTAAAGTTGTATTGAGATTGGTGGCAATAATTTTAAAAATGTCTTTATTGGTATAGCGGAAATAAAGATAAAAGATAATATGTACGCCTATATAGCCAAGGATAAAGCCAAGGGCTTCTTCAAAAATTTCGTGTCCGGATTGTAAGCCGCTTCGTGTTTGAAAGCGCACAAATGAAACCAGGTATACTGTCAGGAATATGACAGGAATGACACTGTTATTTAACAGAAACTTTCCAAAAGGTCTTGAAAGAGTGCCTAAGAATGAAAACCGGGAGCTGTCAAGAATATAATTGGTGATATGGAAAGCCATCGAAAACGCTCCGAAAGCAGTACCCATAATCAATAAAGATTTGAAATCAACCTTGTTAAGGTATTCAGGATCAAGGAATAAGTAAGGAATCCCAAATCTCCTTCCGAAGTCCATGCTTACAAAACCAAATAAAAACAGCCAAACCAGAAGGATAATCTGGTTTTTTTTGAAATTATTGATCAATAACTGTGCAGGAAATGAGTAATAAATCCGTTCGACTATTTCCTTCATTATGGTAAAATTGAAAAATTTGTTTAGTTATGTTTTTTACGTGAAAAATCCCAATTTAGTTAGAGCAATCTGCTATGCAATTTGATAAAAAATATTGACAATAGTGAATGCCTGTTGTTGATTTAGCCTGTTTTAAAACAGCATTAGAAAATAGTCTCTTAATTTAGGGTTCTTAGCATTGAGCTTTTTGTTTAAATACCGCTTATTTTATTATTTTTGTGGTTATTGCATATTAATGCCCTACTAATTAAGGACAAACTGAATGAAAAATATCAGAAACTTCTGTATCATAGCTCACATTGATCATGGTAAAAGTACCCTTGCTGACCGCTTGTTAGAGTTTACACAAACTGTAACGAAACGCGAAATGCAGGCGCAGCTCCTTGATAATATGGATCTGGAGCGCGAACGTGGTATTACGATCAAGAGCCATGCTATACAGATGGATTACATCTACAATGGTGAAAAATATACATTAAACTTAATTGATACTCCCGGACACGTAGATTTCTCTTATGAAGTTTCCCGTTCCATTGCAGCTTGCGAGGGAGTACTTTTGTTGGTTGATGCGGCACAGGGTATTCAGGCGCAAACCATTTCAAACCTGTATCTGGCACTTGAGCATGACCTGGTTGTAATTCCTGTATTAAATAAAATTGATTTGCCGGGAGCAATGCCGGAAGAAATCAAAGATCAGATGGAAGACCTGTTAGCTTGTGACAGAGACGGGATTATCCATGCTTCAGGAAAAGACGGCACTGGGGTAGATTTGATTTTGCAGGCAATTATTGAAAGAATTCCGGCACCTGTTGGTGATAAAGATGCTGCATTGCAGGCTTTGATTTTTGACTCGGTTTTCAACCCTTTCCGCGGTATCGAAGTAATCTTCAAGGTGAACAACGGTACTATCAAAAAAGGTGATAAAGTAAAATTCGTTGCAACCGGTAAGGAATACGAAGCAGACGAAATCGGTGTACTTCGTCTTGATAAAGAGCCTAGAGCTGTTATTGAGGCTGGCGATGTAGGTTATCTGATTTCAGGTATTAAAACTGCGAAAGAAGTAAAAGTAGGTGATACAATTACTACAGTTGCTAACCCAACAAAAGAAGTAATCAAAGGTTTCTCTGATGTAAAACCAATGGTGTTTGCCGGTGTTTATCCTGTTGATACTACTGATTTTGAAGATTTAAGAGATGCATTGGAGAAACTTCAGCTGAATGATGCTTCGCTTGTGTGGGAGCCAGAAACTTCTGCTGCTTTAGGCTTTGGTTTCCGTTGCGGCTTCCTTGGTATGCTTCATATGGAGATCATCCAGGAGCGCCTTGAAAGAGAATTTGACCAGACGGTTATCACAACTGTACCTTCTGTACAGTTCTGGACGTTCGATACTAAAGGAGAGAAGCATATTGTAAATGCGCCGGCAGAAATGCTGGATCCTTCTAAAATAGATTATATAGAGGAGCCATTCATCAAAGCACAGATCATTACCAAGTCTGATTATATCGGAGGTATCATGACTTTGTGTATGGAGAAACGCGGGATGCTGAAAACTCAGAATTACTTAACGGCCGACCGTGTTGAGATGATTTTTGAAATGCCTCTTGCTGAAATGGTTTTCGACTTCTTCGATAAGCTGAAGTCAATTTCACGTGGTTATGCTTCGCTTGATTACGAATTGATCGGATATCAGGAGTCAGACATGGTGAAACTGGATATTATGCTGAATGGAGAGAAAGTAGATGCATTGTCTGCTATCGTTCACCGTTCTAAATCATATGTTTGGGGTAAAAAACTTTGTGAAAAATTAAAAGAATTACTTCCTCGCCAGCAGTTTGAAATTGCTATTCAGGCAGCCATCGGTGCTAAGATCATTTCCCGTGAAACAGTGAAAGCGATGCGTAAAGACGTATTGGCGAAATGTTATGGTGGTGATATTTCCCGTAAACGTAAATTGCTTGAAAAGCAGAAGAAAGGTAAGAAACGTATGCGTCAGGTCGGAAGTGTAGAAATCCCGCAAGAGGCGTTTATGGCAGTTCTGAAACTTGACTAAGTATGAAACAGAGTGCTTTTTACTCAGTTTTGTTCTTAGTATTGTGTCTGGGGTGTTTTTCAGGTCAGGCACAGTACATATTGCAATTTGAACAGACTGCCGGTAGAAAGAAGGTAATCAATGTAGTGCAGGATGATTTGTTACTTGTGCAGTATAGGGGTTATCTGGGTCAAACAGAAAGAGTATCCGGAAGAGTAATGATCGTTACTGATAGTTCTGTTGTGGTTTCCCTTACAGAAGGTTTCAGAGAAAGGTATAAAGAAGTGCGGATGCTGGATATCGTAGCATTTTCAAAATATTCGAAGCTAAGGCCTGTACTTAAACAGGTATATGGACTTGGAACAGCGGTAGGTACATTTTTCCTGTTCAGGAATCTATATGACGGGAGCGATAACTCCTTTGCTACCAATTTTGGAATATCCCTTGGAGTCGGGCTGGCCACTTACGGAATAGGAGAACTTATATTTGCAGAAAAGCCAAGGTACTTTACTGACAATGGCTGGTTAATAAGAATTACAACAAAACCATAATTATATAGCATGCAACTGCTTGACGGTAAAAAACTTTCAGAAGAGATATTGGCGGAAATAGCTGCCGAAGTTGTTGAAATAAAGAAAAAAGGAGCAAAGGTTCCTCATTTGGCTGCCGTGCTGGTGGGCAACGACGGAGCCAGTGAAACTTATGTTGCAAGTAAAGTTCGTAACTGTGAAAAAGTTGGTTTTGATTCAACATTGATCCGTTTAGATGAAAACGTTACTCAGGCAGAACTGATCAAAACAATTGATGACCTGAATAATGATCCGAAGATTGATGGTTTCATTGTTCAGTTGCCATTGCCAAAACATTTGAATGTGGACGAGGTAATGCACCGTATAAAGCCGGAGAAAGACGTTGATGGCTTCCATCCGACAAACGTAGGAAGAATGGCATTGTCGATGCCTGCCTATTTACCTGCAACACCGAATGGTGTATTAGAAATACTTGAAAGATATAAAATTCCTACAGAAGGGAAGAATTGTGTTGTATTAGGCCGTAGCCATATCGTTGGTTCTCCAATGAGTATTTTGATGGCCCGTAATACATATCCTGGTAACAGTACTGTAACTATTTGTCACAGCAAAACACAAAACCTCAAAGAGATTACCAGTAAAGCTGATATTCTGATAGTAGCTATTGGTCGTCCAGAGTTTGTAACTGCTGAAATGGTAAAAGAAGGCGCTGTAGTAATTGATGTTGGTATTCACAGGGTTGCGTCTACTGAAACAAAATCTGGTTTCAAACTGAAAGGCGACGTTAAATTTGATGAAGTAGCCGCTAAAGCAAGCCACATTACACCTGTACCCGGTGGGGTTGGTCTGATGACAATATGCTCATTGTTGACGAACACGCTGAAGGCTGCTAAAAAAGAAATCTACGGATAATCATGGAAAATAATCGGGGAAAGAAACTAAAAGGCCTAGGCTTGGTGTTACTTTCCCTGACTCCTTATATAGCGATGTTGCTGGTACTGGCTTCATTCTATTTCTGGTGGCCTGAAACAATCAGATTTTCCCTTATAGGAATTACTGCGCTGGCCTGGACAATAAAGTTATTCTCAAGAAAGCACTAAATACTTGTCTTCTACTGCTCAAAAAATAGATTTGCAACACCTTCCATTGATGGAAGCCTTTTATACCGTTCAGGGTGAAGGTTACTTTCAGGGAAGAGCAGCGTATTTTATCCGTTTAGGCGGCTGTGATGTAGGCTGTACCTGGTGTGATGTTAAAGAGAGCTGGGATGCTAATGCCCACCCGATTGTAAGTGTGAAAGAAATGGTAGCGAAAGCTGCTGAAAACCCTTCTCCTTATGTGGTTATTACCGGTGGCGAACCTTTAATGTATGATCTCTCCGGATTAACGGACGAGATGAAAGCCAAAGGTTTAAAGCGCCACATTGAAACTTCCGGTGCTTATCCGGTAACAGGCGAGTGGGAATGGATCTGTTTTTCTCCAAAGAAATTTAAAGAACCTGATCCTGATATTTTTGCCAAAGCGCACGAATTGAAAGTGATTGTCTACAATAAAAGTGATTTTGCCTTTGCTGAAAAATATGCAGCCTTGGTAGGTCCGCAATGCCGTTTGTTTTTACAGCCGGAATGGTCTAAAGAAAAAGACAATCTTCCAATGGTGATTGATTATGTAATGCAGCATCCCGAATGGGAAATTTCGCTGCAAGTGCACAAGTATATGAATATACCTTAGGGGTAAAAAAAAGAGCCTTCCCGCGTTATATGCGGGAAGGCTCTTTTTTTATATGTTTCTTTTAGTCAAGTACTACATTGAATGTACCATTGGTTATTGTTGATTTTGAGGTCGTAAAATCAAATGTTCCTATTAACCGGTGAGTGATTGAGTTATAAGAAGTAATTTTTAGGCTCCCTGATTTAACACTCAGGGTGTAGCCATCGCTGTTAATATAGTAAGTTGCGGTACCTTTGCTGTTTGAATTACTTAAGTCATAAGTTGCTCCCGATACCAATGCTTCATTGATTGTGATTTTGATATTACCAGTGCTGTTATTAGCTATAATCAAGGGTGTTGAGGTTCCTGCATTGTAGTACCGGTTTGATATACTTGTTGTTACCAGATTGCTTCCGTTAACAGTTGCAGTGAAACGCTTGGCTAGTGGTAGATTAACCTCTACAGTATTGAAACTACCCGTGAATATTACTTCTTTACCGGCAAAGTCATAGCAGTTAAGTGCATATACACCCGTGATGGTATTATTTGTTCTGTCGTAACCGGTTATCTTGATCGTACTGGCTTTAGTAATATTTATGATATAAGGAGCCTGGTCAATACTAAGGTCTGTGTCGGTAGTTGTATTATGCGTCTGATCAATTGTGTAAGTACCTACAATACCTTTTAGGGTGTCAAGGCTTATCAAAACGGAGTTTCTGTTGCCGTCGGTCATATTAATAACGATACGTTTACCTGAAAAAGAAGCCGATCCCGGTATACTTGCTGATTTGTTATTGTTTCCTTTTACATCAAGTAAGCCTGCCGATGCTGTAACTTTCAGGTTATCTGCCGATGCCGGATTTACTTCTTCTTTAGGAGAGCTGCAGCCAAAAAAGGAGACTGCCGCAAGAGCGTAAATTAAGTGAGTGATTTTCATTCGTATGAGGTTAGTTTTTTTATTGACTTTAAATCTAGTAATAATAAAAAACAGTTAATAAAGTATGGTTTTATTTTCTTTCAGGATGATTAACTTTGTTAACAAGCCAAAGTCCTTTTAAATGATTGCTTATATACCGGTTATACTTATTTTGCTCTATTTTATTTTAGGCGCTGTTACCAATTTTTCGACTTCAAAAAATTGGTAAC
>CAZNHL010000061.1:7187-18341 GCA_964572965.1 uncultured Bifidobacteriaceae bacterium
AAGTCGAAATATTATCATGAGGGATTGGAATTGGATGTGCATGAAAAAGTGTCATTCAGGCTTGTCAGAGAAGCTGAAGCTTTACCGGAAAACAAAGCCTTTCTTTCTAAACTTGCATTGTTAAGAGTGCTTCATGTAATTGGTGTATGTCTCTTTTTTGCCGCCATTATTATGGGTATAGTAGCTCTTTTTTACAGATAAGATAAATCAATTTAATTTAAGCTAATGGAAAAAGTAATTGCGCTCTTCGTCGCATCATTGATCAGTATGTCTGTTTTCGGACAAAGTAAAAATGAAAGATTTAATCACTTTCTGCCTTATGGTTTTATAGCAAAACAGACAGACAGGCAATTATTAAGAACAGAATCTTCTACTAAACAACGAATGGATAGTATGGTCGCTTCGAAATCAAAAGTATTATATATTTATAATACGTCTCAAAGGGTGATTGAGGAGTTGGGTTACATTTTAGACGGAAGTACTTGGAAAAATACTTCTAGACTAAGTTATAATGACAATGGTCAGCGAACTTCAAGATTTTATACCTATAAGAATGGTGCTGGCTGGTATTCACATAAAATGTTTATGAAGTACTCCAACGGTTTGCTGGTCTCGGACTCCGCCATTAGCAAAGAAAGTGAGGATAGCCCATGGAAAGGGGTGAGTAAAAACACTTATACTTATGACAAAGAGGGTAAATTAATAAACTCTGAGTATTATTCATGGAACAGTAGTACGGAAGTATGGGATAAGTTTAGCAGGCAAATCTATGTCTATGATGGTAATGGAAACCAAACGGAAAAATTGGAACATAATTGGGATCGCTATTATATGCAATGGGCAACTATAGCAGTTTATAAAACGGTATCGACCTATAACAATAACGGACAGATTCTTTCAGCAACAGATTTCTATTGGGATTCTAATAATAAAGCTTTGGTGCATTATTATAAAACGGAGTATACATATGATGCTTTAGGAGGGGAATTGATAGTGACAGGGTATAATTGGAATGATGATCAGTGGGTCGATGCTTATAAACGAGAATATACACGTGATGCTAATAGTAAAGTATTAACTTATACTTATCTAACTAAAAGCTCAGGAAACTGGATTTCTGGGATTAAAGATGCATTTAGCTATGATAATAATTATACTTTGAATGATTTGTTTTTGCCATATGGATTCGACAATATGTTTTTGAATAAGATGCTAGGTTTTGTTGAGTATAATTATAATATGGGAGAGTGGGTGAAGTCTGATGAATATCAGACGTACTATTCTGCTCAAACAACAACAGCTATCAACGACCAGGTACTTCCGAATAGCCTCAATGTTTACCCAAACCCCGCATCAGGTTATGTAACAATAAGCAATGGTTCAGAAGATGGGACTGCGCTATTGGAATTGCATGATATTCAGGGGCAATTGGTTTTTAATAAATCAGTAGAGAATAATACCCCTGTTTCCTTGATAGACGTGAAGTCCGGTCTTTATGTTTATTCAGTTACTAATGAAAAATCGGAAACGAAAAAAGGGAAATTAGTAGTTGAATAGTATTATCTTGCAATAAATCAAAACAGTAGCTATTTTAATTCTTAAACAATGGGAAAAACATTTACACTCACTATTGCCTTACTTATGTCATTGTCCGTTTTCGGGCAGGTAAGAACCGCTCAGTCCTTACAAAAGGGCTTTAAGTATGGTTATTCTAAAAAAGCGCACAAAAAGGATGTCTCTCACCAGAGAACAGCCAGGGTTGAGACACAAAAGCTGGATAGTATTGTTGTTGACGGACTAAGCAAAACCTATTTTGTGTATAACGCAAGCGGGCAAAATACACAGCTTTTTTCGTATGAATGGGATGGAGAATGGGTGGAAGGTACGAGGGTTGACTATACTTATGATGGAAACGGCAATATTTCATCTGAGACAATATATGGTTATGATGGTGCCTGGGTACAGGATGCAAAGGTTGTAAGTACATTCTCCGATACGTTTGATGAAGAGATTACTTATAAATGGATGGGAACTGAATGGGTGAACGTTAAAAAAGCTACTTACACCTATGCAAACAACCATCTTACAAACTCAACGGTTTACTATTGGGCCGATGAGTGGCGCGAGGCAAGTAAGAGCGATTATACCAATGATGTAAATGGCAATGAAATAGAAGATAACCATTATGTAATGGATAACTCCCAATGGAGAAATGACCGCCACACTACTACAACTTATAACGCAAATAATGACCAGACCAGCTCGGTTATTAAAAGATGGGATATACAAGCGTCTGAATGGGTAAATGATTCCAAGGCTGTTTATACGTATGCTTCTAACGGAGATCTTTCAGTTGAAGTGAGTTCTTACTGGAATGTAGAAGAAGAAGCTTGGGTTAATGAGCAGAAGTACAACTATACGTATGATGAAGATCATGCAGAAAGTAATCTGTTTTTGCCACTGGACCTGAAAGGGTTTAAACATAAATTGTTGACCGTAGTGTTGTCGTTTGCTGACGGAGACGATTGGTTTGAAGACGAGGTGACAGTTTTATATTATTCAAATGCTCAAACTACTTCTTTTAATGACAAAACAATAGCCGATCGTTATGTGGTGTACCCTAACCCGGCTTCAGAATCAGTTACGTTCAAGGCTGATCAGGTAGACAAATTGAATATTGCTCTTTATGATGCGCAGGGTACATTGGTTCTGAATACTGATGCCGAAAGCAATGAGACGGTATCATTAAAGGGACTTTCTGCTGGGTTATATTTTTATTCGATAACAGGTGAAAATGGTAAAACAGAAAAAGGAAAACTTGTAGTACGTTAAGCTGAAAAGCTCTGATATATAAAGTCCTGAATATGTAAAGTATTCAGGACTTTTGTTTTTTAATATACTTTAATGGCAATTACATTTTTATTCAGCAGACAATTTTCCTAAATTTCATTATAAATAATGTTTATTAATGGACGTTTTCAGGAAGATATTCTTTTTAGGTTTAATTGCTGTTTTAAGCTCACAGTTGGCATTTGCTCAATATACTGCGCCTACTACTACCAAAAATAAAAAGGCGATGGAGCTTTATATGCAGGCTCAGGAAATGATGGCCCGGAAAATGTATCCCGAAGCACTTTCTGTCTTGGATGAAGCCATTAAAAAAGATGAAAACTTTACTGAAGCTTATGCTAGTAAGGCGGGTATTTATTATGCCTTAAAAGACTATACTCCTGCAAAACAGTATTTCCGGAAAGTACTTACGCTCAATCCTAATGCAGACATGGCAGCTGGAGTTAATTATAATCTGGCAGATATTGCCATGATTGAAGGCGATTATGAAGATGCGCTGGTACATTATCGTAAGTTCAAAGACAATCGTCCGAAGCGTACTTCAATGATTGCCAAAGCTGATAAAGATATAGCGAATTGTAATTTTGCCATAGAAGCAAAGAAAAAGCCATTGCCATTCAATCCTCAGCCGCTGTCGGCAGATGTAAACAGGTTTTACCTGCAATATTTCCCAAGTGTAACTGCCGATGACCAGACTATGATTTTTACTAATCTTAAAGACCAGCGTGGCGATGAAGACCTTGTTGAATGCAGTAATGTAAATGGTGTCTGGACTAATCCGAAACCTATTTCAGAAAATATCAATACTAAAAACAATGAAGGTGCTGCCAGTATTTCAGGTGATGGCAAGTCGTTGGTTTTTACTTCATGTAACAGGCAGGATGGTTTCGGTAGCTGTGATCTTTATGTCTCATATAAAGAAGGTTCAGAATGGTCGAAACCCAAAAATATGGGTAATCAGATTAATAGTAACTCCTGGGAGTCCCAGCCATCACTTTCTGTTGATGGGCGCACCCTGTATTTCGTGTCGTCTCGCAGAGGTGGATACGGGACTGAAGATATCTATGTGAGCTACCTTGATACTGCTGATGTATGGACAAAGCCGGTAAATCTGGGTAAAAAGATCAATACAATAGAAAGAGATCTTACACCGTTTATTCACCCTAATGGAAAAACACTTTATTTCTCAAGTGCTGGTCATGTTGGTATGGGCGGTTATGATATGTATCAGACAACACTTTCTGATACAGGTTGGACAGAGCCTGTAAACCTGGGCTATCCTTTGAATACGCACCGGGACGAAATGGGCTTTATTTTAAGTGCCAATGATAAAAAAGGATATTATTCTCTTGAAGAGAAAAAGGATACAAAGTATACTTCTTTCATTTACCAGTTTGATGTTCCGGAAGAAATCAAACCGAAGTTCAAAGTGACCTATGCTAAAGGAACTGTTTACGATGCAGATACTAAAAAGCCTTTAGGTGGTAAAATTGACCTGATAGACCTGAAGTCCGGCAAAGTAGTACAAAGTACATTGTCAGATAAAATCAATGGAAGTTACCTTGTTACATTAACAGAAGGTTCAGAATATGCATTGTATGTGAGTAGTGTAGGCTACTTGTTCAAGTCATTGTCATTCAATTATATGGATAAAGCGGCCTTTGATCCATTAGCGCTTGATGTATACCTTCAGCCTATCAAAGCAGGAGCAATGATTGTACTGAGCAATATTTTCTTTGAATCAGGGAAATATGAGTTATTGCCAAAATCTATTACAGAGTTGAGTAAAGTGGCTAAGTTCTTAAAAGAAAACCCTAATGTGAAGGTAGAAATATCGGGCCACACAGATGACGTCGGTAAAGATGCGGATAATATGATTCTGTCAAATAACCGTGCCAAAGCTGTATATGATTATCTGGTGAAAAGTGGTGTGAATAAACTAAGCCTGACATTTAAAGGCTATGGAGAAACCAGACCTATAGTGGCAAATAGCTCTGATGAAAACCGTCAACAGAACAGAAGGATTGAATTCAAATTGTTGTAGGGTTTTGAGGGTTTTAAAATTAAGGAGAGGTTAGAAGAGAACAGCTGATTTCTTCTCAGTTTACTAATAAGAAGTGCTAAGTTGGAACACTCAACATGAGATTCTGGTGATGATGATTCGGAACAGAAACAGATGAAAAAAGAATTTATTCTCATGCGTAAAACGAGGGTTTATCATACTTTTAATTTTGATAAACCCTCGTTTGTTTATTTTATTGAAAATGAGGGTGATATGTTGTTTAATATTGAATTCATTCACGCCCGAAATTGTAAAATAATCATCAATGATGATGTGTTTTATTGTGCTCTGCCTTTAAAGCCATTTTATGCAAGCAACCCTGTTATACTGAATAAAGAGAAGGAAAAAATAGGGGCGATCAGATACTATGGATGGACATTTAAAAAGAAAACAGTTAAGCTGGAAAATGAAAGTGAGAATTGGGTATATGGCAGATCTGCTTCTGGCTTACCAATGATAAAGAAGCAGGATTTGAGTATCGCTATAGATGTGGGGAAAAATGAAAAACCTTTTCGTTTCAGTGACTTATTTAAGGCTGATGAAGGCAATGTCAGTAAAGTAAGAGTTATTGTAGAAGGTGAAATTAGTAATCAATTTTTATTAATTGGTTTAGCTATCTGTATGTTTGAAATAGAACAATATAGTTCAAGTGATTAAAAAAAAATCTGGTATTTTATGTCTTACAAAGTGATTATTACCGGAGCTACCGGAATGGTTGGTGAAGGTGTTTTGCTGGAGTGTCTTGAGAATTCTCAGGTATCAGAAGTATTGAGCGTGAGTAGGAAGTCAAATGGCATGTCGCATCCGAAATTAAGAGAATACCTTGTTCCTGATTTTTTGCAGCTGAAAGAAGATGATGAAAACCTGAAAGGTTACGATGCTTGTTTCTTCTGTGCCGGAGTAAGCAGTGTGGGGATGAAAGAGGCTGAATATACCCGCATGACTTTTGATACAACAATAACTTTTGCAAAGGCAGTACTGCATCAAAATCCGAATTCAACTTTTATTTATGTAAGTGGTGCGAGTACTGACGGCACTGAAAAAGGCCGCCTGATGTGGGCTCGTGTAAAAGGAAGAACTGAAAATACATTGGCAGCTATGCCGTTTAAGAAGATCTATAACTTTCGTCCGGGCTTTATGAAGCTGACGCATGGACAGAAAAATGAGCTGAAACTTTATAAGTACTTTGCATGGCTGTTCCCGATTCTGAAAGTGTTGACGCCAAACAGCGTGAGTACTTTGCAGCAGGTAGGTAAGGCAATGATCAACTCTCTGGTTATAGGCAGCGATAAAACAGTGTTGGAAGTAATTGATATTAATAAGTTGGGGAATCAACAGTTATAGGTTGGTTAGCGTGGCTTCGATTCGCTCAGTCACCGTTGCCAGTATCTGTTGTAGTTGAAGCTACTGATGAGGCATACCTTTTGTGGTTGCCATACATAAATGAATATTGTTATTTTTGAGGGATAGTCTGCTATCTGAAGTCTCATGTCTTACGTCTCTTTCCCAAATCGTTACTTTATCATTAACAAGCCTGTGGGCATGGTTTCACAGTTTGTGAGCCCGCACAAGGTGAACTTGCTGGGAGAGCTGGATTATACTTTCCCGGAAGGAACGCATGCTGTCGGGCGACTGGATAACGATTCGGAAGGTTTACTGATTTTAACAACCAATAAAAAAGTGACCAGCCTGCTTTTTGAAAGTGAAGAGAAGCACAGCCGCACTTATTTGGTGATGGTTAAAAATGTGGTGAATGAAGAAACCCTGCATCGCTTGCGGACAGGAATTACTTTTAAAATAGAAGGCGGTGAAGAGTATCAGACTACACCCTGTGATATTGATATTGTGCCCGATCCAAGAACCCTTTACAAACATGTGAGTGATTACAGAGAGGCATACCCTCATACCTGGCTGAAAATTACTTTAACAGAAGGTAAATACCACCAGGTGAGGAAAATGGTGCAGACAGTGAATCATCGTTGTCAGCGGCTGATACGGATTTCAATAGAAGATTTACAATTAGATCATTTGGCATCAGGTGAGGTGAAGGAATTGCCGGAAGAAATGTTTTTTCAACTGCTTCATCTGACAGCGTAACTATTTTGGTAACTTCAAATTCTCTACCAATTCTGTTTTTTATTTGCATCCTAACTTAAACAGCTATTACTTCGGTAATAGGTTTCCCCTTAACAGGTTTAAAGTTTTTATGAAGTATATTTTATTGCTAGGCTCTTTTTTGTGCGCTACAGTTTTTTGCAATGCACAAACTCAGACACAGTATAACTCCTCTGAAATTTTACAGGGAATTGAGAAGCTGAAAGTTGTAGGCTCTGTCCTGTATGTTGCAGCTCACCCTGATGATGAAAATACCCGTCTGCTTGGTTATTGGGCCAATGAAGCAAAATTAAGAACAGCTTATTTGTCGTTAACCCGCGGTGATGGCGGACAAAACCTGATTGGTAAGGAACAGGGCGAAATGCTTGGCCTGATCCGTACCAATGAGTTACTGGCTGCCCGCAAAACAGATCATGCAGAACAGTTTTTTACCCGGGCCAATGATTTCGGTTTTTCTAAAAATCCTGAAGAGACATTCAAAATCTGGAATAAAGACAGTGTACTGGCAGATGTGGTTTGGGTAATCCGTAATCTGAAGCCGGATGTAATTGTTTGCCGATTCCCGACAACCGGAGAAGGCGGGCACGGGCATCATACCGCTTCAGCGATTTTAGCTGAAGAAGCATTTGCTGCGGCGGCTGATCCGGCTAAGTTTCCTGAGCAGTTAAAATATGTACAGGTATGGCAGGTAAAAAGCCTGTTCTGGAATACATTTAATTTTGGCGGTCAGAACATGACTGCACCGGATCAGCTTCAATTGGATGCCGGGCCTTTTAACCCGCTTTTAGGGAAATATTATGGTGAAATTGCTTCTGAAAGCCGTTCCATGCATAAAAGCCAGGGTTTTGGTACGGCCAGAAGCCGCGGAACTGCTATTGAGTATTTTAAGCAGCTAAAAGGTGAAAAAGTAAAGCAGGGCCTTTTTGAAAATATTAACCAGACATGGGCGCGTTTTAAGGAAACAGCCAAATTGGAATCTCAGATTAATAACTGTATCAAAAAGTACGACCCTAAAGCCCCTCAGAATAGCCTGATGGCATTAAAAAGTATTTACAAATCACTTGAAGCAATTACCAGTACTAATACCGATGTTATTTACTGGAAAAATGTAAAGCTGAACGAAACCCAAGAATTGATTTTAGCTTGTGCCGGTTTCTGGGCAGAAGCTTACAGTGCTGATTTTGTAGGCATTCCGGGAAAAGAAACAGAATTCACTGCGCAGGTTTTGTCCAAAAATAATACACCAATTAAGTTGAATGCAATTTCATTTCAGGCGCAGCAGGTAAAACTGGATTCAGCATTAAAGAGCAATGAACTTGGCGTTTTCAAGAAGAAAATGACATTGGACAATAGCCTGTCATACTCAAATCCTTACTGGTTGAAAGAGAAACATGATATTGGTTTGTATTATGTTCCGGATTTGCTGCAACGCGGTCAGCCATTGAACAGGCCTTCTGTAAAAGTGTCTTATGATGTGACCATTGCAGGACTAAGCTTTACAATTGAACGCCCTGTTGTCTACAAATATGTAGATCCGGTAAAAGGCGAAGTTTACCGGCCGTTCGAAGTATTGCCGCCTGTTACTGTCAATATTTCAGAAAAGGTTTTTGTATTCTCTGACCAGAAAGCCAAAACTGTTCAGTTGGTTGTGAAAGCCAATACAGCCAATGTTAGTGGAACGGTAGAGTTAAAGGCACCGGAAGGTTGGGATGTGCAGATCAGGAATCCGCAATTTACCTTGGCGAATGAAGATGACCAAGCCATTGTTGAAGTGCTGGTTTCTCCTAAAGCGGGAGTTGCAAGCCAGAATGGCAAGCTTGCTGCAAGCGTTAAAGTCGGTAATGAAATTTATACCAAAGCCATACAACGTTTAGAGTATGATCATATTCCTTACCAGTTTATGCTGAGTGATGCAGAGGCCGGGATTGTTTTTGTAGAGCTTAAAAAAGCAGGTTTGAATATTGGTTATATTCCTGGTGCAGGCGACGAGATCCCGGCTTGTCTGAAGCAAATAGGCTATCAGGTAACAACGCTGACCGACGATCTTTTGACAAATGGAGATCTTGCACAGTATGGAGCCATTGTTACAGGAATCAGGGCTTATAACACAAGTGAGCGTCTGCAGGTACATTATGCCAAATTGATGGATTATGTACAAAAAGGAGGGAACCTGGTAGTACAGTATAATACCAATAACCGTTTAGGGCCTGTACTGGCAAAAATCGGTCCCTATCCTTTTACTATTTCGAGAAATCGTGTCACAGACGACAATGCAGAGGTGACTTTTATAAAAGAAGAACATCCTATCCTGAATTATCCGAATAAGATCACACAGAACGATTTTGCGAACTGGGTGCAGGAAAGAGGGATTTATTTCGCTACAGACGTTGACAGTCATTACGAAAGTATTTTCCGCATGAACGACCCTAATGAAACGCCAAATGACGGGAGTCTGATTACCGCTAAATACGGTAAAGGGAATTTCGTTTATACAGGTCTGGTGTTTTTCAGAGAACTGCCTGCCGGAGTACCGGGTGCTTACAGGTTATTTACAAACTTATTGAGTATTCCTCAGAATACAGACAAATAGCCATGAGCGACGAACAACCGCCTATATTAAAGACCTGGAACAATGTGTATGCCCTGCTCATCGGAGTGTTGGTGGCTGTTATTATTGGTATGTACCTTTTTACCCAATATTTTAAGTAATGGGCTGGATTGATTGGGTAGTACTTTTTGCAACGCTTTTTGCCATTGTTGCTTACGGTATCTGGAAAAGCAGGCATACAAAAAATATACAAGGCTATCTGCTGGCCGACAGACAATTACCCTGGTATCAGGTTGGTTTGTCTGTGATGGCAACACAGGCAAGCGCAATTACCTTTCTTTCGGCGCCTGGACAAGCCTTTACGGATGGTTTGAGGTTTGTACAGTTCTACTTCGGTTTGCCGCTGGCGATGATTGTGTTGTGTGTGACCTTTATTCCTATCTTTCACAAGCTGAATGTTTATACTGCTTATGAATATCTTGAAAAGCGCTTCGATTCTAAAACCCGTTCTTTAACAGCATTCTTGTTTTTATTGCAGCGTGGCATTTCTACAGGAATTACCATTTATGCACCTTCTATTGTATTGTCGGTAATCCTGAACATCAATATCAATTACACGACAATATTGATGGGCGGGCTGGTAATTTTGTACACTGTTTACGGAGGTACAAAAGCCGTTTCTTATACACAAATGCTGCAAATGGCTGTGATTTTTGCAGGCTTGTTTATGGCGGCTTATATGGTGGTGCATTTGCTGCCTGCCGAGGTAGGTTTCGTTGATGCTTTACACATTGCCGGAAAGATGGGGAAACTGAACGCTATTGATATTTCATTCGACTGGAATAACCGTTATAATATCTGGTCAGGGATTATTGGTGGTTTCTTTTTGCAGCTTTCTTATTTTGGAACAGATCAGTCGCAGGTAGGGCGCTATCTTACAGGAAAGTCAGTAACCGACAGCAGGCTTGGACTTGTAATGAATGGTTTGGTTAAAATACCTATGCAGTTCTTTATCCTGTTGATCGGAACATTGGTTTTTGCTTTCTATCAATACCATCAGCCACCTTTGTTTTTTAATAAGGTAGAAGTGTCTAATATTGAAAATAGTGCTTATCAACAAGAATATAAGCAGCTTGAAAGTAATTATCATCAAAGTTTTATAGCCAAACAAGAAAAAGTAAATGAACTGGTATTGGCTGAAAAAGCAGGAGATAAGAAGGCAGTTGATGGCTTACGTATAGAGTTGAACAGAGCTGAAAAGCAGGAGAGTGCAATTAAGAAGCAGGCTACTGCGTTGATGTTAAAGAACAATCCAAAGGCCGATGTTAACGATACTAATTATGTGTTTTTATCTTTTGTGATGGCTTATTTGCCGACTGGATTGGTCGGTTTGTTAATCGCCATTATATTCCTGGCATCTATGGGGTCAACAGCCGGTGGCTTGAATTCACTGGCATCAACGACCATCATCGATTTTTATAAACGTTTTTCAAAAACAGAAAACACAGAAAAGCACGATTTGCTTGCTTCACGCCTGGTAACCGTAATTTGGGGTGTTTTCTGCTTGCTGGTAGCATTG
>CAZNHL010000061.1:18351-26525 GCA_964572965.1 uncultured Bifidobacteriaceae bacterium
ATTGTATGCAGGCAAGTTGGGTAACCTGATTGAAGTGGTTAATATCCTCGGCTCTTTGTTTTATGGAACAATCCTGGGGATTTTTCTGGTAGCCTTTTACTTTAAAAAAGTAAAAGGGACAGCCGTATTTTATGCAGCAGCCATTACTGAATTATTGGTTACAATTGCCTGGCTTAGTAACTTCTCTGCATTCCTGTGGCTGAATGTACTCGGTTGTGCTTTGGTGATTGTAATTTCGCTGATTATAAATCTCTTTTTAAACCCTGAAGAAGAAACACCTAAAACTTAATTCAATACAAATTTTTAACAACAAACTATTTATTACACAAATGAAAAAGTTTACACAAAAGCTGGCCTTAGTTACTTTGGTTTCAGCATCGGTTTTTACAAGTAACTTAAGTGCACAACAATTGAAAGTGCCTGCGGCAAGTTCAACTCAAACAGTGAAGCAAACTTTCGCTTTGTCTGAAATCAATTTGGAGTATTCTCGCCCGAGCGCTAAAAAACGTGTTGTTTTTGGAGACCTTGTACCTTTCGGTAAAATCTGGAGAACAGGTGCTAACCAGGCAACAAAGATCACTTTCGGAGATGATGTGAAAGTTGAAGGAAAAGACCTGAAGGCTGGTACTTATGCTATTTATTCTATTCCTGCTAAAGAAAGCTGGGAAATCTTGTTCTACAAAGATTTAACAATGGGTGGCAATGTAGCTAACTACAAAGCTGAAGACGAAGTGTTGCGTGTAACAGTAAAGCCTTCTTCTGTTGCTGAGTTCGTTGAAACATTCACAATTGGTTTTGAAGATGTTACTGCTACTTCAACATCTGTTCAGTTAACTTGGGAGAAAACAAGAATTGCTTTCAAAGTAACGACAGACATCGATGCTAAAGTGATGAAGAACATTGAAACTTCATTGGCAGCAGACAGCCGTCCTTACTTCGTGGCTGCAAACTACTACTATGAAAATGATAAAGACTTAACCAAAGCTTTGGAGTGGGCAAATAAGGCTGTAGAGCAAAACCCTAAAGCTTTCTGGATTGCTGCATTGAAAGCTAAAATCCAGTTCAAGCAAAAAGACTACAAAGGAGCTACAGTAACAGCGCAGAAAGTAGTTGATCTGGCTACAGAAGCTAAAAACGATGATTATGTAGCAATCGGCAAGAAGATCATTGCTGATTCAAAAGGTAAATAGTCTTATATTCTAACCACATAGGGACATAGGAATTATTCAATGTCCCTGTGTGGTTAATATTTTTTAGAAATACAGCTATAGATGATTACGCAAAAGTATTTAGATGAATTAACCTATGAGATTATAGGGTGTTCAATCGAAGTTCATAAAATAATGGGTAGAGGTTTACTTGAAAGCGTTTACCATCAATGTTTAAAAGAAGAACTCATACACCGAAAGATTAATTTTTTGACAGAAAAACAAGTGCCTGTTATTTATAAAGGGAAAGATTTAAGCCTTGACTTCAGGTGTGATCTGTTCGTTGAAAATTGTATTGTGATTGAATTAAAAGCAACGCAAGAAGTCAACCCTATTTATGAAGCGCAGCTTCTTACCTATATGAAACTCCTAAAAGTTCCTAAGGGGATATCGGTTAATTTTAATTCCGCGAATATTTTTAAAGAGGGACAGAGAACCTTTGTAAACGAGTATTTTAAAGATTTACCAAAGCAGTAAATAGTCTATGTTCCTATGTGTTAGAATATTCTAACACATAGGAACATAGACTAAATGTACTCGGATAGATTTATCGCTTTAAGATGGTACATAGAAAATTAAATTTTTACATAGAAGTGCAGCTTCTTCCGATGGCTTCTTGTTAGTTTTAAATAACGGCTGAGTTGATTTTCATATACTGTGTTAAAATATTAAATACATATCAGAGTTGTTTTTATATTTGTTCATGCCAGACAAATTCCATTATACCATCACCATTAAGTGGACAGCCATTCTTGGGGTTTTGTCTTTCGGTATACTGGTTCCTACCTTTTTTATTCCACTTCAGTTAGGCTCTAAAGAACATTTTCTTTCGATCATCATAGCCACCATGACTACGGCTGTTATCTGGGAAGGAAGTAAGTTTATTCAGGCACTTACATTACACCTTTTCCCTTGGGAAAAAAGCACAGTAAAGCACCTGGTGTATGAAATTTCAGGAATCTTTATTTTTTCATCCATACTTCTGACAATAGGTATTTTGACCTATGGCTGGTTGGGTTCGTCTGTTGAGATTACCCTTGGCGTTATTCTGCAAAATATCTTCGTTTCCTTTTCACTGGCACTTCTGTTTATTGCTTTCAATGAAGGAGCTTTCCTTTTTTCTAAATGGAAACAGTCCTTGGTAGAGCAGGAGAGGCTACGGGAAGAAAACCTGATTGCCAAAGTAGAAAGTCTGAAGAAGCAGCTCGATCCGCATTTTCTCTTTAACAGCCTGAGTGTTTTGAGCGGTGTTGTGTACAAAGACCCGATATTGGCCGATAATTTTATTACTAAACTAGCGCAGGTATATAGGTATGTGCTTGAGCACAACGAGTCTCAGAAAGTGTCTCTCAAAAGGGAAATAGCCTTTGTGGAAGCTTATTGCTTTTTGTTGAATGTTCGCTTTCTGAATAAGGTTTTGCTGAAAGTAAACCTGCCGGAGCAAGAATTCTATGTCTTGCCAATGTCTATCCAGCTGCTTGTAGAAAATGCAGTCAAGCACAATCGTATTTCAGAAACACAGCCGCTTGAACTGGAAATTTATATAACAGACACTACTTTGTGGATAGAAAATAATATTCAGGCGAAAATAGCAGAAGAAGGTTCAACGGGTATCGGACTGAAAAACCTCGAAGCACGCTATAAATATGTGACCGATAAGTCTATTATTGTAGAGACGGACAGAGATGTTTTCAAGGTAGGTTTACCACTAATACAGGAATAGTATGAAGGTTGTGATTATAGAAGATGAATACTTTTCTGCTGAAAGATTAACCCAGCAGCTGAAACAGCTTTATCCTTCAATTGATATACTTACTGTCATTCCTTCGGTTGAAGAAGGCTTAAAATGGTTTAAAGCCAATCCTGAACCAGATCTGATCTTTTCTGATATTCAACTGGAAGATAAAAAGAGCTTTGAGTTATTTAGTCAATTACCATTGGAAGCTCCTATTATTTATACTACAGCATTTGATCAGTATGCTATTCAGGCATTCAAGCAGAACAGCATCGATTACCTGCTTAAGCCCATTGATATTGAAGACCTGCGTGCGGCTGTAAAGAAATACGAAAACCTTGAATACCGCCTTTTAAAGAAAGGATTCCGCTTGCAGCTTGATAAGCCAAAGGAAGAGTTCAAAGAACGTTTCCTTGTTAAAAAAGGAAGCCAGCTGGTAGTAGTGAAGTTGTCAGAAGTAGCATATTTTAAAAGCGACCAGAAATTGAGTTTTCTTGTAACCCACGACAATCAGAAATATATCATTGAGCAGACACTCGATCAGCTCACCGATCAGGTAGATTCAAAGAAATTCAACCGCATCAGTCGCAGCCGACTTATTTCTCTTGAGTCTATCGATAAAATCCATACCTATTTCAATGGTCGCCTTAAACTGGAGTTACTGCCCCCCGAAGACGAAGAAGTCTTTGTCAGCCGGGAAAGAGTGCTGGGCTTTAAGGAGTGGCTGAATTCTTGAAATTAGAAGATTATAAAATTTAAGATTGAAAGATTGGGTAGAGTATATCAAAAAACTAGTGCTGTATCCTGAATTTTTAAATTTTCCAATCTTTAAATCAAACCAGTCATCCTCAATCAAGACCATTCAGCCATCATTTTCTCCCGTTCGTCCGAAAAGAGAAGCCTCTCTTTACAGAAATCCGAATATTTGAAGAAAAAAATACGGATATGACAGCAATTATCATTTTCTTCATTCTTCACTGGTACGGTTCCCTGTTTTTCCAAACCGTCTTTTTACACCGTTATGCTGCGCACCATGCATTTACAATGTCCCGCACATGGGAAAAGATCTTCTTCGTACTGACCTTTATTTTCCAGGGATCTAACTACCTGAGTGCTTATGCTTATGGTGTGATGCACCGCATGCACCATGCCTTTGCCGACACAGAAGACGATCCGCATTCACCGAAATACAGCACAGGTATCTTTGATATGATGTGGAAAACTAAGAACGTATATTCAGATATCCGCAACAGAGCGGTAACAGTTGACGAGAAATTCACAAAAGGCGTTCCTGATTGGAAATCCTTTGATGATTTTGCTTCTAAAGGCTGGGTACGTATTGCCTGGGGTACACTTTATAGCTTGTTCTATATTTACTTCGTGCCAGCCGGAATGTGGTACCTGTACTTCCTGTTACCAATCCACTTCCTGATGTCACCAATCCATGGTGCTATCATCAACTGGTTTGCTCATAAGTTTGGTTATGTAACATTTAAAGTGAACGATACTTCGAAAAACCTGATGCCAGTTGACCTGTTCATGATGGGTGAAGGTTTTCATAACAACCACCACACTTATGGGAACCGCGCCAATTTTGCCTTCAAATGGTACGAGATTGATCCAAGTTACCAGATGTTGAAACTGCTTGATTTGATCGGGGTTATTCAGTTGCCGAAAGTAAAACCGACAACAACAGCATTCTTAAAGAAAAAACAGCTGGAAACTGCAGCATAACAGAAAGCCCCGGATAAATCCGGGGCTTTCTGTTATGCTGCGTAGTTCTGCGTTCCGATAGCTATCGGAATCTGCGGGATTATTTTTGGGAGTGGCCTGTCTCCCTTTGGCCAGCCATAGCACTTCAGGCGGTATTTGCGGGAGCAGGACCACGGTCATTGGATTATTCCTGCATTGTGAGGTTAGTGAAATTTATTTGTTATTTTGAAGTGATAAGCTTTTTGAAGTATATCAAGATATAAGTAAATACAATTTTTAAACGATAACAGAGAAACATGTCTGCAGTTGATAAATGGAAGCATGAGTGCTTAGGCTTTATAGAGTGTCCTTCCACTTTTGATTTTGTCTATAATAATCCGACAAGAAAAATAGCCATTTATCAATTGCTGGAAGATATTCCAAACGACGAAAAGGGTTTTGACGGCAAGGCTGGTGATATAGTTTTAGGTGGTGGGAGTGGAGAAGCTCCTGCATTCCGGGTTTCAATACCTGAGTCAATATACTTTTTTACAAAGGATGACTGGGAAGGTTTTGAAACTCATGAAGATTTATTTAAAGCATTTTGGTCACCGACACAGGCGTACACTCTTGGTGAAGGTTTTGTAAAAACAGGTTGGACACCAGATACTCCTATTGAATTCTGGTTGGCAGAAAATATTTGCCTGTTGCTTATTGATAATTTTGAGAAGTATTCTATTTACAAAAGAAATTCGCTATCGAAAAGTGTTTTGAAATTCTTTCAATCTCCTTAGTGAGATTTGTAACTCATATGTTTCGAGGACAAGGTCCGCCACCTTCGGAGACGTATGTTTTTTTGGATTTATTTATCTGCCAAGGTTAAGCTTTTCGCATAAATTCAGGACAGGCTCTCTGGAGCTTTTCTTCAATTGAAGTGAGTTCTCTCACTTGAGAATACGTGAATTACCAGAAACCATTTTCCTGGCAAGGCTCCGGAGGAGCCGAACTTTGGTAGTAAGAAGAATTCCTGGGTATTCACGCGCCTCCGGAGGTGGCGGATCTAAAGATGATTTTGTTTGTTATATTATACTTTTTACTGGTATTTATTATAATTGCCTATTATAATAGATAATTATATGTTGTTTGAAACAGTTACAATAACGGATGTTAAAGCGAAAATAGGAGAATGGGTCAAAAGTATGCGTAAAAAACAACATTTGACTCAAGAAGAATTGGCTGTTGCATTGAATTTATCTCGATTGACCATTCAAAACCTTGAGTCAGGAAAGAATACAACCATAGATACTTTTTTGAAGGTTTTACATCACTTCGATTCAATGGATCAGTTTTACCATTTTGTGGAGGAAGAAACAAAAAACAATAATCACAAGTCACTATACTAGTAGGCATATCTGCTATGGTAGCCCCTGTAGAGACGTTGCATGCAACGTCTAAAACTAAAAGAATTGACAGACCTATCAATGATGAAGTACCCACGAACCGCCAACCTGCCCCCGTGTTATAAAAGAGCAAAATGAAAACTGATAGGATGCAGGCAATACAATATTAAATGCATTTGATAAATTTGTGCAAAGCACAACAAACGCGTAAATATGATTGAGTACCTTTTTTATACTGTTATAGTATTGGCGCTGGTGGCCGTAGGATTATCGGTTTATCTGTTTGTGCAGTTAAAGCAGTCGAAAAAGAAGGCCAAAGCGATTCAAAGTCAGTTCAACGAGATAGAAACGAAAGTTAATACGTTGCAGCTGGAAACGCTGGAAGCCAGGCTCAATCCGCACCTTTTTAAGAATATACTCAATTCTATCCAGTCGCATGCTTACCAGACCTATTATGCGCTTGACAAACTAGCCAATGTGCTGGATTATATCCTCTATGAAAGCCGTAACAGGCTGGTAACTCCTAAGGAAGAAATTGAGTTTGCTCTCAACCTGATTGAGATCAATAAAATCAAGGTAAGTCCCTTGTTTGAACTGAAAATGAAAATCAGTGAAGGAGAACTACTTTATGACCAAAGGCTACTTGCCCCACTGATTTCTGTTGACCTTATTGAAAATGCTTTCAAGCATGCCGATCTGCAAAGTCCGGACTCATTTATTTCCATTATAATTTGAGTTTAAAAACAATATGTTTTCATTGACGGTATCCAATAAAATGTCAGGAAAATCGACAATGAAAAAGAAAAAGGAGGGATTGGAGCTGACACATTGGAACAAAGGCTGAGGATTATCTACAAAGACACTTTCAAACTGGAGAAATTTACCTAGGGCGATGTGTATGTTGCACACTTAAAAATAGATCTGCTTGAGCACAAAGCTAAAATGCTTACTACTCGATGATGAGATTCCGGGGCTGCTGACCTATCTGAAAATGCTTTGCGAACAGATTCCGGAACTGGAAGTGGTAAAAGCATTTAATGACCCGGAGGTTTTTCTGATTTATGTCTTAAGTATATGTAATAATTCATTTAAATAGGTACACGATAAGTTTTTTTACAATAATGTAAAGCCTCATTTGTGAATTCGTCATAAATTGGGTCTTAACCTTATTTATACTTTATGCAATTCTTGAAAGCACTTTTCGTACTGTTTTTGATAACAACAGCTGTGCAGGCACAACATCAGGGTTGGCCGGATTTTGATACTACTAAGTTTGGTAATAATGCTGCTGTGGGGAAGTATGCTGAGATTCGTGGTTTTAAGATGTACTATGAAATTTATGGTAAAGGAGAACCGTTACTGCTGCTCAATGGCAATAGCTGTTCCATTAAACATCTCATGTGTCAGATTGCCTATTTCTCTAAATACTATAAAGTAATAGTGCCTGATACCCGTGCACAGGGTAAGTCGTTGTACCGAGGAGACTCACTGACTTTTGAAATGCTGACTGACGATTACTACGCTTTTCTGAATTACCTGAAAATAGATTCGTGTAATATTATAGGATGGAGCGATGGAGGTAATATTGGCTTGATGCTGGCTATGAAGCATCCGGAGAAAGTAAAGAAAATGGCCGTTACAGGAGCAAACCTGCGTGCCGATACATTGGGCTATGATCCTGAGATTTATGACGGAGGAGCTTATCGCAATACATTGGTAAAAGAAGCTGTCACACCGGAAGGGAAGAACAAACTGTTACTGTTTGACCTGATGTATTATCAGAGAACAACAGATACTAAAAAACTTAAGAATGTTAAATGCCCTGTATTGGTGATTGCCGGTGACCATGATGTAATCAGGACTTCGCATACCCTGGATATTGCTCAAAACATTCCCAGATCTTATCTATGGATTTTACCAAACTCAGGGCATGCTACCTTAATTCTATACAGAGATATTTTTAATGATACTGTTTACAAATTTTTAAAAAGCCCATACAGAAAGATTGAAGGTTTTGGCAGGTTTGAGTGAAATATGAGATTCGTCACCTCCACAGGTGGCGGACAGAAATGGTATTAATGTATATAAGTACGAAGGCCAATCTTTCAATTTTAAAATCTTCCAATCAATTATCAGCCC
>CAZNHL010000061.1:26535-27800 GCA_964572965.1 uncultured Bifidobacteriaceae bacterium
TTCATTAATTTTTCCCAATTCTTTCCTGTTTTGCTTTAGAACTTGGTATTACAAAATAGTTTTAACCTTAAGTTTAAAAGCCATGAGACATTTGTTTTTTGTAAAAGTGGTATTCATTATCAGTATCACATTTTCATTTGCACAGGCTGGTGGTCAGCTTGCTGTTCCTAATGCTGTTGTTTCAACTTTGCATGAGAAATTTCATGACGTGAAAGATCTGGAATGGTCACTGAAGCGGGAGAATCTATACAAAGCGAGATTCAGTAAAGACAATGTGGTTTATCGTGTTTATATCAATAGCAAAGGAGAATTATTGATGTGTAGGTATGATGTTTTGCGTCAGCAGCTTCCTTCCGGAATCCAGGCACAGATAAAGCAGGCATACAGCGACTACCACATCGATGTAGTGCAGAAAGTGGAATTCGACGGAAAGATTTATTACAGACTTGAACTGGAAAATGGGGCAGGGGACAGGAAAGTTTTCATGCAACCATAGTGGAGGTTGCTAGTTGTTAGAAGCTGCTACTAACAACTAGCAGCTAAAATCTAACAACTACACAGGATTCCCAATTCATTCCTGTTTTTCCCGCTAATATTGAATCAGAAAATAAATGAACCTTTAAGTTACTAATATGAAAATGATCACATTGTCTGTATTACTATTTGGAGCGGTACTCGCTTCATGTGCCCAGGAAGTTAGAAATGACCAGATTCCCTCTGTTGTGTCCAATACCTTTATGTCAAAATTTCCTACAGCCACCGATATAGAGTGGAAGGTAAAGGATAGTCTGTATAAGGTCGATTTTGAAATTAAAGACGTGGACTATAAAGCTTATATAGATATGAATGGTCAATTGGTTAAATATAAGGAGGAGATAAGAAAAGCAGATATTCCAGATGCGGTAAAGGCTTCAATTAAAAAATTATATGCCGGCTACCGCATCGATGATGCTGAGAAAATAGTGATGTATGGCAAGGAATATTACCGAATTGAACTTGAAAGTAAACTGGAAGACAAAAAAGTGTTGTTTGCGCCTGATGGCCTGGTAATTCTTGAAAAAATTGACTTAGACTAAACACTGAAGCTGTTTATTACTATAATACTATTGCTTGCTGCATTGGTTGCCAAATCCCGGATTACTACTCAATAGTAGGGTAGTATCCGGGATTTGAACCGCGTAGAGATCAGGTCAGCAATAACAAAAACAGTTTTAGATTGTCCCATTTAAATATTAAAACTTTACCTCATAGGTACATAGAATAAG
>CAZNHL010000062.1:0-26959 GCA_964572965.1 uncultured Bifidobacteriaceae bacterium
TCTGCTCCCGCTTATTACTTCAAACAGGAGCAGGTTTTCGGATTTAATTGTTTCTATTGTCAGTTTCATTGTATTTTTTGTATTACCAGAACTTATACCAGGGTTTGATTGCAGCCTCGTATTTCAGGTATTGTTCTTTTTGCTTAGCCAACAAGGCTTCCATATCCCGGTCAATTTTAAGACTTATGTTTTCCCATTCAGCAATATTTTCCAGAGTAAAGTCTTTATATGCTTCCAAGAACCTTAATGTTAACAGAATTAAGGGCTCTAACCCTGTTTCCCGATAATCATATTCATGGTCAATAATATAAATAGCCTTCTTTTCCGCATCACTGATTTCAGAGCTATAAAGTATTGAAAATAATATAGAAACAGCTTTGTCTAAACAAGTATGATCCTTATTCAATTCCTGATACACCAGCCCAAACATAAACCTTGTAAAAACCACATCATTTGTTTCTACAAAATATTGACTTAGTATAGAAATCGCTTCATTCCTGTTTTTCACGAGCGACAATTCAATAAAGAAATAATCCGGCTCTTCTTCCTCTACAACTATGGAGTCAGCCCAGGCTATAACTTCTTGTTTATCAATAAGGCCTTTTTCAAGACAAGTTTTATATATGCTAATCTGTTTTAGAAAATCTCCCGGGTTTGTTGTTCTCATCACACTCCTTTCCTTTCTTTTATTATTTAAAACCCCGCTTCACTAACTGCCTGAACAAACTATCAAGCACATCCGGCTCAAAAGATTGTTTAGTTAACTGGTCAGCTCCGGCAAGACAGATAGCAGTTTCTGTTTCAATATACCTTTGCAGCACAGGATCAACTTTCACCAGAAAACCTTCAGATGCAGTTTCCTTTTCTTTCATCAAACCCTCTACCAGAACCAGAATATCATCGGGCAACAACTGCAACAAAGGCTGGATATTCATAGGTGCTATCTGGTTTTTCTCAACACACCATTTTGCAGCCAGCAAAGACCTGATAATGTAAAACAGCTTCTTGATCGTAATTTCATCAGCGTCTTCCATGCCTGATACAAAGCCTTTTACCAGACCCAGATAGTGAAAAGCATTTTTCTTTGGGTTGAAATATTCCTGACATACCTCCCAGAAAAAGGCTTTAAAGCCGCTTTGCTCTCTGTATATAATTGGAGACTGAATCCATTCAAATGGTGTTACATTCGATTTAAGAGTCAGCAGACATACCTTTCTGAGATCCCAGCCATAAATGTCGAGTTCATCAACAATCGGCAATGTGATATCATCTGCCTGTTCAGGAACAGACAGGTAATTATCAAGCGGCTTTATATAAATAAACCGTACATCGTAGTCACTGTCAGGAGAAGGAAATCCCCATGCCCGGCTTCCGGATTCAGCAGCATAAAGAATCTGTATATTATAAGCAGCTTCTATCGCAGCAAGCTTATTCTGGATATCGTTTTTCATCATTGTTGTTTCTTTTATTTTGATACAACAAAGCTATTCCGGCAGCATGCAGCAGAATTACGCAGCAAAAAATATTTTACAAACACATAAAAATCAATCACTTAAATTAGAAACAAAATCTACACCGGTTTACTACGCAATGCTTTCTGCGCAGTAAACAGCTAAAACTAAACCCATAAAAAAAGCCGGGATAAATCCCGGCTATTCACTACTGCGTCTTATCTGTGCTGCACAGGAAAGATTTGAACATCCATCTTTACACTTCTCTCAATTAATCAACCAACAATGTGGTAACAGCTGCTGCATTGATTGCCCAGTCAACATCGTACGCTTCATCTGCTGCCGATTTATCATCAGTCAGCGTTAAACCCTGAGCTTCTGCTTTTAAGGCCAACAAAGCACCGATATTTAATTTACTCGTCAATTTAGCCAGCATGGCTTTTACACCTTTGTAGTCGAGGTTTTGAACCACCTGTCCACCGAAGGTCATTTCTAACCATATGATCTCATTGGCCTGAACATCCAGCACACCAAACACCAAGCCTTTAGTTACATGCTGCACAATTCTCACTTCATGCTGTACACATGACGGATCGTAGGCAACACCGGTTCTTTCAGAAATTGACATTGGATTTTTGCTGTTCATCCAACCTACTACAAGGTTCGGAGTAATACCTCCGTTGCTGTAAGCATTACATGTAAACGTCACATACTTAGCATGTGCCTGCTTCAAAGCCCATGTATCAATTTCGATATATTCAGCTGTTCCTTTTTTATCAGGAATGCTTCTGATATCACCGCTATGCTTACATCCGGTTGCTTCCAGGTTAGAAAATGAACAGATTTCTACTTTGTTACCATAAGCAATCTGACAGCTCAAATCCATATCCATATGCTGAGCAGGCAAGCCTTTGCCCCATTGCATGTACAAACGCACAGATGTTCCTTCTACAGGGAGTTTTGTTCCCATTAATGCCACCGGTAAGTCCTGAACTGTATCGCTTCTATCACCGATTGACAATGGCATGTTATACAACATTGGCGCAATGTACATAGTCTTGTTCTCGTTCTTGATGGCTGCAAAACGCTTTGTCATAGCCAGCACACACAAATCTTCTATTTGTATTTTCATGGCATCAAGCTGTGCTTCATCATAAATTGCAAGCAACTGATTGGCTGGAATACGCTTAGTTGTTCCTCCCAACGTTTTCACACTTCGCTGAATATCTGCATTGAAATAGTTTTTAGCATACATATTCAATGTAAGTACTAAACGTGCAGGTACTTTGTCAATTATGTCTGCAAAAGCAGCCAATGTATCTTCTGCACCAAACCAAAGCATATTGGCAAACAGCGAACGGGCAAACAAACCTGGTCTTTGTTTCAACAAAGCAAAAGTCTTTTCGGCATCAGATTTCAGCCTAAAATGATTCACTTCACCCTGCCATACAGTATAGACCTGATTATAAAACACATCCAGCAAATCCTTCAATTTCTCAAAACCGGGACGCTTACTATATTCCGCCAAACGTAACGCCCTTATCACTCTTACCCACATCCCTCTTTTAGGATGCATGATCTCACATGATTTTTCAACGTCCATCGGCAAAGCATTCAGCCATCCGGCAACCGTTAAACATTCATTTCTTGAATATTTCAGTTTCAGTTCGGCAATAGCTTTCAGTTTCCCTTGTGCACCAGCATCGAGCGCTTTATTCAGATGCTGGTGGTTCTTTGCCGCTTTTTTGATAATCGTTTTAGGTTCTACAATCTGCATGAAACCCGTTTTCTTATACCACAGGTAACGCAGGATATCTGCAGGTGACTGAAAATATTTCTGTGCCTTTATTCCTTCTTTTTGAGCCACCAACTGATCAACAACCAACATTACTGTTTCTTTGATGCCGATTTCTGTTTCAGGTATTGGCAAAGTCTCCAGCAAAATTTTCAGGCTATCTGTCTGTGTAGCATCTAATGCTGTTTTTGACGCCAAAAGATCTTTATAAAAGGCATTTAACTCCTTTTCTGTCCAGAGCTCCAGCACTTTCAGCTTAGAACCCTGCCCGTAATTTTCAATTTCCCCAAACTTAAACGGAGTACCGCAGAATGGGCAGCCGTTGTATCTCTCCAATGGGAAAGAGTTGAAAGGAATAATATGTCCACACTGCAATTTCGTTCCAGATTTTGATTTCATAACCGTGGCAAAGAATGTCACTATATGATCAATCAGCAACTCACCTGTAGGTGTATCCCATCCTTTTACTAACGGAGCCCAGTTTTTATCAACTCCTGATACTTGTTTTAAATATTCCAGCACCTGAGCTTTGAACACCGGGGTTGATGTATTCAGGATATGCAGTAACGGTTCAGAAAAGACAAAGCCTAATTTCGCCGCATTGGCTACCAATGCAGAAGTCATTTCGTTAATGGCAACTTCCCTGTTTGAAGCCATTGCTTCCGGAACAAATACTGCCTGCTGTCTTACAGCCACTTTCATCAATTCATTTTTCATTTTTTTGTCTTTTAAAATGAGATAATTGTGTTTCTGAGTCTACCTAAAAGAGTTTGAAGTAAGAAACACTTGACCTTATTTTTAATAATGATAATAACAATGCTATCTATAGGAGCAGGATTCGAACCTGCGGTTGCCGCTGAAGTAAGCATTACTTGACCATTACTGTGGGAAAGACCGGAATCGAACCAGTGCTCAGGGATTTTCAGTCCCCTGCTCTACCAACTGAGCTACTATCCCATTTAACCGGTAATTGTTTAAGTACCAAGATTCATTTTAAGTGAAGTGAAGTAACTTCTGCTTGACCGGTTTTGTGGAGCAGGCCGGATTCGAACCAGCGACCCATAATCCCAGTAGTAAGACATAATTGACCATTTTGTGATAATATCACATCTGCTATTTATTGCTCTACCAACTGAGCTACTGCCCCTTTTTATCAGTGATAATTGTAAAAGTATTACATATAGGTGTCGCTAGAAGTAACTTTCACTTGACCACTGGTTTTTCAACGAACATCTTTCGCTGTTTTGATATTACAAAGCAAGAGCTCTGACATGCAGCATATCTGCGCAGTAAAAAATATCTGCAAAATATTTTACAAAACACTCTAATTCAACCACTTGAAACCAAACAAATTTTAAATTAAAATTTTGTACGCAAATAGATTGCGTAGACAAAGTTTAATTATATGTTTGTAATGAAATTACCATCAACAAAGATTTACTAAGTATACACTTTGTGTCTTCTGTACTTCTGTAATTAAACCAAACTATGTCAGCCAATAAACTAGCACTTATCCGTTACAAAACCATTGACGAATGCCTTAAAAACAGGTTCAGGAAATGGACACTTGAACATTTGATTGAAAAGGTTGCAGATGCTCTATACGAATTTGAAGGAATTGAAACAGGTATCTCCAAACGTACTATCCAGGCTGATATACAGTTGATGCGCAGTGATAAACTTGGTTACAACGCTCCGATTATTGTTACTGACAAAAAGTATTATTCTTACGAAGATCCGGAGTACAGCATTACCAATGCACCTATTAATAATACTGATGTAGAGAAAATGAAAGAAATAGTTGGTATACTGAAACAGTTCAATGGTTTCAACTATTTTGATGAAATGAGCGATCTCATCACAAAACTTGAAAATAACATCAATAAAAACACCAGGCAAAGTAAAAACTGTATCCAGTTTGAATCTAATAAACTTTTGAAGGGTATCTCACACCTGAATCCGTTATATCAGGCAGTATTGAATCAGAAGGCATTGCTTATAGAATATAAATCATTCAAAGCACTCAAATCCAGCAATTTAATCTATTTCCCTTATCTGTTAAAAGAGTATAGAAACCGTTGGTTCGTAATTGTAAAACCCAAAAAAGGCTCTGAGCTGCTAACACTGGCACTCGACAGAATCATTGAATTTCAGGAATTACCAAATGAACCTTTTGTACATTACAAGGGCGTCGATTTTGAAAGGTATTTCGATGATTTACTGGGCGTAACCAAAACAGCCCAAGACCGGGCACACAAGGTAATCCTCCATATTGACAAGAAACATGCTCCTTATGTTATCACCAAGCCGATACATGCATCACAAACTATTATCAGGGAAGATGAAACAGGCACAATTTTCCGGATAGATGTTGTACTTAACTTTGAGCTGGAAAGAGAAATTCTGGGATTTGGTGAAAATATCAAAGTACTTGGACCAAAAATCCTTCAAAAAAATATCAAAAGGAGGTTAGACATAGCACAGGAAAAGTACAAACAATTGACCCAGAATTAATTTCCATTTTCAGGTAATACTTATCTGGCACATTTAAAACTGTCTTTATACCATTGCACCTGCATAGCGCTGGCTTAAAGACAGTTCCCCTAAAGTAAACTTTCAAAACCATCTAAAGAAATCTGGATTTAATATAAAAAATTCTTTATTTGTTCATATGTTTACCAATAAAGAACTCTATAAACTATTAATCTATGACTTTACGATTAAGAGCAGGTCAATTCAGACTGCTCACTTTCCTCTTTTTTATCATCCAGGCAAACTTATTAAAAGCGCAGCTAAGCAATCCGCAAACACTACCTAATCAATGGCCCGGCACTGGTTTTGCAGACCCTTACATACTGAAATACAGAGGACAATACTTTATGTACTGCACTACAGGTGCCAATCAGGAAGGGGTAAAAGTATGGAGCAGCTGGGATCTTCTTACCTGGACATACGAAGGCCTATGCTCTACAGACCCTATTACCAAAGGTGCCTATGCTCCGGAAGTCCTTTATTACAACGGAACCTTTTATATGAATACCTCTCCTTTGGGTAACGGACACTATATTTTGACCAGCAACAGTCCTAAAGGCCCTTTTACAGCCAGTACAGGAAACCTCGGCCATTCAATAGACGGCAATATATTTGTTGAAGATGACGGTGGCCTGACCTTTACACATGCCAGCACGCAAGGCATCATCAGACATCCGATGAATACCCCTCTGAGCATCAACGGAGGAGAACAAAACACTGGCGCTAACATGAATGGCTGGACTGAAGCTTCCTTTATTTTCAAAAGAAACGGAGTATACTACATGACTTATACCGGTAACCATTTTCTGAGTAATGGCTATCGTGTGAATTATGCAACAAGCACTAATCTTACAGGCACATTTACAGAACCCAAAAATAATCCGCTGATTTTGAATACAGAAGGCGGGTTTGGAGGTTTAGGGCATTCCTGTCATATCATCGGGCCTGATCTTGATACCTGGTATGCAGGCTACCATAATATACTGCCCGGAGCATCCCGTCAATTTGACTTAGACCCTATGGGGTTCAACGGAACAAAAATGGTAGTTTATGGCCCTACCAACTGGATACAAAAAGCTCCGGCTCTTCCAGCGTTTTATGACCGCTTTACCAGTCCGACCATTGACGCTGCTAAATGGCAGAATGTAAACGGCGGAAACTGGGGCATCTATAACCAGGAGCTGATGTGGCAGGATGGCCGTGGCACTACTACCTGGTACCGTCAGGTGTCCTCACAAAGTTCAACATCTGAATACACTGCAGAATTTAACATGAAAGAAATGAACCGTGGCGGAAATGATGGAAGATTCGGAGCGGTATTCAGCTACCAGAATGAAAGCAATTATGGTTATGCGGTTTTCAACAGTCTTAACAACACACTTGAAGTAAACTATATTGTTAATGGCGCTTCACAGGGTATGCAATCTGCAGCGTTACTTACAGGCTGGGACCATAAAAAATGGCATACGCTCCGCGTTGAAAAACATAACAATACCTTCAAAATTTATGTTGACCAGATGCTGAAATCATCCCGCACTATTGCCAACCTCGGAGGAGGCAAGATAGGTGTAACTGCTTATAACGAACATGCAGACTTTGGCTACACAGCCTTCAGCAATCACAGTGACGGAAGCGCAATTTTTAACCATAACAAACCGATACCAGGAATCATTGAAGCCGTCCATTTCAACGCCGGTGGTGAAGGTGTAGGCTACCACGACAACACTCCTGCAAACCAAGGTAATGTTAATTACAGAAATGAAAGCGTAGACATCCGTGATTGTCCTGAAGGGGGACATAACATTGGCTGGAACACGACGGGCGAATGGTACAAATACAATGTGAATGTAAAATCAGCAGGAAGCTACCACCTCGGATTACGTTATGCAACCACAAACAATGGCTGTAAAGTGCGCTTTTTATGTGACGGAACAGCAGTAACAGGAGTTGTAGACCTGCCTTCTACCGGAGGTTGGGATCAATGGAGAACCGCTATCATTCCAATGATTACACTACCTGCTGGTTATCATACACTGACTATGGAAACAGTTACAGGAGAATTTGACTTTTACACACTCGACTTTAAACAAGCAACCAACGTCACCACTACAACCGACAATTTTAACAATGGTTATGCCAATGGCTGGAATTATTCAGACGGCAGCTGGGCAATTACAAATGGTACAGCTACACTTAACAACGGTTGTGGAAAACGCCTGATAGGTAATGCGGGATGGTCAGATTATATTGTAGAAGCAGACATCCGCCTTACTGCCAATGGAAATGCGGGTCTCCTCTTCCGCACGCAAAACCCTTCCAATGGCGGAGCCAATAATGACCCTTGTCTGGGAGGTGACTTTTCGCAAGGCTATTTTGCCAGCATATCACCTACCGGTGTACTGCTGGGAAAATTCAATTACAACTGGAATCAGTTATCATTTGTACCCGCAACTATGAATGTTAACCAATGGTATAAAGTAAGAGTATCGGTCAGAGGTTCCCAAATTCAGGTTTTTGTTGACGATATGAACACGCCGCGACTAACCTATACCGACCCTAATCCATACCTCAGTGGTAAAGCCGGTTTAAGGGTTTTCAACAGCAGCGGAACATTTGACAACTTCAATGTAATAGACAATACGCCACCTATGGCTGATTTCACTACTCCCAAAACAACCATAGCTGTAGCAGAACAAGTTTCATTTACCAATACTTCTAAAGGAAGCCTCACTGCCTACAACTGGGACTTCGGCGCCGGTGCAACTCCCGCTACAGCCAATACCATGGGGCCTCACACTGTATCATACAGTAGCACAGGAACAAAAACCGTTACATTAACGGTAACAGGCCCTATTGGGAGCGACACCAAAACGAGTGCCAATTACATTACCGTGGTTGCTGCTCCTTTAGCAGATTTCAATGCTACAAAAACAACAACGGCCATTGCCGAGCAAACGTCCTTTACGAACACCTCTACCGGCAATATTACTACTTACAGCTGGAGTTTCGGAACAGATGCAACACCTGCTGCTGCCAATACTGCGGGTCCTCATAATGTCTCCTACAGTTCTGCCGGTGTAAAAACGGTAACATTGACGGTAACAGGGCCGGGCGGCAATAATACAAAGACAAGTACCAATTACATCACAGTAGTAGCGGCTCCTATAGTTAATTTCAGCGCATCAAAAACAACATTATCAGCCGCTGAGCAAACTTTATTTACCAATACCTCTACAGGAAACATTACTACTTATAATTGGAACTTCGGGGCCGATGCTACACCTGCTACTGCAAATACCGCAGGTCCTCATAATGTATTCTACAGTTCAACAGGGACAAAAACCGTATCATTGACAGTGACAGGACCCGGAGGATCTGCATCAAGTACTCAAACTGATTATATTACGGTTTCTACCACGACCAATATTAATGATAACCTTGAGAATGCAGGAATCAAAGTATATCCTAACCCTACAAAAGATCATCTGTATATAGAGGTTGAGCATAACAAACCCGTCAGTATCCGGTTAATGAACCTTTCATCACAAATAGTGAAAGAATGGGAACAAATCAGAGAAAAAAACGAGTTCAATATTGCTGATTTGCAGGAAGGAGTATATATACTCCTCATCAAAACCAACGAGGAAACCTATATAACTAAGATGGTTAAAACTAATTAAGCTAATCAGCTACTATTTACTGATGAATAAAAGCTCCGTATACTACTTACGGAGCTTTTATTCTCTTAAGATTTAAAGACATGTCAAAGACGGGGTATTTACTGTTCACCGACAAACTTCAGGTTTTTAGCAATTCAACACGAACTATAACCATCAATTATGCAAAACCTGTTTTTTATTGCATTACTGACAGCCGGGATTTCGGCATTTGTTTTTCAGTTTCCGATATACTTCCGAATAAGAGATAATAAAAACAGAACACTTGTTGACTCGCTATCCGTTAATTTTAATATTATTTTAGCGTTGTTCATTAATGAGTTTCCTGACGACAAGTATTACAGCAAAATGTTAATACCTTTCAGAATTTCCGCTTTTCTGTTTGTAATACTTTTATTATCAACGTCGTTTTTCTTATAAAATCGCCTTCTATCCTATAATAGTTTGAGTGTTTCCAAACGCCCCAAGGACTAAATTAGAAAGCGTTCTGTCAACAGTCCCTATGCAGGGATTAGTGACAGAACATAAACTTTAGAGTAGACTGCAAAAGCTGGTTATAAAACCTGTAAGGAATTGTCAATTACTTTTGACAACTACATATTGACCGCGATTAAGCAATAACATATACGTGCGTCCTTCGGCTTCAACCACATCAACCAATTTTGAACAAGCATCTAAAATTTTAGGCAGACGAAACGCCATTTGAGAATATGTCTGTCCGTCGTAAATACCCAATGCTTCACAAGCCTGCTTTCTGTTAACGACAACGCTATACAGCTTGCCATTACAAATTTTAATATTACTGCTATTAAAAATCAAGCCCGGTGTCAGTATTTCTACCTTAGTTTCAGTGTCAATATTATTTAAAAGACTATCTACATAGCCATAAAGAGATCCATTGGCAGCAGCATAAAAATCGTAAGCATTAGAAAAAGTCCCATCATGTCTTTTTGTAAATGTATGTGTTTTACCTGTCACCACATTGCCGCCATTGTAGTAATAACCTTTTACAATATCCGTACGCTGAAACTCATCATTCAACTGGCGATAATCTGTAAAAGCAATACCCTGATTGTCTTTAGCCCAATAGCTATTATAATTGATATTTGTGATTTCTTTCTGATCGGTGAACTGCCCCGAACTCAACTCCCAGCCATAAGCCGTACCAGAATTTTCAGCAATCATGTAAAGCTTACCTGCATTTTCCCACAATATAGTAGCACTCAAACTTGATTTAGTAATCATATTTTTGTTTGTAAATTCAAGTGTATCCTGATTTACAAAGTCATTATTGACCCATTTAAACAGAAAATAAGTATGGTGATATGACTGTACAGCACCGCTCATAAAAGGTATTTTCCTTTCTGTTATACCATATAATTCATTATTAAACACCTTCAGGTCAACTATTGCTTCATTAGTACTTCTATATATCCGCCATCCATCAGGCAGCAAATAGAAAAAAGAACCCTTAAACTTATCTAGCATTCCGGATGATCCGGGTGTTATTCCATAATGACCGAAAGTAGATACAAATGGGCGGCCATCAAAAACAGTCAGCTTTGCAAACTCATAAGACTCTCCCTGAGGAAAATTCTGAATAATTTCCCAATTAGGGTCAGATGAAACCGGGGCAGGATCTTTTGTTTCTTTAATACAAGACAACAATAAAAAAGCCACTAAAATTGTTAAGACAGAGGAATAAGACATTACTTTTTTCATAGAAACAATATGCCAGGGTTAATAAATAGTGTATTATTGAACGCCAGACAAAGAAAAATAATTAAAGTATCAAAACTGTCTTACTCACAACAAAACATGTCTCATTGAACACCAACAAGATGTTTCTTGTTGGGTACCCATCAATTGATTTCCCTTTAGGCAATGCTTCTTAGCAACCAAGGTAATAAGCGCTTTTGCATTGTCAGTATCCGGCGGCTTCTTCCCTCCACAAATCAATTTATTCAGGTTTCCCGTTGCCAGATCATTCGCTTATGTAATAAATCAATATCCTCACATAGTGGAATATATCAGCACTTCCTAAACAGATATAGTCTGTTATTCCTCAATAAAGCCAGATCGAAACGAGGCATATTGTTTGCTACAATTCAACAAGTACCGATCCGGACAGATACCGGACCGGCAGCTTCATTTTTTAACTGCAAACCAAAACCTAGCAATCATGAAAAAGACCAATCCTACGTCTGCAAATACTGACAATGCAAAACAGCAAGACCTTTTAAAAAACACCTCTGATGCATCCGGACAGTTTATGACTACTGACCAGGGTTTAAAAATCAATGATGACGGCAATTCTCTTAAAGCCGGTGAACGTGGCCCTTCGTTACTCGAGGATTTTATACTCCGCGAAAAGATTACTCACTTTGACCATGAAAGGATTCCGGAGAGGATTGTACATGCCAGAGGTTCGGCAGCACACGGTTATTTTCAGGTCTATAAATCGATGGAAAAATATACCAAAGCAGGTTTCCTGCAAGACCCATCTTTGAAAACGCCGGTCTTTGTCAGGTTTTCAACAGTAGCGGGTTTCAGAGGTTCTACTGACCTTGCACGTGATGTACGTGGCTTTGCAGTAAAGTTTTATACACAGGAAGGGAATTATGACCTGGTTGGCAATAATATTCCGGTATTTTTTATTCAGGACGCAATGAAGTTTCCGGATCTGATCCACGCTGTAAAACCGGAACCTCACCATGAAATGCCTCAGGCTGCTTCGGCGCACGATACTTTTTGGGATTTTGTGTCGCTGATGCCGGAATCAATGCATATGATTATGTGGGCGATGTCTGACCGTGCTATTCCACGTAGTTTGCGTATGATGGAAGGCTTCGGTGTTCATACTTTCCGTTTTATAAATACTCAGAATGTATCACATTTTGTAAAATTCCACTGGAAACCGAAACTGGGGACGCATGCTGTTGCCTGGGATGAAGCACAAAAGATTTCAGGCAAGAATTCAGACTTCCACAGGGAAGACCTCTGGCAAGCCATAGAAAACGGCCATTATCCGGAATGGGAATTGGGCGTGCAGATTATTCCCGAAGTTGATGAACACTCTTTCTCTTATGACTTACTGGATCCTACCAAAATTATTCCTGAGGAAGAGGTACCTGTCACCATCATTGGTAAAATGGTACTGGATAGAAACCCAGACAACTTTTTTGCAGAAACGGAACAGGTAGCTTTCCACCCCGGCCATATAGTACCGGGAATTGATTTCACGAATGACCCTCTGCTACAGGGCAGGCTATTCTCCTATACTGACACACAGCTGTCACGCCTGGGCAGTCCTAATTTCCATGAAATCCCTATTAACCGCACGATTGCTCCTATGCACAACAATCACCGCGATGGCCATATGCGTCAGGAAATAAACACAGGGCGTGTAAGCTATTTTCCAAACTCTCTGGGAGGCGGCTGTCCTTATCTTGCGAAAATAGCAGAAGGCGGTTTCTCCAGTTTCAATGAAAGGATTGATGCACAGAAAATCCGTGACCGTAGTGTTAGTTTTTCAGACCACTTCAGTCAGGCTACGCTCTTTTATAACAGCCAGACTGAAGTAGAAAAAAATCACATCATCAAAGCCTTGCGTTTTGAACTGGGAAAGGTAGAAACTGAAGCGGTCAGGATACGGGTTATCGGGCTATTGTCGCAGGTAGATAAAACACTGGCTGAGAAAGTTGCTAAAGGTCTTGGAGCAGAAGTACCTAAGAGCCTGAAAAAACCTATCAATAAAAATATTGGAGCAGACGCCAATCCAAACAAATATGAACCAACCAGAATACTAGGAGCAACAACATCATCAAATGCATTGAGTATGCTGAAAAACAAAACACTTTCTGAAACTATAGAAACCAGAATGGTTGCTTTTTTATGTGCCGATGATGTAAACAATGAATCGGTAATCCATTTGAAAACTGCATTAGAAGCAGAAGGAGCCAGTGTAAAAATCATAGCGCCACACCTTGGCTACATCAGAACAGATGAAGGTGATGAACTTAAAGTTGACCAGAGTCTGTTAATTGCCGCATCGGTATTATTTGATGCTGTTTATATACCTTCAGGTGCGGGAATTTCCAGACTGCAGGGCAATCCGGAAGTAAATGAATTTATTACCGATGCCTATAAACATTGCAAGGTTATCGGAGCAGAAGGTGAAGGCACAATTGTGTTTGAATCGGTACACTTACCGGTCAGTAAATCGCAAAAGAATATACATGACGGAGGTATTATACTCAATCCGGAAAACGGCAACGGTAATTTTGTAGCTTCCTTTATCAAAGCAATGGGTAAACACCGTTTCTGGGAGAGAGAAGAACTTGTATAACTTCAAAAACACAGAGCGATCCACCGAGATCGCTCTGTGTTTTAAAATCAATCTTAATGCCCCCCTTCTATGAATCTTCTTATGCTTTTCTCCCGCAGATAACGCAGAATTTCGTAGATTAGGATTTAAAACTCCGGTTCTTCAAATCCTAAAAATATAACAATCAATAAAACCTGTGCTATCAGCGAGTAGTCCTTTGTGCATGTGTACGGAAGAATGTGGAAGACAACAGACCTGAAACATTGTCCAAAATGTACCCGCCAGGGAGCAGACTCGCTTCTTCTACTATAGCAAAAACGCTGCTCTGTTTTTTTGTTCAACCTCTCAAACATTATAAAGGATTTCTATCAAGCAATAGTTTATCTGTTACTTAGTGAATAAAGAAAAAGCCCTGGTAATGCCAGGGCTTTTCTGATGCTCATCACTTTGTGTCGAAGTAATGATTCATCTACCGGGTTGCTATGAAATAAAAACCCGTTTTTTTTTGCAGAGCAGATAGAATTAATGAGATCCTTTATCGCTCTTCTTTTTTGTATCAGCACTTTTAGGCGCCATATTTTTTTTAGTATCATCTTTTCTAGCAGCCTGTGCTTTTTTGATATTCTCTTTAGCAGCAGATTTTTGATTTGGAGTTGCCATAATCGTAAAAATTTAAATTAAAAATGCTGGTTGACCTTCAACCAATCCTTTTTTATAATGGTCAAGAAACATACCACAAATCATTATAGGCTAATCAGCTCATATTTAACGACTATGATGAATATCTGAGGTGATATTTATCTACAACATGGGCAAAATACACCCACACATCACACTGATTATCTGATATTTATAACACCAAACCCATTATTCAATAAAAGGCACACCTCTTGCCCCACTATCAACATACATATTCTTAACTTAAACTTTTTTTTATGACATCGATTGCAAAAATATTCGGACTAGAAGGAAATGAAGCTCAGACTTCAGGGTTACAAGAACTTTTTATTAATGAACTGAAAGACATTTACTGGGCAGAACAAGAACTGGTAGACAGTTTACAAAAACTTGCAGATTCAGCAACTACTGATGAACTTAAAATTGCTTTTGGCAATCACCTTGAAGAAACGAAATTACATGTGATAAGACTTAAGCGTGTATTTGAGATTATTGGTGTACCGGATGAAACCGAAAAATGTGAAGCTATGGCTGGTTTGATTGACGAAGCCGACGACCTTATTGATGACACGGAGTCTGATACACTTGTAAGAGATGTAGCACTGATAAGTGCCGCACAAAAAGTCGAACATTATGAAATAGCTACTTACGGTACTTTACGCACATTGGCAGAGGTACTTGGTTATAGTGATGTTGCCGAATTGCTAGACCAGACACTTGAAGAAGAGAAAAACGCAGACTCTATGCTGACAGAAATTGCAACCGGCTGGCTAAATAATTCTGCAAGGTCAGAATAACAAATAAAGTGGTTATATTTTTTTGCTGACAATATCAGCGCCGCAGGGGGCTTAACCTGTGGAGGTCCCGGTTGCACTGCCGGGACTTTTCTATTCAATACATCATTGGTATTGTTTGCAGAAGAACAACAAATGACGGCTACCGATAAAAGATACTTGTATTCTGTATTCGCTACCGGCTATATTGTAGCTTTGATTATTAGGTTATAAAAATGAACTTCTCAATTAGTAAATAACAGGTACAACAACCTGAGGGTTCTTGTAGAGGTTCAGTACACGATAAGGAATTACTGAAAAATCGGCGCCGTTGCAGTCAGGGGCAGCTCTGTATAAATAAGGGTACAGGTATAGCCCTTCAGGCACCAAATACCAGTAAGTGGATTTCCATGGATCAACTTCACTATAATCACAGATTTCATCTTCCCTTTTCGGCTTAGTCATTTGATAAGGATATAACTTCTTTAGCAGCCCTACTATTTCAGGCCCCATCACTTCGCTGCCCAATTTGTAATCTTCACCTTTGGGATAGTCTTTAGCGGTCTTTCCAAAGTACAGAAAATCTGTCAGTTCCATCTGCTTGCCAGTTTCCAGATTAAAGGTAAATCCGGCAACATCAAAATCAAGATCTGCTCCTCCACACTCATAGCTCTTTGAGAGACAAAAACTTAGCACATGGTCTTTGATGTAAAAACTCGAAATATAGCTTTCATATTCAGGACCGACACAATCAAAATAAGATATCAACTCTTTGAAATACAAATCATTGACAAACTTATTTACAGAATCGACACCCCGTAAATTAGCTTTGGAAATAACACGGAAAGAATGCATTCTTGCAATAGTGTCGCTATACCACTCGACTTTCATTGCCGCATTAATGATTACAGTCGTGTCTTTCTCCAAACCTACATGAGCCAGCCTCAAATAATTGTATGCAGATAACTTATGCGTTTTTACGTAACTATTTTTTGCTGTAAACCCTTGCGTATTGGCCGGTTTCAGGGTCACAGGAAGTACTTGTCCATTCTTCTCATTTTTCAAGGTACCTGTATACTGCACTACACCAGTGGCACGTCCCGATTCTTTAAGTTTAAAAATCTCATTGCTACCCCATTTTTCATAAACCAGCTCAAATATTTCTCCATAAGTGACAGCCCCTTTAAACGGTATAGATTTCCCCTGGCTTTTATAGTAATAGTTTCCGGACAGTGCTTTTCCGTCTATGGTAAGTTCCATCACTACAGGAGACTTTCCAATGGTGCCTTCAAGTGTCAGCGTTAGAGGAACTGCCTCTGCTGCCACAAAACCAACCAATAAGCTAAACAATAGAAAAAAGGTGCGCATAGGAATAAACTCGTTAATCTTCATCCAAAGAAACGTAAAATTTTCACTTTCAGTCTATTTGTTTTTAGCAGGAGGTCAGAAACTGCTCCGCTTAGAATATTCTATATTTCGATACTATACCTGTTGGGGCTTGTTGGACTGAAACTTGCCATGTCTTTTTAGACGTTGCGTGGACTGAGACGTTGCATGAACTGAGACGTTGCATGCAACGTCTCTACAGGGTTAACAGCAGTATTCCATCTTATTTTCACAATGCCTGCACAGAGAATGCCACAATTCATTCTTTGACCTCTCTCCTTTTTCGAAGCAGTTCAGGTTATAAACCGTACTGTCTTCAATAGAGTAAAGCGAATATTCCGGCACATTGGCAACATGGATCAGCAGGTCATCAGCTACCTGCAGATTAACGTTGTCATAACCGTATGCACGTATGACAATGTACTTGATATGAAGTCCTGCTAATGACTTTAACACCTCTGCTCCGGCATCGTCATTAGCAGTAATTGCCACAGCACGGCAAGCATGAGCAAGTAGCGCTGTTTCCTGCGACAGTTCCTCTTCTATAAAAAGCAATTCATGTCTGCCGGCATTGGCTTTCCTGAGTAATGCCTGTTCTTCTTTTTTAGTACTATAAACAGCTACTTTCATAAAACACTATTAACAACCTGAATTCTAATATATTGCTTTGCACGCCCCGCCGATACAGTAAAGTGAATTACTGCCATACCCAAACACCGTTTTAAACACTTTTAGAAAAAAGTGGCCTGTCTGAATTTTTATTATGCAAATGATGGTCAAAAGCCGCACAAATGTTTCTAACAAAAGGCTTCCCTTTTTCAGTCACCTTTACCACATAATCATTCAATATTACAAGACCATCTTTCTGCAGCTCCAATAAACCAGTCATAACCTGATTACCTACCTGTCCGGAGCTAATATCGGTTTCATAACAACACATCAGGTCACGTATATGCCCACTGATCAGCCTGTCTTCCTTTGTGAGTAAATGGCCGTTGAATACAGCCAGCTCTCCACTGTGTATTGCCTTTGTATATTCTTCTACCGTTTTCAGGTTTTGTGCATAGGCAGTTTCTGTTTCACTGATAGAAGAACAACCCAAGCCAATGAGCATATGAGTTTTTGAAGTTGTATAACCCATAAAGTTGCGGTGTAGCAGCTTTTCCTCCATGGCTTTGTATAACTCGTCTCCGGGCCTGGCAAAATGATCCATACCCACTTCTCTGTAACCGCCTCCTTTTAATAGTGCGCGCCCGACTTTGTAGAGTTGTTTTTTCTCTTCGTCGGAGGGTAAATCTGCTTCTGTAAATTTCCGCTGACCAGGTTTCAGCCAGGGCACATGGGCATAGCTATAAAATGCTATACGGTCCGGATTTAACAGATTAACCTGTTCCAGTGTAGTCACAATGCTTTCAAGCGTCTGCAATGGTAAACCATACACCAGGTCAAAATTCACAGATGTATAACCGATACGGCGTGCTGTATCAGTCACATACTGCACCTCTGCAAATGACTGTCTGCGGTGAATAGCCTCCTGTACTTTCGGGTCAAAATCCTGTATACCAAAACTGACTCTTCTGAAACCAAGCTCATATAAAGCTTGCAGGTGTTGCTCTGTTGTATTCCCCGGATGACCTTCAAAACTGAAAGCTGCTTCTTCACTAACAACAGCACCTGCAAGTATACCTTTAATAAGTAAAGTCAGGTTTTCTGCACTGAAAAACGTGGGTGTCCCTCCGCCTAAATGCAGTTCACTTATGACAGGTTTCTCTTCAAAAAGCTGAAGGTATAACTGCCATTCTTTCAGAACTGTATTGATATATGGTTCTTCTACATTATGATTAATGGTAATGCGTGTATTACAACCGCAATATGTACACAGGCTTTCGCAGTAAGGCAGGTGAATATAAACACTGATGCCCTGTCCGTTTTTTTGCTCCTTAAAGGCAGTGTGTACGCTGTTTTTCCAGGATAGCTGGTTGAATGAGTTATTATCCCAATGTGGTACAGTAGGATAACTTGTATACCTTGGACAAGGCACATTGTATTTGTCTGTCAGGGCTTTATATTCTGTTCTCTTTACCATGGCGCTGATGATTAATGGCACTGTCTTGATGATGATGATGTACAACAAGAAACTTTATTGTCTGCAATTGCCGGGCTTACATAAGGGATTCCCAGATTCATGCCTCTCACAATAAGTAACACTGCTGTTACTACTGTGAACAGCGGAATATATTTATTAAAATTGATACCGATCCTTTTTTGCCTGTTTTTGTAATAAGTCACAAAACCCATTACCGGCACAGTACCTAAGCCGAATACTGCCATGTACAACGCTCCTGAAGCGGCACTTCCCATAGCTACTGCGCCTGCCAGTGCCAGGTAGACAATACCGCATGGCAAAAGGCCATTCAGGGAACCTATCAGGAAAAAAGCAGGGAGACTTCTTTGCTGAAACAATGGAGCAAAATGACTTTTGATTGTATTACCGAAAAAGGAAAAGCCTTTCAGATACCTTTCAGGATAAATGCTGAATAATGGTAATACTGCAAATAACAGCATGGCAATACCACAGGCTATAGAAAGATAGCGCTGGAAACCAAAAAGGGAAACGATATGCCCTACAGTACCAAAGAGAAAACCAATGACAGTGTAAGTAAAAATCCTTCCGAGGTTATAAACCAGCACTGCCATTGCTCTTCCGCCATTTTCAGGAACAGGAAGGGACAACGCGATTGGCCCGCACATGCCCAGACAGTGGAAGCTGTTCAGTAAACCGAATACAAATGCTGTCCAGATCATAATGGCATGGTGATATCTTTTTCCAGATAATATTTTTTACCGTCAGACTCCCAGTCGAACTTCATTTTATAGAACCCTTTAATGAACAATTCTTTAGGAAATACCTGACTGTTATTTACATCTAAGCTCAAAGGAATGGTAATATCTTTGGATGCATCAGAAGGACGATAAAACTCTACGGTACCTTTGCTGAAGTTTTTAACAGAAGGCGCTGTAAAAAAGACATGCAACTGCCCTTTAGTGAACAGATAATCGACATCAGCAGTATCGGCCTTTAACTGTACCATATAATTAATCTTGTCCTGATAGGCTAATTCCTGCTTGTAGTAATCTTCAGTAACCAACTCGGTATTAACAGAGTATGTCTTCACAACGAGCACGCCAATGTATGTCATGAAAAGTACCATGACGATAATAATGTATGTGGGCCAGTTATTTTTCATATCTTATTTAATTTAAAATGGACTGATGAAAGTTGTTTTTACCGTTTCAATACATTCCTCTCCTTCGTAAACTCCTATTTTCAGGGTTGTTTTTCTATTGGTTAGTTGTTTTTGATGAAGAATAATGAACAATGCCCCTTCTGCAATGGCCTTTGGCATTATATCAGGAGTTTTGCCTACGGCTTTTATTTCTCCTTCCATATTTTCCAGCTTAAAATTCAGGTCAAGATGCTTCCTGGTTTTGTTGACTATTTTTAAAGTATACAGATTACTGTATCTGCCACCAGGAAGCTCCTGGTACAGAATTCCGGGTGTACGTAGTATTGATGTCTCCACATCCGGCCTTGTTACCAGCAGGAATGTGATCGATAAAAGCAAAAGCAGCAATACAACAGAATAGGCCATTGCTCTTTTTGTCAGACGGAAAGGTTTGCCTTCTGCAATGCCCTCTTCAGAATCGTAGCGGATAAGGCCTTTCTGAAAGCCTACCTTGGTCATTACATCGTCACAGGCATCAATACATGCTGTACAATTGATGCATTCCATCTGAATACCGTCTCTGATATCGATACCTGTAGGACACACATGAACACACAGCTTACAATCAATACAGTCGCCTTTGCCCAACTCTTCACGGTCTTCGTTCCTGTGCAGTTTGCCCCTCGTTTCACCTCTTACATAGTCATAAGCTACCGCTACGGACTGCTTATCGAGCATCACACCCTGCAACCTTCCATAAGGACAAATGGTGGTGCATACCTGTTCACGGAAACGTGCATAAACCGAGTAAAACACACCAGTGAAAAGCAACATCACACTCAAACCCATCAAATGTTCTGCGGGATCTTCCGTTACCATTTTCCACCAGGCTTCAGTACCAATGATATAGGTCAGAAACAAATTGGATATGGCGAAAGACATCATAAAGAAAAGTAAATGCTTAAAGCCCTTCTTCCTTATTTTCTCCAGTGTCCAGGCTTCTTTGTCTAACCGGATCTGCTGGTTCCGGTCTCCTTCAATCCAGTATTCTACCTTGCGGAAAACCATTTCCATGAAAATAGTCTGAGGGCAGGCCCAACCACAGAAAACCCTGCCATAGACAACGGTAAACAACACGACAAAGAGCACAAAAGCCAGTGTGGCCAATAGGAATAAATGGAAGTCCTGCGGCCAGAATACTACCCCGAAAAACACAAAATGTCTCTCGGGGATATTCAGCAGTATCAAAGGTTCTCCATGAATTCTTACAAAGGGAGCAGCAAAGAAAACAAGCAAGAACAGATAACCGACATAGTTTCTGTAGGTTGTAAACCGGCCTTTTGTTTTCTGCGGATACATCCAGATCCTTTTCCCGTCTTTATCAACCGTGGCAATCTTGTCACGGAAAGACTCTCCTTCTTCGCTTTCTGTATATATCGTTTGCATGTTTCCTGTTTATTCTTTGTAAGCTTCTCCCTGCGGTTCTTTTCCTCCCAAAGGATTTGTACCCCGCAAAGACTTCACATAACTACTCACCATCTGGATTTGTCCCGGCCCTAACTGAGCCTGCCATGAAATCATCCCTTTTGCAGGTACGCCATATTTCACCGTTTTGAATATATCTTTGATGTCTCCACCATGCATCCAGTAATCGTCAGTAAGGTTGGGGCCTACACTACCTTCCCCTTTTTTACCATGACAGGCTACACAGTTTTTCATGTAAATCACTTCACCTTCTTTCAGCTTGTCAGACTCAGTCAATAGCTTCACACTATTTTCATCTACCTTATTAGCCATCAGTTTTTGCAGGGCCTCAGCCTCTACGAGTTCTGTTCTGTATTCTTCATCCTGAATATTGCCACTTCCGTGTATGTGGTAAAACCAGATATAAACTACAGCAAACACAAGTGTTGAATAGAAAAGATAAACCCACCATGGCGGCAGCCTGTTATCCAGCTCCCTGATACCGTCATAGTCGTGCGCCAGCATAATCTCATGTTCCATCTCCATTGGCATCATCCCCGTCAGAGAATCGGCCACAGGTTTCTCATAGATACCCGCTTTGACAAAATCTGCACGCAGCACCCTCAATGCATAATAGATATGGCCTAATGCATATAAAACTACCGAGGCAAATACCAGCGAGGCGATGAGCAAAACCAGCTCATTTGAATCGATTTTAGTAGTAGCTTCTGCCGCAACTTCCTGTGCATTGACCTGCGTACCCGCCAATACAAGTAAGAAGCAAAAACACCATTTGATGATTGGATATTTCATAGTGATATTGATTTCATCTTGATTAATTAATGCTAGTCCAAAGGGACATCTGACATTTTTTTAAAGAACTCCTTATTTCCTTTCCATACCCAGATCAGTATCCCGACGAAAAACAGGAAGAACATGACAAATGAGATGACCGGATAAATTTCTATGCCGCTAATGCTCGACATGTGTTGTTTGATGAACTTTAACATGGCCTTAGTGATTAGAAGGTTCTTTAATTTTTATGTCCGTACCCAGTCTTTGCAGATAAGCTATAAGTGCTACAATTTCCTTATCGCTTTTCACTTTAATATTGTCTTTGGCCAGGATTTGGACAATACCATCCGACTGTTTCTTAAGGTCTTGATTGGCCTGGTCTTCATAACCTTCCGGATATGGTACACCCAACGTTCTCATGGCAGTAACCTTAGCTGCCGTATTAGAAATATCCAGCTCATTTTCAAACAAGTGCGGATAAGCAGGCATGATTGAGTTTGCTGAAGTCAGCTCAGGGTCAAGCATGTGGTTATAGTGCCATGAATCAGGGTATTTCCCCCCTATCCTGTGCAAATCAGGCCCAGTTCTTTTTGAACCCCATAAAAACGGATGGTCATATACAAATTCACCGGCCTTAGAATATTCACCATATCTTGCTGTTTCTGAGCGGAACGGGCGCACCATCTGAGAGTGGCAGTTGTTACATCCTTCGCGGATATACAAGTCACGTCCCTGCAATTCCAGAGAAGTATAAGGCGTCACCGTAGTGATTGTCGGAATATTTGATTTCACCAAAAACGTTGGCACCATTTCTACCAAACCACCAATCAGGATAACAATCAAACTGAAAAGCAACATTTGTATCGGCTTGCGCTCGATCCAGCGGTGCCAGTGGTCTTGTGTATGTGCGTGTTCTTCAGTTACCAATGCAGGAGCCTGTGCATCTTCGTTAGCGATCAGCACTCCGGAAGCAGCTGTTTTGTAAAGGTTGTAAGCCATTACTACCGTACCGATAATAAACATTGCTCCCCCCACAGATCTCAGCAAATACATTGTTCTGATCTGGGTAACAGTTTCAAGGAAGTTGGGATAAGCCAATACACCATCGGCAGTGAATTCTTTCCACATGGCACTTTGTACAAAGCCTGCCCAATACATCGGAACAGCGTAGAACAAAATACCCAAAGAACCTATCCAGAAGTGAAAATTAGCGAGTTTAACAGAGTGTAGTTTTGTACCATAGATTTTAGGAACCAGGTAATACAACATCCCGAAAGTAAAGAAGCCGTTCCAACCCAGACCACCTACGTGCACGTGCGCTACTACCCAGTCGGTAAAGTGTGCGATGGCATTCACATTTTTCAGTGACAATAAAGGGCCTTCGAAAGTCGCCATACCATAAGCAGTCAGAGCTACCACCATGAATTTCAATACAGGCTCTTCCCTTACTTTATCCCATACACCACGTAGCGTTAGTAAACCGTTGAGCATACCACCCCATGACGGGGCAAGCAACATGATGGAGAATACAACACCCAGCGACTGTGCCCAGTCAGGCAGCGAAGTATACAACAAATGGTGAGGGCCAGCCCAGATATAGATAAAGATTAGTGCCCAGAAGTGGATGATAGAAAGTCTGTATGAATAAACCGGACGGTTCGCAGCCTTAGGTACAAAGTAATACATCAAACCCAGGTAAGGTGTGGTCAGGAAAAATGCTACCGCATTGTGGCCATACCACCACTGCACCAATGCATCCTGCACACCGGCATACCATGAATAACTTTTAAAAGGAGAAACCGGAAGTTCAAAGGAGTTGACAATATGCAGCACAGCAACTGTTACAAACGTGGCAATGTAGAACCAGATAGCCACGTACAAGTGCTGTTCTCTCCTTTTCAGGATAGTACCGAACATATTCCAGCCGAACACTACCCAGATCAGTGTAATGGCAATATCAATGGGCCATTCCAGTTCAGCATATTCCTTACTGGTATTCAAACCTAAAGGCAATGTCAGCACTGCCGAAAGGATAATCAGCTGCCAGCCCCAGAAGTTGATTTTACTCAACGCATCGCTGAACATGCGGGCTTTGCACAAGCGTTGCAGCGAATAATAAACCCCTGCAAAAATCCCGTTGCCGACAAAGGCAAAAATAACGGCATTGGTATGCAAAGGACGAAGCCTGCCGAATGTTGTGAACTCAGAAAAGTTCAACGCCGGGAAAACGAGCTGCAGGGCAACCGTAAGCCCGACCAGCATACCAATAATGCCCCAGATGACTGTAGCATACATAAAATTCCTGACGATGGTATTGTCGTAGGAAAAGTGTTCAAGTTGACCTTTGTTCATGATAAATGGTTCTGGTTTTTATCGTTTTCGTCGTCAAACAGGATTCTTACAGAAGGTGTATAGCCGTCGTCATACTGCCCTGTTTTTACTGCCCACAGAAAGGCCATCAGGAAGCACGATGCAACTAATAAACTGACTCCGATTAAAATAAAGATGACGCTCATGACTTTAATTTGATACCACAAATCAACAGCCTTCTTAATCGTTTTTTAATGAGCATAAACACCCGAAAAGATGACATTCGTCATATTTTAAAAATCAGGCACAAACTACTTTTGGAAAATATAGCCGGGATTGTGAACGAGAGTCTTTGCCTCGTGGTATTGGAATAAGCAGTAATCAGAACTTGAAAGTATGTGGCTTCGACTACACTCAGCCACCTTCTTCTTCCATTTGGTAGCTGAGCGTAGCCGAAGCCACCTTCTTCATAGGTGTATGAGCGGAGTCGAAGATACCTATGAAGACCACAAGAACTCTTATTACACAAACCAATTAAAGAACTCATTTTAGCCGAATGCTTGATACTCTGTAAGCCAATCTCTAGTTTTACATACAGAGCATCATATACATTCCGACATGGATAAAGATAAAGAACAACGAATTTCTGACACTGAATCAAGATTGAAAGCGATTATAGACACAGCGGTAGACGGTATCATTACCATTGACTCACAGGGCATCATAGAAGCGGTGAACCCTGCGGTGACAAGGCTGTTTGGCTATGCGGATAATGAAATGATCGGTAAGAATATTCATATACTGATGCCGGAACCTGACAAAAGTCACCACAACGAGTACATAGAAAAGTACAACCGTACAGGAAAAGGCAATATCATCGGCAAGGGGCGTGAGGTGATCGGGAGGCGCAAAGATGGCTCTACCTTCCCTTTCCTTTTAAGTATCAGCGAAGTAATGCTTAGTAAAAAGAAGATGTTTACAGGGATCATCCACGACATTTCAGAACTGAGAGAAGTAAAAGATGCCTTACAGAAAGAAATGCAACTGAACGAGCTAAAGTCGCGCTTTGTGACGATGGCTTCGCATGAATTCAGAACACCCCTAAGCGCTATTCTTTCCTCTGCATCGCTCATCGGCAAATACAAGGAAAATCAAGATGAAGAAAAAAGGCTAAAACATGTCAACCGCATCAAATCGTCCGTTACCAATATGACCAATATCCTGAACGACTTCCTGTCCCTCAGCAGACTGGAAGAAGGTATGGTCATGAATCAGCCTGTGGAATTTGACATACGCGAGCTTGCCGATGAGGTAACGGGAGAACTCAGCTCCGTTTTAAAAGACAAGCAAACAATCGATTATGAACATAGCGGCTCAGGTGAAATTGTGGTTCTTGACAAAAACATCATCAAGAACATACTGATCAACCTGCTTTCCAATGCCATCAAATATTCGGGAGAAGGTAAACAGATTACTTTTTCAACCTTTACAGACGACAAAACACTAACCATCATTGTAACAGATCAGGGAATCGGTATTCCTGATGCCGACAAGCCTTTGCTGTTCGGCCGCTTTTTCAGAGCGCAAAATGCCACTAACGTACAGGGTACAGGGCTTGGGCTGAATATTGTTAAAAAGTACACAGACCTGCTAAACGGCAAGGTTGACTTTGTGAGCCAGCTGAATACCGGAAGTACTTTTACTGTTACTGTACCTTATCACCTTTCATGATATGAAAACAATTCTGTTAATAGAAGATAATTTAGACGTACGGGAAAACACTGCCGAAATACTTGAGCTTTCCAATTACAATGTGCTTACGGCTGAAAACGGCAAGATCGGGATAGAACTTGCAAAAAAGCACTTACCGGACCTCATCATCTGTGACATTATGATGCCTGAACTTGACGGCTACGGGGTCATTCATGTATTAAGTAAACTACCTGAAACAGCTTCTATCCCATTTATATTCCTTACTGCTAAAACAGAAAAGAGCGACGTACGCAAAGGAATGAACCTGGGTGCTGACGACTATCTGACTAAGCCTTTTGACGATGTGGAACTGATGGATGCTGTAGAAATCAGACTCCGTAAACATGAGCTTATCAAAAGCCAGTCTACGACCACTGTTAACCATCTGAATGATCTTTCGAATGAAGCCAGAGGTTTAAAAGAACTGGAAAAACTGATTGCTGACAAAAAGAAAATCAGCCGATACAGAAAAAAACAAACCTTATATTCTGAAGGTAATCAGGCACATTCTCTGTTTTTTGTGGTGAGCGGCAAGGTAAAAACTTACAAGACAAACGAAGACGGCCGAGAGTACATCACCGGGCTTCATAAAGACGGCGATTTCATTGGCTATATGAACCTGCTGGAAGACTCCAACTATACCGACTCTGCCGCTACTATGGAAGAGTGTGAACTGTGTGTCATTAACAAACAGGAATTTTTTGCCTTGCTGTATAGTAATCTTTCTATTGCAGAGAAATTTATTAAACTGCTTTGCAATGATTTGAAAGAAGGGGAAGAACGCCTGCTGAA
>CAZNHL010000063.1:0-3657 GCA_964572965.1 uncultured Bifidobacteriaceae bacterium
AGTTTGCCCGCTAATTTCGCTGATAGCGCAGATTTTTATTGATTTTAAATTTTCATGATTTTTCAGAGGGCGTTTTAAATCCTAATCTGCGAAATTCTGCGTTATCCGCTGGAAAAACATAAGAAGGTTCATAGAAGCGGATAGTCATTAAATGATTTGTCTAAACGATACATTCCGAAAATTGAAACAGAGCTTTATCTTTACCTCATGAACGTTAAGATCGCAGAAAGCTGGAAAGCACATCTTCAGGCAGAATTCACCAAGCCGTATTTTCATACGCTGACAGAATTTGTCAAAGCCGAATATCGTCAATATGTGGTTTATCCGCCAGGGCCTAAAATATTCCATGCATTTGATCATTGTAGCTTTGATGATGTCAAAGTTGTTATCATCGGCCAGGATCCTTATCATGGCGACGGACAGGCCAATGGTTTGTGTTTTTCTGTTAACGACGGGATCCAGAAACCACCTTCCTTAGTGAATATTTTCAAAGAGATCAAAGACGAGCTGGGCAAAGAAATCCCCGTTTCAGGAAACCTTGACCGATGGGCCGCTCAGGGTGTACTTTTGCTCAATGCTACCTTAACAGTAAGGGCTAATACCGCAGGTTCTCACCAGAAAAGAGGCTGGGAAGAATTCACCGATGCCGTCATCAGAGTCATTTCAAAAGAAAAGACGGACGTAGTTTTTTTACTTTGGGGTTCTTATGCACAAAAGAAAGGAGCTGTCATTGATACCACAAAGCATCATATTTTAAAGTCAGCACACCCGTCACCATTGTCGGCACACAATGGTTTTCTGGGCAACGGCCATTTTAAGCAGACAAACGAATACCTGAAATCGAAAGGTTTGAAGGAAATTGAATGGTAGTTTAATGAAAGAGGAGGCAGGCAGAACCTGTCGACGCCAAAGAGTCTTTAAGAGAGGCCATGGTTTAAACTGTGGCCTTTGTTCATTTATTCCCCTCTTAATTCTCAAGACTCACTACTAGATTATGTTTTGCCCGACCCCTTTTAATCTCTGTCGGGATTTAGAAATTTAACCCTTCCAGGGGCGGGTCTAAGGCTTGCTGATTTTCTACTTTATTACTTTAGCTGGCTGCGTATGATACTTTTTCAGCCATAACCAATACAAAAGCATACCTATTAAAGCACCGGTAGAGTTGGTTGCCAGATCTTCCCAGCTTGCTTGACGTCCTAAGACGAAAAATTCTTGTATTAATTCTAAAATGCCCCCGCCAACAAAACATAAAACAAGCGTAAGCCAGTACTTATAGTTAGTGTCGGGTAGATAAAATAGAATTGATAAAGCCAGAACCAGATAGCACCCTAAATGTGCCAACTCTGAAAAGTTGGCCAGAAGGTAATTCGTAGTAAAATACATTTTTGTGGGAATCACGATTTTCTTTTTGACAATGGCTTTTTTGGTGCCTTCACACATATTACCCATCAACGGAATCCGGTCTGCAAATTCGGCTGCGATTATTTTGACACCACTTTTGCTGTAATGACTGTCAAAAGCCGGGTTACCATAGCTGAAATAACATTCAGGTGTTACATAATAATATTTTCCAGATCCTGAGAAATAGTAAATAGTCGGATTGTCACGCGTTCGGAAATTGTCACCCACACGAGGCATTTCGTACAATACATCCATCGTATCGTCACGCTTAATGCATGAGAGCAATGCAATAACTGCATAAATGGAAATAGGATGAAAGATAAACTTTCGGATCAGTTGGAACAGTATTTTTGTCACAATAAAAATTTATGCAGTGAATTTGATAATAATAATTGAGAATCGCCACCCCCATTAAATCTGCGGGTACTCGCCTTAATCTTTAAGTAGCATGATTTCGGTGAGAGTCATCATCTACAATTACTTAGTAACTTGATTTTATACGCTCAGACAACATGCTGATACTTGAGTTAGCGGAAGGGACTTATGGGACTTCCCAAAAAAACTGTCAAAAATAGCAGACAGCTGAGAGCTAATTTGTATTTTTGGACATGACTTTTCTAAATCCCTGGTTTTTATTGGGTTTATTGGCAATTGCTGTCCCTGTTATTATCCACCTCTTTGATTTTCAGAGGCCAAGGAAAGTGCTTTTTACCAATGTCCGCTTTCTTCGCAATATTAACGAACAGGTAAATAAGGGCCTTAAGGTAAAGCACTTACTGGTATTAATTGCCCGTATTCTGTTTATTGCCTTTTTGGTACTTGCTTTTGCTCAACCGATTATCAAAAAGAACGGACAAAGCTTTTCTCCCGACAAAAATGCCATTGCATTATATATAGATAATTCGCTTAGCATGCAGCAAGAGCAGGGGGATGGCAATGCGTTGGATAAATCACTGACGCAGGTAAATACTTTGGTCAATGTTTTTCCCCGGAATACGAAATTCCTTTTTACAGATAATGACTTTGGAGGTAAGGATCAGTTTATGCAATCGGCAGGACAGATCAAAGACCGCTTGACTGAAGTTGACTTTTCGGGCCATCAGCGTTCTGCAGCAGCTATTCTTAAAAGGCAGCTAAAAGAACTTGACAGAGAACAGGCCGGAAAGGAAAAAGAATTGTTTTGGTTCTCTGATTTTCAGAGAAGCACTATCGGAGAATTAGCTGCTCTGGATATTCCTAAAGATACAAAGCTGAATATCCTTCCGGTTCAGAATGTTTCTTATTCGAACATTTACCTGGACAGTGTATGGTTGGGAAATCCTTTTATTAAGCTCAATGAAGCAAATAAGATTTACCTGAAGCTGCATAATGCAGGTGATAAGAAGGTCGATAACCTGGTTCTGAAGTTCTATATGGCCGATAAGCAGGTGAGTACGGCTACTGTGAATATTGGTCCGGCTACCAGTGAAATGGTGGAAATGACTTTTTCGGTGAATAACATGGAACCGAAGCAATGCCGTGTTTCCTTTGAAGACAGTCCGGTTTCTTTTGATAATGAATATTTCTTTATCCTGAAAGCAGCGCCAACTGTTCGCATTACAGGTGTGAATGGCGGTGATAATTCATATGTTGATAAGGTGTTTTCTAATGAGAACTTCTTTAAGACACAGGTTTATACCTGGAAAAACCTGGATTATGGCGCTTATACTAAAGCCAATTTGTTGATACTTGAAGAAAGCGATAAGGCTGAACGTGTAGTCTGGGAAGCAGCTCAAAAGTTTGTGAAGAATGGCGGAACACTTACTGTATTTCCGGGGAAAAATGGGCAGCCGACGGCCGATGCTCTGAAAGCCTTTGGTATTAATGCGGTTACTGTTTCAACACCGGCTGTGCAGGATTTAAGCAAACCTGATTTGAAAGACCCTTATTTCGCAGATATTTTTCAGGACCTGAAAGGGAATGTCAATATGCCGGCTGTAAAACCTGTTTTGAGTTTAGCAGGTGGCCGGAGGATTTTACAGGCTAAAAACGGGCAGGCTTTTCTAAGTGAATATGCTTTTGGAAAAGGCCGTGTTTTTGTGTTTGCATCTGCTTTGAATGATGCTGAAAGTAACTTTCCAAGACATGCGCTTTTTGTACCTATGATGTACAAACTGGCTATCGCAAGTGTTGCTGCTTCTGATCCGCTGGCTTACACCTTCGGGCAGAAGTTTCTGGAACTGCCTATAGATAGTGATTCAAAAAAAGAACAGGCTT
>CAZNHL010000063.1:3667-11502 GCA_964572965.1 uncultured Bifidobacteriaceae bacterium
TAAATTGATTGTGGAATTACCTGAATCGGGTTTGGAAGCTGGTTTTTATGAATTGAAATCCGGGCAAAAAACAATAAATGTGTTGGCGTTCAACTATGGCAAAAGTGAAAGCGAGCTGGCATTTTATACTATAGAAGAATTACAGAAAGTATTTGAATCGAAAAAGAATGTGAAGGTTTATGAAAACCTGTCGGATGAAGATGCTGCTGCTGCTTATAAAGGTGAAAATTTTGACATGGCATTGTGGAAATATTGCCTAATTTTATGTTTGGTTTGTCTGGCGGCTGAAATTGCTCTGATCAGGCTTTTAAAATAATAATTATAAGATTCGAAGATTTTAAAATTGAAAGATTGAGTAAGCTGTTCTGAATCTTCAATTTTAAAAATCTTGTAATCTTCAAATCATCAATAAATGAAGGTTTTAATCAAATCTGTTCAAATTCTGGATCCTTCTTCTAAATGGCACCTGAAAGAAGCGAATGTGCTGATAGAAGGCAATACCATTAAAGAAATATCTACAAATAATTTAACTGCTACTCAGGTTATTGAGGGCAAAGGTTTGACACTTTCACCGGGTTGGTTTGATATGCGTGCTACCATAGGTGATCCGGGTTTGGAGCACCGTGAAGATATTGCGTCGGCATGTGAAGCGGCATCTTTTGGCGGTTTTACCGAAATTGCCTGTTTACCCGCTACTCAGCCTTTTTTACAGAGCAAAGATGTAGTTGCTTACATCAAATCAAAATCGCAGATTTCTCCGGTTGAAATTCACCCGATAGCCAATGTAACTACTGACGCAAAGGGGTTGGAGTTAACGGAGATGATTGATTTACATGAAGCGGGTGTTGTTGCTTTTTGCGACGGCGAGCATCCTGTATGGCATTCCGGTGTTTTGATTAAAGCATTACAGTATTTGCAGCCAATGAATGGCTTGCTGATTCAGAATGCAGAGGATACTAACCTGACTAAGTATGGTCAGATGAATGAAGGCCGGACAAGTACGATCCTTGGTTTGAAAGGTATTCCTAAAATTGCAGAAGAAGTAGTTATTCTCAATAACCTGGAGCTTCTCAAGTATTCTGGCGGCAGAATACATTTCTCCAAGATTTCTACAGCACGTTCTGTAGAAATTATCAGAAATGCGAAGAAGAAAGGGTTGAATGTTACCTGTGACATTGCGGCTCATCAGATAGCTTTTGACGACAGCGCTTTGACAAGCTTTGATACAAGCTATAAAGTGAATCCTCCTTTCAGAAATAAAGAAGATATTGATGCTTTGCTGAAAGGTTTGATTGATGATACGATTGATGTAGTCGTTTCTGATCATACTCCCTTAGATCCGGAGTCTAAAAACCTGGAATTTGATATGGCCTCTTTTGGTATTATCAATTTGGAAACAGCTTTTGCAGTAGCGAATACTTATGCAGGTAAAAAGGTTGAGTTGTCTAAAATCCTGGAGAAGTTCACAAGCAGCCCTCGCAGGTTGCTGAATCGTGAACAGGTAATTATTGAGGAAGGGGCAGTTGCAAACCTTACTTTGTTCGATGCTGAAAAAGAGTGGACATATACAGAGAAAGATATTAAATCAAAATCCAGAAATTCACCATTTACCGGGAAGAAACTGAAAGGCAAAGCTGTTGCTGTTTTCAATAAAGGTCAGGTGAAATTATTGTCATAACATGAGTTTTATAAAAAGCGATTTATTAAGAACTGCTTCTTTCTTTGGTCTGGCAGGTGGTGCTATTGGTCTGGCAAATTTCTTTATTGCCAAACTACTTGAGCTCAACCCTTTTCCGACGGGTAATGATTTTCCATGGTTTATCAGTTCAATATTGCTTGCGGGCTCTTTAGTTGGTGCCATGTGGTATTTCAGGAAAGTTGATAACCAGAATGTGATGCATTTGTGGCAAGGGCTTGCGATTGGCTTTTGGGTATGGATATTCTTTATGCTGGTAGAGTGTACCGGTATTTTTATTTATCTGAAACTAGACCCTGCTTACCTGGATCAGTATTTACAAAGCTTGGCGGATGGCCTTTTAAAGGATAAAGAACAATATCTGAAGGAGTATAAAGAAGCGGATTTTAACTCATTCATAATTAAAATCAAAACTACATCTGCCCGGCAGATGGTTTTTGATGGATTTATTAAGAAGTCTATTTTTCCTGCCTTTATATCATTTGTAGCTTCATTGATTTTAAGAAGGCTTAACAGGGATGCTGAAGGGAATTTAATATGATGAGGATTACAGGAATTAGAATAGGACTGTTTACAGGTGCCGTTATGGTGATTTATGCACTTTTCGTGCAATGGACTCAGCAGCATACGCATCAGGCCGTGACTAGTCTGGTGTACATGATTCAGGGAATTGGGATTTATTATGCTTTTTCTGAGTTCAAAAGAAGTAACGGTGGCTTTATGATGTATCGCCAGGGAATCAGAATCGGCTTATGGCTTTCTTTGATTTCTGGCCTTATAGTTGGCATCTACTATTATATAGATACAAAATATAATGGAAATCAGATGCTGCAGCAAATGTTGGTTGTGCAGCGACAGGCATTGGAAAAAAACCATACGCCTTCTAAGCAGATTGAAGAATCAATGGCCATTATGAAAACAGTAGCAAAACCTCCACTGCTTATTTTGGCGGCTATAATATCAAACTTATTTACGGGATTCTTGTTGTCGATGGTCTTATCGTCATTTATGCAAAAAAAACCGGTTGAAAACGAAGGACAATTTTAGTTATGACCTATTCATACGACATCAGCGTAGTTATTCCGCTATATAATGAAGAAGAATCGCTTCCTGAGCTTTGCGAGTGGATTTCCAAAGTAATGAAAGCGAATCAATATAGCTATGAAGTACTTCTGATTGACGACGGCAGTACGGATAATTCCTGGGAGGTGATTGAAGCTTTGCGTAGACAGAATGATGCTATTAAGGGTATCCGTTTTCAGCGTAACTATGGGAAGGCAGCAGGTCTTGATACCGGTTTCCGTGCAGCAACAGGTGAGGTGGTCATCACAATGGATGCCGATTTGCAGGATTCTCCTGATGAAATTCCGGGTCTGTATAAAATGATCAAAGAAGAAGGATATGATTTGATTTCCGGTTGGAAGAAAAAGCGTTATGACCCGATTACCAAAACTATTCCTACAAAATTGTATAATGCTGCTACGCGTTGGTTTTCAGGTATTTATTTACATGATTTTAACTGCGGACTGAAGTCTTATAAAAATAAAGTGATCAAAAATATTGAGGTTTACGGCGAAATGCATCGCTATATACCTGTAATTGCCAAGTGGAGCGGTTTCAAAAAAATAGGTGAAAAAGTAGTTGAGCACCGCCCTCGTAAGTATGGTGTTACCAAGTTTGGCCTGGAACGTTTCCTTTATGGGTTTCTTGACCTATTGTCAATCACTTTTGTGATGAAATTCCGTAAGCGCCCGATGCACTTTTTTGGAGCCTGGGGTGTTACTAGTTTTATGATTGGGTTTATAATCTCATTCTGGCTGATTGCAGAGAAGTTTTATAAGTCAAAAGCAGGTATACCCGTACGTGATGTAACCGACCAGCCATTGTTTTTCCTTGCGCTGGTAGCAATTATCATAGGTTCTCAGATGTTTCTTGCCGGTTACCTGTCTGAGTTGATGAATTTTCATTCTCCTCGTAAGAATGACTATCTGGTTGCCGAAAAACTTGGAGTTGAAGAAGAATAATAAACGCTTAATGCGAAACGCGGAAAGTTTTTCTAATCGCTCTTCGCTAAATCCTAATTGCTGATACGAATGTTAGATAAAGTAGAAGAAGCCATTGAGGCCATCAAAAGAGGGGAAATTATCATTGTTGTCGATGATGAAGATCGTGAGAATGAAGGTGACATGATATGTGCTTCTGAAATGATTACACCTGAGATTATTAACTTCATGACAAAAGAAGGGCGTGGTCTTATCTGTGTATCTCTGACAGAAGAACGTTGCGAAGAACTACAGCTGAACATGATGGTTGGAAATAACACATCTACACATACTACTTCATTTACAGTTTCAGTTGATTTGTTAGGTCACGGATGTACTTCCGGTATTTCTGCACATGACCGCTCTAAAACAATACAGGCATTAATTAACCCGGAGACCAAGCCTGAAGAATTAGGCCGTCCCGGTCATATTTTCCCTTTAAAGGCAAATCCGGGAGGAGTACTTCGCAGGTCTGGTCATACAGAAGCAACTACTGATTTTGCCCGTCTGGCAGGTTTGTATCCTTCAGGTGTGTTGGTTGAGGTGATGAGCGAAGACGGAACAATGGCGCGTTTGCCAGAGTTGCGCAAAATTGCTGACAGACTGAATTTAAAACTGGTTTCGATCAAAGATCTGATTGAATACCGTCTGAAAAATGAAAGTCTTATCCGTCAGGAAATTGGTATTGAATTACCTACAGAATGGGGTAATTTCGATATGATGGCTTTCAGAGATACTAATACAAATGAACTGCACCTGGCTTTGGTAAAAGGTAAGTGGGAGGCAGACGAACCTATTATGGTACGTGTTCACTCTTCTTGCGTTACCGGAGATATCTTTGGGTCATGCCGTTGCGACTGTGGACCACAACTTCATAAAGCCATGGAAATGGTTGAGAAGGAAGGTAAAGGAGTTATTCTTTACATGAATCAGGAAGGTCGTGGAATTGGCCTTTTGAATAAATTGAAGGCATACAAATTGCAGGAGCAAGGTCTGGATACTGTTCAGGCCAATATTGAATTGGGCTTCAAAATGGACGAAAGGGATTATGGTATCGGGGCTCAGATTTTAAGACACTTGGGTGTTAAAAAAATGAGATTGATTTCAAACAATCCTAAAAAACGGACAGGTTTGGTTGGGTACGGTATTGAAATTGTTGATACAATTGGTATTGAAATCGAACCAAACCAACACAACGAAAAATACCTGGAAACGAAGCGTGATAAGTTAGGGCATACTATTTTGAAAAGGTAAAGATGTTCCGAATATCCTAAGGACAAAGGCCATGACTTAAACCAAGACCTTTGTCCTTAGGTATTTTTAGTTCATTTGGTGGAGTTTCTTTTGTAAAAACCAGATGACAATTCCACAGTATGGCTTTCTGAATTCTTCTTTTTTGCCATCAAATTCAGCCCATTCTGTTAGTTTGTTTTCAAGCTCCGCTTTCTTCCATTTCCTTTTTGTAATGATTTCAATAATGCCAGTTAGGGTTTGAGATCGATTTAACTTGAGAATTGAGTTGTTTAGGCATAGTATTTGGTTTATTTCATCGTTCCAGGTTGTATTGGATGATTTTAATTCACCATCTTTTGAACTATATGAAATACTATTTTGTAAAGCTGCGTTAAAAATAGGGATTTTTATTGAACTTGATCCTTTGGATTTATCACAATGAGCTTCTCCATTAATATTGCCAGGACAGCAAATTACCATGTTGTCATAATCTAGTTCACTCTTATCCTGTTCTTTTTTGCCCTGTTCTCTACTTTTAATATGTTCAATTTTAGAAGTCTCAGATTCAGTTTTATCCTTAACAGGAATTTTCCTCATGCAATACGCACATATATAGCCTTGTTCTTTAAGTAAGGCTTGTCGTAATTCAGGAATTGCTTCATAAACAAAACCAGGGGTTAATCTTTTGGCTTTCCATTCTTCAGGTTCAGGTCTTTTATTGATTACTATCATTATCGTCATCAACTAAAAAATTCAACATAGCTTCTGCTTTGGATAATTCAGGCAGATTACTGCCAAATTCTTTTTGCATTTCTTTTAACTTGGTAAGCGCTCTATTATACTGTGAATTGTCAATAAAGCTAAACAATACTTTCAAGCGCTCATTTACTTCTTTGGAGCGAGGTGTAACTCCTAAAATGGATTGAATGATTGTAGTAGCATCAAGACCATATGCTTCAATTTCTTTTGCGTGATAACCTTTATTAGTACTGAAACTTAGTTGAATAATTTTATTGTTTTCATCCATTGGAATTCCTGTCATCACCATAGGAGCGTGTGAGGTGACAATAAACTGAAGCTTCGGAAATGCATTTTGTAAACCATTAAGTACTCCAGATTGAAGAGTCGGGTGTAAATGCAAATCAATTTCATCAATCAATACAGTTCCCTCTGTATTACTGCAAGCATCAATACCATAAATACCTTTGTTTAAAAGCATACATCTAAAACTTAAATCAACTATAATATTGACTAATCGCCTTAAGCCGTCAGATAATACTTCTGTCTCTACCTCTCGGGCATCAGTAAGTATATAGTAGACTTTACTTTGGTTGTGTCTGATATGAATGTCCTGAATTATATTACATCCTTTTGCACCTAGAGCACTTGTTATAGCGTTTTTAACGCCTTCAATTTCTAATTGTCCCTTATTGGCCTCTTGGAGTATTAAAAGTCTTTTTGTCCAATAATCTAAAAAACCATCCCCTTGTAAACATTCATAATACCCAAATGAAGGTTTATGGTCATATTTTTTAAATTTTTCTATATTTATTTTCCTATTAGAGTGTATATCGGATGTTGAAAAACTAGCCCAAAGAGGTAGCGGCATTACTTGTTGGCCGTTTGAAAATAAACCTTCGTACAATTTTTGCCCAATACTTATTATTGGGGTAAGAGGTTTTTGGAGTGTTCTTCCTTTCTTTGAATGTAGCTCTAATGCTGCTGAAGTATTTAATAAGTTGAAATTTACTTTAATTGACTCCTCGTTTAAAAGTCCAAGGTCTGTTTTTGTTACACTGAAATCATTTTTAGAGGAAAGGCCTGTAAAGCTTGTATTTTCGTCGCTAAATCCAGAAAAAAATGAATTTAATACAGAGCTAAGAGCATGTATGACCGTTGTTTTACCGCTTGAATTATCGCCAATCAAAAGATTTATTTTCTTTGAAAAGGATAATGACAGGTATTTAAAACATCGATAGTTATTTAATTCTATTTTTTCCATTATTAAAATGTGTCTTTTATAAATTAACGCAAAAAGAGCTCAATTTACAAATTGAGCTCTTTTTGCGTTAATTTATAGATTGAAAACTTTAATTCTTATAGCTAAACCCCTTCACCAGCTTATCTATAATAATCTCAAAATCTCCGTCTTCTGTTACTGTTTTCAAGGCAGCGTTTACAAAAGCAAGGTCATTTTTGTTTATAGTAAAAGTTATTGTCTTCTTCTCTCCTGGTTTTAGTTCTATTTTGCTAAACCGTCTCAGTCGTCTTTCCGACGGAACAATAGAAGCATAAAGGTCTTTGCTGTAAAGCTCAACGGCTTCCTTACCTGCAATACTACCCGTATTGGTTACATCAACGCTAATTGTTAAGGTTTCATTGCCTTTTAGCTTATCGGTACTTAACTGAAGATTGCTATAGCTAAAAGTAGTATAGCTCAAACCAAAGCCGAATGGCCATTGAGGGCGATAACCCGTCAAAGTATATTCTCCGGCTACGAGTTCTTCTTCAAGTTCAGAATACTTATAATCATAGCTCATAAACATACCTGTAAATTGCGGGTAGCTATAAGGGAGTTTACCACTAGGGTTTACATCTCCGAACAGTACATCGGCAATGGCTTGTGCGCCCTGGCTTCCGGGCCAGTAAGCCTGTACAATGGCTTTCATGCCGGGTACAATATCTTTGATAATTCTTGGTCTTCCTTCTGTCAGAATAAGAATAACAGGTTTACCTGTAGCAATAGCCACTTTGGCCAATTCAATCTGGTTGGCATCAAGCGTCAGATCCCAGATACTTCCGGGACTTTCGGCGTGCGCGTCTTCTCCTAAACAAAGAATGATGTGATCAGCATGTTTAGCCAG
>CAZNHL010000063.1:11512-11804 GCA_964572965.1 uncultured Bifidobacteriaceae bacterium
TTTAGCCAGGTTGGTCAGTTCTGAAGTTTTATAAGAACTGCCGTCCTTTTTGAAAGAGTCGTTTATGTTGATCACATTGCCTGCGCCTATTTTGTCGGAGACAGCCTGGAAAATATTCTTGTATGAAGCCGGATATTTGCTGTTGTCAGTGCCTTGCCAGGTGAAAGACCAGCAACCGTTTAGGTTAGAGAGACTGTTAGCTCCGGGGCCGGCTATCAATACTTTTGCTGTTTTAGGCAGAGGTAATATCGCTTTGCCTCCGGTTTGAGCAGGATCATTTTTCAGAAGTGTA
>CAZNHL010000063.1:11814-26553 GCA_964572965.1 uncultured Bifidobacteriaceae bacterium
CACTTGCTAAAGCAATTTTCGGATACTCTGTAAGCCCGAATTGTTTTTGGGTGTCGTTTTCTCCATAAGCATTGTCAAACAGGCCGACTTTATATTTTAACTCCAAAATACGTGCAACAGATTCATTGATCCTTTGTTCGCTGATGCTACCTTCTTTTACCAATTCAATGAGATATTTGCAGAAAGAGTAGTCTAAAGGAATCATGCTCATATCAATACCTGCCTCAATGGCCAGTCTCACAGCTTTTTTTGGGGTTGCAGCTACTTTGTGCCTTGTATGCAGGCGCTTAATATCTTCCCAGTCGGTAACAATAAGACCGGTGAACTTCAGTTCGCCTCTTAAGATATCTGTCAACAGGTATTTGCTGGCATGAACTGGTGTACCATTGATATCTGCAGAGTTAATCATGATAGAAGCAGTTCCTGCATCAATTGATTTTTTGAACTGCGGAAGGTAATATTCGCGAAGCTGAACCTCAGATATGTAAATTGGAGTGCGGTCTTTGCCATTTACAGAAGCCGAATAGCCGATGAAATGCTTTACACAGGAAGCTACAGAAGTGGTTTTATTCAGGCCGTCTTCTTCATAGCCCATTACAGTTGCTTTGCCCATTTCCCCCACGATGTATGGGTCTTCTCCAAACGTTTCCGGGAAACGCGACCAGAGTGGCTGTCTGCCTAAATCAAGCACGGGATCAAAATTCCAGCGGATTGCTGAGGCTCTTACTTCTTTTGCAGTAACTTTTGCCGCAGCTTTTACCAGATCTATGTTACGGCTTGCAGCTTCAGCTATATTATGAGGGAATAAAGTCGAATTCTGTGTGTATGTTGCTCCGTGGATTGCATCAATACCATATAACACAGGGATTTTATTTTTACTTTTCAGTGCTACGTCCTGGATTTCTCTAATTAGTTTATTCCATTGTTCAATGCTATAAGCACCGGAAACAACATTGAGGATGGAACCAACACCATATTTGTTAATAGCTTCATTTAATGCAGCAGGGTCGACGGAGGCGTCTGTATTTGAAAAACCGTTTTTAGCAATAACGTTAAGATTGATCTGAGCCATCTGGCCGACTTTTTCTTCTAAAGTCATTTTTTGTATCAGAGCGTTTATGGCAATAGTGCTGGTACTCTGTTTACTTTGGCTCCACGAAATGTATGATACAAAATAACAAGTAAAGAGTAATAAAATAGACTTTTTCATAAGGTAGGGGTCATTGTTCGATTAATATAAAGAATAGTTTGGTCAATTCACAGGAGGGAACTTCGACTCAGCTCAGTTACCGAGCTTCGGCTTTGCTCAACTATCTACGGCCTGTAGCTGAGTGAAGTCGAAGCTACAATTATAGAATGACATCGATACCTAAGTTTGCCGAAGTGCATTGGCGTCTATTGAATACAAGATCACAGAGAATGCAGAAAATGTAACTATATTTGAGTAAAGCAAAAATCGAAGAAGTGAGGTATCTTATTTTTTTACTTATAGCATTTATTTCTTTTGGAGGTTACGGACAAATCTATCCTTTTGAGATAATGGAGGGAAAAGTTGAAACCGTAGATGGACGGGTGCTTAGTGGTACCATGATGCTGGAAGATGGCTACAAAAAAGTAGAGTTATCCCAATCAGATGAAAAGAAGTATATATTCCAGCCTTCCCAGCTTAATAAAGTTGAAATCAGAGTTTTAGGAGAAGATGAATGGCAACATATGGTTGTCAGAAAGTTTAAAGGGGCCAGCCTGTTAGTAAGAGTAATTTCTCAGAATCAAAAATACAGTCTTTTTGCGGTTACGAATGCTTATCCCGTAGATGATGTACAGCTTGATGCACGACGGAATGCGGTTTTCCCGGTACGAAGGTATGTTTTCAAATCTGAATATTATATTCAATATTTGTCAGGGTCATTGCAGCGCATGAGTGGCACAAAAGGTTCCTGGATGAAGATAGTGCCAGGTCATGAGCAAGAAGTAGATAAGTTTATTACAACTGAGCAGCTTGATTTGGCAAATGATGCTCATTTGGTCAGGTTGATGACGTTTATCAATACATTATAGTAATAGAAGATGAAAAAGAAGCCCCTAATTTTAGTAGTGAATGATGATGGGATTACTTCCCGCGGTATTCGTTTGTTGATTGATTGTGTGAAGGAACTGGGAGAGGTGATTGTGGTAGCTCCTGATAAGCCACAGTCTGCTATGGGGCATGCAATTACTATTGCCAATACACTCAGATTAGATCCTGTTGATATTTTTGAAGGCATCACTGCTTATCAGTGTTCGGGCACACCGGCCGACTGTGTAAAGCTGGCTAAGCATTATGTATTGAATGACCGCAAACCGGACCTGGTTGTCAGCGGTGTTAATCATGGCTCTAATACTTCTATCAGCGTACTTTATTCAGGTACAATGTCAGCTGCCATAGAAGCTGCTTTAGAAGGAATTCCTGCCATTGGCTTTTCTTTGAGCGATTATGATCCACAGGGTGATATGGAACATACAGAAGCTTATATAAAGCATATTGTAGGTGAGGTAATTAAATATGGTATGGCTAGAGGTCTTGCCCTGAACGTGAACTTCCCGCCAAAGCGCAATGAAAATCTGAAAGGAATTAAAATTTGCCGTCAGGCGTCAGCTCGTTGGGAAGAAAAATTTGACCAGCGTAAAGACCCTTACGGGCGAGATTATTTCTGGATGGCAGGCAATTTTGTCAATGAAGATAAAGGTGAGGATACTGATGAATGGGCTATTGCAAACAACTTCGTATCTGTGGTTCCATGCCAGTATGATCTGACGGCCTATCATGCTATTGCCGATATGAATGAGTTGTGGGAGCTGAAAGGCTTGTAAGCGGCATAAGTGGAGGCTTTGGTCTGATCAGAAATGAAATTTTGACTGTTTTCAATCCTCTGAGGATTAAAAGATCACAAAAGATACCTGATTTACCTCGAGCTTAACTTGTGGAGAGTTATCGACAGCTGGTAAGTTGTAAATCAAAAGTCAAAGTATTTAGGAAGAAACATTGTTTAAGAGGCGGTACTTGTGGGCTAATTCCTGCAAGTACCGCCTCTTTTTTACTAAGCCTTACTGAATTCTGGCCTTTTAATGAGCTTGTAAAGCTCCATGATTACAATTACAAGTGAAGCAGCGCCAACCATATATAGCCAATGCAGCAAGTCTACAGGTTCAAGTCCCAGGGCATTTTCCAGCCATGGGATACGCATTGCGATGAAGTGTATTCCCTGGGCAAGTACAATAGCCCCTATAAGCATCCAGTTATTGGAGAAAGGTATCCTGAAAACAGAAGTATATTCTGACCTGCAATTGAGAACATGCAGGTTCTGGATAATGACCATTAGCATTAAAACAAGGTTTCTGGAATAAAACTCTTCCAGTTTTAGGTAGTCTATCAGGTACCACCAGCTACCGAATACAATGATGGTGATTCCCAAGCCAGATAAGAGCAATTCTTCTATCATTAACCTATTGAAAATAGCTTCATCAGGTTTTCTCGGTTGTTTTTTCATTTCCCCGGATTCCCCTTTTTCGAACGACATGGCAATATCCTGAATACCGTTAGTAACAAGATTGAGCCATAAAAGCTGTATGGCAGTAAAGGGTATCGGTAAATTGAATAAAAGTGCCAGTGAAATAGTAAGTATTTCTGCCAGGCCGGTAGAAAGTAAAAGATATATTACTTTCCGGATATTGCTGTAAATATAGCGCCCCTCCTCAACAGCGGCTGTAATTGAAGCGAAGTTGTTGTCTGTAACAATGATTGATGCAGCTTCTTTGGCTACTTCAGTACCATAGCCCATAGCAACTCCTATATTGGCAGCTTTCAGGGCCGGGGCATCGTTTACACCGTCACCGGTGACAGCCACAAACTCTCCGGCTTCTTTCAGAGCCATTACAATCTGCAGTTTTTGTTCGGGACTTACCCGGGCAAAAACAGTTTTGTTATCAAGTATTCCTGATGATATAACTCCGTTTTGCGTGTGCTTCACTAACTCTTTGCCAGTCATTACCTGTTCTGCATTCTCTGCAATACCTATTTCTTTTCCGATGTACAAGGCTGTTGCCGGATGGTCTCCTGTAATCATGGCTACTCTTATGCCGGCTTCCATACACTCTTTAATGGCAGACTTTACTTCATTTCTGATAGGATCAATAAGGGCTATAAGCCCTCCGAACTGCAGCTGGGGCAGCTCTTTCGGGTTAACCTCTGTTTTGTCAGCGAAATCAGAATAACCGGTCACTATTACTCTGTATCCTTCTGCTGAGAGCTTTTCTACCATGTCATTGATTTTGTCATACTCGCTGAAAAGATTTTCAAAGGCTATCATACCACCTTTTACCGCAAGGCGATACCCCTTTTCAGGAAGCTGATAAACTGTTCCAGAAAAGCGCAGATCTGATTCAAATGGTATTTCTTGTATAATATTAAAACCTGACCTGATTTTTTCAGATTCGTTTTGCGTTTTACGGGTTAATGCGAGCATTGCCACATCAACAGGGTCGCCGTGATGTTCCCAGTTGCCGTTTTTGTTTTCGAGTTTGGCCTCATTACTCAGGTTGATCAACTCTATGAGTAATGAAAAGTGGTCAGATTCTCCATTAACAGCCTTAACTTCTCCCTGATCATTGTAGCCTTCTCCACTGATTTCGTACTCCTTAAAGTCTGCAGTAAGTATTTTTCTTACCGTTTGCTGGTCCACAGTAAGTGTGCCTGTTTTGTCTGTAGCAATAACAGTGCAGCTGCCAAGCCCTTCAACAGCGGTAAGTTTGCGTACAATAACATTTTTCTTGGCCATACGGTTTGATCCTATAGAAAGAGCTACTGTAATTGCAATTGGTAAGCCTTCCGGTATGGCTGATACAGCAAGTGCTATCACCAGAAAAAATACTTCGAAAAGTTCAGTGCCTTTTACATAAGAAATACCACCGGCGAGTATACATAGTGCTAAAGTGTATATAGAGATTTTCTTTGAAAAGTCTTCCATACGCTTTACCAATGGCGGCTGGTTATTTTCCATTGATTGCATCTGCCCGGCTATTTTACCTATTTCAGTATGGAGACCGGTGTGTGTAACAATGCCTGTGCCGCGGCCAGAGGTAATCATTGTACCCGAGAAGGCAATATTATGCATGTCTCCTAAAGATATATTGTCCGATTCCAGCGGGTCGGTTGATTTAGAAACAGCCATAGATTCACCTGTAAGAAGTGCTTCTTCGGCCTGAAGGTTGTTAACAGAAAAAAGACGGAGATCGGCGGGTACTTTGTCTCCTGCTTCAAGCCTGATAATGTCTCCGGGTACTAACTCGGCAGCATCAACTTCGGTTGTATTGCCATTACGAATAACTTTGGCATGTATTTCCATCATTTGTGATAAGGCTGAGGCATTGGTTTCAGCTTTCCACTCCTGAAATGACCCTATGGCTGCATTGATAGACACTATCAACATAATGAAAATAGTATCTGTATACTCTTGCATCAAGAGTGTGATAATGCCGGCTCCAATTAGTACAAGAACAAGAGGGCTGATAAACTGGTGTAACAGGATTTTAAAAATAGTCAGCTTGCGGCCGGAGGGGATAATGTTTTTCCCATACTCCTGCTGACGTTGTGCAACAACTTCCGGTGAAAGGCCTTGTTCGGATGATTGTAGCTCCTGAAAAACAGCCTCAACTGCTTTATCTGAAAAAGTGGAATTATTCAAGGTTAGTAGATTTTAGTGCTACAATTAATATACAATTTTTTATAATAAGAAGTAAAGTGTTTTGATATGGTATTTTGAGTAATACTTCGGAAAAGTCGTAGAAAAATACTATATTGTTACTTCCTGTCGTTAGTAAAGAGTTGACTCACTTTTCTCAATCAATAGTTTTAAAGTTCTGTTTGCTATGCAGAATATTAATATAATGATTTGTGAGTTTGTATCTCTACCCGATAGGATTACACATTAATGACCCTGTAGTTATATTCTTATGAACCATTTACCTGACCTTATTTTAGACCTTGCCCTGATACTTGGTTCTGCTGCCGTAGTAACACTTTTGTTTAAAAAGCTGAAACAACCTGTAGTGCTCGGTTACATTATTGCCGGATTACTTGTAGGTCCCAACTTTAACCTGTTTCCTTCTATCACTAACGTTTCTGATATTAAGGTATGGGCAGATATCGGTGTAATTATCCTTTTGTTTAACCTTGGGCTTGAGTTCAGTTTTAAGAAGCTGGTCAAGGTTGGAGGTACGGCTGCAATAACGGGTATTTTTGAAGTGAGTTGTATGTTGCTCATTGGTTATATTATAGGGCAGCTCATGGGCTGGAACCTGATGGATTCAATATTCCTGGGTGGTATCATCGCTATTTCGTCAACAACTATTATTGTAAGAGCATTTGATGAACTAGGTATTAAAACAAAGAAGTTTACAGGCATAGTATTGGGGGTTCTCGTAATTGAAGACCTGGTAGCTGTAATCTTAATGGTTTTGCTTTCAACGCTTGCCTTGAGTAAAAATTTTCAAGGCGGTGAAATGATTGCATCTGTTTTGAAACTAGGGTTTTTCCTTATACTGTGGTTTTTGGCTGGCATTTTTATTATACCGTCGTTCCTGAAGGTGACCAAAAAACTGGTTAATGACGAGACGATGCTGGTTATTTCTTTGGCATTATGCCTTTTAATGGTAGTATTGGCCTCTACAGCTGGTTTTTCGCCTGCGCTGGGCGCTTTTATCATGGGATCTATTCTGGCCGAAACTACTCAGGCAGAAAAAATAGAACACCTTGTTAAATCTATTAAAGACTTGTTTGGGGCAGTGTTTTTCGTTTCGGTGGGAATGCTGATAGATCCGAATATATTAAAGGAATATGGGCTGCAGGTGGTGGTGCTGACACTTGCAGTAATCATTGGTAAGTCGTTGTTTGTTACTACCGGTGCCTTGTTGTCCGGACAGCCTCTTAAGCAGTCTATGCAGTCAGGTATGAGTTTGTCTCAGATAGGGGAGTTCTCTTTTATCATTGCGTCTTTGGGGCTTACTTTAGGAGTAACGAGTGATTTTCTGTACCCGATAGCTGTAGGGGTATCGGTAATCACTACCTTCACCACGCCTTATATGATTAAACTTGCCGAGCCTACCTGTGAGTTTCTGGAGAAAGTATTGCCCGATAAATGGCAGAGCAGACTTGAACGCTACAGTGCCGGTGCACAGTCAATTTCCAGTACCAGTGACTGGCAGGTGGTTTTGCGCTCATATATCATCACGATGGTGACTAACTCTGTGATCATCATGAGTATCATGATTGTGTCATTAAAGTTTGTTGCTCCGCACATAAATCTTGGCCATGATATTCTTTCTGCAACAGCATGTGCAGTAGGTACTTTGCTGGCTATGGCTCCTTTTTTATGGGCACTTACACTAAAGCGTTCACAGACACACGCTTATTATAATTTGTGGCTGAACAGTAAATTCAACCGTGGACCACTGGTTACGCTGGAACTTTCACGGATAGGGCTGGCTATTTTCTTTGTCGGTTTTTTATTTGACAGGTTATTGTCTACAAAAATTGCAGTTGTGATTGTCATGGCGGTTGCAGCAGTTATACTTATTATATTTTCACGCAGGCTCCAGGCATTTTACCATCGTATAGAGCGCCGTTTCTTATTTAACCTGAATGCACGTCAGGTTGAGAAGCAGTTGAAAAGAGGCAAAGAATTGCTGCCTTGGGATGCCCATTTAACTTATTTTGAAGTGAGTCCGGATTCTCCTTTGATAGGTAAAACTTTGCTGGAGTTGTCGTTACGAGAGCATTATGGGGTGAATATCGCTATTATTGAGAGAGGTAAGAGGATAATCAATGTACCTCCAAAAGAAGAAAGGGTTTATCCCGGCGACCGTATTGCTGTAATTGGCACAGACGAACAGCTTAAAATATTCGGTGCAATTGTTGAGGAAGTTGGTGGTTCTGACTATTTACCTGTGTCCAATGAGGTAAGTTTGCAACAAGTATTGATAGGGCCGGGCTTTCCATATATAGGGAAAAGTATTCGTGAATCTGATATAAGAGCAAAAACCGGAGGGCTTATTGTTGGCTTGGAGCGTGATAGGGAACGTATTTTAAATCCTGACTCCTCTCTTGTTTTCAAGCTTGGCGATATTTTATGGATTGTAGGGAATGTTGCCCTGATACAGGAATTGTTAAAAAACCGCGCACCTGTTCCTCAACTAGAGGATGTTTTGTACCAACCGATTGAAAATAATATCGTTTAGGTATCTATATTTAAATCATGCAATGCTCAATGTGCATTTTTACGGATGCATTGGACATTGCATGATTTTATACAGTCAAATGTTGACAGGCCCGGCTTACGTTTTATAAGTATGATGTTTGTCAAGTTGGAGTTGTTTTTGTAGTGGTCAAATCAGGCTTCGTTGCCTGGCTCCGGATTCTTTTGAAGATATAAGTGTAACTGCCTGAAGACCTCAGGGAGTCCATAAAATCTTATTGTAGTGTTTATTTTTTCTAACCTATTAAAGCAGATACTATGACTCATTTGCCTCATCTTATTATTGATCTTGCTCTGATATTGGCCGCTGCTGCAGTAGTAACCTTACTTTTTAAATGGCTTAAACAGCCTTTGGTACTGGGTTATATTATTGCCGGATTGTTAGTCAGCCCTAATTTTAAGTTGTTCCCTTCAATTTATGATCTGGAAGGAGTGGCAGTCTGGGCAGACATCGGGGTTATTATTTTACTTTTCAACCTGGGGCTCGAATTCAGTTTTAAGAAACTCATGAAAGTTGGCGGAGTAGCGACTATAACGGGTACTTTTCAGGTAGCCGGTATGCTGCTGGTCGGTTATATTATGGGCCAGCTTTTAGGTTGGGGTTTGATGGATTCTATTTTTTTAGGAGGAATTATCTCTATTTCTTCAACAACAATTATTGTGAGAGCATTTGATGAACTGAATGTAAAAACACAGAAATTCACAGGTGTAGTATTGGGCGTGCTTATTATTGAGGATCTCGTTGCGGTATTGCTGATGGTATTGTTATCTACATTGGCACTGAGCCAGAAATTTGCAGGTGGTGAAATGCTGGTTTCTGTCCTGAAGCTGGGCTTCTTCCTTGTTTTGTGGTTTTTAGTCGGCATTTTCGTTGTGCCATCTTTTCTGAAGTTTTCCCGCAAGCTGCTTAATGATGAAACCATGCTGGTCATTTCTCTTGCTTTGTGTTTTGTTATGGTAGTGCTTGCAACCCAGGTAGAATTCTCTCCGGCACTCGGTGCGTTTATTATGGGTTCTATTTTGGCAGAGACAACACAGGCCGAAAGGATTGAGCATCTGATAAAACCTATTAAGGATTTATTTGGAGCGGTATTCTTCGTGTCAGTAGGTATGTTGCTTGATCCGAATATACTGAAAGAATATGGTGTTGAAGTTTTAGTAATAACCGTTGTTGTAATATTGGGTAAACTACTCTTTGTTACAATCGGTGCGTTAATTTCCGGTTTACCTTTGAAGCAGGCTTTACAGTCAGGTATGAGCCTTGCACAAATAGGGGAGTTTTCTTTTATTATAGCATCTTTGGGCTTGTCTTTAGGGGTTACTGGTAATTTCCTTTATCCTATAGCTGTGGGGGTGTCGGTTATTACCACATTTGTAACACCTTATATGATACGCTATACAGATCCTGTATATAGTTTTATTACCAAAATAGTACCCGACAAATGGGTTGCTCATGGGAGTCATCAGACTGGCGGACAGTCGGGATCCGGTGCAAGCGACTGGAAGCAGCTTTTTAGTTCATATACAAGTAATATTGTGGTGAACTCTGTAGTGATTTTAGGTATTATGCTGATTTCACTGAATTTAGTGGCACCTAATATAAACCAGGGGCATGAAAAATGGGTCTCTGTTGTTTGTGCAATCATTACTTTATTGATTATGTCTCCGTTTTTGTGGGCACTTACAGTGAGGCGGGCCGACACCAATCTGTATTATAATTTGTGGCTGAACAATAAGTACAACCGTGGGCCGCTTATAGGTCTTGAGTTGGCCAGAATTTTCCTGGCAATCTCCCTTGTTGGCTTTTTATTGGATAATTTATTGTCAGCCAGAATAGTGTTTATAATTATACTTGCAGTAGTTATAGTGGTGATAGTGATATTCTCAGGCAAGTTGCAGGCGTTTTATCAAAGCATCGAAAGAAGGTTTTTGTTTAACCTGAATGAAAGGGAAGCTGAAGGTGTTAGAGAGATGAAAGAACTTTTGCCTTGGGATGCGCATTTGGTTTATTTTGAAATTAAATCAGAAATGCCACTGATCGGAAAACCATTACATGACCTTTCTTTAAGGGAGAAGTATGGTGTAAATATAGCAATCATTGAAAGAGGGAGACGACGGATTAATATTCCTTCTAAGGATGAGTGTTTGTATCCTGGCGACCGCATTGCTGTAGTTGGTACAGATGAGCAGTTGAGTGTTTTTGGAACTGTTATAACACCTGGTGAAGAAGATTATTCCGCTACCTACAACGAAGTGAGTTTACAGCAAGTTCTTGTTGGACCGGGTTTCCCTTACGTAGGAAAGAGCATCAGGGAATCAAATATAAGGGTTTTAACCGGGGGGTTGATTGTGGGGGTTGAACGCAATGGAGAACGGATTCTTAATCCGGAGTCTTCCTTTGTATTTATGGAGGGTGATCTGCTCTGGGTAGTAGGAGATTCCGGGTTGTCTCAAAAGCTGTCTGCCAGAAAAGACGACTAAAGGATATCCAGTATATGGATTTGTTGAGTACCGAAGGTTATTTTGTCATTTTTGCCGGTACCGGTGAGCAGTCTTCCTATAGGTGATGCTTGTGAAATGACAAAAACAGTTTCGCTATCTATTTTTACAGGACCGATACTGATAGAGAGGTAGTAGTAGCCGTTACTGGTTTTTATAAGACTACCCAGAGAGGCTTTCTCTGATGGTTTTAGTGTTGCTGCCTGGTTAAGGACTTGTTTGAGTCTGATAGCTTCTGCCAGCTGAACAGTATTTTTCTCAATTTCAAGCTGAGCCATGGCTCGTCCGGTTTCATACTTGTCACCTGCGCTGCTTTTTCCTTCTTCATTGGCAGAGGCTTGTGCCGCATCAATAATTTTTTGAATGCCTGCTATACGCGTGTCAACAAAATTGGTACAGTAGTCGAAAAGGAGATTTTTAAGATCTTTCAATGGCTTAATAATTAGGACTCAATTTAAAGTATTTTTTAGAACCAGGCCTTATAAAGGTATCATTTATATACTTTTTAGTGTTAAAACTTACATCACCCTCAGTTTTAATATTTTGATAAAAATTTTTCTAAAACAAAGTCGTATTTTTGTGCTTTGGATTTTTTAGCTAAGGAATAAACATTTAAATCATGAGACTTTTTAGAACAATCTCACTGGCATTGCTATTTTTAATTTCGACACAATTAGTTAAGTCGCAAAACTGTACAAATTTACCGGCCTGGAATCCTTCTGCTATTTATCTGGGTGGAGATCAGGTAACATTTAACGGAAATAAGTACAAAGCAAAGTGGTGGACACAAAACGAAACACCTAATGCGGTACCTACAGGTGTGTGGCAGGATTTAGGTTCTTGTACATCAACGTCAACCGCCGGAAATTGCTTGGGGTTAAGTACCTGGAATGCTGCATCTGCTTATAATGCAGGGGACGAAGTAATACTTAGTAACAAGAAATACGCCGCGCAATGGTGGACCCAAAACCAGCAACCTGGAACTGCTAATGCTCCCTGGACATTTATTGCAGATTGTCAGTCTCCGGTTATTTCGGTGTCAGCATCATTGTCGGCATTTACTGCAAATGTAGGTACTCCGTCAACAGCACAGACCTTTACTGTCTCAGCAGCTAATCAGACCAGTGACGTATTGGTAAGTGCTCCTAATGGTTTTCAGGTTTCGTTAACCCCGGGAACAGGATTTGGACGGACGGTGGTATTAATAAAGTCAGGCTCAACTGTTCCGTTAACGACCCTTTACGTTCAGTTTAATCCTTCAAATACAGGAAGCTATTCCGGAAATATTGCAGTTTCTTCTACAGGGTCAACTACCCAACAGATAGCTGTTTCCGGAAATTCAAATAGTTATACAAAGCTGGTATGTAATGGCGTTGCTGCGTGGAGTGGCAGCAATGTTTATAATAACGGTAACGAAGTAGTGTATAATGGCAATCGCTTTAAGGCAAAATGGTGGAACCAAAATTCAGCTCCGTCTACTACCGATGAATGGGGAGCATGGCAGATCATCGGGGGATGTGTTTATTCATCTCTTACTGTTTCTGCAACAAGTCTGACTTCTTTTGCAACACTGTTGGGGACACCTTCTGCCCAGCAATCCTTTTCTTTGTCGGCACAAGAGCTGACATCAGTAATAAATATTTCAGCGCCTTCACAATTCGAAGTTTCTTTACAGGCTGCAAGTGGCTATACCAGCTACCTGACGCTTAATCCTGATAATAACGGCAATGTAGCTACTACAACCATTTATGTTCGCTTTAACCCTTATGCAACAGGAAATATAGACGGTAAAGTAATTGTAAGTACGGTTGGGATTGACCCTAAATATGTGTCAGTAAGCGGAACGGGTAATGCAACATGGATTACAAACGCTAATTTGCTATATACAAATTCGACCATTACCAATGTAGGGATCGGAACATCCAGTGTACCGAGCGGATATTTATTGGGTGTGAATGGAAAAATAATTAGCAAAGGCTTAAAAGTCCAGTTTCAAAACTGGGCTGATGTTGTTTTTCAAAAGGAATATAAACTGATGCCGCTTAGTGAAGTTGAGAAGTTTGTTCAGCAAAATAAACATTTACCGGAATTCCCTAGTGAGAATAGTGCACTGAAAGATGGGGTAGCTATTGAAGATATGAATGTATTATTGTTGAAAAAAGTCGAAGAACTTACATTGTATATTATAGAGCAGGATAAAAAAATTAAGGCACTGGAAGAGAAAGTCCGTTAAGCTCAGTTTGCCTGTTTTGTATTCATTATAAAAGAAATCCATATGAAAAAATATATCATAGCATTTGCCATTATCGGTGTTGCGGCTTTAACCGGTTATAATTGTCAGTCATCTTCTTCTCATGATGACCCGCAGCCGAAAACAAACACTCCTGCAACTAATATTACTGCACTGTCTGACACCGACTGGCAGGTTGATTCCATTGCTGAATATGTAAGAAGTAATAGTGACGGCAGAGTAGGGTCTCGTTCAGTGGTAAACAGACCTTATGTGTATCAGTTTCACGAAAGCAAAATCGTTTGCACAAACACCTGGTCGAACACCAAAGATTCAGCTGTAATAGCTATTAATGGGGCGAATGTATCAACAGACTTTTTCAATAGCTACGATAAGAGCCCCGCAACTAAGAGCATGCAACGTTTTACGGTAAAAAAACTGACTTATCAGATTACTACGGCAGGTCAGGCAATATTTGCTTACGACAGCACTTATGTTGATGGGCCTAACACGCTTATCTATACATATAGACACTATTGCAGTCCGGTTAAAGGAAAATAATATGGAAAGAAGAAAACAGTATTTGTCATTAATAGTGATCATAACCTCAGGCTATTTGATATGTTCCTGTTTTGACAAAAAGGAAGGGTATTGTCCGAATGGTATGCCTGCTTATCTGGTTAGCTATATTGATAGCAATTACAGGGAAGGGGACACCATTGTCTATGAAAACCAGACAGGAAAGCAAATCAGGATTCCTGTTCAATATCATACATATAAGTCAGCCTATTACAAAGTTACAGACGAATGTGATATAGACTTTTATTTGTTGGCTAGTTATAAAGATTCTGTCTGGCTAGATTTAAGAGTTACAGAAGATCCTGTTAAGTATTGGAACTTATATAGTTATCGGTTGGTATTTGGAAAATATGAATCATCAGGTGATCAACAAAAAGTAATGCCAGTCAATTATGGGGAACTTGGACCTAATAGACGTGCAGATGTTTATACCGAGCTAGGAATCAACAATGATTCCGTTGCTTTAGTAAAAGATTTTTGGGTAGGCGATGTGAAGTATCCAAAGCTCTATAGGATTGTGCCTGATTCTACCGGCTTGTCTCGAAAACCTGCAGTTATTCAATATTTTTATCACAGAGAAAGAGGTATTGTCCGTTTTGACGAAAGAGGGACTGGGCAGATCTGGATCAGAAAACAATAGATATATGAAGACAAAAAGATGTGCGACATTCATGATAATTATAACCTTTTGCTATTTGCTTCATTCCTGTGTAGGAAAGAAAGATAACTGTCCAAGTGGTATGCCAGCGTACCTAACCGGCTATATTAATAGCAATTACCGGAAAGGAGATACCATTGTTTATGAAAATCAGTTTGGCAAGCAACTAAGAATTCCGGTATTAGGATATACATATAGTTCATCTAGCCGCCCTTATACCAGTGTTTGTGATATTGAATGTTACTTGTCTGCAAACTACAAAGATTCCGTTTGGGTTAATTTATTAATTAGCGGTGCTCCTGTTGAATACTATAATGGCTTTAATTACACTTTAGTTTTAGGTAAACCTACAACAGAAGAAAAACAAAAAGTGATGAGCGTTGGATATTCTGAATTTGGACCAGGTAGAGGGGTAGATGTTTATACTTCTTTAGGTATTAGTAAGGATTCTGTAATAGAATTAAAGAATACTTATTTAAATGGAA
>CAZNHL010000064.1:0-23908 GCA_964572965.1 uncultured Bifidobacteriaceae bacterium
ATTTGTGCCAGGCTTGATTGTCCACTGAATGGTGTAAGTATGTTTGGTCGAATGGTTAGCAGCTCTGATATAGCTGGTTGTATCATACAATGTAGCAATCAAAGTGTTGTTGCCGCTTTGTAATGAGGCTACCGGAAGTGTATATGTTTTAGCATTATTTTTTACCACAGCTCCATTCAAAGTCCATCTGATACGAAGTGTATTTGGGTTTGGATCAACAGAGTTTACGGTAAAGGTTGTATTGGTGTTGGCTGTAATAGTGGTATTATTGGCAGGAGTGAAACCATCATAAGGTTTTGTCATGTCAAGAAACTTTAATACATGCGTCTCTCTGCAAACCGGACAGAAAGGGTAACCTGTTCCAAGGTATTCCATTTTACAGGTACCATTTACAGGTCTGTACCAGCCGGCACCTCCGTTATATTGATACACACCAACATTGTTAACTCCAATCCATGATTTCCATTTTACAGTGGCAGGGTCACTATTATTTGTCATGTTGGGTGGTGTATTAGAAGCATACTGTGTTCCTGCCCAATATTCGTCGGCAAGCTTTGCATAAGAGTGCCCTACTTCATGGATACAAATTTCAGTTGAAGAGGCTTCTGTAGAGGCAACCGCATATTGCCCGCCTGCTCCGCCATAATATGGAGTATTTACAATCACAAGCCCCTGGTCATAGTCTGGCCAGTTTGATGCCAGCACGGTTGTAATTTTAGAACTTTTACTGGCACATAGCAAACGGTGATAAGAACCGCCGCCACAGTCAAAAGAAGAACCGAAGTAGTTGTCAACAACGGCTACAGGTTGAGTGCCACATGCATTGTCACTTGATGTTTTAGGGTGGCCTGCACCACTCTGGTTTGAAATGACCTTTATTGCAAGAACATTGATATATTTCTTATATTCTTTATAAGGTGTTTGCAGGAAAAAGGCATTGGCAACTTTTGTGGCATCAGTAATAAACTTAGCCTGTTCTGTGGAAGTATAGCCATCTCCCATGATTACAATGTTGACACGGTTGGCAGACGGCCCACTCCAAACGAGTGTGTCTACATCAAAGACCTGGGCCTGACTCACTAAAGAAACCAGGACAAGCATAACTAGTTGGTAAAGTTTTTTCATATACAATGTTTAGTTAGGAAGAGGTATTTCTGTTAAAAGTTCATAACCTTTTTTGCCGGGAATTGATACACGCAGCTTTTTAGGTTTAGCAATAGGTTTCTGTATTCTTAGTGAAACTTCTTTTTGTTGTAAAGTGACATCACCTTTATGGATATGGCCATCTTCGGAATAAACATCCATATGGGTGTGCAGCGGAGGTTCTATATAGCAATTGATAAGCACCGCTCCATTAGTATCAACCAGTTGTGTCAGGTAGTCTTCCGCATCATGCGGAACAGCAAATTCATTTTTGACTTTCAATTCTCCCTTGACTGTAATTACATCGATCAGGTTACAGGCTACAGTATTTTTGTCTTTTTGCAGGAAATTTAAATTGATGAAAAAAATATCGCCGGAATAAGCTGTCTCTATAGGAGCTGCCTTTGACTTATCACTTTGAGGAGCTGCTCTTTTGCAAGAGAAAAAAGTACATAGTACAATAATATAGATTATGATTGGCATATAGATAGTTAAGTAATTAAAGGTATTTATTTTTGTTCAAATAGTAAAATTATTTATTTGAATAGTTATATGAAATTCAAAAGATTTTTTTCTTTAATGATTGCAGATTTTGCTGAAGATAAAATCTAAGGACTAATGTAATTTCAGACAATTTGCTTTTCATGAAAAAACCTGCTTATATTGATTTGTAAAATACTTTTAAGATGTCTTCACCTGCTAAAGAATCGGTATTGTTGCCGGTTTATTCAAAACTGGCTCAAATCACCATTGGCCTTGCCGTCTTCTCTTACATCCTTTATATAGGAAGAGATATTATTATTCCGCTGGTGTTTTCAACACTTATTGCAATTCTTCTAAACCCGATTGTTAATTTTTTGTATAAGAAAAGGCTGAACAGACTTGTGGCTATTTCCATTGCTTTATTGGGAGCAATGATATTCATTGGTTCAGTAGTCTTTTTTATAGGGTCACAAATGAGCATGTTCACAGAGTCTTTCCCTCAGTTTCAACATAAGTTTATAGACTTGTCCGACGATGCTATCAATTTTGCTTCAGAAACTTTAAATATCAGCAAGGACAAGATTCAGACGATGATAGAGAAGCATAAAGAGGAGGGAATGGACATCGCAAAATCTCTGGTTGGAGAAACAGTAGGTACTATCAGCAGTGTATTCGCTTTCATATTTTTGCTGCCTGTTTATATTTTCATGATCCTTTTTTATAAGCCTTTATTGATGAATTTCCTTGGCATGCTTTTCGAAAGCCGTCATCAGGGTGTTGTAACAGAAGTGCTGACAGAGACAAAATCGCTTATCCAGAATTACCTGATCGGGCTTTTGATTGAAGCACTGATACTGGCTGTTCTTAATTCAGTAGGTTTAATGATTATTGGTGTTGAGTACGCTATTCTGTTAGGAGTAATTGGGGCAATCCTGAATGTTATTCCATATCTGGGAGGGATTATTGCCATTGCATTGCCAATGCTGATAGCCTTTGCTACAAAAACACCAATGGACGTAGTCTGGGTAGTGGTAGTATACCTGGTAATCCAGTTTATCGATAACCAGTTTCTCGTTCCTAAAATTGTAGCTTCAAAAGTGAAAGTCAATGCACTGATTTCTGTGATTGTTATCTTTATAGGCGGCGCTATCTGGGGATTAATGGGAATGTTCTTGTCTATCCCGCTTACAGCAATCTTAAAAGTAATATTTGACAGAATAGATGAATTGAAACCTTTTGGCTATTTACTTGGTGATGACCTTCCGGCAGACGGAGAATTACCGCCGCCGTCGAAGAGGAAAAAAGTAAACTAAATGGGAATTGAATTTTTTATGAACACTGAAGAAAGGAAGTTTTTTAAAAGCTTTCAGAAATATTCTCCGATCAGTGAAGAAGACTGGGCTTTTTTAAGTCCGAAAGTACATTTGGTCAGTTTTGCTAAAAAAGAGCCTTTTTTACGTATTGGTCAGTCATGTGATAAGCTGGGACTGATATTGTCAGGCTCATTCAGGTCTTATGTTTTTGACAAAGAAAGGGAGATGAATAATTATTTTTTCTTTGAAAACGATTTTGTGAGCTCTTATGCCGATTTTTTGCGCAAGGTTTGTATTGAAGCCTTAGAGCCCGCCCAGGTACTTATGATTTCTCATGATGCTATTCAGTCTTGTTATGATTCATCCAAAAACTGGGAAAAATTCGGCCGTGTAATGGCAGAAAAAGTATTCCTGGATTTTGTATATCGTACTCATACATTTCAATCCTATTCTCTGGATGACCGGTATGAAGATTTGCTGAAACGACATCCGCAGGTTTTTGAAAAAGTGCCTTTGTATCATATTGCCTCTTACCTGGGTATGGAAAGGGAAACACTTAGCCGCTTACGGAAGAGAATTAAGTAAATTGCTGATAATAAAATTATTAATGTCGTTATCTTTTAGTAGTGTCAATTTAAATAAACCACACTACTAAAAGAACTTGATTAGCTAACAATTACTTTGTAATCACGATAGAACCATAACTTGCCGGAGAATATTTGTCATTGACACGGTAGCTTCTCAGAACGGTATAGTAATCACTTTGAGGTCTGTAAGGAAAACAGGAGTTACAGCCTTCTTTCCCTGTTTCAAAATTAGTAAGCCAGTATTCCTGTTCTGTGCTTAGCAGCTTGACTTTATAGTCAGAGTTCCAGTCAAATTTTGTGTAAGTGGAAATACTGGCAGAAGAGTTACTGTTTTGTGAATATGGCTGATTTAGATATATGTTTGAATCAAGTGGGCTGGAGTGATTGTTCCTTGAATAATGGTATACAACGATTGAGTCAATTTCATTAGCAGTAAAGTTTTGAAAACCAAGTTGAGTGCTGGCCATTTCGCAATATTTTTTAGTACAGCACGACTGAAGCAGGCTCAGTGTAAATGGAACGAATAGAAAAAACAGGTTTTTAGAAAGTGTTGCCATTGCGAATAGTTTTGTCTTAGCTAGAAAAACTTTTAAAAGGATATTTTGAAATCAGAAACAGTAATATTCTACTGTTTCTTGATAACAATTGGAAAGCCGCCTGATATATAATTACCGTTTACCTGATAGCTTCTCAGGTATGTGTAGTCATCGTTTTGAATTTTGAAGGGAAAGCAAGTATTACAGCTTTTGCTGGCCACTCCGAAGTTTGTGATCCAATATTCATGCTGATTGCTTAATATTTTTAACTTATAATCTGAATTCCAGTCAATAGCAGCAGGAACTTGAATGATAGAATCGCTATTGCTTTGATATGCCGGCCGAGTGATAATTTGGGTGTTAGAATCCAGTAGCTCTGAGCGATTGTTTTTTTTGTAGCGATAGATAATAAGAGAATCTACTTCATCATAAGTGAAATTGTGCAATTCCAGTGCTACGGAAGGTATACCACAGTCTGCTTTAGTACAACACGATTGAACTGCAATTGCTATAAGTGCAAAAAGTAGTTTTGATAAAAGTGTTTTTTTGGAAATTCTCATTTTGGTAAGCAGGTTAATTATAATGGTTCTAAATAACAAAAAAGGATCGTAAAAAACGACCCTTTTTTGTTATCATTTTATGAACACTGTTATTTATAGCTCTTCATCTCTGCTAATAAGGAATCATTTTCTTTATCTGTTCCTATTGAAACACGCAAACAGCCTTCACAAAGCATTACTTTAGTACGGTCACGTACAATTACTTCTTTATTGATCAGGAAGTCAAAAACTTCCTTGGCGCTGTCCATTTTCACTAACAAGAAATTAGCGTCTGATGGATAAATGTATTTTACATAAGAAATTTTCATCAGCTCAGCTGCCAGTCTTTCTCTTTGTTCCAATACATCTTTCACCATTTTATCTCTGCCTGCCAGGTCTTGCAATGCTTTGATTGCCACCTGCTGGGTAAGCATATTGATGTTATAAGGGTATTTGATTTTACTCAGCACCTTAATGATTTCCTGTGACGCAAATGCCATTCCCAAACGTACACCTGCCAAACCCCAGGCTTTGGAGAATGTCTGAAGCACAACAAGGTTAGCATATTTTGTCAGGTCTTTCAGGAAAGTGGGCTCGTCAGAGAAATCAATATAAGCTTCATCCACTACTACTAGTCCGTCAAAAGACTTGATAATAGTTTCGATAGATTCTCTGCTCAGGCTATTTCCCGTAGGGTTGTTAGGTGAACAGATGAAAATGATCTTTGTGTTAGATGTAACAGCATTCAAAACATCAGCCGTACGGATATTGAAATCAGCAGACAACGGTACATCTATAACTTGAACAAAATTCAGGTCAGCGCTTACCTGGTACATGCCATAAGTTGGCGACATCTGAATGACGTTGTCCTTGCCAGGTTCGCAGAAAGCACGGATCAACAGGTCAATCGGTTCATCACTGCCGTTCCCTAGGAAAATCTGTTCCTTAACAACATCTTTCACACCGGCAATCAGTTCTTTTACTGCCCATTGCATCGGGTCAGGGTAACGGTTATATTGCCCGCCGCCAACAGAGCCGTAAGGGTTTTCGTTGGCATCAAGAAAGATCCCACGGGTTCCTTTATATTCATCTCTGGCAGAAGAATAAGGCTTCATGGAAGCAATATGTGAGCGAAGTATTTTATTTAAATCAAAAGCCATAATTGTGTAATTAGTTGTTGGTTGATTGTTGTTAGTTGTCAGGATCAGCCTCCTGACAACTAACAACAATCAACTAATTTCTATTTAAGTGCTTGCAGTCTTAGCGTAACTGCATTTTTGTGGGCCTCCAGTTCTTCGGCAGCTGCCATTTTCTCAATTGCCGGGCCAATGTTGCGTAGGCCGTCGGCAGTAATTGTCTGGAAAGTTATTTTCTTTACAAAACTGTCAAGGCTTACACCACTGTAAGCACGGGCATAACCATTGGTCGGTAATGTATGGTTTGTGCCTGAAGCATAGTCACCGGCGCTTTCAGGTGTCAGGTGTCCCATGAAAACAGAACCAGAGTTAATTATATGCTCAGCAATCAGTTCCGGCTTATCTACCGAAAGTATCAAATGTTCAGGTGCGTATTCGTTAATCAGCTCAATTGCTTCCTGTTCATCTTTTGCCTGAATCAAACGGCTATTTGCCAATGATTTCTCAGCGAGTTCTTTGCGTGGAAGCTTCTCTAATTGATGTGCAACTGCATCGCTTACGTTTTGAAGCACTGCTTCATTGCAGCTTACAAGAATTACCTGACTGTCAGAACCGTGTTCGGCCTGAGAAAGTAAATCTGCAGCAACGAAAGCCGGATTTGCTGTTTCGTCAGCATAAACCAAAACTTCAGAAGGACCGGCCGGCATGTCAATTGCAACGCCATCTTTGTTCACCAGCTGTTTTGCAGCTGTTACATATTGGTTGCCCGGACCGAATATTTTATATACGGCAGGTACTGTGGCTGTACCATAAGCCATCGCTGCAATAGCCTGAGCTCCGCCTATCTTATATATTTTTTCGATACCTATAGAACTTGCCGCATAAAGGATAGCCGGGTGTACTTTTCCTTCCTGGTTCGCAGGGGTACAAAGGATAATTTCTTTGCAGCCTGCAATTTTTGCAGGAATACCCAGCATCAGAACTGTGGAGAACAATGGTGCTGTTCCTCCAGGTATATATAAGCCTACTTTGGCAATACCAACGCTTTTTCTCCAGCAGGTAACACCGGCAGTAGTTTCTACTATTTTAACTTCTTCTTTTTGTGAATTGTGGAATTGGGCTATGTTTTTTGAAGCCAGTTCAATAGCTGCTTTTAATTCCTGGGATACTAAGCCCTGAGCTTCTTCGATTTCCTGTTTGCTTACTTCAAAAGAAAGCAGTTCAACTTTGTCGAATAGCAGGGTGAATTCTTTAACCGCAATATCACCTTGTTCTTTAATTTTTTTCAGAATAGGAGCAACACGGTCTTCTATTACAGAAAAATCAAATACTGGTCGGGACAATATAGATGTCCATTCGCTACGGCTTGGGTATTTTATTAAGCGCATTTTCTTAGTAATGAGTCTTGAGTCGTGAGTCGTGAGACATCAACCGGTCAAAGTATGCCTACTCATGACTCATGACTCACTTCTCATGACTAAATTACATGATAATTTTTTCAATCGGCAGTACCAGAATTCCTTCTGCACCTGCTTCTTTCAATCTTTCAATGATTTCCCAGAAATCGTCTTCGTTTACCACAGAATGCAATGAACTCCAGCCTTCTTCTGCCAATGGCATAATGGTCGGACTTTTTACACCTGGCAATAGTGAAATGATTTTTGCCTGATTGGCATTTGGGAAGTTCAAAAGGATATATTTCTTTCTTTTCGCTCTTTGTGCCGCTTTCATGCGGAACAAAAGGTCGTGAAGGATTTTTTCTTTTCCTGCACTCAAAGTTGGTGAACTTACCAATACAGCTTGTGACTGCATTACAATTTCAACTTCTTTCAGGCCATTGCTGATCAAAGTACTTCCTGAACTTACAAGGTCACAAATACCTTCGGCAAGACCGATATTCGGCGCAATTTCCACTGAACCGCTTATTTCGTGGATTTCAGCTTTTACACCGTTTTTGTCAAGAAATTGGGAAAGGATATGTGGATAAGAAGTAGCAATACTTAAACCATGCAAACTTTGAATAGAAGTATATTCAAAGCTTTTAGGAACAGCTATTGATAAACGACATTTTGAAAAGCCAAGCAATTCAATCACTTTGGCTTTCGCATTTTTTTCAAAAAGCACGTTTTCTCCTACAATACCAATATCTGCTACTCCGTCGGCTACATAACCAGGAATATCATCATCTCTAAGAAATAGAAATTCTATAGGGAAATTGAAAGCCTTTGAAGTAAGCTTATTGTCGCTTTTATTGAAATCAACGCCACATTCGCGGATCAACGCCAACGAATCTTCACTTAACCTGCCTGACTTTTGGATAGCCAAACGCAATACTTCAGCCATGATGTATATTTATTAATTGGGAAAATTAAAACGATAGAATGGTAACAAGCGCAAAGAATAATTACAGCCCACGATGGAGATGATGTTTTGCGTGATGCAAAAAGGTATAAAGGATGGTAGTTTTGCTTGTCATGTTACAAAGTAAATAAAAATGGCGCAAAAGGGCAATAAAATAAATGATTGATTTGTTTGTCAGAGAGTTAATCAGTTTGATTTATGACCCAGTCTTGCTTTTAGTTTGCCTGGTGTACCTTCAACTGCCACATTGATGTTCAGACCTTTTTTGGTGGCGGTGTTGCTGGTGTCTTCAGGTTTGAAGTTTTTCTTAAGGTTACGTAATGGTACCTGAAGATATGCCTGCATGTTTTTGGTGGTAAAGTTGTATTGACCCTCCATATAGCAGTAAAGAATGTTACTTATAATGGCCATTTTAGGGACTCGCAAAGTGGTTCCTGTAACGGTAAGTGTATTGCTCATTCTTTCAAGTTTCAGGTGTTCAAAATCCCTTTTCTTGAAAATAAAAGTTGACATTTTGGTAATAGGTTCAAAGTCTGTCAGGCTGCACTGGTTAAGGTCAAAAGCAATAACAGTGTTGATAGACGAAGTATCAATGTTGAGGCTGGAATCAAAATTGTAATTCATATAAATGTTTGCATTCAGATAGCCGGTCAACTGTTTTGAGGTAAGTACATGTTGATTAAAATCTTCAAATGAATAGAAAAGCTTAGATACATCAAGCTGTTTCATTTCAGCTTGCATGTTAAACTTTGACGCTTTGGGGTTTCTGGCATCTACATTTATTTTGAAATTAAGATTGCCGGACAAGGCTTGTGCTTGTTGGGTATAGTTAAGGATCTGATCCTTAATGCTTACATTCAGCTTTACATTTTGGGCCAAAAATTTCCTGTACTGAACTTTGCTGATATCGCCTCTCAGGTTGATAATTGTATTTGCCGGCAAGAATGAGTTGGCAGTAACAGTGGTGTTTTTCTTTGATGATTTTTTCTTAGGCTGCTTACCTGTTTTTTGCATATGCGTATCGCCAAGAAAATCACGCATATCAATCAGGTCAGAAGAAATTTTTGCATTGATTCTGATCGGAACATCATCAATAAGTATTGCTGAGATAATTCTCGGACTATTTCCGTTCAGGGTTATTTTACTGTTTCCTGTTGAAAGGCTCAGGTTCTCAATTTTTGAAACACTGTCTTTAATGGAAATCATTCCCTTGATGTTATTCAGAGGGAAATGCATCTTTTTGAGCTTAATATTGACATTGTCGAAAATGACAGCGCCTCTGATAAAAGGCATCGGATTGATTTCTTTACCGGTAAGGTGCGCCAGTGAACCTTTATAAACCAGGTCTAGCTTGGCTTTTCCAGTCATTGACTCAAAACGCTTGTCGTCAAGGGCTAACTCCAGTTGTTTGAAATCTATGTTGGAATTGATATTGAAATGTAGATGCGGTTTTTTGAAATCTGTTAGAATGAAATCTGCCTTGATTTTTTCATTGGCAATAATACCTTCAAAATTTTGCAGGGTCAGGTGCTCAATTTTGGGTTTTGTGGTATCGTCGGTGTCGTACACAAATGAGCCATTGAAGTTAACTTTACTTAATTCGAAAGGAGTATGCACACGCCTGATGGTAACGTTTTGAGCCGCACAGGTAACGTTAACATAGGGCTGATGTCCGGCAATTAAGCTGGTTTTAATAAGACCGTGTAATAAGAAATTACCTTCGCTTTCGAGTGAGTCAACTTTTTTGGCAATTTTTCTCGGAAGCAGGCGCATTGTTCTGACAAGATTCACCTTGGTACTTTGGATGTCCAATGTCAGCATTTTATTGTCGGTCAGATCTATGCCACCAGTGATGTGGTAAATGTCTTTAGCGATATCCAGTGTAGAGGATATGAAACGTATCTGCTTGGTTTCTTTATTGAAGTCCCAGTTAAGTTTTAAATGTAAAGGAGTTGCCTCAAGTAATGTTCCTGGTCTTAAAGTGATCTGTTCGCTGAAAATACTCCCGTTAATGTTTCCGGAAATAATACTTGTATCGGCTACAGCCTTTGCGTGGACTTTTTCGAGAGTTAATGCAATGTGTTGTTTTTTGCGCACGTTTTGCATTCTGAAAGAAAAATCATGGAAGTGGATATTGTCCAGTTCTATTTTGAATTTTGCTGATTTTTTGGTGGTGTCTTTCTGAAGGGTGTCGTGTTTGATAATGTCAAAATCCTTGCCGCCCAGCGAATCTGTGACAATATCAATATAGCCGTTATGCAGCACAACATTCTGTACTTTGTATTTACCCTGAATTAATTGTGTAAGATCAAAAACCACCTGTAGCTGTTCCAGTTCAAACAGTTTTTTTTCTGATGGAACAGTTTTATTGAGTGAAATCTGATCTAGCTTTAATGTGATATTGGGAAAGTGGTCAAAGGGACTGAACTTTACTTTTTGGATAGTTATAGGCGTAATAAGCCGGTCATTGATTGCTTCTATAACTTTATTCTGCATTTCATCACTGTATATCCAGATTACTCCGAACAAGCTGATGAGCAGAAACAGCAGGATTCCCAGAATCCAGAAAATTATCCGCTTTATAGTTCGCGTTATCATCATAGCGTTATAAAAAAGTACAGGCATGAAAAACGTTTTGTGCGCCCCTCATGCCTGTATAAATTAAAAGAAATTAATTACTTTGCCTGACCACTTTCTATGCGCTTGGCCTGTTCAAAATATTTTAATGCTCCTTTGTATACGTCATCGGACTCGTTATATATCGGATAGAAGCCTTCGTTCTTCCATATGCCACGGGCAATAAGTGCTTTAATGTTGTTCTTGATCAATGGTTTTGAACGGTTAAATTCCTTTTCTGTATATTTTACATCAGAACGTTTGCCTAGTTCAATCACCTCTTTCAGCATTTTTTCTGAAACTTCGAAGTTGTCTTTGAATTGTGCCAAAGTCATTGCTTCCAGTTCTTTTTTATGCTCATTAGTATAGTTTAACGTGTATTCTCTGATTACGTTTTTGCTGAACAAATCACCAAGGTAATGAGAATACAAACTAGTGTCACGGGGAATGAATACATCGGGCATAATTCCGCCACCTCCATATACCACTCGCCTGTTTTTTGTGTAATACTTCAGAGTATCGGTGAACTTGATACTGTCAGCATGGAAAAATTCGCCATGCTGGTAACGGTGAAGCAGATCCAGTTCATAATCTTCAGCGTTTTTGCCGAAAGGTTTCTGAATGCAACGGCCGCTGGGAGTATAGTAACGGGAAATTGTTAAACGTAATTCTGATCCGTCAGTCAAAGGTATTGGCATCTGAACCAGACCTTTTCCGAATGAACGGCGACCAATAATAATACCGCGGTCGTTATCCTGAATAGCACCTGAAACGATTTCAGAAGCAGATGCAGAACCTTCATTAATCAATATTACAATGGCACCTTCTTCAAAATCACCTTTATTGTAAGCGAAGATCTTCTGATCGTATTTGCTTTCTTTTCCGTCTGTGTAAACGATTAATTTATTGCCTGCCAAAAGTTCATCAACGATTTTTGTAGCTCTGTCAAGGTATCCGCCCGGATTGTCTCTCAAGTCGATCATCAATTGAGTCATCCCCTGGCCTTTTAGTTTTACAAGTGCCTGCTTGAATTCCACATAAGTATTGGCAGCAAAACGGCTTACTTTAATATAGCCTGTTTTATTGTCAATCATGTATGAAGCATCAACTGAATATGTAGGTATTTTGTCACGGGTAATAACAAAATCTATCGGTTTTTTATTTCCGCGACGAATGATTGTTACTTTTACTTTAGTCCCTTTTTTGCCTCTCAATTGTTTGAATACATCTTGTGTACCAATTTTGATGCCGGCCGCTTGCTTGTCATCAATTTTGATGATTTTGTCGCCGGATTTGAGGCCAAGAGATTCAGACGGACCACCGCTGATCGGAGAAACCACATAGATTGTATCTTTGATGATCTGGAACTCAATGCCTATCCCTTCAAAGTCGCCTTCCAGCTGGGCATTTGCCAGTTGAATATCTTTAGATGGGATGTATGAAGTATGTGGGTCCAGCTTTTCCAGCATGCCTGTAATAGCGTCGTCCATCAGTTTGTCTGTGTTGACGGTGTCAACATAGTCACGGTCGATATAAGAAACGATTTCTTTGAATTTATATAAGCCTTTAGCTACATCGCTTTCAGAGGTGCTGCCGGAACCGAACATTTTGGCACCAATAAAAACCCCGCTTGCCAGTGCTATTGTAATAATGATTGGCAAACGGATTTGAAACCGCGAATTTTTGATCTCTTCCAACTTTTTATTTCTTTAAGTTAATTAAGCAAATATATACGAAAACATGAATGAAACACAATTGAGATGTTTCAAATGAAAATATTTGAGCTGATTTTCAGATTAATTTACATGAAAGACCTATATTTCGGGAAATTTTTTACGTAGTAAGAAAAACAATGCCGCTAACTAATAGTACTAATTTGATGTTCCGCACCTTTTTATATACAGTTATTGTAACTTTGGGGCTTACTTCTCAATCTTTGGCACAGCATTATGTAGGAGCAAGGGTTGGTTTGAATATGTCTACGCTGGCCACAGATATTGATGTGCCGGGTAAATCATTCAAACCTGGGTTTGGTGCCGGTCTGCTTTGGATGAAAACGCTTAAAAATGAAGTTGCTGTTCAGGCAGAGTTGAATTATACACAAAAGGGTTTTAACGCTACTGATATAAAACTCAGCACCGCATATCTTGAATTGCCTGTAATGGCTAAAGTATTTTTCGGTTTTCCCGGTCAGGACAGAACTAAATTCAGGGGATTCGTTAATGCAGGTCCTTATCTTGGTTACTGGCTTTCTAATAAAGTAACATATAAAGATGCATTAGGGAATACCGTTACAAGTACTGAGTTTTCAAATAGTCTCAATAAGTTAGAATTTGGTCTGTTACTTGGCGGTGGTATCGTTTATTCAATGGGGCCAGGGTATCTTACTGCCGAAGCACGTTATACATTTGGCCTGACAAATACTGATAATAATGTAGATCTTAGTCGTAACAGGGTATGGGGTCTTTATTTATCTTATTATATGCCTTTGCAATTCGTATTGGGTAAAGAGCATAAAACAGAAAATATGAAAAGCGAGTAAAATTATACAGCCTGAAGGTGGCCTTCGGGATAAATTACTTTCGTTAAAAATAAACCATCAGCAGGAGCAGCTCTTCCTGCTTTTTTTCTGTCCCTTGATGCAATAATTAGTTCGAATTCCGCTTCAGTCATTCTTCCTAAGCCAATTTCTATCAGCGTCCCCACAATTGTTCTTACCATTCCGCGAAGGAACCTGTTGGCTGTGATGTGGAAGATCAATACTTCGCCGCGGTATTCCCAGCGGGCTTCAGTAATAGTACACAGAAATGAAGTAACGTCTGTATGTACCCGGCTGAAACTTTCGAAGTCAGTATGCCTCAGTAAAATTTTGGAAGCTTCGTTCAGTTTAACAATATCTAAATCTTTATAAAAGAAGTAGGCCATTTCTCTGTAGAAGGGACTTTTTTCTCTGATAATTCGGTATTCATAACTTCTGGAAACAGCATCATAACGGCTATGTGCCTCGTCGGGAACGATGTAGAGTTTTTTTGCAACAATATCATCAGGCAATAGCGCATTAATTTTAATGATGTGCCTGTATGAAGTGAGTTGCTGATCTGTCGTAAATTGTACCAATTGCTGGGTGGCATGCACACCGGTATCGGTACGCCCACTACCAATAATGGTAATTTCTTCACGAAGTAAGGTACTTAAAGCTTTCTCAACTACAGTTTGTATTCCCAGTGCGTTATGCTGGCTTTGCCATCCGTGGTAGTTGGTACCTTTATAAGATATGTCAAGAAAGTATTGCAAAACGCATCAATTAACTTCAAAACTACTATTTTTATGCGAATCAATTATTGAATTACTGAATTATTGATCGGAGGATCGGTAATTTGTAGATTTTTGTTTATCCATGAGACGTTTGAAAACCATTCTTTTTCTGTTCGTTTGTTTGTTTTTTGTCAGATATACTTATGCGCAGGACAGTCTGTCATTAGAAGATATTTTTCTGAAAAATGCCTATAGATCTGCATCTAACAAAGATTTTCGATTTAGCCCGAATAATAAAACGCTTACTTTACTGAGCCATGATAAGAATGGTAAGTCTGTTTTGTTAAGCTATTTTTTACCATTTAAGGAAGAGGCTAAACCGGACACTTTACTGAAGGCCGCAGATTTATTAAATGATAATAAATTGATATTGTTTGAGGATTATCAATGGGATGCGAGCGGAACTAAACTTTTACTTTTTTCAATCACAGAGCAGATTTATAGAAGAAGCAGCCGGTCTTATGTCTGGGTATATGATTTTACTGCAAGAAGGGTAAGCCCTGTTAGTGCCAGTGACAAGGTTCTGCATGCTACTTTTTCTCCGGATGGTAATAAAATCGCTTATGTGAAGCATAATAATATTTACTGTTTTGACCTTCAAAAGCAGCAGGAGCAGGCTCTTACAACTGACGGGGAAAGAAATAAGCTTATTCATGGCAATGCAGACTGGGTGTATGAAGAGGAATTTGAATTAACGAGAGCTTTTGAGTGGTCGCCTGATAGTAAACAGCTGGCATTTATTAGTTTTGATGAGTCCAGAGTACCCGAATATGATATGCAGGTATGGGGCAGAGGCTTATATCCGGACAACTATAGATATAAGTATCCTAAAGCTGGGGAGAATAATTCACAGGTAAGTATTTCAGTTTTTGATTTTAGCAGTAACCAGCTGACACAGGTTTATAAGGATAATGATGATGGTTATATTCCAAGAATTACCTGGGCGAATAGCCCTGGAGAATTATCGTTTATTTATTTAAACAGATCTCAAAATAAACTGGTAATCAACCATATTAAAAATAAAGTAGTAGAAGAAGTTTATGCTGAAAAGTCAGCTACTTATATTGAATTGCCCGTGGTTTATCAATATTTAAAGCATAAGCCTTACTTGTTATTGTCGTCAGAAAAAGATGGTTATAAAAATTTATATCTTTTAAATCTGAGTATTAGAAAGACGGACGCTTTAAAAAAGCTCGGGTCTATCCCTTCTGAAGTGGAATCAGTAATTGCAGTGAATGATGTTCCAGAGGGAAAAGTTTATTTTAATTATATAGAAGATGCTATCTATACAAAATGGGCGACATGTAATCTCTACGGAAAAGGTGGTTTTGTAAGCAAGGTAAAAGAAAAGAAAAGTACATACCTGGAATCTGTAAGTAGCAATGGACAATGGCTGATTGAGCTTTCAACCGGAGCAGGTAAGCCTAATAGCTATCAGCTTATAAATGCTGGAAGTAAGAATATTGCTGTATTAGAGGGGAATAAGCAATTGGTTAATAAGTTAGAGAACCTGAAGCTATCTGCGCTTGAATTCTTTTCTTTTAAGACAAATGACAGCTTGCATCTGAATGGCTGGATGATTAAGCCTCAAGATTTTAATACTACTAAAAAGTATCCTGTACTACTATATGTATATGGCGGTCCGGGTGTACAAACAGTTGCTGATAAATGGTTCGGGAACAACTATTTGTGGTTCAAATATCTGGCTCAGCAAGGTTATATAGTTGTTTCAGTTGACGGCAGGGGCACAGGCGGGAGAGGAACTAAGTTTAAAAACAGCACTTATGGCAAACTGGGGCAGCTTGAAATAGAGGACCAGATTGCGACTGCAGTTTATTTAGGGCAATTACCTTATGTAGATAAAGGGAGAATTGGCATGTGGGGTTGGAGTTTTGGTGGTTATATGTCGGCTCTTGCTATTACTTATGGAGCTCCGTATTTTAAAATGGCCGTTTCGGTTGCTCCGGTCACAAGCTGGAGGTTTTATGATAGCATTTATACGGAGCGTTTTTTAGATGTCCCTTCCGAAAATCCACAAGGCTATGACCGTTTTTCTCCAATCACAATGGCAGATAAATTAAAAGGGCCATACTTGCTCGTACATGGAACAGCAGATGATAATGTTCATTTTCAAAATGCAGTTTCATTTCAGAACGCCTTGATAAAAGCCGGTAAACAGTTTGAAAGCTTTTATTACCCTGATCGTAATCATGGACTTTACGGAGGCAATACGAGATACCATTTGTATAAAATGATGACAAATTTTATTCAAAAGAACTTATAAACGGAAATTCGTAGTTTAAAACAAATGGAGATTTTAAAGTTTATATTGATCCTGCCTATCAGGTTTTATAAGTATCTGATTTCACCAATGCTACCACATGCTTGCCGATATACACCCACATGTTCGCAATATGCAGAAGATGCTTTTAGGAAATATCCGCCGCATAAAGCCTTTTGGCTGAGCCTGAAACGAATTGCAAGCTGTAATCCCTGGGGAGGAAGCGGTTATGATCCGGTACCTTAGAACTAATAAAAGTTGCTGACGTTAATAGTTGTAAGATTTTTACTTAATCCTACAGCTATGATAAATATCTTTACTAACTCAAAATTACGTTTACAACGTAGTCAGTTCCGGCAACTGGTTGCTATAGCCAAATTAGACGGATTTTTACATGATAATGAAATTCGTTTTCTGGATCATTTCGGGCAAAAAATCGGTCTTAGCAGAGAAGATGTAGAGGATCTGATCGAGATTTCAGAACCAAGTGAATTGCTCTTACCTCATGAACTGAGATCCAAGTATGATTATCTCTATGAAATAGTAGCCATGGGTTTGGCTGATGATCAGATTACAGAGTCTGAACTTGACTTTTGTAATGAAATGGCTAAAAAACTAGACTTTAAGCCAGAAGTTGCGGGTGTTATTGTACGCCGTATGGCAATGGAAATGAAGAATAGTCATACCAGAGAATCTATTTTCTATAATTTAAAACCGTTTCTGGTTTTATAGATTTTCAAGTGATAAAAGGGAAGGGCTTGCTAGTGATTACCTCACTAGCAAGCCCTTCCCTTTATAAATTATAAAATGATTATACAGAATAATGATGGTAGCAATAGTGATTTGAAAAAGCTAAATTTGAACATATAGTAATTTGTGCCGCATGCGCGTTATTTAATAAATGATGTTTAGAGGGGTTAAAAAGAGATACCATTTTAGTGTTTTTTTATTGGCAGATTTCTGCTCGGCAGTTTGCGGCTGGTTGATTTTTTTACTCTATCTAAGCCAATGGAAGGAATTGCCATCTGCTGAGAATAGCTTTGGGACACAACTGGAGAACTCCCCTTGGGTTGCTGTAATCTGGATTGTTTCTTATTGGCTCTCCGGCTCATATAATGAGATTCTTGGGAAGTCACGTTTAAGTGAAATTATTAATGTTTTCTATCAGGGAATACTGATAAGCATTGTTATTAATGCTGTTTTTTATGTAGAAAACTTTAGTAAAATAGACTACGCACTGGTTATTAAAGCTAATGTTGCTTATTATCTCATTCATGTTGCAGTTACTTCTTTTGTAAGGGCAATTGTACATACTATTTACAAAAAGCAAATTCAAAACGGGAATATAGCTTTCAATACATTACTCGTTGGTTCGAGCCAACGAGCAGAAAATTTGTACAAGGAAGTACATAAGAATAACTGGTTTTTAGGTTACAGGGTCATTGGTTATGTAGGTAGCTTAAGTAAACTGGATCAGCCGTTTGGTGGAGAAATACGATATTTCGGGGATTATGACAATTTGCTGACAATTGTGAGGAGAGCAAAAGTTGAAAATGTAATTATTGCAGTAGAACCGTCAGAACATGAGCAGATTCAGAAATTGCTTACTGTTTTAGAAGACGTGCCGGCTGTAACGAGTTATGTCATTCCTGATTTGTACCAGATATTATTGGGATCGGTAAAAATAAACCACGTTTTGGGTTTCCCGATGATCAGGGTAAGTCAGGAACTGATCCCTTACTACCAGAAAGTAATAAAAAGGTTAATGGATATATTAATTTCAATCATCTTTATCATTGTAATAGCCCCATTCTCTTTTATCATTATTGGGTTGATTAAGATGTCCTCTCCCGGACCTGTTTTTTATTCTCAACAGCGAATAGGTAAAGGAGGAGTACCGTTTTATTTGTATAAGTTCAGGAGTATGTATGTTGGTGCGGAAGTTGAAGTGCCTTTGCTGTCAAAAGACTATGATCCAAGAGTAACATCATGGGGAAGGTTCATGCGAAAAATGCGCATAGATGAATTGCCGCAATTGTATAATGTATTGAAAGGTGATATGTCTTTAGTTGGCCCAAGGCCGGAAAGGCAGTATTTTATTGATCAGATTATGAAGGTTGCCCCGCATTATAAACATTTGCAAAGAGTGCGTCCCGGACTGACTTCACTTGGGCAGGTTAGGTTTGGTTATGCAGAAAATGTAGACCAAATGGTACAAAGACTGAAATTTGATATTCTATATATAGAAAATATGTCTCTTGCTCTGGATATCAGAGTATTGATACATACCATTTTGATAGTTATTCAAGGTAGAGGTAAATAGATAATAACGTGTTTCTGCATAAAATTCCATCATTCGTAAGGTATGTATACCCTTCTTTGGTATGGCACAAGCATACCAGTAAAAAGTATATTTACCTCACTTTCGACGACGGCCCTATTCCTGAAGTAACGGAATGGGTTTTAGATATTCTGGCAGAATATAATGCCAGGGCTACTTTTTTCTGTGTTGGAGATAATGTTAGTAAACATACTTTTGTTTTTGACAGAATTGTTGCTGAAGGGCATAAAGTTGGTAACCATACTTTTAATCATCTCAAAGGATGGAAGACAGATAACGAACAGTATTTTCAAAATGTCCATCAGTGTGCAGAACAAATAAAGGGGGCCGTTACAGGACGCCCATTATTCCGTCCTCCATATGGAGCTATTAAACCACTCCAGATCAGAGCCCTAAAGAAAGACTATGATATTATTATGTGGGATGTGTTGAGCGGTGACTTTGAACGTTCTGTTTCAAAAGAGAAATGTCTCAATAAAACATTAAGACATACAGAGTCAGGTTCTATTGTTGTATTCCATGATAGTGTTAAAACATACGAGAAACTGCAATATGTTTTACCTCAATTCTTAAAGCATTTTTCTGAAAAAGGATATGAGTTTGTAACTTTGTAGTATGAAGTTCATCGATACACACGCTCATATTTATTATTCAGAAGACTATCCTGTTTCCCAGGATGCATTAATCAGAAACTCTTTGAGTGAAGGGGTTGATAGGGTTTATATGCCCAATGTATCGGTGGCAACCATTGAGCCAATGATGGCACTTGCAAAACAGTATCCTGGTGTTTGTATTCCAATGATGGGTTTACACCCTTGTGATGTATATGCAGACTATGAACAGCAGTTGGCTATTATTGAGGAATGGCTGGAAAAAGAGAAGTTTGCTGCAATAGGTGAAGCTGGCATTGACCTTTATCATGATGTTACTTTTTTCGAGCAACAAAAAGAAGCTTTAAAAATACAGGCCGGATGGGCTTTGAAATATAAATTACCGCTAATCATTCACTGCCGAAACTCTTTTCGTGAAACCATGGAGGTTTTATTGCCTTTTAAGGGGAAAGGGTTAACCGGGATTTTTCATTGTTTTGGCGGAGCACTTGAGGAAGCCAATGAGGTCATTGATTTAGGTTTCTTATTAGGAATTGGTGGTGTGGTGACTTATAAAAAGAGTGGCTTGGATCAGGTGCTTCCTCATATAGATTTAAAGCATATAGTTCTGGAAACAGATAGCCCATATCTGTCTCCTGTTCCTTTCAGGGGGAAGCCGAATACACCTGCCAATATTCCCTTAATAGCAGAGAAAATAGCTTCAATATTGAACGTCAGCCTACAAAAAGTGGCAACAACAACAACAGCCAACGCTTTGGCATTATTTAATGACTCTCTGTAGTATCAGGGTTTTTCTGGCCTTTATGAAAAAGCAGTAAGCTCAGGAAAAAGTAAAAAAATACTATTCCTTTCTGTACCTGTAAAGCAGATTCGGTAATAAAGCAGATTACCATAAATGAAAGAAATAAGATTGCAAGCATATTACGTTGTTTATATGCTATTCCAAATGCAATTCCTAGCATAGCTAATAATGCCAGTAACCCGGTCAGGCCGGTTGCTACAAATGTAAAGATGTATTGGTTATGCGGCATGAACTTGAGCATAAATGCTTCTTTTTCATATAATTGAAAAAGTTTTTCTTTTATATCTCCGGAACCTACACCAAAGATATAGTTCGATTTGTCAATCAGTCTGAGAGAATATCTTGCAAATTCCACTCTGGCAGCAAGGCCATTTTGATAATCCTGCTCACCTTCAAAACGTTTTATTTGTGTATTTAGAATCCGTTCCCGTGTAACCGGAATAGTTAGTGCTAATGATATAACAGATACCATAAAAGATATTGCTATAATAAAGCCTTTTAATTTACTGCCATTCAAATGGAAATAATAAATAATTCCGAAGATGGCAAATAGCAGGAAAGTTGCAATTACCATTTTGGAAGCTAGTAAAAGGAGTATTCCGGTTAGGTAAATGATTGTAATCCAGAAAATTATCAGGTATTTTTGGTGTTTTTTATCAAATAAAAAGAGTTTTACAAGAACGATTATGGCAAGGGCTACATAATAAGAGAAGTAGACAGCATGAAAGAGAATGTTCATCGCAAATTCATGATGGAAAAATACATGAAGATCTTTTGTACTCTGGTAATTGTAACCGGCAATTCCAAGACAGATCAGACTTGCTATGACACAAGTGCCTATAAATACAAATAAGATGGCATTAAATGCTTTGGTTGAAGAAACCGGTTTGGTTTGAAGTATTATTGGGAAGATTAATAAAGAAAGTTGTTTTTCAACTCCAAACCAGGCATCTGCTTTATTGCTACTGATTTTAACAGAAAACAGATGTACAATAAAAAAAGCAAGCATTGACCAAGCCAATGGATTGGAGATATATGCCTGAATTTTCGTTTTAAAATTACCACTTACTATCCAGATAATAGCCAGACAAATAATAGCAGCACTATTAATTGTTACCGAAAAAGGTAGAGATATGATGATGAGAAAAATGCAAATTTCATAAAGAGAATACCTCTTCAGGATATTTTCCTTGCCAGTTTTGGATGTAAGCATGTATACTTATACTCTAAAGGGAAATAGTAATCAAGCTGTAAATATAATTACAAAATAATTCATGCCAATTATGGAAAGTAATATTGCCGGTTAATTAGTACCCTGTTATTCAAATCTTTTTTCATTCTTAAAGGGAGATTTTACTATTTTTATGGTTTGGAAAACGAAATCAACTAAGGCAGAGGGAATATTAATGAGAATAGGAGTTGTTGGTACCAGAGGTATACCCAATAATCACGGAGGATTTGAACAGTTTACTGAATACTTTGCAAAAGGTATGGTGGAACGTGGTCATGAGGTGTTCGTGTATTGTCCCCACGATCATCCTTTTACCGAGAATACTTGGAATGGTATAAATTTGATCCACAAGCATGATCCTGAATATAAAATGGGAACAGCCGGGCAGTTTATTTACGACTTCAATTGTATTGTTGATAGTAGAAAAAGGAACTTTGATATTATCCTTCAGCTAGGCTACACAAGCAGCTCTATCTGGAATTGGTTATTTCCCCGAAAAAGTATCATTGTTACCAATATGGATGGTTTGGAATGGAAACGTTCCAAGTATAATAAGCCTACTCAGAAGTTTCTTCAGGTAGCGGAAAGACTTGCTGTAGTATTTTCAGATTATCTTATTGCAGATTCCATCGGAATTCAAAATTACCTGAAGAAGAAGTATAAAGTTGATTCAAGTTTCATTGCTTATGGAGCTGACTTGTTTACAGCTCCTGCCAGGGAACCTTTGGCAGAGTTTAAGCTTCAGCCATATAGCTATGACATGATACTTGCGCGACTGGAGCCGGAGAACAATATAGAAACGATACTTGCCGGTTTTGAAAAGTCATTAACTGAAAGAACATTGATTATTGTGGGTAATCATGAAACGTCTTATGGTGAATACCTGAAGAATAAGTTCACAGATAAAAGAATTAAGTTTCTAGGGAAGATCTATGATATTAATAAGCTTAATAATCTAAGATATTATTCTAATCTCTATTTTCATGGTCATTCTGTAGGAGGGACTAACCCTTCTTTATTAGAAGCTATGGCTTCAGATGCGCTTATTTGTGCTCATAATAATGAATTCAATTCTTCTGTACTTTCAAATAATGCATACTATTTTGAGACTTCTGAGAATGTTACAAAACTGATTGATACAATTACAAGAAGTAACTCAATAGGTGTTTTTGAGTCTGGCAATAAAGCTAAAATCGCTAACGAATATTCCTGGGATAAAATTAATAGTGACTGTGAACGTTTGTTTAATGAAATTTCTTTAAAAAAGAATAAATAGGATGAATTCTAATCCATTAAGATTTTTACATACTTTTTTCGAGTTAGTTATCCTTAATGTAGCTTTCATAGGGGCTTTATTGCTAAGGTTTGGTATGAACATCCCATATGAAACACAGTATTTTCAATACCAGGTATATGTAAATCTTACCTGGGTTGTTTTGAATATTAACCAGTCTCAGCCTAATGCGAGAATTATTTTTGATCATTTGTATCCTTTGATGCTTTTCTTTAAAAAGATAGTTCTGCATGTATTTCTTTCATCAATACTGATTGTTATACTTAATGTTTTTATTTTTTCACGCCTTCATTTACTATACTTCTATATCATTTTTGTAGGAGGTGTTTTTTTGATGAAAATTATTTCAGATCAGATTATTTTGAGACTACTTAAGCAGGGTAAACTAGCAAGAAGGATCGTGATTGTAGGCCGGAATGACTTAAGTTTTGAAATTATAGAGTATATCAGGAAAAATAAGTATTCCGGTTATCAGATATTAAAAACATTTACATTTGATAACGATTATAAATCCGGTAATCTGGATTCTGTGATCACATTTTGTAATGAAAATATTATTAACGAAATTTTTTGCTGCCAGTCAGAGTTTGATCAGATTACATTTGAGAAATTGAATTTGTTCTGTGATAATAATCATATCAATCTGTCTATCATACCAGATAAGGATATTTGGCTGGTTAAGAATACGCGGCTTGATTACATTGATGAAATTCCTGTTCTCACATTACTTAACAGCCCGTTAGATGAATTTTGGAATAGATTTGCTAAAAGGAGTTTTGATTTGGTTTTTTCTTTTCTGGTAGTAACTCTTATATTATCCTGGCTTATACCTATTGTTGCCATACTAATCAAAGTAGGCTCTAAAGGGCCTGTGTTTTTTGCACAAAGAAGGCATGGTAAGAAGAATAAAGTATTCTATTGCCTGAAATTCAGGACAATGACGGTATTGGAAGATGGGGACTTTAAACAGGCGACCCAGAACGACAGCAGAATAACCAAGCTTGGTCAGTTTCTGAGGAAAACAAGTCTGGACGAAATGCCACAGTTTATTAATGTTTTACTGGGTGATATGTCTATAGTCGGACCGCGTCCGCATGCACTGGCTATGAATGATGAATATCGTGTGTTAATAGATAACTATATGCACCGTCACTATGTGAAGCAGGGTATAACTGGTTTAGCACAGGTAAGAGGGCATCGTGGTGAAACTAAAAATTTGCAGGCAATGCACCATAGAGTACGTCTTGATCTATTTTATATAAAAAACTGGACCTTCGGTCTTGATTTAAGGATAGTGTTAATGACAGTGACTCAGGCTG
>CAZNHL010000064.1:23918-25731 GCA_964572965.1 uncultured Bifidobacteriaceae bacterium
CTCTTTTTTATTTTGATGCTTTTTCAAGATTCTCAAGTCCTTTTTCAAAGTCTTCCCCTACCCATTTATCCATCATTAAGCCCATGTAGCGGGCAAATGGGTTAAAGCCCATATCGCTGTCCATAGTCCAGGTAACTTTGGTGCCAATATCGCCTGGTTCAAGTCTGAAAGTTCCGATTGCTGTACCATTTTCCATGAAATCCATTTGAGTTGCAATGAAAGAGTTTGGCATACTCTGCACAATGGTCATTTTGCCGCTACCTACTTTACCATTATTACTTTTCCATGCGTAAGAAGCTCCTGCGCCACTTTCTGGTCCGGTATATACAATGATCATATTGGAATCAATGGTATGCCATGGCGACCACTTAGTCCAGTTTGATAGCGTGTTGATATTCGGGAATATTTTTTCAGGGCTGGCATTGATTACCGCATTACGTTCTACATGTACTTTAGGTGAAATAAATAAGCCGCCTATAAAAAGTAGTACGATAATGGTGAAGAGCGTTAGGCCTATGATTTTGAGGGTTTTCATAGCGTTAATGTTGGTTTAAAAATGATTTTTACGAAAAAATGAATGAAATGACGCCCCGGCAATAAACCGGGGCGTCAGATAAAGTTAAACTAATTTTTTGTATCTGATCCTTGTTGGGCCTACATCACCAAGGCGTTTCTTCTTGTTTTCTTCATAATCTGAATAATTTCCTTCAAACCAGTAAACCTGAGAATCACCTTCAAATGCCAGAATATGAGTACAAACTCTATCAAGGAACCATCTGTCGTGGGAGATAATTACAGCACAACCACCAAAATTGTCTAAAGCTTCTTCCAGCGCTCTCAATGTATTTACGTCAAGGTCATTGGTCGGCTCATCCAATAAAAGTAGGTTAGCGCCTTCTTTTAAGGTCATTGCAAGGTGTACGCGGTTACGCTCTCCGCCGGACAGGTGACCTACTTTTTTCTCCTGATCTGCTCCGTTGAAGTTAAACTTACTTACATAAGCCCTGGCATTGCCTTGTTTACCGCCGAGCATAATGGTTTCTGTACCGCCTGAAATGGTTTCAAAAACTGATTTGTTAGGATCAAGGTTGTCATGGCCCTGATCCACATAAGCCCATTTTACAGTTTCTCCTACTTCGAAATTCCCCTGGTCAGCCTGTAACTGGCCTGTGATTAAACGGAATAGCGTTGTTTTACCGGCACCGTTTGGCCCGATAATACCAACAATACCTGCAGGAGGAAGCGCAAAGTTCAGGTTCTCGTAAAGAAGCTTGTCGCCAAATGCTTTAGAAACGTTAATAGCTTCAATTACTTTATTTCCTAAACGAGGTCCGGCCGGAATAAACAACTCCAGTTTGTCTTCCTGTTGCTTCGCCTCTTCACTCAAAAGCTTGTCATAAGCCTGCAAACGGGCTTTGCCTTTTGCCTGACGGCCTTTAGCGCCCATACGAACCCATTCAAGCTCACGAGCCAAAGTCTTCTGACGTTTAGATTCAGACTTCTCTTCCTGTGCCAGACGGTTTCCTTTTTGTTCAAGCCATGAGGAGTAATTCCCTTTCCATGGAATACCTTCTCCACGGTCAAGCTCAAGAATCCATCCTGCAACATTGTCAAGGAAGTACCTGTCGTGGGTCACGGCAATTACAGTTCCTTTATATTGTTGTAAATGTTGCTCCAGCCAGTCTACAGATTCTGCATCTAAGTGGTTGGTAGGTTCATCCAAAAGTAATACATCGGGTTCCTGAAGAAGCAGCCTGCAAAGCGCTACACGGCGTTTCTCGCCTCCTGAGAGATTATCTACGGAAGCATCTGA
>CAZNHL010000065.1:0-25100 GCA_964572965.1 uncultured Bifidobacteriaceae bacterium
GGGAGCAGAGCATTTGGCCTGCATACAGAAACATCCGATACAGATATTAGAGGTGTATTTTACTTGCCCAAAGGTAAATTCTATGGCTTGGAATATATACCGCAGGTCAATAACGAAAGCAATGATATTGTGTATTATGAGCTGGGGCGCTTTATTGAACTTCTGCTAAAAAATAACCCTAATATCCTTGAAATGCTGGCAAGTCCTGATGATTGCATATTATACAAACATGTAATCATGGAACAGATACAGGTCAGTGATTTTCTGTCAAAACTATGTAAAGATACATTTGCCGGTTATGCCATTACACAGATCAAAAAAGCGCGGGGTTTAAATAAAAAGATGGTTAATCCAGTTCCGGAAGAGCGCAAAAGTATTCTTGATTTTTGCTTTATTCTCGATGGTTATCAGTCTGTTGAGTTACATCAGTGGCTGAAACAGCATAATTATGCTCAGGAAAACTGTGGTCTGGTAAAAATAGCCCATTCAAAAGGTATGTATGCCTTATTTTACAGTACTGAAAATGGATATAAAGGTATTATGGTTAAAAGTACAGCAAATGAAGTGAGCCTGACAAGCATCCCGCAAGGGCAATCTGTTTGTGCTTATCTCTATTTTAATCAGGATGGATATTCTGCCTATTGCAAAGGGTACAAAGAATATTGGGAATGGGTTGAAATGCGCAGCGATGAGCGATATCGGGTGAATAAGGAACACGGGCAGAATTACGATGCCAAAAACATGATGCATACCATCAGGCTTTTGCAAACAGCAAGGTGTATTTTTGCCCAAAGCCGGTTACAGGTCAGGGTAAGCAACCGAGAAGAACTTTTGGCTATCAAAGCAGGGGGACATAGTTATGATGATTTGCTTGAAATGTCTGATAATATTATTGATGATATTGAACAGCACTATGCTGTTTCGGAGCTTAAAGCGATGCCAGATAAAGAGTTTGCTGGAAATCTTTTAATCAAAATTCGGTGCCAATTGTATGCGTAGAGCCGGGATGAATCCCGGCTTTTTTTTGTGAAATTATTTAAAATAATTTTTTCTGCGCAAATCTGCTGCGTAGATGTGCTTTTTCTTTGTATTGTTAATTAAAAATAAGAAGAAAATGAGTACGCAAATCAATGGTACCGACCTTATAGCAATTGGCTATAAAGAATCAGCGATTCTGGGGATCGCTTTGAGAATCAATAAGAAAAGAACCGGTTACAACCGCGCAGAAATGCTTGAACATTACAAAAATGTACTTGAAAACCCTGCGTCTTATATAGATAATAAAGTGTTTAAGAAACTGGCTGTTGCCATGATCGAAGAGGCCAATACACCTGCGCAGAACTTTATTGAGCTTGAAGAAAAGGCCAAAGATTACATTATCTATGGTGTTGACAATATTGAAGAAGGTGCAAAAGCTCAGATGAACGTCGCCATGAAATTGCCTGTGACCGTAGCAGGTGCATTGATGCCTGATGCGCACCAAGGTTATGGATTGCCGATCGGAGGGGTGCTGGCTACCCGAAACGCTATTATTCCTTATGGTGTGGGTGTAGATATTGGCTGCAGAATGGCATTGACGGTCTTTGATATTCCGGAAAAACATTTCTTTGCTAACCAAGATTTCTATAAAACAGAGCTGATTGCCAATACTAAGTTTGGTGCAGGTCACGGTTTTCATGGAAAACATAAAGCAGACCATGCAGTGCTGGACAGAGCGGAATTTAACATTACACCATTTATTAAGAATATGCACGACAAAGCGTATTCACAATTGGGTACTTCAGGCGGAGGAAACCATTTTGTGGAATGGGGCATCATTGAGTTTGCTGAACGCGACGAAGTGTTGAATATTGAAGCGGGTAAATACCTGGCGCTGCTGACCCATTCTGGGTCCCGTGGTTTTGGGGCGACTATCGCCGGGCATTATACACAGCTGGCGAAAACGCTATGTAAATTGCCTTATGAAGCACAGAACCTTGCTTACCTGGATCTGAATTCGGAAGCAGGGCAGGAATACTGGCTGGCAATGAATCTTGCCGGAGACTATGCTTCCGCTTGTCATGATGTTATCCATCAGAAGCTGGTAAAAGCAGTTGGTGGAAATGTGCTGGCCAAAGTTGAAAATCACCATAACTTTGCCTGGAAAGAGGTGCTGGATGGAGAAGAGGTAATCGTACACCGTAAAGGTGCTACACCTGCCGGAAAAGGAGTTATGGGAATTATCCCTGGCTCTATGACTGCACCGGGGTTCCTTGTAAGAGGAAAAGGAGAGGTCACTTCTATCAATTCGGCTTCACACGGGGCGGGAAGACAGATGAGCCGAACAAAAGCCATTCAGAATATCACACCTGCCGAAATGAAAGCTATTTTAGCAGACCATAATGTAAGCCTGATTGGTGCCGGCCTTGACGAAGCGCCTATGGCCTACAAAGACATCAATGTGGTAATGGCCGCTCAGACAGACCTTGTGGATGTTGTAGCTAAATTCACGCCTAAAATGGTAAGAATGGCCGATGACGGGAGTAGAGAGGATTAGGCCTTAAACCTGCAAGGTTTGTACAAGAGCTTAAAAGCCAATGACTTTAGTCAGTGGCTTTTAAGTATAGTTAATCTTTGTTTGCTGAATAGCTTCTGTCATGTTGAGCACACCCAGTTTGTGGATGATGTTCTTTTTATGGTTATTTATTGTGTGTACACTCAGATTCAGTTCATAGGCAATTTGCTTACTAGTCATGCCCTGAGCAGTATATTTTACAATATTCATTTCGGCCGGAGTGAGTAATGTGTTATCTTTTTTAATAACCTGTTTATGGTCATTAAAATAATTGAAAACCTTTAATTTATCGTCAATATAACCCGGAATCTGCATGTAGATCTGCGGCTCTACCATAGCAGCAATATGTGACACATCGGTAATGACATTCATGGTGTAAGCTATGTTTCCTTGACTATCCAGCTTATGCACCGACCATTGTTGGAAAACCATTTTTCTTTCTCCCATTTTATTGACAAGTGGATACACGGCTGTTCCTTTAGCCTTCAGGCGCTCTTCAATTGACACAGAATATAGATAGCCATAAAACCGGATAGCGCCTTTGAGGTAACCGACAAGGTGAGATACCTTCATTAGCTTTACGAGCATCCACATGCTTTTTTTCTGGAAATATTCGTTGTCGTAACCCAACAGGTCTTGTACACTGCCTTTTACATACACTACTTTTCTGTCGCCGGTTCTGAATATATAATAAATATTTTTGCCTAGGCCAGCCATACTTTCAAAGTGTTGTATCCGCTCTTCAAGACCTTCCATATAATCAATAACCTCGTCGGTTCTGTGGTGCTCTTTGTAGATTGTTATAAGTGCGTGGGCTAGTTTTTTAGCCGATTTGAGGTTCATATGCTAAGCTGATCAATAGTAATTGGAAACCAAATTAGGCAATGCAAGGCATCGAAGCAAACACGCCAATGAAATTTCACCGGATAAAAAAAGGAGCACATATAGTCTATGCTTCTTTTAACAAGGGAGGCCGGATCTTAATTTGAAGCGAATATGAAGAATAGTTAAAAAGATCACAGCAGCGATAGGTGTGGAAAAACTGAGATGCCGCATCAGGTAATGGGTATGAAGCGGAAGGTTTCGGGTTTTTCTGCTTAGTACTTCTTCATTAGTCAACTAAATCCCCTTTATTTTTTGTTTTAATTAATAGCCGTTTTCTATATTTGAACTTATGCAACAATTGGAGATAGATTTAGAAGAAGAGAATAAGGAAATTGTAAGGCGTTACCGTAAGCTGATGCGCGCTTCAAAACCGATTCTCAATGATGGAGATGCTAAGATTATCAGGAAGGCTTTTAAGATGTCCGTGGATGCGCACAAGGACATGCGAAGAAAATCCGGAGAGCCTTATATTTATCATCCAATAGCTGTTGCTCAGATATGTGTAGAGGAAATAGGGTTGGGTACTACTTCTATTGTTGCAGCGCTTCTGCACGATACCGTTGAAGATACACATCTTGAATTACACGACATTGAGCGTGAATTCGGTCCCAAAGTTGCCAAGATTATTGCAGGCCTTACCAAAATATCCAATGTGGTAGAGCAGGGAGAAGCCGGGGCATCATTACAGGCAGAAAACTTTAAGAAGATCCTTCTGACGCTTTCGGATGATATCAGGGTTGTTTTGATCAAGCTGGCCGACAGGCTGCACAATATGCGTACGCTAGACTCTATGTCTCGTGATAAGCAGTTGAAAATTGCTTCGGAAACGATCTATCTGTATGCTCCACTGGCGCACCGCCTTGGTCTGAATGTGATCAAAACAGAGCTGGAAGATTTCTGGCTTAAATATACACATGAGGAAGACTACAAGCAGATCGCTAAAAAGCTGAACCAGACGCGTACAGCAAGAAGTAAGTTCATTAAAGACTTTATATCTCCTCTACAGAGAGAACTCGATAAAACCGGTTATAAGTTTAAGATTTTCGGAAGGCCGAAGTCAATCTTTTCGATCTATAATAAAACGGTAAAACAACATACGCCTTTTGAGAAGGTATATGACCTTTTTGCAATCCGTATTGTACTTGATGTTCCTTTTGAACTGGAAAAGTCAGCTTGCTGGTATATCTATTCGGTAGTTACAGACTTTTATAAGCCCAATCCTGACCGTCTGCGTGATTGGGTTTCCACGCCTAAATCTAACGGTTACGAGTCATTGCACACAACCGTAATGAGTAATTCCGGTCAGTGGGTAGAAGTACAGATCCGTACAGACCGTATGGATCAGATTGCTGAAAAAGGTTATGCAGCACACTGGAAGTACAAAGAGCAGGGAGCTACTGCAAGTGAAAAAGGATTAGAGCTTTGGATTTCAAAAGTGCGTGATGCATTACAAAGTTATAATTATGATGCAATGGAGTTTGTGGATGATTTCCGCAATAACCTGTTGACTGAAGAAATATTTGCTTTTACTCCGAAAGGAGATTTGAAAACACTGCCTAAAGGAGCAACAGCGCTGGATTTTGCTTTTGAGATCCACACACAGGTTGGGCTGAGATGCATAGGGGCAAAGGTGAACCAAAAGTTGGTTCCTTTAAGTCACCAGTTGCACAATGGTGATCAGGTTGAAATCCTGACATCAAACAAACAAAAGCCGCATGAAGACTGGCTGAAATTTGTAACTACCTCACGTGCAAAGTCCAAGATAAAGGACAGCATGAAGGAGGAAATGAAGCGTATAGCGGCTGAAGGAAAGGAAATTGTACTCAGAAAGTTGGATCACCTGAAGCTTGATCTGAATAATGATGTTACAAACCAGTTATTGGCTGCTTTTGATGAGAAACAACCAATAGACCTTTTTTATAAAGTTGGGCGTGGTATCATTGACTCCAAGGAGATTAAGCGTGTATTCACGGCACCTAAAGAGAAACCTGTACCGCTATCACCTGATCTGAAAGACAAGAAAACTTTTGTGAAAGAGATTTCTAAGATCAGGGGCGAGGCAACCGATACGCTTTTGATCGGTGAAAACATGGATAGGATTGACTATGCTATGTCAAAATGCTGTAATCCTATTCCTGGCGACGATGTGTTTGGTTTTGTGACTGTAAGTGAAGGGATTAAAATTCACAGGACTACCTGTCCGAATGCTGTAGAGCTGATGTCTAACTACGGTTACCGCATTGTGAAAGCCCGCTGGACATCTCAGAAAGAACTAGCTTTCCTTGCCGGTCTGAAGATTGTAGGCGGCGACAGGCTTGGTATGATCAATGACATTACCCAGGTTATTTCTCTTGATATCAAAGTAAATATCCGCTCCATTACAATTGATTCTGTAGATGGTATGTTTGAAGGAAAGATCATGGTTTTTGTGGAAGATACCGTTCAGCTGCAACAATTGGTGATTAAACTGCAGACAATTCCGGGCATTGTGAGTGTTACGAGATACGAGTATTAGTAGTGGGATGTGAGTATTGAGTAGTGAGAAGCGGGGTTATTGTTTGAAAATTTCTTAAATTATACTACTTGAATTTAGTATAGAAAGATAAAAAAAACTCACTACTCACTACTCATTACTCAATACTATACTTATCTTTGTTAGATTGTGTTAATGGGAGTGTCATTAAAGAAACTATGGCGTTAAACGAAACGGCTTACGTAGAAGTTAAGAAAATTTTCACCGCCTACCTTGAGAATAAGGAACTTAGGAAAACTCCTGAGCGATTTGCTATTTTGGAAGAAATATACTCTCGTGATGGCCATTTCGATGTTGAATCTCTGTATATCAGCATGAAAAACAAAAACTATCGTGTGAGCCGTGCAACGGTTTATAACACGCTGGATTTGTTGGTGGAATGTGATCTGGTTAGCAAACATCAGTTTGGGTCTAACCTTGCGCAGTATGAAAAGTCTTACGGGTTCAAACAACACGATCACCTGATCTGTGTTGAGTGCCATAAACTTTTAGAATTCTGCGATCCCCGTATTTATAATATTCAGAAAATGGTCGGTGAAATGATGGATTTCAAAATCATGCACCATTCTTTGATTCTTTACGGGTATTGCGCTGATTGTGAAAATAAAAAACTAAAATCATGACCATAAAAACGGAAAACAAGGGAAATGTACTTTCTCTTGCAGTTAGTGGTGATTTGTTGGGTGAAGCAAACGGTTTAGACTTACTGGAAGCTGTCAACGATCAGATCAACAAAGGTGTTACTAAAGCAGTAATTGACCTTACAGCAGTTCGTTATATGAATTCAAGTGGTATCGGTGTACTGATTACCGCTTTGACAAAATTCAGAAACAAAGGCGGTGAAATGGTTTTATTGAACCCTACCGAACAGGTTAAAAAATTGTTAGTAATCACGAAGCTTAATGCTGTGTTTACTATCACTGAAACAGAAACAGAAGCTTTAGAAAAACTAGGTAAATAATTTATTGTAATGGCGGTAGATGTATTGTTAGGGTTGCAGTGGGGAGATGAAGGAAAAGGTAAAGTTGTTGACTTTATCGCACCGAAATATGATGTGGTAGCACGATTTCAGGGCGGTCCCAATGCAGGTCATACACTAGAATTTGATGGTCACAAAGTGGTATTGCACCAGGTTCCGTCAGGGATCTTCCACGATAATATCAAAAATATTATCGGTAACGGTGTAGTATTGGATGTAGTGACTTTGAAAAACAAAGAATTTGTTGATCTGAAACCATTCAATATCAATTACAGCAAAAACCTTTTCATTTCTAAAAAAGCACAATTGATCCTGCCATCTCACAGATTGCTTGATCAGGCTTATGAACTGGCTAAAGGTGATGCTAAAATCGGTTCGACATTAAAAGGTATCGGCCCGACTTATTCTGATAAAATTGGTCGTCAGGGTTTAAGAGTAGGCGACTTACTTGCTGCTGACTTCAAATTGAGATATAACCGTTTGCTGGACAACCACAAACGTACATTAGAACTTCACAAGTTTGATTACACAGCAGAATTGCTTGCTCAGGAAGAGAAATTCTTTGATGCAATCGAATTCGTTCGTGGACTGAACCTTGTTGATTCAGAATATTTCATGAATGAAGCAATTACTGCAAACAAGACTATTCTTGCAGAAGGTGCTCAGGGTTCATTGCTGGATATCGATTTCGGTACTTATCCATTCGTTACTTCATCAAATACTTCAACAGCAGGTGCTTGCACAGGCTTGGGTATTTCACCACAAAGAATTGGTGAAGTTTTGGGTATCTTCAAAGCATATTGTACACGTGTAGGCAGCGGTCCTTTCCCGTCTGAGTTGTTTGACGCTGATGGTCAGAAGATCCGTGATATCGGTCGTGAATATGGTTCAACAACAGGCCGTCCGCGTCGTTGTGGCTGGATAGACCTTCCTGCTTTACGTTATGCAATCATGATCAATGGCGTTACTCAAATGCTGATGATGAAAGCCGACGTATTAAATGACTTCGAAGAAATCAAGGTTTGTACACACTATAAACTTTCTGATGGTACTGTTACAGACCAACTGCCTTATGACCTGGTAAACGAGAAAATCGAGCCGGTTTATAAGACTTTCAAAGGCTGGAACAGAGACCTTACCGGTATGACAGACTTCAATGCAATTCCAAAAGAATTGTCAGAATACGTTGCTTACCTTGAAAAAGAACTGAACGTTCCGATCAACCTTATTTCAGTAGGGCCTGATCGTACACAAACAATTGCAAAAAACTTAGTACTGGCATAGTATTTTTGTTGTTAGTTGATGGTTGTTAGGTGACAGTATTTGAAGATTATAAGATTCTAAAATTAAGGTTTGCATGCATGATATTTGTGAGCAACTTACCAAAATCTTACAATTTTTAAATCTTTCAATGAGTTCTGACAACTAACAACCCAAACCTAACACCTGAACAATGGCTCATACTCCGGAAACGGTTCTTCAAGACCTGAAACAAAATAAGTACGCTCCGGTGTACTTTTTGCAGGGTGAAGAACCGTTTTTTATTGATAAAATTTCAGATTTCATTGAACAGAATGCCCTTGATGAAGCAGCAAAAGGCTTTAATCAGGTAGTGATGTATGGAAAAGATGCCAATTTGCCGGCAGTCATGAACAATGCCAAGCGTTACCCGATGATGTCGGAACGACAGGTTGTGATTGTGAAAGAAGCCCAGGAACTGGATAATCTTGAGAAAGACCAGAACGCCAAAATGCTGGAAGCTTATGTGAAAAATCCATTGCCTTCCACAGTACTCGTTTTTGCTTATAAAGGAAAAACTTTGGACGGACGTAAGGCTCTGGCAAAAATTATTGACAAGCATGCCATTCTTGTTACCACCAAAAAGATTTACGATAATCAGGTTCCTGACTGGATTAATTCTATGGTAGCCGGTAAAGGTTATAAGATCAACCCGAAGGCAGCAGCCATGCTGAATGAGTTTGTCGGTGCAAACCTGAGCAGGCTGGAAAATGAAACGGATAAAGTAATCATTAACCTCAAAGCAGGAGAGACGATCACCGAAGATCTTGTAAGTAAGTATGTAGGTGTAAGTAAAGAATACAATGTTTTTGAATTGCAAAAAGCGTTGGGAATGCGTAATTCTGAGCTGTGTTTCAAAATCGTATTCTATTTTGAAGCTAACCCGAAGAATAACCCGATTCAGCAGATAATTACCTTATTGTTCCAGTTTTATAATAAAGTGTTACTTGTTCACGCTTCTCCGCAAAAAGACGAGCGTACTATTGCCGCTTTGCTGGGCGTAAACCCTTTCTTTGTGAAAGATTATATGCTGGCAGCCCGCAATTATAATATCGACAAAACCATCTCTATCATCCATTTTTTACGAGAAGCCGATTTGCTTTCAAAAGGCGTAGGGGCTACCGGAGTTTCTGAAGGAGAAATTCTCAAAGAGTTGATGTTCAAGATTCTGAGGTAATCCTCTTTTTGTATTATCTGTTTATTGAGTATACGTTTCATTGAACCTTACCTGATTTGTTTAACCAGAGATTCTAAATTTTTCCCGCTAGTTTCGCTGATAGTACAGATTTTATTGATTGTTAAATTTTCAGGGTTTGCAGAACTGGAGTTTTAAATCCTAATCTGCGAAATTTTGCGTTATCTGCGGGAAAAAGACAAGAAGGTTCGTAGAAGCGGATAGTCATTATCTGTTTTGATGAAAAGGACTATTTAAGTCTTTCGTTGTCCATGATGTTGTGTTTTCAAGATAAATAAGAAAGCTAAAGAGCCCGGATATGTGTTTGTGTACTTTCGCAGATTTACCATCTCCTGTAATAGTGATATAGCCGGTAAAAGAATTGTTTTTAACATTTTTTACTTCGGTCCAGTTAAATGAAACACTTTTCCCTTTCCAGTTAGTCAACGTAAAGTGTTCGAGGTCAAATGCTACTTTGTGGTTTTTATACAAAAGGACAAAAGGAATACCTACAGCAGCAAAAATCAGTGCCATAAGGCCACATGCAATTGCTCCATCTATTTCCTGAATAAGCATGCCACTGACAATAATAAAGAATGCAGAGATACAAAGACTGGCAATGCCCAGAATTAAATACATCAGATTCATTTTTATGACATAGCTTTCCCTGCCTTTTGTCAGAATAGATTTATTGGATGCGTTATTCATTGCGCTGACCACAAATACTACTAGAGCGCCAATTAATCCATAGGTAATAGTACTGATAAGATCCATTCTTGTGTGTTTTTGAGTTTGTCAATTTTATTCCGAGCCTACACCCAGATAAGTTCTCAGTTTTTCAGACTCAAATTTAGCAGCAGCTTCAGGTTCTTTTTCTAATAAAGAAACAACAAAACCTGTAGCAAAGGCCGCTGTCATTGAAACCAGCGCCGGGTTTTTGAGCGGGAAAATAGCTTCTTCGTTTTTGAAAATATCAACCCATACAGTCGGGCTAAGAATAATAAGTATCACAGCCAGTATCGCGCCTACACTAATGCTCAGATAAGCCCCTCTGGTTGTAAACCTTTTCCAGAGAATAGACATCAGCAAAGCCGGGAAATTGGCGCTTGCAGCAACAGCAAATGCAAGGCCTACCATGAATGCAACATTCTGCCCTTTGAAAATTAAGCCTAGTAAAATTGAAAGAATTCCTAAGCCTATGGTGGCTGCCTTAGCTACATTAACTTCGCCTTTTTCATCAGAAACACCTTTCTTTAGAACGTTTACATAAAGGTCGTGAGAGAGGGTAGATGCCCCGGAAAGCGTAAGGCCGGCTACTACAGCAAGGATTGTCGCAAAAGCCACAGCAGCTATAAAACCCAGGAATGCAGTTCCGCCTGTTGCTTCTGCCAGTAACAATGCCGCCATGTTACCGCCTTTATCACCCACTGTGCCTGTTTGGCCTGTAATAAGATCCTGACCGACAATCACCATTGCTCCGAAACCAATAATGAAAGTAAGAATGTAGAAATAGCCGATAAGCCCCGTTGCTACAAAAACAGATTTTCGGGCTTCCTGTGCATTAGGAACAGTATAAAACCGCATCAGGATATGTGGTAAACCAGCAGTTCCCAGCATTAGCGCCAGGCCGAGCGAGAGTGCATCCCATGGGTTCGAAATATAGCCGCCTGGCGAAAGCACCTTTTCTCCATATTGAGCGGCTGCAGCTTCAAAGAGGTTGATAGGCGAATAATTGAAACGCGATAAAGTCAGGATAACGATAACAGTAGCCCCACCCAATAAAAGAATTGCTTTGATAATCTGCACCCAGGTAGTTGCCAGCATACCACCGAATAAAACATAGCAGGTCATTACCAGGCCTACAATTACAATGGCAAATTCATAAGGAAGGTTAAAAAGAGTTTTGATAAGTCCTCCGGCACCAACCATTTGAGCAATCAGATAGAAGATAATGGTCATTAAAGAACCGGATGCAGCCGCAATGCGGACAGGACGTTGTTTAAGGCGATAAGCTACGACATCAGCAAAAGTATATTTGCCAAGATTGCGCAAAGGTTCGACAATAAGGAACATAATTAATGGCCAGCCAACAAGGAAGCCTATCGAATAAATAAGACCATCATAACCTTTAGTTGCCACCATACCTGCAATACCAAGGAAAGAAGCTGCACTCATATAATCGCCTGCCAGCGCAAGACCATTTTGTACACCGGAAATACTTCTTCCGGCGGCATAAAACTCAGAGGTTGTATTTGTCCGGCGGGCTGCCCAATAAGTAATGCCTAATGTAATTGCAACAAAAACAAAAAATATAATAATAGCCAAAGGGTTGCTTTGGCCAAGGGTGGTTTCGAACTTCTCCATTAGTTTTGCTTATTAGCGGATTTTACTTTTTCTGTTAACTCGTTTACTTTTTCGTCATAAGAACTGTTAGCCCATTTTACATAAATCCCTGTCATGATCCAGGCAAAAATGATAATACCAAGGCCAAGAGCAATTCCTAATGTCAGTCCTGATGCTATTTTTTGAGCGAAAAACTCTTTTCTGAAAGCAATGGTCAGTAAAAAACCGAAGTAAACTAAAAGCATAATAGCTGCCATAGCAAGCGAAAACGTCCATCGCTTTTTAACTAAAGATTTGAATTCATTTGATTCAAGGACAGAATGTGGTGTCATAAAAGTATGCGTTAATCAAACCTAAAGTAGTTGTATTAAAACAGATATGCAACAGTTTAAAAAGGAGGAACTAAATGGAATTATTTTAGAGTAGCATTGGTTTAAAGAAGATGTTCGCAACAGATTCAGAATATTTTTTAATTATATAAAGAATTAGTTAAGGATTATTATATTTGTTGTGTAATTCTATAGGAAATATATTTTTAAATTTAATTTTATTATAAAATGAAAAAGTTTTTAGCATCAGCAGTTCTATTGTCTTCAATAGCATTAGTTTCTTTTAAAGGAGGAAACGCAGCCACATACAAAGTTGATTCTCAGAAAAGTAAATTGGTTTGGACGGGCCAGAAAGTAACCGGTGATCATAAAGGTACTATTCCATTGGAATCCGGTTCTTTGATTATATCTGATAAGAAATTGACAGGTGGTAGTTTTGAATTGAACGTAGCTGGCCTAACCGTTACGGATATTGCCGATAAAGATGGCAATGCAAAATTAGTCGGACATTTGAAAAATGATGATTTCTTTTCTACAGACAAATTTCCTAAAGCAAAATTTGTAATTACTTCTGTTGCCGGTAAAGGAGGGGATAATTATGATGTAAATGGTAACCTTACTATCAAAGGAATCACTAATCCAATCAGCTTTCCTGCTGTTGTGAAAGTTAATGGTAATACTTTAACTGCATCAGGGAAAATTACTGTGAACAGAACTAAATATGATATCAAGTTTAAGTCTGCCAGCTTCTTTGAAAACTTAGGCGATAAAGCAATTTATGATGATTTTATCCTTGACGTGAACCTTGTTGCTGCTATTTAAGTAAGACTTGACTAAACGGGATACAGAAAGGCCATACATTGTATGGCCTTTCTGTGTTTTACGGTGTATTTTTATTAAATTGTATTAGTCAGTAGAATAGCCCATTTATTCAATTTTTCAATTTGATGAAGCAGACCGCGGTTCAGTTTAAAATTATTATAGTTTTCTTATTTGCAGTAGTAGGGATTTTTTTTGCTGGTGGTATTGCCTGGAATAGCCTTAACCACATGCTTGATAAGATTGACGGGCTGGCCAGACCAAATCCTAAATTGAGGCTTATCAATAATATCAATAATGAGATTTTTCACCTTAATCAGGTTTATAGAAGTTATAGTTTTTATAATTCAGAGGAAGGGTTTGAGCAACAGCAACTTATTATAGATAGAATTAAGCAGAAAGTAGATTCTGTACAGCAAATGGATGCTGGTGAGCTGAACTCTAATGCAACGCTGTCCGATATAAAAAAGCAATTGGATGAGATTGAAATAGGTACTATAGATCTGATAGAAGCCCGGAAAAAGAATAATGTGAGAACTGCCAGTTCAAAAATAATCAGGGAGCTGTCTCTTCAGCTCAACTCACACAAAAAACCGGATTCATCCTATATAATTAAAAAGAAAACATCAGAAGTGCGGGTTTCCAATTACACACTTCAACGGATAGACTCTCTTGCCAATACCCAGGATCCGGGTAATAGAAGTGTATTTAAGAAATTAGCCAGTTTTTTCAGAAAAAAAACACCCAAACCTACAGGTAATGAAGTCGTTTATCAGCCTTTACAACAGGTGGATACTGTGATAAAGTCTTCAGTAGATTCGATAAATGTATTCACGAATGCGGAAATGATTTATTCTTTGCAGGATTATCTGCGGGAGTTATATAAAGCCGAAATTGAATCTATAAGAAGCTTCAATGAAATAGAAAAAAAGATACAGAGCAAAAATGCAGAATTGCTGGATTCTATAAGTGAACTGCTGGCAAGAGTGCGTAAGGAGAACCAGGAGAAAAAGGCTAAGATGATTGATGAAGCTTATGTGGCTTCCGAATATTTTAATAGAGTATTGTCCTTTATTATTGTCTTTTTTGTAGCTATAGGTTTGGTAATGCTATACCTGTTATTGCGTGATATCCGGCGTATGCGCTACTATCAGAATCAGCTTGAATTAGAGAAAGAAAAAGCTCAGAATGTAGCAAAAGCAAGACAGGAATTTCTTGCCTCTATGAGCCATGAAATAAGGTCTCCTCTGACATCTATCATAGGCTATTCTGATTTACTTGATGATAACAGTGAGTATCCGCAGGTAATAAAGAACATGTCAGAACACCTTCTGAAGATTGTGAATGAGGTATTGGATATCGCCAAAATTGACGCTGGTATTATTGAGATAAGAAAAGAACAGGTGAACCTTTTCGATTTCCTTAATAATGTACACTTAGGCTTTCAGCTAAAAATTAACGAGAAAGGCCTGGCAGACATTGTTAACATTAAAGTACCGGAAGAGCTTACTGTTTATACAGATTCATATCGTTTGAATCAGATCGTTTATAACCTGCTTCATAATGCCATTAAATTTACTGACAGCGGATCTGTTACTTTTAAAGCAGTAACTACAGATGTCTCTGAAGATGAAGTGATGCTTGTTATCAGTGTACAAGATACTGGCAAGGGGATTCCCAAGATGGATCAGCAGCGCATTTTTGATAATTACCAGCAGGCCGGTTCTGCGGCTGACAAGCAGAATGGAGTTGGTCTCGGTTTAGGTATTGTAAGAAGGTTGGTGACGATGCTTGGTGGAATTATAGAACTGGAAAGTGAACAGGGAAAAGGGTCAACCTTTAAGCTTACTTTTTGGTTGAATCGCAGGCATACATTACCGGAGCTTGTTCCTGTGCATGTACTTCATTATTCTCCTGATTTATTTAAAGGGAAAAATATACTTGTGGTTGATGACGATGTATGGATTCTGAAATTAAATAAAATAATCTTAGAGTCTGTAGGAGCAACCGTAGTTACAACTCCGAGTCCGTTGAACTCTATCGAAATTATCAGGGAACAGGAATTCGACCTGGCTTTGATTGATATTCAAATGGCAGAAATGAGCGGTATTAAGTTAAGGGGAGAATTAAAAGCGATTGATCCGGAACTGAAAATAATAGCATCAACAGCAAATGTATTACTGACTAGAGACCAGTCTGTTGAGATGAGAGATTTTAAAGCGATTCTTCATAAACCATTTCATAAGTCTGAGTTAATAGACATAGTTGCTACAAAGCTTGAAATAACAGTAAAGTCTGCTGAAATAGTTGAGGAGGCCGATCAAGATAGCGCATTAAATTCTCAGGAAAATCTTCCTTTTGACCTCTCTGATTTTAAGCGCTTTACAATGGGGGATGAAGTGCTGATGAAAGAAATTTTGCAGGAGTTTTATAGTGAAAACAAGAATGAATTAGCTAAAGCTGAAAAGTTTTTGAAAGCAGGAGACCAACTCGGCCTGGCAGAGATAATTCATAAACTGGTATCCAGGTTTGGACAAATTCAGGTGAAACAGGATGTAGACAATATAAGAACGTCTGAAGTGCTCTTAAGGGAAAACAAGTATGTAGATATGACTAATTTGTCAATCTTAATTCAGTATTGGAAAAATATCAATGAGGAATTAAAAGTGTTTCTTGGTATATAACATTGAGCTTAAAGCTCAATGTTATATTTCTCAAGTTTAAGATAAAGTGTTTTTCTGTCAATATTCAGGAGTTGTGCAGCTTTAGATTTATTGTAGCGGCATTGTTCCAGCGCTTTTACAATTCTTTCCTTTTCCGATTCCTTTTGAGTTTCTTTTAAATCAAGGGTGTTGGAAACTGTCTTGGTTTCATTTTGCGGGTGAAGTATTTCTTCAGGAATGGCAGTCAGCGACATTTCTGTGCCGGTAGTTAAAAGTACCCCTCTTTTAATGATATTTTTAAACTCTCTTAAATTACCGGGCCAGTTATAGTGATTGAAAACTGTCAGTACTTCAGGAGAAAAATCTTCAACGTTTTTGTTTAATTCACTGTTTGCCTGATCAAGAAAATGGTGAGCGAAGTAATTGATATCTTGTTCTCTTTCTCTTAAAGCCGGTATTTTAACTTTAAACTCATTAATACGATGGTAAAGGTCTTCTCTGAAAAGGCCTTTTTCAACTTTGGATTTCAGATCATCATTTGTTGCTACAATAATGCGGACATCAACTGAAGCATCTTTATTACTGCCAACTTTTCTCACTTTGCGTTCCTGAATGGCACGGAGTAATTGTACCTGTACTTCATAGCTTAAGTTTCCTATTTCGTCCAGGAATAAAGTGCCGCCGTCAGCAGCAGTAAATTGCCCTTCTTTATCATTGAGTGCACCTGTGAAAGAGCCTTTAACATGGCCGAACAATTCGCTAGAAGCGAGTTCCTTAGATAGCGTACCGCAATCAACCGCAATAAATGGCGCCGATTTTCTCATACTCATAGAATGGATCAGCTGAGCGGCATATTCTTTACCGGTTCCGCTTTCTCCCTGTACTATGATTGACATATTGGTAGGAGCAACAAGCTTAATTTGCTCATAAAGGCCTTCTGCTACTTTACTTTTACCAATTACATAATTACTGCCGGAAGGTTCTTTAGGGGCCTGAGAGACCGTTTTTGCAGGCTTAACTGCAGGAGATTTGAAAGTTTGTTCTATTGTGAGCAATAGCTCTTCCGGAATGATAGGTTTAACAATATAATCAAGTGCACCTAGTTTGATCGAGCTGATGGCAGTTCTCACATCTGAATAGCGGGTCATTAATATTGCCAATGTTTCCAGACAATGGTTTTTGATCCATTCCAAAACATTTAAACCTGTATCATCAGGTAAACGAAAGTCTATAATGGCCAGATCAAATTTGGTGGCCTGCATTAACTTATAAGCTTCAGCTGCTTTATGTGCGGCCTCAACTCTATAACCGTTTTTTTCCAAAAAGTTTTTAAGCAACTTAGAAAAAATCAAATCATCTTCAATTAGTAAAATGTTTTTCATTGCCTATTTTATAAATCGTTTGCTGCTAAAATGACTACTAATATAATATAAAAAATGGAGGTATTTAAAATACCTCCATCATATCAAAAAATAAGGGATACTATCAGCTAAAAACGGTTTTGCCTTGCACGAATAAGGAACGAGGCATTGTTATCTCTGCTTGCAGCATATTTTTATATCAATAGTTGTTAGTTAAGTTCAATAAGGCGATGATTATGCCAGAAATACGTTTTTATATAAGTAGTTAATAATGAGTTGCAGATGCAGTTCTTTATTAAGAATAAAGGTTTTTGTTGGGGAAGTATTCTACAAACTGAGGATTGTAATGGGGATTATACCCCATTACAGCCCTCAATATTATTGTTTATGAATGATTTAAAAGCCTGTTGCTGTACTTTTCGGAGAACAGTTTTGATCAGCATATTGATACAGTAAGCTGTTATCCGGCAATTGATAAATTGTTTTAAGGTTTGGTTTTGCATTAAGTGCTGTGGCGGTCACTTCATTTAGCTTGATTCCGGAAGCACCCAGATCATTGTTATAAGTAAACAATACCGGTCCGCACACACTCGTACCACCTGCGCGGTTTAAGTAAATACTATTGCCATAAAAATAGAAAACAGAATAAACATTACCGTTTTTAGTAACATCATTCACTAGGCCTGTAATTGCGCCAAGAATGCGCAAATCATTAACCGTTACTCTGCTATTTTGCAGATAGGTAGTTGTGCCACCTCCAATTGTATATAGATTACTGATTGTGACATTGCCTCCATTAAAGAAAGCATCGCCTGTTTGTGTGATATTAGTTGCAGTGAGTGCACCATTAACTTGCAGTTTGGCTCCGCCGCCAATGGTTACCGTACCTTTTACCCGCACATTAGCTCCCGGATCAATCACAACTTTTCCGGATATGCTCAGGTCATCCATTACCACATTGCCTCTGATTACCCAGGTAGTTGTGCTTCTGTTTACAAGAAGACCCTGATTGTCAAGATTAGCGTTGTCGATGATTGCTGTTCCGCCGTCGGGAACATTGGTGTAATAATAGGCAGGAGGGGGATTGTTCTTTCTATTACTGCACGACGAGATTGTTGCACCAGCTACTATAGCCAATGCAATCATAATTTTTGTAGATTTCATAAGTAAACTTTCCTTGTTTATTTGTATCAAATTTAGATAAAATTTAACAAATCAAATATGTCTTATGGTTAAAAACGTGTGCCAAATAAGAATTTTTTCTTCCAGTAGTAAGGATCCTGAATGCTTGAAATGATTACGCCATAATCATTTGAAGCATGTATAAATTTGTCATTCCCTAAATAAACACCTGAATGTGTGATTACGCGGCCGGTAGCATAAGAATGACAAAAGAAAACGAGGTCTCCTTTTTGGAGTTCATCCATATGAGGAATAATTTTCCCGTAGCGGGCCTGTTCCTGTGCAGAATGGGGTAAGTAAATGCCATATTTCTTGTGAGAAACCATTACCAGGCCGGAACAATCAATACCCGATTTACCGGATCCTCGCATTTTATGCTTTGTGCCCATAAATGTTTTAGCATAAGCGATTACTTTATCCGCATCATATTCCAATGTGTCAACTTCTTTCTCAATTCCTGCATTTCTGAAAGCTTCAAGCTGTTTCCGCAATGTCCTTTCTTTGATATGCTCAAGTACTTCATTAAACCGGTCATCTTTTGTAGCACTGCTGAATAAGATGATAGTGCTGAGCAGTAGACTGGCCTTTATCAAAAACTTAAGAGAGAATATATTCTGCATAGAAAAGTATATAAATCTTATAGACGTGGTTTTGGAGACAATATGCTTCAAAATTAACGCTTTTAATAAAAAAGACATTCATTTATATACAATTTGCAGAGGAGCGGCAAGAATTTAGGCAATAAAAAAGCCTTCTGCTTTATACAGAAGGCTTTTTCTTATACAGAAGCCTTTTTCTTGGCTTTAGCTGTCGGTGTGTGTGGTTGCCAGGGCTGTCTGGTTTGTGCACAGGCTGTAACAACCATATACGTCAATAACATCAATGCAAGTGTTTTTAAAGTCAATGCCTTTCTCATGCTACCTCCTTTTATAAGTTCTCAATAAGACTATCAAAATACTCTTACTTGTACGTAAATTATAAATAAGGTTGTCTTTTTATAGGTAAAATGTTATAAAATTTAGTGAAATATTTATAAGGAGATCGTGGAACTAGCTGCAGCATTTTTTGTATTTCAAACCGCTGCCGCATGGGCAAGGGTCATTTCTACCCGTTTTCCCTTCTTCAACAATTGTTTTAGGGTTCATACTGCCTTTAAAATAAAACCATTGATCGTTTTCTTTTAAAAAGACGGAATTTTCATGGTGTATTTGCGGTAGCCCGCTTTTGTCTGAGAAATAAGCTTTGAATTCCACTTCGCCGCGTTCGTGCTTTTCTCCGCCAAGTGTAGTGCTAATAATTTCTAATCCCTGCCATTTGTTTTCTTTAGCCCATTCTTCAATAGAAGCGGCCGAGGTGTTTTTTCTCAGCGTAGGGTGGCTGGAACTGATAAGATAGTCTGTAGCTGCTGTGACATAAGCCGAATAGCGTGAGCGCATTAATGCCGAAGCAGTAGGTGCTTTTCTTTCTCCTTTAATAATTGGTTCGCAACAGTCACTAAAAGCTTTATTAGAACCACAATAGCATACTTTTTCAATCATAATGCAAGTTCGGGATTTTTTCTTTGATGTTCTAAGGTATCAAGTATAAACCTTATGCGTAAATTGCAGGCTTTTATGCGATGTTCAAAAAAATAGCCGATGCCTTTGGGGCATTCATGCATAAATTTTTATCTTTTGTTGAATTTGGAATCAAATATTTATAAATGAGTATAATAAGGGCTACCCAAAAACTATTAAAATCATCACGTATTAAACCTCAGCCCGCGCCGGAGATTAATTCTGCCAAAGAAGAAGTAGGGGTTTGGTTTGCACAATTGGTAAGCAGCTCTTTTCCCGGTAAGTTTTATGTACTTTATGTGCATAAACCTAGTATGATCTGCATACTGGTACCCGGTAAAACGATACAGTCTACATTTCAGAATTATAATGTCAGGTTAATGATGCTGCTTAAACGCTTTTCATATCCTGATCCATTCATTGACTACATGCTCAAACATACGGTAAATCCTTATGTGGTTTGTAAGACTAATGACAGAAAGTTATTGGCTTATATGAATGGCCTTGTCGTTTATCTGAAAGACCGTTTTTATACTTACGATGAATATGATTCTATAGACCTTGATCTTGAAGAAAACCTTTTAATGACATATCCTTATTCGGTAGGAAATAAAAGTAATCAACATTATTTTACGTCTGAAGATTATTGGAATAATTTCTTTGCCGAGAAAAACTACTTGTTTGATCGTTACCATGGGGACCCTAAAACAAGTGTAGTAAGGTTGAGAGATGGTTTTGAAGATTTTACAAAGGAGGAAAAACTGGAATCTGAAAATGCTCTTTTAAAACTGAAATTAGAGACTGAATTCGGGGCAAAGCTGAGTGATGAAACTTTTGGCGGAAGACGGGCATTAGAGAATCAGTGGCTCAATTACCTGTATAGCTTTGAAAAGTTGCACAAAGATGCTAAAGTGATCTCAATCCATGAATACATCGGTAAACCTCATGTAAAAGGCGCTGAGGAGCTGACAGAAGTTGAGTTGAGACGTGAACTGAAAAAGTTTATCACAAAGCTAAGCCGTTATAGTATTAATGTCGATTTCATTACAGATTACGATGACCTTGTGAAGTATAAGTTTATTACTGAAGAGCTTTTGGCCATGCAGATTGAGGATATCCGTATGCCGGGACTTGTTCAGAATTTTATTTACGAAGAATTTCACCCGAATCATGCTTTTGACCTGCGCAATTTCACAGAAGATTTTGTGAATGATTTTATAGAACAACAGTTGGAAACACGGTTCTATGAAGGAGAGTTTGCCGGAGTTGTTATCTTGAACGGCAAGGAGCTTACTTTTGAAGAGTTTAAGGATGAAATGAACAAGATTGTTGAACAATTAAAGCCATCAAAGATCAGAGCTATTACAATTGTTTCGGAAGATTTTGAAGTGTCAGAAGGTATTGGTGAAGCTAAAGTTGTTGGGAGTTTTGTTTACTCGAGGTCAAAAATTACCGGTAAGCTTTTTACACAGACATTTGAATTAGGTTATAAATATGACCAGGGCTATTGGTTTATCAGCGCTGTTCAGTTAAATAAATAGGAGATATGAAAGCAGCATCACTTTCTGAATTGAAAAAAGAGCTCAATACGCTCGATCTTAAAGAAATTGTGGAATTGTGCATGCGCCTTACAAAGTACAAAAAGGAGAATAAGGAACTCCTTTCATACCTGCTTTTTGATGCCGGCGATGAAGATAACTATGTAGAAAAAGTAAAGGAACATATCAATGAGCAGTTTGATGAGCTGCCCCGGGGGAATTTATATTTAGCCAATAAAAGCCTGCGCAAAGTCCTTCGCATTACGAATAAATACATCAAATACTCCGGATCCAAAAAGACTGAAGCAGAGTTGTTGATTTACTTTTGTTTAAAGGTGAAGAAATCCGGCATTCGTATAGCATCCAGTACCGCGCTTTCGAATTTGTACGAAAGACAATTGGCAAAAATTGAAAAGGCAATAGCAAAGCTTCATGAAGATCTGCAATATGATTATCAGCATGAGCTTGAAAACCTTTTGTAGCTTTTTGTGTTTGGTTAAGGAGTTTAGAATGTCTGTTATATGAGCGTATTAAGAAAAATATTACCGGGAATTTATATCGGCGTAACATTTTTGATATTAGGCTGCAAATCTTTTTACAGGAAGTATTATACAGATCCGGACGCCTGTTTTTCTGCAGCCAAATGCAGGCCTCCTTACGATGTAATTATAGTTCCAGGGTATCCGCACAAGCCGGGAAATGTTGATCCTTTGGTAAAATGCCGTGTTTATTGGGCTACCTATCTTTATAAGCAAGGCATCGCCAGGAATATTATTTTTTCAGGTTCAGCGGTATATACACCCTATGTAGAAAGTGTTGCAATGGCTATGTATGCACAAGGGCTGGGTATACCGGAAGAGAATATATTTGTTGAAACACAAGCTGAACATAGCACTGAGAATTTGTACTTTTCTTGCAAATTAGCAGAAGAAAAAGGCTTTAAGTCAATTGCATTGGCAACAGATCCGGCTCAATCAAGTTTTCTTAAAAGCATGCAAAGCAAGTTTGGGATCAATATAGACTATTTGCCTGTAGTATCAGATACCCTTGATACGATGTTTATGATTGATCCTGTGATTGATGATGGGAAAGCAAGAGCAGAAAACTTTGTTTCCTTACCTGACCGGGAAGGGTTATATAAACGACTGAAAGGCACCAGGGGGCATAGGATCAAACTTCTCATAAGGGAAGAGAAAGAAGCACTGGAAAAGTCGCTGAGAAGCAGACAATAAGCCTATTTAGTACATTTTGAAAATTTTATATCTACAAATATTTGATTCTGAATTCGGATGTTTTACATTTGCTTAACAGTGTTAAGTTATTTACGGGGATTAATTTAATATATGGCAAGCAAGGACAGAATTCAGCGTTTAAAAGAAGAAACCAGGTGTAATATCCTGGATGCTGCATTCCAGATTGCTAAAACGGAAGGCTGGCAGGCGTTAAGTATGCGCAAAATTGCCGACGTTATTGAATATACTGCTCCTATCATCTATGAATATTTTGCCAATAAAGAGGCAATTCTCTTCGAATTAACCAAGAAAGGTTATGCTTTGCTTCTAAAAGAGATGGAAGAAGCTAAAAGTAAACATACACTTCCTGCCGATCAGCTGGAAGCAATGTGGATGGCCTACTGGAATTTTGCTTTTGTAGAACAGGAGCTTTATCAGCTTATGTTTGGCGTTGAAATGACCTGCTGTGCCATGGAGCAACCTGAATTTGACGGGCCTTCAAACCTGATCTGGGAAGTTATCAAAGAGTTGCTTGATGACAAAAATGCAAGTGAGGATGTGATATGCCGTAAGTATTATACCTTCTGGTCTGTAGTTCACGGGCTTATCTCTATCAATATTGTGCGCAAAGGGAGGTCGGAGGATATCAATAATCAGGTTTTGAGCGATGCGCTGAAAGGGATTATCAAATATATCAACGACTAATTTTTTTACCGTTTACTTAACACTGATAAATTATTTAACTCTATTAAATATTAGTCACAATGGGCAAGTTATAGCAACGCTTTTCATGTAAAAGCATCGGCAGTCACAGGACTGTTTTTTTATCAAAAGTACTTAACAGTGTTAAATAGTTTAATTTCGTTATGAAGAATATAGTTTTACTCGTTACCCTTGCCGTTTTATATGGTTGCAAAAGTGAACAAACCAGTATAGGAGCAGCAGGCCCGCAATCATTTCCTGTTGTTGAAATCAGCAGTGTTTCCACTACCACTTACCGCGACTATCCGGCTAACATTGAAGGAACAGCCGATGTTGAAATCCGTCCGCAGGTAGACGGCTGGCTTGAAAAGTTATTTGTAGACGAAGGTGCTTATGTGAAAGCAGGTCAGCCTTTATTAAAAATCAATGACCAGCCTTACCGTGAGCAGTTAAACAATGCTGTAGCCGGGTTGAATGCAGCAGAAGCAGCGGTCATCAACGCGCAACTGGAGGTGGACAAAGTAACGCCATTGGTGCAGAATAAAGTGGTTTCTGAAGTTCAGTTGAAAGCCGCAAATGCCGCTTACAAAGTAGCTAAAGCCAATGAAGAACAAGCCAGAGCAGCAGTAGCGGCAGCACAAATCAATCTGGGTTATACTTTGATCAAAGCTCCGGTAAGCGGTTACATAGGCCGGTTGCCTAAGAAACAGGGAAGTTTGGTTTCCCGTGCCGATATGGAACCGTTGACACGCCTTTCGGATGTACATAAGCTTCATGTTTATTTTTCTTTGAGCGAAACTGATTTTATCGACTTCAAAGAACAATATCCGGGAAAAACACTGGAAGAGAAAATCAAGAAGCTTCCAGCGGTTTCACTGGTATTGGCAGATAATACAGTTTATCAGCAGGAAGGGAAAATTGATATGATTGACAGCCAGTTTGATAAAAACACAGGATCAATCACAGTAAGAGCCAGCTTCCCTAATGCACAAGGCTTGCTTCGTTCCGGTAACACAGGAAAGGTGAGACTGAGCCTGAAACACAGCAATGTTATTCTGGTGCCGCAATCTGCTACTGTTGAAGTACAGGATAGGGTATTTGTGTATGCCGTGGGCGATAGCAACAAAGTGACTAAACAGCCTATTTCTGTTGTAGGCAAAAGTGGTGATGATTACCTGGTGAAAGAAGGCGTGAAAGCAGGCGACAGAATTGTTTTCAACGGTCTTGACCATTTACAGGATGGTGTAGCCATCAATCCTACTAAAAACTAAGCGCTAGACCTATAGGTTTTTAAAACCTTATAGGTCTAAAAAGAGGAAGTAAAATATTCATTTTCAATATAGAAGAGATGTTTAAGAAATTTATTGAGAGACCCGTATTGGCCACCGTTATTTCCATTTTGCTGGTGATACTTGGTGTGTTGGGATTAACTACGCTGCCTTTGCAGCAGTTTCCGGACATTGCACCGCCGGCCGTTCAGGTAGTGGCAATTTATCCGGGAGCAAACGCTGAAACAGTATTACGTTCCGTTGCACCTTCGCTGGAAGAATCTATCAATGGGGTTGAAAACATGAGTTACATGAGCTCCACTGCCAGTAATGATGGTTCGCTGGTAATCACAGTGTACTTCAAATTAGGTACAGACCCTGATCAGGCGGCGGTAAACGTGCAGAACCGTGTTTCTCAGGCAACAAGCCAGTTGCCGGCTGAAGTGGTGCAGGCTGGTATTACTACCGCCAAGCAACAGAATAGTTTGATCATGGTGGTTGATTTGTATAGTGATGATCCTGAAACGTATGACCAAACCTTCCTTGCAAACTATGCACAGATCAATATTATTCCTGAAATCAAGAGGATCCCGGGTGTAGGCCAGTCTATGATTTTCGGTGGGAATAAAGATTATTCCATGCGTGTATGGCTGAAGCCGGACCGGCTCCATGCATACAATGTG
>CAZNHL010000066.1:0-13949 GCA_964572965.1 uncultured Bifidobacteriaceae bacterium
TTTACTATCAGGGGTTGCCTTGTCAGATCTGATTGAGTTTTTAATGCCGGGATTTTCCCTTTTTTCTCTTGCGTCCACTTTTCTTTTGAGTTTTTCCAGTAGAGCATGTCGACGTAGGTTTCACCTCTTGCATGGACACCTTTTGCATAGTTTGTAGTGATGGCGGTGGCAATATGGCGGTTGTCTTTCCCCTTTTCAATGCTCTTTTTAAATAAGCTATCGCCTTCGGTGAAAGGAAATACTTTTGGTGCGGATTGGTTTCCAAGAGTTCCGACAAAGTAGACGCGTTCCCTATTTTGGGGGAGAAACCAGGCTGTATTAAGCAATTGCCATTGACAGTTATAAAGCCCAAGCTCGGCAATCGCTTTAATAACTGTTTCAAAGTCCCGGCCTTGATTGGAAGAGAACAGTCCTTTGACGTTTTCAAAGACAAAGACACGGGGTTTAAGCTCTTTGATGATGCGGATTGCTTCAAAGAAGAGACTGCTTCTTTTGCCTTTAAGCCCTTTCCTTTTGCCGGCAACAGAGAGGTCCTGGCAAGGGAATCCAAAGGTGACAATATCCGGGGCTTGGATAAGTTTTTTTGTGATTGTTTCGACTGGTCCCGCATAAATGGCATCTTTAAAATTATATCGGTAATTGGCTATTGCATGCGGGTCTATTTCACTGAAGTAATGTTTAGAAAAACTATAGCCGGCAAGGGCTAAACCTAATGGAAACCCGCCTGTGCCGCTAAACAAATCAAGCAATATCAAGCCTTGTGTTTTCAACCCAATTCACTTTCTAGTTGAGCAATAGCTGTACTGACAGGAAGTGTATTTTGAATCACATAATGGATTACCATCTCTTCTGCTCTTAGATAACCATCACGTGTCTGGATTTGACGACAGAAATTAGGGTAAATATTCGAATTGCAATTGCGTAGTACTTCTTTGATTTTTAGCCGTAAGGCTGTTCGAATATCTGTATGTACCATACCTTTGATCTTTTAGGACTAAGATATCTGATTGTTTTTCCGTATTGGGAGATTAAACATTTTAATACATACATTTATATAAACTGTAGCTACATAAAATAATCGCATGGAAATTCAGACACTTTTTAAAAAATTGGAAGAACTCAAAAAAAATGAGGCGTGGGGTATATATTTTATAGGAAAATTTTACTTTTCAATAAATACAGGAAGAAATCAGGATGATTTTGGAATTGATTTGTTAAATAAAAAAGGGTTATCCCCAACAGTCCAGAGAGAATTACAAAAAGAAAATTTGCCAGCTATTTTTCATGAATACATACACTATCTACACGAAATTTCTACAAATATTGGCACTTTAAGTATGGCACTAGACATAACTCTAAGGTGTGATTTTACTCACTTATTAGATTCTCAACTAGATCACATCTATTTTAACGGATACGAAGATGCAAATGAAGAATTAAAATCAAGACATGACAAGGTTACAATAAGCCAACTATATATTTTGGGCGACGCTGGCGAAATTGATGTGTGTGAAATTGAAACCGCAAAATTGGAGAATGATTTTTTCTTTGTACCCTATAACTATAAACCAATTAACCTTAAAAACCTAAAGGTTAATTATAAAGATTTAAATAACAATTCAAAAACAGTAAATTTTGGAAAATTCTTCATATATGAAGGTATCGCCTATGAGTTGGACTCTTATATCAGCCAAAAAATGGGTAATGCAATACGATCAGATAATTACAATCATTCAGAATACCTAATTTTAAAGATGCTTGCAAAAAAGTATGCACCAAATATAGAAACACCTAATATTATAAAATTAGCTGTATTATCTCTTTCCTATCTTAATTGTGGTCCTCAGTTTTATATTTTTTTAATTGAATATAATAAACTAATATCAAATGGTAAAAAGCCTGTACAGATCATAAAATTATTTAAAGATCGAGTTTCAAAAATTCTCAAAAAGAATAGAAGACATTTTATAGAGGCTCAAGCTATGCTTATAGAGCCTTTCGCTGGAAGAACGCGGCAGCTAAAAGCAATTGAATATTTATTAAAAGTACAATTGCAATGTTATGATATGAGAATTAATAACCCTGTATTTGAAGTAGATTTAGTTTACAACAATCAATATAAGAACTTAGTTGAATTGGTTAAAATCTGTGATTTTATATATATATTCAATGGTAAGGATGAATATATGAAGGCTTTTTTGGGGTCAATACTTAACGACCCAGATACAAGCGACGCTTTAAAGTCTTGGGCGTGTACCGAACATTTTAGAGGACTACATTATAAAAGCTCAACATCTGAAATAGAAACTAATACTGAAGAAAAAAAAGAAACAATGTGTCCTTTTTACTATTGCTGCGATTTAGAAGACCGCAAAAACCATGGAAATATATGCAAGTCGAAACCCTGGCAGCTGTATGAAATCAAGTATAAAAAAGACAAAATGTATTGTTGGTATGGTCAAGCTATGCTTGAATTAAAAGGCCCTAGCATGCCTTTAAGTCGCACAATCCCTAAATTTACATACAAATAATTCTAACTATTATTACACAAAAATATGCTTGAAATAATTAAAGATAGTCTACCTACTCTCATTGGAGTTTTTTTGGGTTGGTTTTTAAATGAATTGAGTCAATTTTCCAGATCTTTTACAGAGAAAAGACAAAAGCTCAGAGGAGTTCTATTTAATTTATTAGAGATACATTATATAATTTCAAAAATGAATTACAATGAGTTTATTGATTCATATTCAAAGATTGCTTCTCAACTAATTAAAGAAAAATTTCCAGATAGACCGAGTAACTTTGACGCTCTACTAAAACCATTTATCAAAAACCTTTTTGCAAGTCATATTATTCCCAATTTTATGACTAATCTGAATTTATTAGAAAAAAATTATGAAAACTCTGTTCAGACGTATTCTGCATTAGACCCTGTCAATGCTCATTTAATGAGTGGAAGAGTTAATACAATTATTTTCTTCAACTCGTTAAAACAAGTTAATCCGACAACGTCTTACTCTAGTGATTTGAATATCGGAAAGGATGAAATAGAAACAATAATCCAACTTTTAAATCCTTCAATCATGTCTTCTTTGTTAACAGATCTTAAATCTGATATAAAAGTTATTTCATGGAAAATAAGTCCATGGCTCTGGTTGAAAATGTTTTTTAAACTAAAAAAATTACATAACGTCAACAACCAAAAAGAAATTAAAGAACAACTTAAAACCCAACTTGATTATTTAAAAAATACTATTGAACAACTTAACTATGAAAGCTCTACACTTTCTTAAATACAATGATATCAGTAGACACATCAGTATGTTTAAACCAGATGGAAAGTGATAAGCATCTATTATTTGAGCTATTTTCCCAATTTCTTCTTTAACTTGATTGTAAGAATCACCATTCCTCAGAAAGTTACTTCCGGTAAGGAAAATTAATAGTCCACCAGGCTTCAGCAGTTGCAAGCTTAGCCTGATAAAAAAATATCTCTATCTGTTTCATTTTTCTAACTTCAGGAAAATAACTATACTTCCCTTCTCACTTTCTTTCTTGTTTTCGAAATGACTTAAAATTTGTTTGACCAAATAAAAATCAGAAAAGAAGAAAGAGATTCGCAATGATTCAAACTTAAAACATATCTTCATCAGCAAAGCTATAATAACTGCTCTTAGTCAAAATCACATGATCAAGAACTTTAATATCAAGCAACTTACCGGCATCAATAATCTTGTCTGTAATTTTTAAATCTGCTTCACTTGGTTTAAGACTTCCGGACGGATGGTTATGCGCCAGGACCATTGAGGTCGCAAGACTAGCAAGGGCAGTGGCAAAAACAAGCCTGACATCAATAATAGCAGAATTAATTGTTCCTACAGAATGCTTATAGTAGCCAATAATCTCATTTTGGTGATTGAGATAGAGAACAATAAAAACTTCCTGCAACTGTATCTGACCTCGTCCAAAAATCTTCCTGACAAAATCAGCGACGTCTGTAGATTTAGTCACTTTCCCTAAAAATTTCTTACCCCGGTTATAACGAACCTTGATTTCCGGTATAAAACCCGTTGGTATGTTACCTAACCCAGAATAAACAATGTCATTCTTCAATTTATATGGCTTAGACTTAGCTGATTTATAAGACTTGTTCTTTTTCATAGTTTCCTGAAAACAATAACATCAGTTGAGACATCCGTTGCTTTGAACACCGGCGGGAAATGATAAGCATCAATCATTTTGGCCATTTTACCTATTTCTTCTTTTGCCAGGTTATAGGAGTCTCCATTACGTAAAAAATTGCTTCCTGTAAGGTATATCAATAAGCCTCCTGTTTTAAGCATTTTTAAGCCTTGGCTGATGAAGAATATCTCTATCTGTTTCATTTTCTTTGCTTCAGGGAAATAACTGCTATATTGATTCTGATAAATCCCATATGGCGGATTACCTATTACTAATGAAAACGGGTACCCTTTCAACCAGGTAGGCTTATTCTTAATGCGATTGGTAAAACGAGGTGGCTCCAGGAAAGCTGTTTCAAAAAAGTCATTGTAGATCTTCGCTCCGGGATAACAGATTTCTGCAATGCGCGCTGAAATCGGGTTGATCTCAAAACCTGTACATTTATTATAATCTAACGAAGGTCCCAGCATCCTCCCGGTTCCCATAGCAGGTTCCAATATAGTACCATTATCATCATAGCCATGATAACGGACAAGATCCCACATCAGGTTTACGATATAATCAGGGGTATAAAACTCATGTAACAAGCCTTCACCAGAAGCTCCTTTTTTAGCCTGCCCTCCCGAGCCTTCATATTTCTTGATAAAGGCAATATCACTCGGAGAATAAGATTGCTTCTTTAAATCTTTTTCCCGGATAAAAACCTCTATTTCCTGATTTAAGGTATGCTGATTGAACTTCGCCATCAAATCCTCCCTTCTTTTTTCAACTCTTTTGTAGAACGTTTGATCGCATTGATCCATTGTTCGCCTTTTTTTCTGATTTTCTTGGCATGGCGGGAAATGGCAGATACAGTATCACTACCTGGTTTAGATGATTTTCTATTTTTCTTTTTGGCAGCTGATTTGGATTTGTTTTTTCTGCTTTTCATATCAATAGTTTTTACTAAAACTATCCTGACAAGAATGTCAACTTGGGAGATCGGGTATGTTCTATCAGATAACCATCATTAAAATTTGTACACGTACAAATAAATAACTTATAAAAAAGAATAACAAAAAAGAAAAATAACAATAAAAAATCATCAAAAACAGCTTAGCCATAAAACCAAAATACACGATATATCGGGTGTTAATTTATTCAGGATCGCAAGAAATTGGCCTTTAGAAGCCGATTAATATGAGTGTTGACAACCTGGAATCCCGACTTAAAACAATAGCCCTGAATGTTACAAGGATCAGGAAAGCAAAAGGTCTTTCACAGGATGAACTGGCTTTTCGTGCCGAGATCAGCAGGGGTTACATGGGAGACATTGAAAATCAAAAGAGTAACCTCACTTTAGCAAAGCTCATTGACATTGCCAATACATTAGAGGTCTCTATTGAAGAGCTGCTAAAGCCAACCCCTACCTTATTAGCAGATATCGATAATGGCAGCAGATATGAAAAATTACAACCGGCTATTAAAACTATCAGTCAGGCAGCTTCTGAAAACGGGATAAGCCACATTTTCCAGGACAATGGAGTAATTACGTTACAGATATTATTGCTTTGCAATCTTAAAAAGACATCAGGCCAGGAAGCAAAGTTTACTGATACTGACGGAAGGTTGTATGAAATAAGGAGTACCAGTGAAAAAGAATTTCCTCAGTTCATACTATACAGAACAATAGATTTAACCAGGCTTGATGAATTAAAGTCAATCAACTGGATATTGGCTACTGTCAATGAAGAAAATATCAGTGAAATATACCTGATAAGACCAGAAGATATTACCACTCAATACCAAAACTGGAAAGCAAAACTATCTGAAGTATCAGGAAATAAAATAGCAAACCCTAGGTTATCATTAAGTTTTGTAAAAAAAGCAGGTAAGAAGATATTCCCTTAATATTTGCCTTACTAAAAGCATCTTATTAGCTTTAGTTATTAACTATTCATTTTTATGTCTGTACTGCCAGCTTTAGATTCCTATTTAGACCGTTCTCATGAAATCAGAACTCCTATTGTCATTTTCTTATGGACTCTATCTTCAGACATTGCTTTAGGATGGGCTAATAATACCTCATTGTGGCAGGTAATTGCTGCCCCTAAAGAACTTGACAGTAAAACATTGGCATATATCTCTAGCGGTATTATTGGCTTTATTTTATTAAATTCGGTTATTTCACCTATCCTAAGAGGGCTAATTCTCGCTTTTTCCGTACAAGACTCCTCTGACAAAAATAGTAACAACTATACCTATAAAGAACTTCTGGCAGATGCCATAGAAAACAACAATTCTGTATTAAAAAGCATATATGACGAATTAACGACCCAAAATAATGAGGGAATTCGCATAAAGAATTTATTATTCACCTCACTTATACTCCTTCCTTTAGACTGGCTCTGTTCCCAAAACTCACTGATCAGAAGCCATCCAGAAAGTTCATTCCCTTTAACAATCACAATTGCGGGAATAGCATTTATTTATGCTTTCCAAAAAGACAAAAATGAACATAGCGATACCTTTGTCAGTAAATACTACAAGGATGATATTCGTGTAGACAAAGCAAAAAAATACTTTGAAGCAAAAGAAATTCAATCGTAATAATCAAGGCTCTCCCCAAAGCTCAAAGCAAAGCCGTACTTGTGCCTTCGTAAATAGCTTCTGGTATTTGTTATAATCTGTCGTTTCAAACTTTACCTTGCTCCTTTCTATCCAGGCTGCAAGGGTGTTTTTGCTTATACCATAAAGCTTGCAAAGCTCTCCTTTTGTATACTGCTTCACTTCAGTAACTTCCTCATCCGGAAATACCACAGGCATCACTCTGATACCGGCTACGACTCTTTCATCTTTTCTTAGAGCTTCCATATCATTCCACTTCTAAGTTTGCATCTACTGTTATACCCACACCTGTAAGCTGATTAACTACAGGATCTGTTCCTCCCGCCGCTACTGTAGCCCAATTATCAATGAGCTTGAATTTCATCCCGGGGTTACTGTTGTTTATCCACCCTTCCGGCCCACTAGCAAATCTGGAATTATAAATAATCAGGTACTTATTTTGACCTGTACCTCCATATCCGTTGCCGCAAAAAATGCTTTCATGACTACTGATGAAGGAACAATGATCAACTAATGTTTTACTCACAGCAGTATTCCCATAGTAATCTAAAACCACCAGGCTTGCCGATATACCATTGGTATTCATTTCGTTTGCTTCAAACTTGCAATGCCGGAATTTCAAAAGGTAATCTTTTCCTTGTGGGTTTTGGCTATTCACAAGAAATGTTCCTTTGAGATAACAATTTTCAAATACGGCATTACAATAGCCGGTTGCATTGAAGGTTCCAGCTCCCCATCGCGGATTTATATAATTATCATTTGCTACGAGTTCGCAGTTTTTAAAATAAAGGTTCTTCTGCTCTCCGGCTACCCCTCCCTGATTGCCAATCAATTGCTTATTGCCTTCAAAACGCATCCCTTCAAAAACAATATCACAACCGACATAGGGTGTTATCTGCGCCCAATCCTGGTTAACAGAACCTTCAATGAATGTTCCTTTGCCATAAACCCGGCACTTCACATAGTAAGGGTAAACCATGATGCTCCCATATGAAGACGTACCCATATTGATATTGATGGTAGCCCCTAACAAACAATGATCTACTCCGTCTTTTAATGGGAAACCGAAACTATGATTGATATTATAAGTCCCTGGCATAGTGATACAGAGGGCAGGTGCTCCACTGGCAATAGTTGCCAATGCTGCTTCATGTGTCCTGAATGGCCTGTTAACATTACCAATCTTACCGGTAACGTCATCCCCTATTTGTGCATCGACAACAACGACATTATTGCTTACACTAAGACCGTCTATCATCCGACTGATCGCACTTCGTGAAGGCGCATGTTTATGGTCCGCATCCCAGACATTCCTGTCAAAGGCTTCATCGGTTACCTGATCACCTCCACCAGGTATAGGTTGATATGTACGACCTATTTTCATAACATCAGTTGTAAAATTGCACCTGCAACAATGTGTTTCTGCCCGGCTCCGTACCGACAAAGCGGATACGCTCCATATTTTCTTTACCTCTCACTTCATATACTCCCATATGACCAAGGGGCATTCCTCCACTCGGATTGGGATCGTAGCCGTCTTCCCTGAAACGAACAATGACATTTTTGTCTGTTTGTGCAGGGTCTGCTTCAGCTACTATGATCGCATATCTTGCTTCTGCCGGGTAGAACATAGGCATTGGCCAGTCGCTCACATAAATGCTCATGGTACCTATGCACTCGCCCTGAAAGAAAATCGTGTAGAGCAAATCTGCTATGACATTATGGAATGGCAGTTTAGGGATTTTCATTGCGTCTTCTTTTGCGCTTTCTTCTCTTTCTCTTTTGGTAAAAGTGATAAACTCCGGCAAGGCTGGCACTGACTGCAATTACTGCAATGACGTACCTGGCTATTCTTTTTTTTGCGCCTTTGCATCCAGTTCTTTAAGGTTGTTCGCCTGGATAAGTATCTTCAGTTTCATCGCATATAGCGGGTCGGTAGCATAACCTGCTTTTTGCAATGCTTCGGCCTGCGCTTCAGGGGTAGGTGCATCAAACACTCCTGCTTTTTTGTAGCGGGAATTAGTAAGCAAAAAATCGGTTCGGTCAGCAAATGAATCTTCTGCTTTGTCATATACCCTGAAGTAATCAAGGATCGTATAGTTCTTGCCTTTCAAAACTTCTCCGGTCCGTAAGTTTACTTTCTTTCCGTTCCAGCCCTTATCCGCTTTGATCCCAAAATGATTATTGTACTTTCTAGCCAGTGTACTTTCACCTGGCTGTCCGTTTGCATTTGCACTTTCCAGGATTGCCTGAGCCATAACAACAGATGGGAAAAGCCCTTTCCCTCTTGTACTGTCAATCACTGCTTTGCTGTATTTTGCGATATAATCTGTCCGTGTCATTCTTTTTCAATTATGGTTATCAAACATATTTCACATCCCGGGTTGGCACCATGGCCATTGTATTATCAATAGCCCTGAAAAGGGTAAGCCCATTGGCAACTTCCTGCTCATCGCCTAAAATGGTGTTGCGTGCTACTTTGATCTTGTTCTGTTGCTGGTCAATGATATAGGTATCGGTCACAGTGATAATGTCCCGATAAGCGCTAAACCCTTGCAGACTCCACTTACCTGAGTCTTCATGATGTTTTAAGCCCATGCGTAAAAATTCGCTTTGGATCCTTTGCTTAGCTAAACTATCTGCTGCAAATGCTTTATCAAGTAAATTGGTAACTATGGTGGTGCTGATAAACCCCTGTTTCTTATAGTAATTATTTACTGCAGTATACTGGCTCACATCCTTGATCTGTTTAAGTACTGAAAGCACGCTTTCGATATTGCGAGACTGCGCACTTCCATAAAGTTTCTCTGCAAGTTCCTGTGGATTGAAAAGGATTGCCGGTTCATTGCTTACGATCTGGTTAAACAGGGCTTCGTCTACTTTTTTACCATATCCGGCTGCCAGTAATGCGCTTTCTGTGCCTTTCCCAAAGATGCTATCAACTTTAATGCTGGGGTCATTTTGTTTCAATGCCTGTTGAAGTTGCCTCACCCTTGCGCCTTTGCTGCCTCTTTTAAGGGGGAAGCTATCATTCCCACTGCCATTGCTAAAAATGTTATATATATTTTGTGAGTTGTTATTAACTGTACCGGCATCATTTTCTGTTTCCTGGCGTTTCTTGCGTTTTTCGTACAGATAATAAGCTACCCCTCCGGCAATACCGACTCCCAATGCACATAAAAAGACCTTTTGAGCACTTATTCCCCGGACAGGCTTGCCATGGCCAGTTACATTCTGACGCTTCTTATAGTTTGTCATCATTATTGCTTTTTAATACTCAGTATTGCAATCATTTCATTGTACTCTGTAGTAGTCAGTTCACTTTCAAGGTCTGCATTCAGGCTTCTGTTATAAAGCGCAGCATAAGCTTTCTGAACTTTGGCATAGCTTGACTTACTTGGGATTTGATTAAAAACCTGCCTGACCATTGTCAGGTTAGTTCCCCAACCCATCCAGTTATCGTTATCAAAAGCCATCTTGAGCTGCCTTGCGAATGTGGCAGGGGCCCCTTCATTCAGGCTATCTTTGTCATTGCTCTTCTTAATGGCTTTTTTATAAAAGTGCCTGACAAGCAATACCAGCCCGGTAGCTGTCCCTAGCCCAAGAGCAGAATAGACTACCACTGTTTTTAGTTGCTGCATACTTGTAAGGCTATCTTTCATAATCCCAGTGCTTTTTTGGCAATCGCGGTTTTCACAGGATCATTCTTTACTACATCGGCCAGCTTCCTCAGTTCTTTAGCTTTAAGCTTCTGCATCAGGATGATGGTTGCCTGTAACTTTTCTGTTGCTTCTTCCTGATTTGCAGCTTCTATTTTAAGGTCAAATGAATAATTAGGCATCTTCTTTGGGCTTTAAGAGTTCAAGTGTCATTTCAATACTTTCTTTGTTCTCGGCCAGATACTGGAGTATTTCAAGTATCTGGTCAAATTCTTCCTTGGTAAAAGAGCTTTTAAGCTGATTGACAAAAGCTACTGCCTGTTGTATATGGCTGCTATTATTGCCTTCTTTTGCCCCATCTTCATTTTTTGCTTTAAAGCTCACTTCAACATCAGGCAAAGGTTCTTCTTCGGCTTTACTTTCGTCTTCAATTAAGCCAGCCAATGCATGCCCACCCGGAAGGTTTGCGATTACTTTGGGGTTTCTCCTCACAAAAGATTCTATCATGCTGGACCCCACTTCGCCAATCAGGCCATTAAGCGGAGATTGTTTTGAAACAAGTCCGTCACGCTCTTTTTCAACCCTTTCCAGTTCGTCTTCCAGGTCTTCAATTTCTTCCTTCAGTTCTTTATTCTCTTTTCTGAGGGCTTCAAACTCCCAGTTCCTCTTTTCACGTTCTATCCCTTCCTGGATCCGGTTATCAATTTCGATCCCACTCAGCCCCTGAACTTCTTTCGGTTCTTCGGAAAGGGAAAAAAGGTGCTTATCATTGTTATTGCTTGTTCCTGTATAAAAAAGGATTTCTACTGTCCGGGTATCTGCCGTCACAAAACTTTCAAACATATTGAACAACTCGGGGTCATTTGTCCGCCTGACAGCTTTAAAGCCATCTACCAGGATCTCATAGTCAATGGGCATGCCTTTATCATAGTACAGCCTGAGGTAATCCCTAAGCTTATCAATCTTATCCTGATTATATTGCTGTTTTGCGATGATAGCCATGTCAGTTCACAATGGTCACTTGTATAAATTTCACTTTTCGGTTATCCGTATCAGGGTTCGCAACTACAATTTCACCTTTATGCTGATGGCTATTTTCGAATACATACCCGCCTGTGGTATCATAAATCCCATAATCGGATTCTACAGTGATCCCCTGAGGGTCATCAACAATAAACCACAACTCATTATAAGCAGCTATTGTCATACTGCTTTGCCCGATCAGCATCAGGTCACGGTAACGGATTTCCCATTTATTGTACTCCAGCTGCTTCATGCGGCGCGGAATGTAATCCAGGATGAAATGTTCTGTCATATTCGCCTTGGAAGCAATTTCCTTTTCCGTACTTCTTCCTCTTCTTCTTCAGCTTCCCTTAACACATGGTCCGGAGTCTTATCCAATGCATCTATTTCTTCGTACTCTGCATAGGCTGTAAGAGAAAACATGATCGGGAACAAAGTTCTATAGGTGCAAAGGATTACTACTGTATCGCCCTGAACTGTTACCGGGTACCTGGCAGCTTTATAACCTGTAACCCATTCGCCGCCATCTTCAAGGGAGCCTACAGGTATACCCAACACACTTTCGTCTGAGGGCATTGACCCATTACCGATCACTTCCGCGACTAAGAAAATATCAGTGTTGTCATTAGCCTGAAATGTGAGTTTGCCCAGTACTTTTGGAAATGGGATGAAAATATTGGTCGTAACAGTGACCGCTGTGATTTTGGCAGAATTAGCCGGCACTCGCAATTCAAAAGTTTTCAGACGGTCAGCAGGGGTCACTTTCAGCTTACCGATCAGTATTTTGCTGCGCGCATTCAACCTTATCATTTCAATTCACATTTCAGTACTATAGTTACAGTGTAAGGGGTAAATGGTACAATCAAGTTATCTGTATCTTTATACAGCATTTTCACTTCACCATTACCAGCCACAACACCATCCCCCAGGTCAACATACTTATCATTAGGGGCAACGCTTATCCCTGACATTAATAATTTGGATTCATAGTCTTCAGGGTACAGCTCGTCGCCATTAATCTCTATCCTTTGGGACCCTCTAAAAAATAGGGACCTGGGATCACTGCTACTGAGTAGTAGCCCACGTACCAATACCACATTTTTATCCAGGTCAAACTTTTTGCTATAGCTGGTAGCTGCGGTATCAACCAGGAACGAAAAGGGTTTATGTATGTATTTTGGCTCAGCCATAGTCTACTAAGGAATGGTTGCAGTACCCTCCAAACCGACATAAAGCACCGCATTGGGGTTTAAGCCATTGACTGTACCCAGTTCTATTTCAAACTCGATATCGACATCATCTACAATCATCCTTGGGTTATTGAGTTTGAAGTATCCTTTGGGCACCAGCTGGAAACCACTGGTAATAAACCTTCGGTTAGAAGTATCACTGACCAATTGCTTTTTGTTGGATTTCAATTTGAACTCTCCGTTGGCCAGCGCCCCTACGTTCTCAATACTGTCAAAAGTGACCACTTTGGCATCATCCGGAGTCAAAGAAGCTGAAGTACCTTGCAACAAGTAAATACCGGAAACCAGCAAGGCCATATTTTTAGGCAATTTGGCGTTGCTGATATTGCGAAGCCCAACTTCTTTTACATCCTGAGACTCAAACATTTTGATAGTTTTCGCACCATTCACATACTTGATAGAATAGATTGTGTGGTCAGCAAGCCTTAATGTCCCCTTTAACAAGCCCTGTTTGATATGGGAAGGCAGCTCTGTAAAAAACTTTTCAAATTCTGCCCGCGAGCCCTGGCTCGGGATAGGCCGTTTAATGAGTTTGCTTGTTGCCCTGGCCCTGGAAATAGCATCAAGGGAGTTCAGGTAGCCCATCAACTCTGCATTGTTCTCTCCGTCCAGCCCCATCAGATCACCGGGATTGGTGTATTCTGAACCGGCCATTAATTGTCCAATTGATCCTAACATACTATTTGTGTTGTTTGTGTACCTTAATTGTTTTATTACTAGAACTCTCGCTCTTCACCGTCAATGGTAATACCGCTCATTTGACTCACCTGTGCCTGTATCCTGTTGAGTTCACTAAGGTCCAGTCCGAGGTCACCTTCCAGTCCGTTTGCTTGCCTGTCTGAGTTATATGGATTGACAAAATAGGCCGGCTGCTCTGCCTCTCCCAACTCTCCTACTTCCTCTTTACTTTGGGGGATAAAAAGCTTCTCGGAGAAGTTTTTAAAGAAAGTGCTCACTCTGCCTTTTACTTCGTCAGCACTAAAACCACCCATTAGGTCTTCTGCCCCATTGATTTCATCGGAACCGTTCATCGGATCATCAAAACCGCTCACATTGGTATTTTTGCTTTGGAACCCATTGGCCATACACATCCCGAGCCCTCCTGAAATAAGGTATTTATTACCTTTATAGGCTCCTAAAATGGTCACGGGCAAACCGATCAACAGGGAAGTTTTCCCTAAGGCTGCCCCTCCTATGCCACCAACCAGTGCTGCCGCCAATAACAGTG
>CAZNHL010000066.1:13959-24840 GCA_964572965.1 uncultured Bifidobacteriaceae bacterium
TGGTGGTCCCACTTGTGGTAGTTACACCATAAAGCCCTTTGCGATGGCTGCCGCGGCGTTTGACGGCTTTCTTTCTTTTCGCTTTAGTTGTAGTTGCCATGTGCTAAAATTTGATAGTTGTTACCTTACCTCTTCTTGTTGCTGCGGTTGGTTTATTCTTCTTTTTGCGATATTTGCGTTTGCCAAAACCATTCAAACCTTGAGGGCGGCTTCTTTTATAAAGCATGAAGCCGCCCCCTAATACAAGTCCTGCCGCTAAGAGGGCTTTTCCGGGGTTCGCTTTAACCCAGGCCATAATACCCTTCTCCTGAGAAGCATTATCAGCGACTTTGTCTTCTGTTGCAGCCATCCTTGTATTTGCTCCCTTAGCAATTGAGCCTCTTCGCGACTGACGTTGAACTCCTGTTCGATTAATACTTGCAGCAACTCCTGCAGGAGGCGGTGCACTTTCACTGGTAGCTTCATCTGTGCTTGAATTGGAAGTTGTATCCGGATCGCCACCGGTATCCGCAGCGACATCGCCGCCGCCAGTGGCAGGCTGGTTAAATTGTTTCTCTTCCGGGCTGCCTTTTTTAAAGAGGTTTTTCACTTGGCTTAACGCTCCTGCTATAGCGGTAATGGCTGCTGTAGCTGCGGCAATACTGGCACCGGTTGCAGGGTCACCCAAATCGCCCATTTCGTCATAGACTCCCCGGAGGTTCCCATACTTGATGATATTGTATTCCTGTTCATCTGCATATTCCCCGTCAAGGCCATCTACACCTTCAAAGCCGAAACCATCCAGAGGCACTTTACCATCCTTGTTCCCTTTGCCTTTAAGGATCGCTTTTTTAAGGTTTTCTTTTTTGCCACCGGCACCGTAGTAAATATTTTCTGCCTTTTCGCGGATTTTCTTCAGTTTTCTGAATGCATCCATATTCATCCCTAGCTTCTGTGCCTGCTCATCGGTCAGATAACCAAACCTCAACTTACTGGCTACCCTTAAAAAATTGATCTTCATGCACAGTAAAAAGCCGTTGCGTAAAAGTATGGTTGCCGGGTTGGTAAACCGGTTAAGGAAACGAACCCCTTTCTTCACGGTGTCACCTACCTTGCTCAGCCATTTCCCAAAACGCCCGTTCAACTGGTCATCGCCGTTAAGGTCATTATAGTCATTTGTAGACCCTATATCGTAGGTATCAACACTGCCAGAAAATGTATTCTGATCATCAATGCCATTTAGAAATTCAAGTCTCATCGGGTAATCTTTAAATTCAGTATATGGTTGTTCATCATCAAAAGCTTCTTTCACACAATCAAGTACTATATAATCGTCCCGTTCTTTAAGCGGATAATCCAACCTACCATCTTTGGGGATCACAGGGTATATGTGCTGGAAAAAGTCCTGGCTGTATTTAGTGATCCTCAATTTGTGAGGTATGCCAAGATTTGTAAGGCACGAGCTGATAAACTCTGTATAACAGTCGCAGTCAACGCCTCTTTTCCTGTCCCACCAGCTCCTGGCAGGGCGGCGTATCTGCTCAACCCCTGCTTCATCCCTTTTATAGGCGATATGGTCATAGACAAATTGCCAAATGTATTCACAGACTTCTTTCAGAGAACCCTTGGGGATCGTATTGACAAACTTCTCAGTATCCTTTAGGGTAAGCGGAACAGTCTTTTTTATTAGCTTAAGGGTATCTTCCAAGCCGGCATTTTCCTTCACGGTAATATTTACACCTTCAGGTATCGGAAAAAGCCGTTCAAACTCTTCGCCGGGGTGCACTCTTCTTTTTGCCGTTGCTTCCATTCCTTTTCTTACAATTCGGTCACTTACACTGTCAGCTGTTCTGTCCTACTATAAGGCACACTCACATTAAGGGTGGTCACTGTCCTGACGGTTATTCTCATTTTCCCGGTTTTCCTGTATTCAGTAAGCATTCCGGGTACTGTGCTTGCAAGTGACAGCAAAGGCAGCTCTACATAGACAGGTTCAAGCTCTTTTTGAGAGAACTTTTCTATTTCTATATCCACATTCTTCATTTCTGATGTTGCGAATGTGGTACCGCTATAAATCATCTTCACAAAGGGGAATTTAAGCCTTAGCTTCCCTCCGCTCGGGTTTTTCATTGTTACATCGACACGTAACTTGATCCCTGTCAGGTTTACTTCATGTACCTTCACTTTGGTGACTGTCTCCAATTCATTGGAAAGGCGTTGGAGTTTAAGCAAGTATGGTACCCCGACTGCCAATGCTACGGCACCGGCGGCCAATGCTACTTTAGTGTTGGTCGTCATCTTCGCCGCCTCCTTCCTGCTCTTCTTTCTTAGCTTCTCTGCCCAGGATTTTATGACTGATCATATCTCCGATTACTTTAAAGAGCAGCCATATAAAACCGCCGACAATCGCTTTGATAGCGTAATCTCCCAGCCCTGACCAGTCGGCCACTGCTACCAGGTTGATGAAAGCGCCCAGTATAAAAGCGGCTAGATTACTATCTGATGGATGGTGTGTTGTTTGCATGTGTTAAAAGTAAATGGCTTTTAAAAAATGGTTTCCGGATCGTTCCTGCTTATGGTGCCCTCTGTAAAACCTTCCCTGTTTATGTATTTATTTGTGCTACCTTTCACAGGCTGTCCAGGTCTGTCTCGCCCGGAACCCCTAACTTTTTATATATGATTTTCACCTGGTTCACCGAATAAAAATGACCAACCCGGCTTCCAAGTTGTTTATCGAATGGCTTTAGCCACTTAATAAATGTCCTATCGCATACCCCATACTGAGCAGCCAGCTGTTTCAGGGTACTTGGTTTGATATCAATACTCTTTTTCATTGCCAAAGCGTTTGATTTCCTTATTGCTTCTATTGTCATAAAGAATGGCCAGTTTGATCTTATGAAGGCGTTCTTGTAACATTTGCAGGAGTTTGTTTTTCCCATGTTCCGGATTACCCGGCCTATCCAGGCTATAATAGACTTTAATCTGCGGGAGTTTCGGGCTAACGAACTCCGGCAGATACTTCACCCAGAGTTTATAAAGCGCCCGCGCCTTATGGTCTGCACGTTTGAAATTATGCTCACTCATACCTTTAGCTGTTGATAATATTGATGTAAAAATTCCGGACTATATTTTCGTGGCGTACCCACGCAGGTGTAATAGATTTCCAATAGCTTCGGGTCGGCTTTCTTTTTGATGGCAGCTTCTGCCTGCCGGTATCCCGCCAATGTCGGACTTGTAAGATAATTGCGGTAATGCTTTGAGAAATCACTCAGGTTGCCATAATAGCTTTTAAGCTGCCTGCGTTTCTCTTTGACTTTCTTCAGCCAATGCATTGTCCCTTTAAAGCCTGACTCAAAATGTTTATCGAAATAGCTCCAGGGAACAGGAATAAAGCGTTCGGGGCTTTTATCGAGGTATTTTCTTGCAAGCAAAATGCGCTGACAAAAATCATGGAAGAGTTTATCAACATGGGAACGTGTAAAACTTTCGGCTTTGACCAGCGCAAAATAATCCCGGATATAAAAAAGGGTCAGTACTTCCTGTTTCTGGCTGAATTGTTCCTTTGGGTAGAGTACAGAACGGGCAAATTGCCATGCCTGTGAAGTATAATAGTCAATGTATTGCGCCAGTTCAGGGATATTTCCGGCCGCCCCCGGGTGTGAAGTATCAGGCTCCGTCCTTTTTCCTTTTTCTTCAAAATACTGCCCCGCCCTGCTTCCTTGTTTCTGGCCTTTTGTTTCCTGCTTTTCAACATCTTCACCGGACATATTTAGATTATATGTTTCTTGAAGGTCACCGGAATCATTATCCTTGCAAGTTGCAAGGATAGTTTCTTCTTCACCATTTTCAGTTTGATGCTTTTTTGTTTCTTCTTTGAAAAGCTCCTGCTGTATCCATAACCGTCCGCTTTCTTCCTGTTTTTTAAAGGCCAGGACTTTCCTGTTCAGTTCAATCTCTAGCCCGCAGTTTGACCCGTGGAACACTTTGCTCTGTATAATCCCGGCCTGAATCAATACTTCTATATGCCGGTAAATTGTTGTAGAATGCTGGAGCTTGTATTTAGCAATAGCTGTATTGGTAATCCAGAAACGGCGTGACTCTTCTAACTGGTAAATTTTGTTTTTGTGAAGATAAGCTGCATAGAAACGAATGATTTCTTTCATAGTCTCCATGTGTGTCGACTTAAGCGAAAGCTTCCTGTACTCTCTTGGGCGTTGTACTTTCAACACCAAATTAGCAGCAATAAAATGCTCTCGGAGCTTTTGGAAGGTTTGTGTAAAGTCGATCTCCAGGTACATAATCTTTATGGCTAAAAAGAAGGTTGCTATCACTGTGCCACCACTACGATCATGCGTAGTATAAATGTCAGGTATAGGGTACTTCCTGCTCCCTTGTACCAAATGTAGAGATACCCCAAAATGGATTGTATAAATTGGGACGGTTCGTCCAGGTATACGCCTGTTTATGTACATATTTGCCTGATTATGTAACAAATAGACAAAAAAAGAAAAAGGCTAAAGGTTGTATACAATTATACAACCCAATACAATCAAACTGAATTTCAAGAAGTTAACATTAAAAAAAGGCGGAAAAAATTTCAGGAAACAATTAGCTAAAAGAATAGTACATTGTGCCATCAACCAGATATTCCATTATAGTACTATGGCTGTCAAAACAGAACTTATTCACCTGCCTTATAAACAATTGCCTCTCAGTAGTAGCTTAAAGCGTGCTTTTTCTTTAATGGGATGCCATACCCTTGATGAACTACTAAAGAAAAAGGCAAGCGAATTGCTTGCCTTTAAGGGTTTTGGAAGTAAGAACATGAAAGAACTCTATCAGTTTTTAGCCGATCATAACATCGAGCATTTACTTATAGAATGCTAGGTCTTTCTGATCGTTTGTAACAATATACTTTTAACACTTTCTTTTACAGGCAATTCATCCTGATAGTATTTATTATAGACTGCGGCCTGTGAAATAGATGAAGCCTTTGGAGTACTGAAATACCTGCTGATAGCTACGTAAACTTCCTTATCGGTTTTATTAATAATGACCCCATTCGTCCGAAGCATTTTAAACAAACAAACCAGTTCAGCTACACTGATACTTGTCTGCAACTTTAGGTTTTCAGCTTCTTTCCTTTCTGATAACACCTGCTTAAGATGCCTGTTCCCCAGCGATTTCTGTTCAGCTTTAAGCCAAGTCCTCACTTGTGCTTTGATACCTGGCAGGCAGGTGTTATAAGCCGGAGTGTCAGGATATTTGGCTTCTTCAACAAGGTACATTTTGATTGTCTCTATCTGTACATCCAGGCTTTCATAACTATACAGCTCTTTTTGAGTGTAATCAATGACATAATTAAAAAAGGCAATACTGTTCAAATTCATCTTGAAGAGGAAATACAAAAGTTGTCTTTCATTATGCAATGGTTCTACGAGTTCCTCGTGCCAGGCTTTACAGAAGTTATTCAGGTAAAGTGCCTGGTGTACGGTCAGGCTGTTATCCGGCAAAAGCAATCTTTTAAGGATTTGATACAATACCGGTGGAATAACTTCTTCTGCCCGTTTAACAACATCACTAGTAAAAGATTCATACTCTTTCTCCAATTGTGCCTGCCAGATACATGAGATGGGTAAACCAGGTTTTAAATAGCCGGTGAACTCCGATTCCAGTAAATAGAGGATTTTCCCTGCTGTATCAGAGAAAAGGGTACTTTTATTAAATGTTAATAAAGCCTTTTGGTGATTCTGGATAAAAAGGCGTAGACTTTCTTCTGAACTAATCTTAAACGCTTCTTTTTTGAAGCGTAAAATCAACTCCGAAACCGATTGCTCATTTAACAGACCGGGATTATTGGTCCTGGCTGCTTCATCAAATAGTAATAACTGATACTTCAATGCTAAAAAATGTTACCGTAAATAGATAGGAAATGCCCAATTGTCAATAAAAAGTATAATCTCAGAAACAGGTAATTTTACTGCAACTATGAAAAAATCATAAAGGGGATAAATATCGCTTTCCAGCTATTGCAATATAGAATACCTAAGTTTTAAGTTCTTTTGTAACAATTTCATCAAAGGCGGCATCAACAGCACCGACGGAATAGAGACAGTAAACAGAAACTACTATAAAAACCCCCAAAAGGAGTAAATACCAATACACTTTGCTTTCCATAAAAAATTACTCAATAGCTGCTACAAAAACTGACACAAGATAATGAAAGCTTGTTTACCATCATCAAAAAACATCGAAAATATTGCTTTATTTTCCCGATAACTACCTATATTATAATAAGATGAATAATTGACAGAAGGGCACTTTCTATTCCGACTGTCACAGAATATAGCTATGGATAATATTTTTTGGTTAAGGGTATGGAATGGATTTTAAGGATATTTTTTCGGGATATTTTGCAGAAAGCAGAACAGTTTGAGTTGCAGCAGGAGAACTTCAAAAAGCTCCAAAAAGAAAATGACTATTTAAAAACTGAGCTTGTCAATTTTAAGCGTAAAAGGATGAAGCTTGATGAGCTACTCACCGGCAATTCGGACGATATCATTTCAATAGAAAAGACATGGAAAAATGTTGAAGTCGCGGTAAGGGTTCATCAGGAAAAAAATACAGTTGAGGTCACTTTATGGCGGTTAAATGTACCAACGAAAAACAAGCGTTGCATAGCTATTGGCCTGATTGATAAAGAAGCCGGAAAGCTAAATATCGAATCTCTCCAAATCCCTTCTTTACATCAAAATAAAGGATATGGAACAATAGCAATCTCCAAACTGGTACAACTGGCAGGAAAATTAGAACTTCAGGAAATTACAGGGGTCATGAAAGAAGATATACTACCTGAATACCAGGAAAGGTTTAACCATTTTTGTAATAAGCTTGGTTTCCGGGTACATGTTTATGCCGATACTAAAAGTATACTGGTCTCCAGGGTTATTAATTATTGATTATGCTAAACTGCTGATTTTTTACTCTTAAAAAAATATAAATAAATTAATCTCGCTGAAAACCCAATAATGATAGCATACAAACCAATATAAACGCCATCTTCTGTAAGAAGCGATTCAATTATACAACGAGTTTTATTTGAACTAATATAGCGTATAGGTAAGATATCTCCCACTCTGTAAGATGACATATTAGAACTTTGCGCCTCACATTGGCAAGTACTATCATTAATGTCTTTATAGCTTAAAGTAACTACCTTTATAGTTCCTTTATTTGCTGATATTATCTCTTGCTTAAGAACTTTACCCTCAGCTTTTCCATCAAAACTGTTAAAATATTTAGTGACCATTGTAACAAAACACAATGATAATACTATAAATAGCGGCAATATAAATTTTTCACTTACTTTCATCTGTTGGAATAGTTTATCGCAACAAGGTAACATTCCCCTTCATTGAAGACTCCTTACCATTGAAATCAGTATAATTTAAAGCCCAGTAATACACAGCAGGTTCAAGATTTCCTCCATCCCAACCACTGGTAAGGTCGTTTGTTTTAAATACCTGTTTACCCCAACGATTATAGATTAACATTTCGGAAGAAACAACACCGCTCATCTTTATTGGAATAAAATGCTCATTCTTATCATCGCCATTGGGCGTGAAAACATTTGGCATTTCAAGGTCAATATCAATAATATGAATGCTATCTATTTTACTACAATTATAAGAATCTGAAACTGTTACCCAGTACTCCCCTCCCTGTGCAACCTCAAATGTTTGTTTATCAGAACCATCTGACCATTGATAACCAGCACCTTTATTGCCAGCATCCAATACTATTTTCTGACCCGGATATATACCCACATCTTTTCCCAAATCAACAGAAAGATTACCCAACACATTAGCCGTATATGAGATCGTATCACACATACCTCTATACAAAAAATATGTAGTTGTTACTGGCGGTTTTACTTCCAAATTGATTTTTTTTGAAAAAATGTTTTCTGGCCTTATACTGTCGGCCCAACCTATAATTTGCTCTGTTGGAGCCATAAGATTCAAAGAGTTACCATAACAGGCATTCTGTACCTCCATTTTCCTTTTCCCACAAACTGGATAAAGTGTCACATCATCAATAAAATAATAAGAGCCGTTATAATATGTATGGAATTCATCATATTCATGTCTTATGACAGAAAACGACTTGTTATCTCTAAAATTTCCGATAGTTAAATAATTATATGCAGCGTCGGCGATAATATCGCCTTCCAGTTTTACCCAACTACTATCATCAGTTATAAAAGATTTAAATTCAATCTGAGGAGTAACAGGAATTACGTAACTGATTCCCTGAACTGGATTAGGAAGTTTCGATTCAACGGAGAAATAAACACCTATACTATTCGCAGCATTTGCACACCAGTCTCCCAATGAAACATAAAATACAAGGTGATATTTCTGCCCGATTGTGAGTGGCGTTTGTAGTTTATTTTGTATATATTCTCTGAAGGTAAAGTTATTGTTATTCGGTGAAAATAGCTCTGATGTAATAATACCTGCCATTACATTGCCAGTTCGCGGCAATTGCTCCCCCACGTTATTAGTTGAATTCATATTAGGGTAAGCATAGGTGACACAATATGGTTTCACCAAAAGAGAAAAAATATCCGACGTGCCATCACCCGGGTTAGTCCAGCCTGTAACTGACTTATTAAAATCTATATTTGATTGATAAAAGCCGCATTGAAGTACATCTGAACTTACAATTTCAAAACTGGGATTGGTTACCAAATTTTGAGAAAAGGCTACATTAAAAAGTAGGAAATAAACTACTAACAGCTTAAAAAATCGCATTCAGGCAAACTACAGTAAATTATTACAAATTCGTTACTAGACCTCTCTTTTAAAGCCATATACTAATTCGACATGTCTTAATAAATCTCATAAAATTTAGAAACTGGCACAACAATTGGTTTTCTTAAACTACGTTGCATCAGTTTCTAAACACCATTAAACTACTTGTTACATTCTGAAACTATGAGCCCTGAAGCAATAAAAGCAATAACTGTAATAACAATATATAATCCGAAAAACAGTTTACCCCTAATTCTCCTTTTTTCATCAAGAGCATCATACTTTTCAATAATTATCTCTCTTTGCTGGAAAAGATAAAAAAACATAAATACCATAATAAATGCCCCAAAAGTAATGGCAAATGTAGTAGCAGTTGATTTTGAAATTGGAGCACAATATGCCAATCTGAATAAATCAAGTACACTTACTATATTACCATACAGTAAGCAGCTAATAAATATACAAGCATTGAAAGCTGGTGTATCATTAGATTTCGATTGTTTAAATAAAATAATATTCCAGTAATAAAGCTCTCTAAACATATTTCATTAATTGGTCATCAAAATCCTAAGTACCACTAATTCAATACAAATGAAGCTATTAATTAACATCGCCTTTTATTGTAAATATTAACACATCTACCTTACAAAGGTATCTTCGCTTTAATTAATTATTAATAAACTGAAACTCAAAATAACGTATGCAATAGAACCTATCTTTCCAATGATTTTCCGCTTACTCGACTTATTTTCATACATGGCTATAATTTCATCTTTTTTAGAAAAAAGATGAAAAAACAGAAAAACAAACCATAAAATACTTATCAATAAAGTTCCCAACAATATTTTATTTTGGTTGACCGAATTAAGTAAATCAAAATAAGATATTGCTGAAGCAATATTCATAATTGGAAAAAGCCCAACAGTGAGACATGCATTAAAAGCAGGTGTATCATTGCTTTTGGCTTGCTTAAACATTAAATAACACCAATAGTAAAACTCTGTAAGCATTATTTATTGGTGCGCTAAAACTATATCACGAGAAACAATAAAAGCTGCAACTGTAAGAATAATATATAGTACAAAAAAGAATTTCCCCAAATTCCTTCTTCCTGATCCCAATTTATCATATTTATTTATAATTACTTCTCTAGATTGAAATAGGAAAAAAAAGTTAAATATTATTACTGTAAGTGATAAGACTATTCCAATAATAATATCAGCACTCTTACCGATTTTAATGCTGGGTAATCCTCCCAATAAACCAAGAATGGTTATTATATTTGCTATTTGTAAGCAACTGATTACTAAGCTAGCATTAAATGCAGGACTATCATTTGTTTTAGATTGTTTAAACAAAAGTATATTCCAGTAATAAAATTCCTTAAACATATTATTATTATATTAATGTCCATTAATTCTTAATGCATCTGGTAAGGCGATACCACTACCGCGGAAATAAGGCGTTACTGACTTTCTTTTCTGCGCCATTCCTGACTTATCCAGTCCCATGTAACCCAAACCTATCCCTAAACCTGCCGGACCACCAACCCAAAACGAAACAATTCCAACTCCAATATTAACTGCAGTTTTTCTGCCTGATTGTTCTCCTCTATACCAAAGATAACTATCAACCCCTATACCAACTGCGAATGTCCCATAACCAATTCCTTTTAATATACTACCGACCTTATAAGTGCTAACACTACCATTGCCTCTCCATCCAGTACCATAAAACTTGAAATTACTACCAATTGTTGCATTAGTTTTTGCTAATTCTAAACCACCTCCAAATGTAGCTAAAGCGCTATTAGCATCTGCTGTATTTCCTAGGATAATTTTTAATTCGGAGTCTTTTACTGGCTTAACAATATTTTTTCCATTATTGACAAATCTATCCCAACCCGCCTGAGTGGTAAGTGATTGTTGTAATAGTACAGAAGCTCTATTCATATTTGCCATAAAATCATTTTTCGCTTGAATAAAAACTGGAGAAAACGTTGCCTGTTGTTGCGCAACATTTCCTTCCGGAGACCTGGAGTTTGGCCCGCTTCCATCACCATCGCCACCACCTGGCACTAACCCTC
>CAZNHL010000067.1:0-24493 GCA_964572965.1 uncultured Bifidobacteriaceae bacterium
TACAGTATCCAATAGTTTTTGTAATTTTGTTTGCTTTAACGCGTTTCCGATCCGTTATTGCGATGCAAAGGTAGGCTTATTAGATTAAAATGCAAAACAATACCCCGAAAAAACTTTACTTTTTTTTACTGTTCTCTCTGTTTTTCTCTCAATTTGTTCATAGTCAGGATATTTCAAAAACATTAAAAGGCGCTGATTCTCTATTTGCAAAAAGAAAGATCAGAGGTGCTTATACTATCTATGATTCTATCTATAGCAATACTGGGAGATTTACGCCGGCAATGCTTCTGAAAATGGCTTATATAAAAGAAAATACAGGTGAATATGATAAGGCCCTTTATTTTTTAAGTCTCTATAATCAGGATAAACCTTCAGTAAAGGTGTTGAGAAAAATGGAATCTTTGGCTGATGAATATGGTGTGGCAGGTTACCATTATTCTGATCTGGAATATTTTCTGGCGGTTTATAATCAATTCTACAGGCAAATCAATATTACATTGATGGTCATTACAGTGGTGTTTTTTGCCTACAATACTTCCATGCAGGGAATTAAACGTAGTTACCCGAGATCGAGGGTAATCTTTTTCCTGTTTTTACTGGCTGGAACTTTCTATCTGATGAATTTCGGTTTGCCGATTTATAAAGGTGTTGTTGCACAGAATCATTCTTATGTAATGGACGAGCCTTCTTCGGGCAGTAATGTGATAAGTCAGTTACCGAAAGGGACCAAACTGAATATTATTGGAAAAAATGATGTTTGGTATCGTATTCGTTATGGGGAACGGCTAGCTTATATCAGAGAAGCGAATATTTTAGTGATATCACATCATAATAAAGAATGGCGCCAGTGGCAGGAGTATTTTGACTTGAGAAGGATACTCTAATAGTGAATAGTTTTTAATGCCTATCTGCTTCTATGAACCTTCTTATGTTTTTCCCGCAGATAACGCAGGGTTTTGCAGATTGACTCCGGTTCTGCAAATCCTGGAAATTTAACGATCAATAAAATATGCGCTATCAGCGAGCAAAATTCAGAATCTCTGGTAAAGGAATCAGGTAAGGTACGGTGAAACGGGTACTCAATTAGTTTTTTATCAATAGCTAATCACCATCCATATTTATTTGAATGGGCTGTCTTTTTCTTTTGCCATATGGTTATAAACCATTTTATCCATAAAGCCAGGGAACCATTTATTCAGGAGAACAGTCATCTTGCCCTGACCTGTCAGTACCAAATCTCTTTTTCTTTTTACCGTTGCTTGGTAAATATGCCTGGCAACTTCTTCTGCTGACATCATCTTGTTTTCTTCGCGGGGCGACTCGCCTTGTGTTTGTCCATTGGCGGCCAAGGCTGTGTTACGTATATTGGAAGCTGTAAATCCGGGACAAGCCACTAGAATGTGTACATCTTTTTTTAGTAGTTCTGTACGAAGCGCCTCCAGGAATCCCTGCATGGCAAATTTTGAAGCAGAATATCCGGTACGGCCAGGTAAGCCTCGGTAGCCCGCAATAGATGAAATACCGATTACAGAACCTTTGTTTTTAAGGATTTCAGGTAAGGCATATTTGGTAGAGTAAACTGTACCGTAAAAATTGATATCCATTACCTTTTTGATCACGCTTATATCGGTGTCGTTAAATAGTGCCCGCATAGAAATGCCGGCATTGTTGATCAGCACATCTATGCGGCCGAAAGTTGCCAAAGCAGCGTCAACCGTTTTTTTAGCATCTTCTTCATTACTTACATCTGAAACAACCGCCAATACTTCAATATCTTTTTGTTTTAGTTCGGCTGCAGTCTCGTTCAGGTTAAGCTCATTACGGCCTGTAATTACAATCTTCGAACCATTTTTACCAAATACTTCTGCACAAGCTTTGCCAATTCCGGATGAGCCGCCTGTGATGATGACTACTTTGTTTTTCATGGGTTTAAAGTTAGAATTTTAATGTAGAAAATACAGTAGACTGGGTATAATTTGAACTTTGTCTTTTAAAAATTTAACTTGGGGAATGCTTTTATCTTCATTTTCAACAGGACTTATTGAAGCAGGTCTCGACGAAGCTGGCAGGGGCTGCCTGGCAGGGCCGGTGGTAGCTGCCGCTGTAATTTTACCTGCGGATTATTTCCATCCTTTACTCAATGATTCGAAGCAGTTGAATGAGAAACAGCGTTTCCTTTTGAGAGAAGAGGTAATTAAAGAAGCAGTTGCCTGGCAGGTAGGAGAGTTGTCAAATATTGAAATAGATGAGATCAATATCCTTAATGCTTCTTTTGCAGCCATGCACAGGGCTTTGGATAAAATGACTTCTCATAATCCGGAGCTGTTGCTGATAGACGGTAACCGCTTTAAGAAATACAAAACCATTCCGCATGAATGCGTAATCAAAGGTGATGGAAAATACTTTTCTATTGCAGCAGCTTCCATACTTGCCAAAACATTCAGAGATGAAGCAATGGATGCTTTGCATCATCAATTCCCGATGTATAAATGGGGCAAAAATAAAGGCTATCCAACCAAAGATCACAGAGACGGTATTCGCCTGCACGGTCCGTGTGAATACCATAGAATGAGTTTTACTTTACTGCCTGCGCAGATGGAGATTGGGTTTTGAAATGGAATTTATTAAAAGAATATTTTCAAAAAAGTCTATCAATCAAAGTGTTGGGGCAATAAGATATCCTGAACGGATTTTGATACAAACACATTATCAATTGAAAACAGGCGCTTGGTTCATAACAGATCAGATAACTTATATGCCAGGTACTTCTTCAGATGAAGAAATAGGAGAAGTGATAGTGAAGCATTTGGACTTGTCAAAAACAGGAATTTCCGATTCTGAGAGAGAAAGGAAGTTTAATGATATTCAGGAAAAGTATAAGATTTCAACAGGGCTGAAAACCATTAAATCCCAAATGAAAGATGCAAAATATGTTTCTGTATCCAGAACAAACGGGCAGATTAGGTTTTCGCCTACACTAAATGGAGGGTCTACAGGAAAAGACCGAGGATATCTGTTTAATCCTAAGGATGATTTTATTTTGGATGATGCAAATAATAAAAGTCTGATAGGTAATTTTTTGAATTTGGCTTGGGGTAAATGTAAGTAAGAAATCAATTATCTCATTTGATGCGGTGCATGTGAATAGGAATGGGCTTTAGCCCGTTCCCTAAAATGTTTGTCATTCCCATTCCAGCCGTTGCATGCAACGGCTCTACGAAGCCCACGGTTTAAACCGTGGGCTATTTATAGATTTTATTTGGTAATCGATTGGTTTTCAATAAAGTGTTTTAACCTGTTCAATCCATCAATAAGTAATTCTCTAGGGCAGCCGATATTGATGCGCAGAAAATCATTACCTGCAGCTCCGTACATACTCCCGGCATTCAGCCATAGTTTTTCCTGTTCCAGTAGTTGTTTAGTTAGGGTGGCTGAATCTTTTCCTAATATTTTGCAGTCTATCCAGACAAGATAAGTTGCTTCAAGCGTGACCACATGTATATCTGGAAGATGTTGAGCGAAAAATTCTCTCAGATAGATGTAACTGGAGTAAAGGTATTCTTTTAAATGCTCGAGCCATTCTTCAGCTTCGTTGTATGCGGCAATCAGCGAGGTAATTGCAAATGGACTCAGTATTGTTGCTCCCTGCGTTGCCAAGGTCTTTTCAACTTTTTTTCTTTTAGTTTTATCTGAGGCAAAGAAATAAGCAACTTGTAAACCTGCCAGATTGAATGTTTTACTTGGCGATGCAAGCGTAATTGAGTTATTGCTGAGTTCTTCGCCGATTGATGCAAAAGGGATGTGTTTGTGTTCTTTGAAGACAAGGTCTGAATGAATTTCGTCAGACACTACAAGTACATTGTGGCGAAGGCATATTTCGCCAATTTTAGTGAGCTCTTCTTTGGTGAAGGCACGCCCGGTGGGGTTATGGGGATTGCATAAGATAAGTAGTTTGGCTTGTGGATCTGAAGCGCGCAACTCAAGATCTTCAAAATCTATTGAGTAATTGCCATTGGAATAAATAAGATTGTTTTCTGATACCTGGCGGTTACAATCGCTGATAGTTGTGTAAAAGTGGCTATAAACAGGCGATTGTAAAATGATTTTGTCGCCGGGATTTGTGAAGGCGCTTATTATGGCAACAAGTCCGGGTATTACGCCTGTTACAGGGACAATCCAACCTTTTTCCAGTTGGCATTCATGTCTTTTAATCCACCACTGTTGTATAGCTTCATAAAATTCTGAAGGAACTAAGGTATAGCCAAATGCTGCCTGACTTAAACGTTGCTGTAGTGCTTCAACAATAACAGGAGCTGTAGTGAAATCCATATCAGCTACCCACATTGGCAGTAGGTCTGTATCTTTGTTCAGATCCCATTTTACAGAATTTGTATCTCTCCGTGAAAGAACCTGGTCGAAATTGTATTGCATAATGTCCCTTTATAAAAGTAGCCTAAGCTAGTCTTTTTGTAGGAAAATGTAAAAATGTTAAGTGTTAGTTTTTGGCTTCGACTTCGCTCAGCGACCTGGGACGATGGCTGAGCGAAGTCGAAACTAAACCATCCATAGTCCAAGGTTTAAACCGCATACTGTACATGAGGATGGTCGCTTGCTATCTAAAATCTCAATACCCACTACTCACTACTCAATACTAATCAGTATCTTTGTGGGATTTTAAGAAAAAACATGGAATTGAAATACGTTACCCTCAACGATTTGCACGCTTCTTTGGGAGCTAAAATGGTACCTTTTGCTGGTTATAACATGCCTGTTCGCTATAGTTCTGATATTGAAGAGCATAATACCGTACGTCAGGGAGTTGGGGTTTTTGACGTGTCTCACATGGGCGAGTTTTACTTGCGTGGTGACAAGGCACTTGATCTGATCCAAAAAGTGACAAGCAATGATGCTTCTACACTGACCGATGGTAAAATCCAGTATTCCTGCCTGCCAAACGGTAAGGGCGGGATTGTGGATGATTTGCTGGTTTATCGTATTTCTGAAAAAGAGTATTTCCTGGTTGTCAATGCATCTAATATTGAGAAAGACTGGAATTGGATCAAAAGTCAGGACACTTTCGGTGTGGAGATGGAAAATGCTTCTGATGGATTCAGCCTTTTTGCGGTACAAGGACCGAAAGCAGCTGCTACATTGCAAAAACTGACTGCAGTGAAACTGTCTGAAATTCCTTATTACAATTTTGTGATTGGCGAATTTGCCGGAGTTGATAATGTAATCATTTCGGCAACGGGTTATACCGGTGCAGGTGGTTTTGAGATCTATGTAAAAAATGCAGACGCGCTGGCTGTATGGAATAAAATATTTGAAGCAGGGGCTGAGTTTGATATTAAGCCGATTGGTTTAGGTGCCCGCGACACGCTTCGTCTGGAAATGGGTTATTGCCTGTATGGAAATGATATTGACGATACGACTTCGCCGCTTGAAGCTGGTTTAGGCTGGATTACAAAATTCGATAAAGAATTTATTGATAAATCAGTTTTACAGGCTCAAAAGCAGGCAGGTATAACACGCAAGCTTGTGACTTTTGAGATGCTCGAGCGTGGAATTCCCCGTTCACATTATGAGATTTTCAATGCTGCAGGAGAGAAAATAGGGGAGGTTACTTCTGGTACACAGTCTCCGACTTTGAGTAAAGGTATTGGTATGGCTTATGTGAAAACAGCAAATGCCGCTGCCGGGTCAGAGATATTTATCAGTGTCAGAGATAAGAAATTAAAGGCACAGGTAGTAAAAGCACCTTTCGTAAAAGCAGGTGTTTAGTTTGGGCTGAACACTGAAAATAGTTGGATGTTAGGGGATAGCTTAGTAAATTCCTTAATAATATAATTTGGAAAGACATTTTAGATTGTTAGAGACGCGATGCATCATGTTTCTGCAGGAATTTATAGAAGAATGACGCTAAATAGAAAGATTGAAGTATGCCTGACACCGGAGTTACTCCATTTGTTTCAGGTAGAAAATAAGGTAGTTGTAATTGTTGATATTCTTCGTGCAACTTCATCAATGGTAGTAGGTTTGGCAAACGGAGTAACAAGCATTGTTCCCGTAGCAACTACTGATGAATGCCTTTCTTTAAGATCTAAAGGATATGTTGTGGCTGCAGAGCGCAACGGTTCTATGGTTGAAGGCTTTGATATCGGCAACTCTCCGTTCAGCTTCATGGAAAATGCGGTGAAAGGCAGAACAATAGCTATGACGACTACCAATGGTACTTTGGCTTTGTCAAAATCAAAAGCAGCTATCGAAATTATTATCGGTTCTTTCCTGAATATCAGTTCTGTTATTACTTTCCTGAGAAATCAGCCGAACGATGTTTTGATTGTTTGTGCAGGCTGGAAGGGACACGCGAATCTTGAAGATACTTTGTTTGCCGGAGCTGTAGTTGAAGGTCTTAAAAATGAATTTGAAAATGGTCAGGATTCGGCTCTGATAGCACAGACTATCTACAATGTAGCTAAAAATGATATGTTTGCTTACCTGTCGGCTTCTTCTCACTTTAAGCGTTTAGAGCGCTTGGGCGTTGTAAAAGATATTAAATACTGTCTGACACCTGATATGTTCCAGATCGTGCCGATCTTGCGTGGTGTTGAACTGGTAGTAGCCGAAAACGATCACGTAGTTGTAGCTGCACAGGTGGAAAAATAATACATACTAGATTTTATAAAAAGGGAGGTCTTCGATTAAAGCGAAGACCTCCCTTTTTATTTACGGATTAGGCGACCTAATAACTACACCACTACTTTATCCGGATTAGCAATATGAGCTGCTGCAGCTACTTTCTTCTGTATTTTCTTATTCAGGAAATACATCATTACCACAGTAATTGCAGAAGCAGCAATTACCACATAACCTAAGATAGGATAATTGCTAAGACTGTGGTCAGCATTTTCAACTACAATTAGTCCGGCTACTGCAGAACCAATACCTCCTGAAATTTGCTGTGTCGCAGAGTTAATGCTCATAAATGCCCCTCTGTCTTGCGGAGCGGGTACGGCCGTCAGCAAGGCAGAAGAGCTAATAATTCTGCTTGAAACCCCGATGAACATGATCACATTCATCAGCATTACTATCCAAAGCGGAGTAATGCCCCATGAAGTATAAATTCCCGCACAGGCCATAGTGATAATTGAGCCGATCAGAAAAATATTAAATTTTCCTATTTTGTCGCTCAGCTTACCTGTCAATGGCCCGAATATCATAGTAGCAATGCCGGTAACAAGGTATAGCATTGGTAACTTGTTCATTGGAATACCAAGATTATATGTGCTGAAAGCACTTGCAAAAGGCATCAGCATAAAACCTCCGGTAGCAAGTAAAGTAGTTGTGGCAAAACCAAACAGATAGTCAGGAGTTGACACCGTTTTCATGAGATGTTGAAATGCGCTGTGTTCTGCTTTTAGTTTCAGGTGCGCATCAATCGGTTTCATATAAATGAAGATCACAAACGCCACAAGTATACTGAAACCTACTATCATCCAGAATGGAGAATGCCACCCGAAATCATTGGCCAGGTACAATCCGATCGGAATTCCGAGGATCTGACTGGCTGCAAAAGCCATTTGTACAAAGCCCATTACACGGCCTCTTACTTCCATATTAAATAAGTCGGTAATGATGGCAAAGCTGATAGAGCCGAGTACACCACCGAATAAACCGGTTACTACTCTAGCCCCTAGCAGAAAATGGTATGTAGGGGCAAGGGCACAAAATAAAGTACCCACGATAAAACCTGCATAGAAGAAGAGAAGCAATTTCTTGCGGTCAAATTTATCAGCAAAGCCTGCAGCAAATAAACCGGAAGCTCCTGCACTGAAAGCATAGGCAGAAACTACCAACCCGAATTGTGAAGGGTCAATAGATAATTCAGGCATCATGATAGCTCCCAGCGGTGAAAGCACCATGAAGTCAAGAATGACCGTGAATTGCATGATCGCCAGTATGGCGATGATAAAGACCTCGTACTTTCCGAAAGTAACCGAGGCGGTTTGTGTTTGTTCGTTCATTTTAGTTAAGTTCTTCGCAGATATAGCCTGCATTTTGAATGAGTTTTATAATTTCTTCGGTAATAGTTTTGTTCACTTCGAGTCGCAGCACTTTGTCGCAATCACCCGTATCCACTGTCCAGCGTTGGATATGCTGATGCGTGTCAAGCAAAGCTGCTATTTTAATCAGGTCTTCTTCATTAATGGATGTTTTGAAAACCAGAATATTTTTAGATAACTCGTTCATAGACAGGTTTAAGGTTTTAAAGCTCTTATAACTCGTTCCAGTGTTTTATTCATTATTTCTTCAGTCATAACAAACTTTTCGTTGGTATGACTATTGCCTTGCCAGTGAAATTTAATTAGCTGATAGAGCGGGGCAAAGGCAATTGACCAGTAAACTTCAAAGGATAGTATTGCCAGTTCCTTTCTCGCAATCGCATTTTTTACGAACTGCCCCATAGCCTCTTTGAAGTTTTCTGTAATGGCTGTTTTGACTTTGTCATAGAGCTGCGTATATCTGATCCGTTCAATAAACTGAACCTCATTGGGATATTTCATATAAAATGCTGCCCGGTTTATCCACTGAATTCTTAATCCTTCTGCAAAAGACATATCGGGACTAAAGTTGAGAAGACTGTATGTCAGCATTTCATTACTGATGTCTGTGCAGATTTTCTGGATAAGGTCTTCTCTGTCTTTGTAATAAATATAAAGTGTAGCAGGAGACACCCTGGCTTCTTTTGCAAGTTTTTGCATGCTGAAGCCATCCAGGCCATGCTGAGCAATCAGGTCGATTGTCTTCTTGCGGATCTTTTGTTCTTTATTGGTATCTCTGGTCCTCATAATTATAACCCAAATATAAATGAATGTTTGTTCATTTATAAAATAATTTGATATATATTATTCTTATGATTTCTTTTGCTTATATCTCTGATGAGCCACTAATTTAAATTAAATACTAAATGAGTTTCCTGAAAAATATCTTCAGCAAAAAAGACGAACAGATCAAAAGTTACTCAGACTTTTGGAATTGGTTTCAGGCTAACGGGAAAACATTTTTTAATGTAATTAAAAGTGGTGAAGGCATTGAAGAACGGTTTTTTGATAAGCTTGCGCTAAAACTTGAGGAACTACAAGATGGCTATTTTTATCTGGCAGGAATGTATGACGACAATACGGCTGAGCTAATTTTAACAGCTGACGGAAATATCAAAAACATGGTGTTTGTTGAAGAACTTGTACAACAGGCACCTCAAATAAATGGTTGGAGATTTACTGCTCTTAAACCTGCTTTAGACATTGGAAATGTTAACATTGATATAGCAGGCTACAATTTCAACAGCGAAAACATGTTTTTCTATTCAAATGATTTTGCTGATTATCCTGATGAAATTGACATCTCTGTAGCACATCTCGACCTGACAAATGAAAATAGAAAGGAGATTACGAATGGTGTTTATATTTTTCTGGACAACTATTTAGGTGAACTGGACTTTGTAAACAACATAGACAATATTAAAGTAATCGGGAAATATGAATCTGAAAAGGAGCTAGTTCCCATTTCGAAGCTTAAAGACTTTCTCAACTGGAGACAAAAAGAGTTTATTGAAAAATACGATGGCGTCCGGTATAACACTAGTGAGGATGAGCATGCTGTTTTGGAGGCTGAATCTGAAAGTGGGAATAAACTTTTAGCTGTAGTAAACACACAACTCCTTAATTGGGATAGAAAAGCTTCACATCCATGGATTGCTGTAATCATTTTCAAGTATAATGGTAGCAGCCGCAATGGAATGCCCGGTGATAATGATTATGCAAGTTTAAATCAGATTGAAGAAATTATCTTACAGCAGCTTTCAGCACAGGACGGCTATTTACACATTGGCAGACAAACAGCAAATGGAGAACGTGATGTTTATTTTGCCTGTAAAGACTTCCGGGAACCTTCAAAAGTATTTTTCAAGGTATTACAAGACTGGGGTGATATATTTGAAATAGAATATGGTATTTATAAAGATAAATACTGGCAAACATTTGAGCGGTTTAGGGTCAACTAGTAATTTAAATATTGACAATCTATGAAGAACCTGCAATACATAATTTTCTTGTTAATTTTTGGCTGTAGTTCCCAATCGGATAAGAGGGATAATCCCGGCACTGTAGAGACAATTGACAAAACAAAGAATGTCGATAATACAAGATATTATACTCAGCAGGATACAATTTTAATTGTAACTGAAATCGGAGACACTTTGAAATATGTTAAAACCAATTTCAACAACATTGTAGATAGGCATCCGGAGTTTTTTGAACAGTACCCAGATAATCCGGATCAGGCATATTTTAATAGTAGTGACTATGAAGGGTTTGGGGGTGAAGCAGGAAAAGACACTTATTACATCTTGTATGCCTATTTTCTTAAACAAAGGAACGGAATAGAAGAGTTTGCTGAGCAACGCCAAAAACTCATCGAAATATATTCTGGCATCAATTTTTTATTTGGTCAGTTTCAGCATGGTGGAACATACTTTGGGCATCAGCACGCACGAATTTTAGGATATGCCGAATACTCAGTTTTCTTAATGCCTAAAGATAAAAGTGATATTATAAAAACTTATGATATCACTAAGCAAAAAGAACTTTACATCAAATCTTTGCGTCAGCTTATTGATGATGAAAGTAAAATTGATTTTAATACACAGAGAGAAGAAAAGGTAGAAAGAGGTAAAAGAAACAATGAAGTAGTAGATAAACTTGAAGTCTTAATTACGGATAATTTTTACTTAAGAAGAGCTCAGGAATTCCACTATGGACATTATGAATATTATTAATAAAGGTAGCTGCGGTTCTATGTGACCTATGTTGCTATATGGTAAAAACCTAAAACCCCGAAATTTCCTTCAATAAATCCACCTACAAAAAATTTTTGTAGGTGCTTCTGAAAAAGCCAAAATGCCCCACAACTTCATAGATGCCCAATTTGGCAGTATAAATATGTTTTTGTTTCAGTGTACATCCGGAATATTTATGATCAGGCTACAGCTTTGGGTGGGGCAAAATACTGGTCATCTTCAAAGCTGTATATGATACCAGTGGAACATGCAATGAGCTGAATTGGCTTTATACTTCTGGTTTATAATCAAAAAAATAATTGGGCGACTTACACCATTTGCACCACTCCAGCGAAACACCGGCAGGCAGGTTTTCCATGGCTGCCAGTTTCTGGCCCGGGAAATAACCAAGGAGTTTAGTAATGGGAGGAATAAACAAGTGCCAGTTAAACCACATCCTCAATCTGTGTTTTGACCAAAGTTTCCAATAACCACTTTGAGAGGCTACCAGCACAATGCAATTGATATGCTTACTTTCTGGTGAAAGACCTATGATTTGCCCGCCGATACTATGGCCAATGACAATCAGTTTGGAAGGATTAAAGGTTACCCTTGCATAATTTAATAGAGAAGTGAAATTTTCTTCGGCCCGGGAAGTTACACTTGTTTTGATCTTGCTGAGTTTGTCATGGATGGATTCACCCACACCCTCATAGTCATAAGTAATGACCGTATAGCCATGTTCAAAGGAAGGCTGAAACTTTTCGTATAGCTTTTGGTTTAACGCCAGTGGCGGAATTAATCACAATGGTGGTACCATTTGCCTGTGTTGGTTTAAACACAGGGAGAGCTAGTCCGTTCAGTGTGATTAATTCCATGGCGATATTTAGGAAGGATTATTTCCCCCTGATTACTTTTTCAATAGCATCCCACTGATCATTGTTGATTTCAGTGAAATCGTTGAACTCTCCGGCGCCTTTCAGCCATTCACCGCCATCAATTGTTACTACCTCACCGGTAATATAAGCTGCAAAAGGAGAGGTCAGGTAAGTAATTAAATTTGCCAGTTCATGGTGTTCGCCAAAACGCTGAAGCGGTATGCGTTTTTTAGGATCTAGTTTTTCAGCAACATTAGCCGGAAATAACCTTGACCATGCACCTTCAGTAGGGAAAGGTCCGGGAGCAACAGCTACAGTACGAATGTTGTATTTAGCCCATTCTACAGCTAATGATTTTGTTAAAGCTACCACACCTGCTTTGGCACAGGCAGAAGGAACAACAAACCCTGATCCGGTGGAAGCATAAGTAGTAACGATGCTAAGAATGGTGCCCGGCCGCTTTGATTCAATCCAGTATTTTCCTAAAGCTAAAGTACAGTTGTAGCTTCCTTTGAGTACAATATCAACTACAATGTCAAATGCACGGTTTGATAGTCTTTCTGTGGGGCTTACAAAGTTACCGGCAGCATTATTGATCAGAATGTCTATTCCTCCGAATTTATCAACACCGGCTTTAATAACTGCCTCCACTTCAGGATAATTGCGTACATCGCAGGCAACAGGTAATACCTTACCGCCTGTTGCTTTTTCCAGCTCCTGTGCTGTTTTTTCCAGTACATCTATTTTTCTGGAACTGATGATGACATTAGCGCCAAGTTTTAAATAAAATTCAGCCATTGAACGCCCGAGTCCGGTTCCGCCTCCTGTAATCAGAAGCGTTTTGCCGGAATAAGTATTTTCAGGTAACATGGGTTGCTGTGTCATGTATAAATATTTTAAAAATGAAGTCTGACTTGAATTAAAGACGGTTAAGTTGAAGAAATGTTTTAAAAAAATATCGTTTTTAAAAGCAGACTCTTAAGATAGTTACAAATCTTTAAAAAACTAATTCCTTTTCCCTGTTCGTATTCGCTCAAAAATAGTATTTTTGAATGAGAAACCCTTTTTAACTATGAATGCAACTAAGTTTTTATCAGTAGCAGCAATAGCCGTGACGATGTCCGGTTGTATTGTTTCGAAGAAGAAGTATGATGCTTTATTGGCTCAGAAAATGCGCCTGGAGGCAGATAATGCCCTTTGTGAGGATAGCCTTAATGCAAACAAAGCGAAACTTGGTGATGCTTTGAAGAACATTGGTAACCTGACTACACAGGGTGATGGTCTGAGAAAAGATACTTCACGCCTTGGTTCCGGCTGGCGTTCGACAAAAGATTTGCTGGATCAGGAAAAAAAGATAGCAGCAAAGCTTCGTAAAGATTACAACGATTTACTGGTGATCTGCGACGCTGAATCAAGCAAATTGAACAAGCACCTTTCTGCTAAAGAAAAAGAATTGCTTGAACTTCAGGCTAACATCAACAGACTGAGTGAGGACTTGCAAAAACGTGAGCAGCGTATCCAGGAATTACAAAAAGTACTGGATGACAAAGAGCGTGCTTCACGTGAGTTGAGAGACAAGGTAGCAAATGCGTTGCTTGGTTTTAAGGACAAAGGTTTGACTGTTTATGAAAAAGACGGTAAAGTCTATGTGTCTTTGTCTGAGCAGTTGTTGTTTAAAACAGGTAGTATTAAAGTTGATGAAAAAGGTGAAGATGCTTTGAAGCAACTGTCTGCTGTATTGAAAGATCAGAAAGATTTACATGTAATGGTTGAAGGCCATACTGATGATGTTCCTTTCAAAGGAACTTCAAACGGTATTTCTGATAACTGGGATTTGAGTGTGCTGAGGGCAACTTCAATTACAAAAATTCTTACACATGCAGGTATGGACCCTAAGCGTGTCACTGCGGCTGGTCACGGCGAATATTCTCCGATGGCTGAAGGAAAGACTGCTGAAGCGAGAGCCAAAAATCGCCGTACAGATATTATCCTGACACCAAATCTGGATGAGTTGTATAAGATATTAAATAGTAAGTAAGATCAATGTTTTACCTCAGGGCCCGGTTTCGACCGGGCCTTTAGTGTTTATAGTGAATGATAAAAAAACTCCTCTTAGTATTCTTTTCTATCAGTTTTCTTAATGCCTTCTCACAAGCTGATATCCCAAGCCGGATGCAATTTGCCGGTATGGAATTAGAACTATCTCATGAAGTGCGCAAAGAAATCAGTACTAGTGTTGCCTCTCTTACCAAGAATGCGAAGTATTTCCAGCAAAAAGTTGACCGGGCTAATACTTATTTCCCAATCATCGAACGTATTTTTGAGGAAGAAGGCTTGCCTGATGATTTCAAATATCTGGTTCTCCAGGAAAGTTCTCTTACCTCTGATGCCGTTTCTGTTTCAAATGCTGTAGGCTTCTGGCAGTTTAAAAAAGAATCAGCTCAGGAAGTTGGTTTGCGTGTGGATGGTTCTGTTGATGAACGTAAAAATATTGTGTCTGCTACCCGTGGAGCAGCACGTTATATAGGTAAAAATTTCGGTTTGCTTAATAACTGGGTTTATGCTTTGCAGTCATACAATACAGGTTATGGTGGAACAAAAAATACAATTAACTCCAAGTATATCGGCGCTAAGCAGATGGAGATTGATAAAAATACACATTGGTATGTAGTGAAGTTCCTGGCGCATAAAATTGCCTTTGAAAATTTTGTAGGAAAAACTGCTCCATTGATCATGTTGATGGAATTCAACGAATCGGATGGACGCTCACTGGAAGAGATTTCTGAGTTGAGCGGGGTGGATCCTTTGCAGGTTTATGAGTACAATAAATGGCTGGATACAAAACGCATTCCCACTGACAAAATTTATACAGTTATCTTACCGGTTGATCAGAACCAATATACAGCAGTAATCAGCCGGGTTGGAAGTAATATCTTTGTTCCAAAAAGCAAACAACAGCCGGCAGCTGACAATGATTTTCCAAAACCAACAGCTGCACAGCTTGCAGGAAAAGAACCTATTTTACTTAAATGGAATGGTTTAGAAGCTGTTTATTCAAGAAAAGGCGATGATCTTCAGAAGCTGGCCTTACAAACAGACACTAGGCTTAAAAGGTTTTTGCGTTACAATGACCTTCATCGGTACGATGTAGTCAAAGAAGGGCAAATCTATTACCTGGAGAAGAAACGTGAAGATGGTATAGTACTTTTTCACATTGTAAAATCGGGTGAGCAGCTTTGGGATATTGCTCAGCGCTATGGTATCAGGCTGAAATCATTAAAGAAGAAAAACAGGATTGTTGATGGTGAAGCGCTTCAGATAGGCAGAAAGCTTTACCTGAAAATGGGAAGACCTGAAGGTGAAGCGGTGATTATTGAAAACCCGGAGAAGAAACCTCTGTTGCCTGCTAATGACCCTATCCCGAATAAACAGGTTCCTGTAAAAATAATTCCGGAAGATAAGAAACCTGTTGAACAGCAACCTGCTAAAGTTCAACCTATAGCAGTTGTACCTGTTGAAACGAAGCCGATAATTGTAGTTCCTTCTAAGCCTGATGCTGTTGATACGGATACTTTTGTTTATGAGCTTCATGAAGTGCTGCAGGGGCAAACCTTGTTCGCTGTTGCGCGCCAGTATGAATGTAAGGTTGATTCAATCAGAAAGTGGAATAATATGGATGTGGCAGCTTCAATTAATATTGGCCAGCAATTGAAGATTAAGAAGAAAGTTGCTGCTTCTGTTTCTGACAATGGTGTTGAAGACGAGTTTGTGTTCCATGAAGTAGCCCCGGGCGAAAGTATGTATGCTATCTCAAGAAAATATGGTGTGGCCATTCCGGAAATTCTGAAGGCAAATGGTAAGGCCGATTATAGCCTTGCAACAGGAGAAAAGTTGAAAATTCCTAAGAAGTAAATGTGTCTGCGCCAGACGCTGGCTGAGACTCATAAAAGCTTTAAGTAGGGCCGTTTTGTTCAATAAAAAAAGAAAAACCTGTGATAAAAAGGATATTTGTCACAGGTTTTTCTTTTTTATGGCCTTTTAACTTAGAATTACTATAAATTTCGCGCTCTTTTTCACTCTTCGTTTATCTAAATCATACATTTTTTATAAATTGGTGTGATGCTTTTATTTTGGCTCTCTTTTTAAGATATGGAATTGACAATTGATAAGAAAACCCTCAAAGATTTTAATAAATCGTCACAGCTTGAATGGTTGGAGACAAATGGGTTGGGTGGTTATGCCAGTGGTACTGTGGCAGGGGTAAATACCCGCAAATATCATGGCTTATTGGTTTCAGCACTACGTCCTCCGGTTGACAGAGCTGTATTATTGGCAAGACTGGAAGAGACCATTGTTCTGCCAAACGGAAACAGGCACGAATTATTTACGAATCAATTTCCTAATACCCTAAATCCTCAGGGTTTTCAACATCTGAGCAATTTTGAAAAAGGCTTATTCCCTAAGTTTACCTTTACCGTTGGTGGGGTAGAGATAGAGAAAACCATTGCAATGGTTTATGGTGAAGACACTGTGGTGATCACTTATGAAGTAAAAGCTGCTTCAAAAGAATTTTATATGGACTTGCGTCCGTTTATCGCCTACAGAGATTTTCATAGCATTATTCATACTAATGATAGCGTTAAGTGGGATTATAAATTTGATAAGGGTACTCTAAAGCTTAATCCTTATGAGCTGATGCCTCAATTGGAGATTGCTGTTCCGGAATCTAAGTTTACTCATTTCCCTGGCTGGTATCACGATTTTGAATACCTGCGTGAAATGGAGCGCGGTCAGGAATTCAGAGAAGATTTATTTTCATACGGATATTTCTCTGTAAAACTGAAAGCCGGCAGCAAATTAGGCATTGTAGTTTCTACTCAGTCGGTTGAAGGCAGAGATGCTTTTGCTTTGTTGAAAAAAGAGGAAGAAAGAAGAAATACGCTGATAAAAGCAGCTTCTGTAAAGAAAGATCCTTTTATTGCTCAATTGGTATTAGCAGCGGACCAGTTTATTGTAAAACGTGGTGAAGACCTACGTTCAGTGATTGCAGGTTACCCATGGTTCTCTGATTGGGGACGCGATACAATGATCTCATTGCCGGGCTTATGTCTGGTAACGGGTCGCTTTGAGGAAGCAAAGAAAATATTGAAAGCTTTTGCCGGTGTTGTTGATAAAGGAATGATCCCTAATCGTTTTCCTGATAAAGGAGATCAACCTGATTACAATACAGTTGATGCCACACTTTGGTATTTTGTAGCGATTTATAAGTATTTCAAATACACTAAAGATAAAGAGTTTATTATCACAGAATTGTTGCCTGTTCTTCAGGACATCATTCAATGGCATGAAAATGTAACCCGTTACCATATTCACGAAACTGAAGACGGTTTAATATGGTCGGGTTATAACGGTCATCAGCTTACCTGGATGGATGCTAAAGTAGGCAATTGGGTTGTAACTCCCCGTACAGGAAAACCAGTTGAGATAAATGCACTTTGGTACAATGTTTTGAAGATTACCGCAGAGTTCCAGAAGCTGGCAGGCAATAAAAAAGAAGCTGCAAGACTTGAAGAAAAGTCTGAAAAAACATTGGCATCATTCAGAGAGCAGTTCTGGAGCAAAGAAAAAAAATATTTATATGATTACTTAGGCGACCACATCAATGATGATGCTTTGCGCCCTAATCAGATAATTGCATTAAGCTTGCCGTTTACATTGTTGGAAGAGAAGCAGGCTAAAGCAGTTTTGAAAGCCGTTGAACAAAGCTTGTTAACTCCATACGGTTTAAGAACGCTGGAACAGAATGATCCTTATTACAGAGGCCATTATGGAGGAAATCAATGGTCACGTGACGGAGCTTATCACCAGGGAACAGCGTGGTCGTGGCTACTTGGTCCATACTATACCGCCAAAGTGCGTCTTGAAGGAGCTGAAGGTAAAGAAAAGGTATTGAAGCATATTGATAAATTCAAGGTTCATTTAAGCGAAGCCGGTGTCGGAAGTATCTCTGAAATATTTGACGGTGAAAAACCATTTCTTCCTAATGGCTGTATTGCACAGGCATGGGGCGTGGCAGAGGTATTAAGAGCCTATGTTGAAGATTGTAAGTAAGTGTACATGATCTCGATTCGTCAAAAAAGAAGGGCTATCTGTTTTAAGATAGCCCTTCTTTTTGATGGTAGCAGAACCGGTTGAATTTAGATGAAACTACCTGCCAATTGTCGGCGGTCTCATATTCTGAATGGCATTCTGCTGATTCATCATCATTTGTTGCTGCCACATCCAGTTATTATTGTAATAGTAGTTATTGCGATATCTGGAAAAGGCTTTTATTTCAAAAATATATGATAGAATCAATTCCTGATTAACAGGCTTGTTGTTGATAATAAGCGGGCTCCATACTTCTTTGGTAAACTTTTTCTGGCAATGAATTAATATCTGGCTGTTACATAGCGTGTCAACTCCTTTTAAAAGACTGATGTTATTTGTTTTACCACTGCTATCTATTAAAATTCTTACCAATACAAGACCATGGTTATTTTGGGTGACAGACTCAAGCGGATAGTCAATACCAAGTCCTTCATAAGCACCATACATCGGGCTATCTGCCTCTCTTTTTAGTGTAGCAGGTTTCCTGTTATAACATTGATAAACTATCTGGCCGCCCGGAGTAGTATAATAAGCCGTATTTAGTTTATTTGACTTATAAACTCTGGTAATTAGTCTGTTAGCAATGCTGTCATAAAATGTTTCTGTTCCGTTACCTTTTTTGTCGAGCAGAGCGTTACCGTTAACATCAAATAGTTTTTTTAGTTTGAGCTTCTTGCCCGAAGCATAAACGTAATGTGTTTTTCCGTCAGGGAAGTACTGGGTGATAGAGTCTTTTTTACTTCCATCCGTGTAGGCTACTTTTTTACGTATAGCGCCTTTTTCGTCATAAAATGTGAACGTGCCGTTTTTCTCCATGGGAAATATTGAAGAGTAATTGCCCTGGTATAAATAGGAGCCATCCTTTAAGTAGTAATTGATCGTCCAGTGATTATTCTGAAACCGTTCGATCCTGCCATAATAAATGGCCTTGCTGCTATCACTTACTTCTTCCCAGGAAGCAGAGTAGAGAATTGGTTTTTTACTAAGAAAGTGGTTATGAAAGTCCAGATATTTGATCATTTCCAACATATTTGCACTGTAGTATTCGTTGGCAGCTAATTTTGCTTTGAGGTAGCTGATATGACCAAAATATTTCATGGCTATTTCTGAAAACAGTAAATTATTCTGAGGAAAGCTAACGAAAGAGCCATTTTTTCCCTCTTTTACAATATAAGTAGTTACAGGATTTTGAGCCATAGGATTCATGGTCGTGTGCTGATAAAAGGTAAGACTGTCAATAGCCTGTATTACTTCAACAAAGTTAGGCTCTTCTCTTTTTACACTGACCAGTTGTCTCTCTACAGTAAAGTTTCTGATGACAGTAAAAGAGTCTTTACCTACAACATAGGAAAGGCATTCGTCAGGTTTGATTTTTTGTGAAGTTTTTCCTTCGTCTGTACTAAACCGGAAATAGTTGTTACTGATGGTGTAGCGTATTTTTCCGGTTATTTTATTGCCGTTTAAATCGTAGTAATGTCCGGGAGAATAAGTGTCACCTAAAGTAAATTTGCAAACCTGCTTTGTTTTGGGAGTATAGGTAATATCAAGATAGCCATCAATGATATCCAGATCTTGGTTGACAAAATAGCCGATAGCACCAGTGTTGTTTTTTTGTCCCTGAATCGAAATGATGCAGGAAGTACATAATGCAAGAAAAATAAATACAGACTTAAACATAGTGTAAAAGTAAAATTCTAAACTAAAGATTGTGCAGAAAAGCTGATTTATTTAGCATCAATTGAGTATCCGTTTCAGCACACCTTACCTGATCCGCTTAACCGGAGATTCTGAAGTTTGCCCGCTAATTTAGATTTTTATTGATTTTTAAATTTTCAGGTTTTTTTCAGAATCGGAGTTTTAAATCCTAATCTGCGAAATTCTGCGTTATCTGCGGGAAAAACATAAGAAGGTTCATAGAAGCGGATAGTCATTTAGCATCAATCATTATTCAATAGTACTATTAAGAAGTCTGACCATGTTCAACGAAAATCATCTGATTCTAAAGTTTAACCGAATCCTTGGCCGGGTTGCCGACGAAACTTCAGGAATGTTAAATATCCGGAGTAAACTCAATTTGTACAGGGGCATCATACCTAAGGCCTAATAATTTACCGGCATGAGCCTTTTTTAAGCCTATTTCAAGATAACCGCTTGAATTGAAAATAAGGATAGGGTTCCCTTCGTCAATCTCGCTGCTGTAAGATGTCTGGATGTGGTCAACCGTTTCACGGGAGAAATAAATTTTGAAGGACCTGCCATTGCGGAAACGCTCAAAATCTTCCCTTTTGATATTGGTAATGGCATTCCCATAATTATCAACGTGAATAACGTGGCCCTGAATATTATTTTTTGTCTGACGTACAGAGCGGAAATGCATTTTATTCAGTTCCATTACCTGTCTGCCCATATCATAAATAGCTTTGCCATTGGCAAGAGCAGCAGCAGCAGGTGCAAAAATGTTTTTCTCCGGAAAAGAACCTGCAAGGTTAGAATCATAAACAAGTTCCACAATCACAGCAGGACTTTTGTCAGAAATCAGCGCAAAAATACCGTTGTCATTGCCGATGAAGTAATGTTCTTCCAGTCTTACAGCAATAAAACGCTCCTGCACATTTCCAGGGGCATGTACGCCTACTATGTGGACTGTACCGGATGGGAAATCCCTGAAAACAGAACCTAATACAAATGCCCCGTGGGCAAGGTTAAAGGGCTCGATATCATGCGAAATATCGATCACTCTTAATTGCGGGTTGTGGATGGCAATCTTTGCTTTAACAGCTGCCACGTAATGGTCTCTTGTACCGAAATCAGAAATAAAAGTAATGAGAGCCATATAGGTCTTGAATTAGGTCGTCAGGTCAAACAAAACTAAAAATTTTTAGCTACTTTTACCTATAGTTAGGCTTTAGATTCAATAAAAACATTGACGGAAACAACTTTCACCATCGAAGATGTCTCTTTGATAGACTTTTTGGGTATCGGAAATCTGAATATCAGAGAACTTGCCCTGGCATTTCCCAAATCAAAAATCATTTCACGTGGCAATGAAATAAAGATTCAGGGGAGTGAATCAGATATTGGGCGTATCAACGATATCCTGGAAGCAATGATGATTCATTACCAGAAGTACGGAAGTGTAACGAAGGAAGTGATTCATCAATACCTGGTACGTGAAGACTCACATACTACTGAAGGGCAGAACCTGGAAGTAGTGGAAGAAGACGTGATCCTGTATGGTAATAAAGGCATTGTTGTAAGAGCAAGAACTGCAAACCAGAAGAAGATGGTGCAGTCGCTCAAAGACAATGACCTGTTTTTTGCCGTTGGGCCGGCAGGTACAGGTAAAACTTATACGGCAGTTGCACTGGCTATCAGGGCACTCAAAAATAAAGAAGTTAAAAAGCTGGTTATTACCCGTCCGGCTGTAGAAGCAGGAGAAAACCTTGGTTTTTTGCCGGGCGACCTAAAAGATAAAATTGACCCATACCTCAGACCTATTTATGATGCATTGGAAGATATGATTCCGATGGAAAAACTTAAATATTATAAGGAAAATAATATCATTGAAATTGCGCCGTTAGCCTACATGCGTGGCCGTACGCTGAACCATGCTTTCATTATTCTTGATGAAGCTCAGAACACGACACCGCAGCAGATGAAGATGTTCCTGACACGTATGGGATCAAGCTCGAAGGTGATTATTACCGGTGACAAAACTCAGATAGATTTGCCAAGCAGGCAGCGGTCGGGTTTAGTACATGCTTTGAGCGTACTAAAAGGTATTCGAGGAATAGGGATCGTAGAGCTTGATGGCAAAGATGTATTGCGCCATCGTTTGGTAAAAGACATTGTGAACGCTTACGACAAGTCTGAGAAGAAAGAAGAAAAAGAAAAAGCTGAAAGGGAAAATCCAAAACCCGAAAAGGCTGAAAAACCTGATAAAAATGCCAAGGCATAAATTTTTGTTTTTTATGAATACAGCTAAACAATTCCTGAGAATTGGTGTATCACTTCCGTTCTTGGGAATTGTTTTATTTTTCACAAGCCATTCTGTTGAAGCCCAACGCTGTGCCAATACTGTTTATGACAGCATCAGGTTTGCAAAAAATCCGGCTCTGAAGGAAGCTCAGCAACAATTTGAAAGAAAACTACAGCAGCAAATACAATTACGAAAAGCTTTAAGGCAAACAGATGTTGCTACAGGAATTGTCACTGTTCCGGTGGTTGTTCATGTGTTGTATAATAGTGCTGATCAGAATATTTCCGATGCTCAGGTACGTTCGCAAATCAAAGTACTAAATCAGGATTATCGTAAACAGAATGCTGATACAGCCGATACCCGTCCTCAATTCAAAGGTATTGCAGCCGATATGCAGATTCAGTTTTGTCTGGCAGCATCAGAGGCCAATGACTTTAATGGAATAACACGTCATTATGTAAGTCAGAAATCATTTTCGGCCTATACTGATGATGCCATTATCAAGTCTTATGGTTTATACCCTACAGATCAATACCTTAATATCTGGGTATGTAATTTAAATAGTGGTTTTTTAGGCTATGCCCAATTGCCGGGCAATACAAATTTGCCAGGTCTGGCTGTATATGAAGGTGATTCTTTGTCTGATGGGGTAGTAATAGCAACAAGGGCTTTTGGTACAACCGGTAATTTGTCTGCGAATTATGCCTTAGGCAGAACTGCCACCCATGAAGTGGGACATTGGCTTGGTGGACTGATACACACATGGGGAGATGTAGATTGTTCCGGATCCTGTAATAGCTGTGGTACAGATTATTGTGATGACACTCCCGTAGAAGAAGGGTCAAGCACAACTTGTCAGTATAAAACATCTACGAAATGTACACCTTCACCAAGTGTGGCCATGATAGAGAATTTCATGAACTATACTTATGACAGGTGTATGAGTGCTTTTACAGCAGATCAGAAAACGCGCTTGCATACTGCTATCCAAATGAGCCCGCGCCGTATGAAGCTCCTGAACTTTACAGCGTGTGAACCGCAGCCGGTAGAAGGTTTTACGATCAAATTATTCCCAAATCCCGTTTCTGATGTATTGAACCTGGAACTGATATTCAGAGGAACAAAAGATGTCGGTTTAGAAATTTATGATACATGGGGACAGAAGGTATTAGAAACGCAGTATCATTCTGTTAAGTCGGGAGATTTCAGTTATCCGGTTCACTCTCTAAGCTCAGGAATGTACATCGTACGTTTGTTACATGATGGAGTAATTGATACACAGAAGTTTGTAGTGCTTCGGTAGATATATTCCTGCTTTTAAAGGAGGTTAATTTTTTATTTTATGTTCAATCGCTATCCGTTCCTGCGCTATGCAGTATTTTTTACTATTGGGATAATCCTGCAGGACACTATTGGTTTTTCCATCGTTTATTGGCTGATTTTTGCCGCAGGGCTGTTTGTTACGTTTTTTTGCCTGACATTCATCAAACTGTTTGATTACCGACTCCGGACATTTTGTTTAGGATTAAGTGGTATGTGGCTTTTAGTGGCGCTGGGAGCAATACTGGTGTCGTTGTATCAGAAAGAACCAGATAAACGATTATATGAAGCAGAGGCTTATGCCGGCACTATTACGGATGGTTTTGAGGAAGCATCCCGTGGGTTCAAAACAACAATCAGGCTAGACAAAATAAAGCTGAATAACCGTTGGCACAGTGTTTCAGAATCAGCAGTGTTTTTCTACAATCACCCGAAAGCGATATTGAATTATGGTGACAGGATTGTTGTGAAAGGAAAATTGCTCCCCCCTAAGCCGGCTATGAACCCAGGCGCTTTTGATTATCAGTTGTATTTGAAAAGGAAAGGCATTTGTGCTGTTTCGTATGTGAAAGCAGAGGACTGCTCTCTGTTAAGTACAGGCGGGGGAAATGCGATAAGTGCTTTGTCAATCAGTTGCCGTAAAACACTGGCAGATTATTTTCATCGCTTTGTGCCTGGCAAAAATGAAGCTTCCATAGCAACAGCACTTGTGTTGGGTGTAAAAGGTAAATTAGACGAAGACCTCCGTGATGATTATGCCAACTCAGGTACTTTGCATGTATTAGCGGTTTCTGGAATGCACGTAGGGTTAATTTATGCAATGCTGGCGTTTATTTTCGGTTGGCTTAAAAAGTACCGTTTAGGGCATGGTTTTTATGCGGGTATCATTATTGTTCTGCTGATTTTATATGCCATGCTTACGGGTTTGAGTGCTTCTGTACTCAGGGCTGTTGCTATGTGTTGCCTGATTGTATTTGCAGAGGCAACAGGCCGCCGGTCATTGGTTTTTAATACAGTTTTTCTTTCAGCTTTTATTTTACTCTGTCTTGATCCTTACATTATTTATGATGTCGGTTTTCAGCTTTCCTATGCCGCGGTTACGGGAATTATTTGCTGGCAGAAACCTTTGTACGAATCCTGGGAAGCACCTAATAAGGCATTCGACTGGCTTTGGCAGACTTTAAGTGTAACCCTAACCGCGCAATTGGCTGTAGCACCGCTCGGGATGCTGTATTTCTATCAGTTCCCTAATTTGTTCTGGTTCGCCAATATGGTTGTTATTCCTGCGTCTACAATTATACTTTTTATTGGTCTGGTAATGTTGTTGTG
>CAZNHL010000067.1:24503-24720 GCA_964572965.1 uncultured Bifidobacteriaceae bacterium
GACCAGGCAATTAACTTGCCTGGTCAATTGATTGTATCAATATTTTTGTTCACTGGCTGAACAGTATTCCATATTCTGTAACAGAAGATATTTTCATCACGCCGTTTCAGACATTGTTTTTATATGGCTCTATGGTTGCTCTCAGTATTTTTGTCTTGAATAAAAAAAAACTTTGGGCATGGCCGGTTCCTGTTTGTTTACTGCTATTTGTCTGTAT
>CAZNHL010000068.1:0-21235 GCA_964572965.1 uncultured Bifidobacteriaceae bacterium
TACAGGGTTATTGCTGAAGGCAAATATCGTAAAAAAGAAGTAGTTTATTTTGATCAGGACAATCATAATGCCAAAGTTGTGGTGGAAGGAGAGCCTGAAAAAAATTATCAGATACCGACTGATGTAATGGATATTGTAAGCGGGTATTATTATCTGCGTACATTGGATTTTGAAAGTATGAAAATAGGAGAGGTGTTTACTGTAGCAGCCTTTATGGAAGATAAGTCCTATAATTTCAACATGACTTATCTTGGGAAAGGGAAAGTGAAAACAAAAGGGGGAACCTTCAACTCAATTATTATTTCTCCAATTATGCCGGAAAACCAGTTATTCAGAAGCGGGGATCATGCCATCAAATTGTGGATTTCTGATGACGGGAATAAAATCCCCTTAAAAGCCAAAGCAGAAATGTTTGTGGGTTCTGTAGAAGTTGATCTGATTGAATATAATGGTTTGCGTCACAAGCCTAATATTATCAAATAGTTACTAATTTGTTAATCCTTGTTCTTATTTAAAAAACGAATATAATTCAATGTACTTTTGTAAAACAAATAGCTTAAAGCTGGTGAAAAGAGGTTGTCGTTTTGGTGCTTTGGTTCTTATGACACTAGTGTCTGCCAAGGTGTCGGCTTTAACTATCACTGGAAAAATCCAAAATGCACCTGCGAAATCCAAAGTTTATCTTTATAGCTATTTCGGTAATGAATTGGAGAAGCTGGACTCTACCGGATTTAGTAGCAATACTTTTCAGATAAAACTGAAAACCGTTACGACCGGCCTTTACAGGGTTGGTTTTGATAAGGATAATGCATTTGATGTGGTTTTGTCAGGCCAAAATGTAACGATAGAAGCTGATATGAAAACGCAGCCGGTATTGGCTAAATATACAGGGACGAAGGAGAATGAGGTTTTAGCTTCTTATCTGAAGTCTAATGCAAGTTTTCTGGATTTCTATAAAAACCTTGACAAAAAAGCTGCCGCTTTGCAACAGTCGAAAGATCAGGCTAAAGCAGAAGTTGAGGCTCAGGCATTAAATAAGAGTCTGGATTCGGCTTTTGCTGCTTTACAAAAAGGATATTTTAAGTTGGCTGCGGTAAATAAAGGAACCTTTATGGCTAAGTTTTTGAATTCATTGGCGATTGGTGATTCTTCAAATGCGAATAATTATTTTTTGGCGAGTGATTTCACTGATGAGTCTCTCGTTAAAAGTCCCTTGATTCCTCGTAAAACAGAAGTTTATTTGGTTCGTTTTACACAGCCTATGGTTCCTGAATTTCAGGCATCGGCAGATAAATTGCTGGCAATGGCTCCGGCAAAGTCAGATGGTAAGCTGGTTTTATACAAATCACTGATCGATATTTTCGATAAATATGCTTTGGAATATGCCGGTCCGATGAGCAAGCAAATGAAGGATGAGTTTGTCGGTTCGCCAAGAGTAAATAAATATGTAGCTGCAATGCCGAAACGCGGTGTTGATATCGGAGATGAGGCACCTGAGATTGCTTTAGCAGATACCAACGGAACTCCGGTTAACTTGTCTTCTTTAAAAGGGAAAGTTGTTCTGTTAGACTTCTGGGCGTCGTGGTGCAGACCTTGCCGAATGGAAAACCCGAATGTGGTAAGACTATACAAAGCTTACAAAGATAATGGCTTTACTGTATACAGTGTGTCATTGGATAATAGTAAAGATCAGTGGAAGGGGGCAATTAGAAAAGACCAGTTGACATGGTCTCACGTATCAGACTTACAAGGCTGGTCATCATCTGCTGCAAAAACGTATAAAGTAACATCTATTCCTCATACCTTCTTAATTGATGCTGATGGAAAAATTGTTGCTAAAAACCTTAGAGGCGAAGATCTAGAAAAAGCACTACAACAATTATTTATAAAAAAGGAATAAAACATCTTATGAGTAAAGTTTACAAAATCCTTGCAGTAGATGATGATGCAGATATTCTTGAGCTTTTGCAGTACAATCTGCAAAAAGAAGGATATGATGTGAAAACAGCTAATAATGGTAAAAAAGCTGTTGAAGTGGCGAAGGAGTTTCATCCGGATCTGATCCTGATGGACATTATGATGCCTGGGTTGGATGGTGTAGAAGCTTGCAGACAGATAAGAGAAGTGCCGGAATTGGCAGAAACTTTTGTGCTATTTCTGACAGCCCGTTCTGAAGAGTATTCAGAGATTGCTGCATTTGAAGTTGGCGCCGATGATTATATCATGAAGCCAATTAAGCCAAGAGCTTTGAGCAGCAGGATTGCAGCATTGTTCAGAAGGGATACTAAAAAGGCTCCGGAAACAATTGCCAAAGTAACAATAGGAGATCTGGTTATTGATCGTGTAAGCTATATAGTGTTCAAAAAGGGCCAACCGATTAACTTGCCGAAAAAGGAATTTGAGCTGCTTTATTTCCTTGCAACAAACCCGAATAAAGTATTTAATCGAGATGACTTGTTGCAGTCAATATGGGGTGCAGATGTGTATGTACTGGCACGCACGGTGGATGTACACATCAGAAAAGTAAGAGAGAAAGTTGGCGAAGGATATATTACTACTGTTAAAGGAGTTGGTTATAAATTTGATCCGCTATTGAATTAATAGATAGTGAATCAGTAATTTATTACTTTAATACCAAGCGAATTTGTAATTTTGTTCACCCCAAAAGGGTGAACATTCTTTTTTAATGGTATTGAACATTTTATTACTATTCAGAAAGATCGTGATTAGCAAGTGACAATAGGCTTTAACCCCCTGATTCCTATTATAAGAATCACTATTAATTTAAAAGATGTTTTTTAACCCAAGAGCAGTAGCCTTAGTATTAGCAGCAGTGATCAGTGGTTTCACAACGGCATTTTTGTCTTTGCTGAAAAGCGCAGATGGTGTTGAATTGCTGGTAGCTTTTTCTATTTCTTTCTCGGCGGCATTCGTTTTTGTCTATTTTGCTTTTGAGTTTTTGATTTTCAGAGAGATTAATAAAATCTATTCTGTGATTGAAAAAGTAAAGAAGAAAGATTTTAAAATAAGTGCCAAGAAAGTAAACTATTCTGCCAATCCGCTTTCTAAAATCAATGAGGAAATTTATACCTACGCAACCAAGAAACAGCAGGAGATTGATGAGTTGAAAAAGCTTGAAGTTTACAGAAGGGAGTTTTTGGCTGATGTATCACACGAACTGAAAACACCTATTCATGCAGCCCAGGGTTTTGTACATACTTTGTTGGACGGCGCTATGGAAGATACTGAGGTAGCTGAGCGTTTCCTGACCAAGGCTGCTAAAAGTCTGGACGGGCTAAATGTATTAGTACAGGACCTGATTGCTTTGTCACAGATGGAAACAGGTGAGACAAAGATGCATTTGCAGGATTTTGATATTTTGAACCTGGCAAAAGAAGTTGTGGAGCAATTGGAAGGGAAGGCTTCTAAACGGGATATTAAACTTAAAATAGAGCCGAATGATAAACCTGTCTGGGTATCTGCAGATAAACAGAGAATTAATCAGGTCTTTATTAACCTGGTAGACAATGCTATTAAATATGGTGAGGAAAAGGGGAGTGTCGAAATTATTTTTTCAAAAGAAAAAGAAAGCATTTCTGTTTCAGTGAAAGATGATGGGCCAGGTATTCCTCCGGAGCATTTGAACAGGATATTTGAGCGCTTTTACCGCATAGAAAAAAGCAGGAACAAAGACAAAGGAGGTTCTGGTCTTGGGCTTGCCATTGTTGAACATATTATTGAAGCGCACAATTCTAAAGTGTCCGTAACAAGTAAAATAGGGAAGGGGACGACTTTTTCTTTCAAATTAAAGAAAGGTCAGAAGCAGATGGAAACAGTATAGAATGAATAGTTTTAAAGATTATATAATTCACGAAGATGACAACTTCATCTTCATTAATAAGCCATATGGTGTTTCATCTCTGGACGAACGTTCAGGGCATGGTAACAGTATTCTTAAAATGGCACGTGAGTATGCCGGAGACATTCAGTTATGCCACAGGCTTGATAAAGAAACATCTGGAATGCTCGCTATTGCGAAGAATCCGGAGGCTTACAGGCATATGTCAATCCAGTTTGAGAAAAGAGAAGTTGAGAAAGTTTATCATGCTGTCGTAAATGGTGTACATAGCATTGAAAGTATCATGGTCAATTTACCGATACTTCCACTGCCGGATGGTATTGTAAAGATTGACAGAGCAAAGGGTAAGCCGGCAACTACTTATTTTAATACCATCAAAGCTTTTAAGAATGCAACACTGGTAGAATGTCGTCCGGTTACTGGTCGTATGCATCAGATCAGGATACATCTTAGTTGTTTAAAAGCGCCGATTGTATCAGATAGTCAGTATGGTGGTAAAGAAGTTTTTCTTTCCGAAGTCAAAAGAAAATTCAATCTGAAGAAAGATACAGAGGAGCAACCCCTTATAAGGCGTGTAGCGCTGCATGCTTATGCATTGACTTATACAGATATGGATGGAGAATCAAAGCAATTAGTAGCTCCTTATCCTAAGGATTTTGCAGTTTTGGTTAAGCAGCTGGAAATTAATTCATAAACTTTCTGAAAGTGTTTGCATTTTCTGAAAAGTGGTTTTATCTTTGTGTCCCCATTTTTAAGGGGCAGTGTATAGTATTAGAACTGGTAAAATTTAAATAAATTGGACTCATTAAGCTACAAAACAGCTTTTGCTAACAAAGCAACTGCTAAGAAGAATTGGGTTGTTGTTGATGCTGAAGGTGTCGTACTGGGTCGTTTAGCGAGTGAGATCGCTAAAGTGATCAGAGGTAAACACAAGGCAGACTTCACTCCTAATGTTGATACAGGTGACAATGTCATCGTAATCAATGCTGACAAAGTAAGATTCACTGGTAGAAAACTAGTTGAGAAAGAGTATATCTCTCACACTGGTCACCCAGGTGGGCAGCGCGTAACTACACCAAGAGAATTGTTTGCAAAAAAACCAACTGCTGTTGTTGAAAGAGCAGTAAAAGGTATGTTGCCAAAGACAAGACTTGGAAGAGAGTTATTTACTAATTTGTATGTGTATGCAGGTGTTGAACACCCTCATGCTGCACAATCTCCAAAGGAAATTAAGTTCTAAAAGCGATATCAATGGAAGTAGTAAATACAATTGGTAGAAGGAAAACTGCTGTAGCGAGAATTTACGTAACACCGGGTAATGGTGGAATTACTGTAAACTCAAGAGACTACAAAGAATATTTCCCTTCTGAAATTCTACAAACGATCGTTAATCAGCCGTTCAATACATCTGAAGTGGCTGGTAAATATGACGTTAAGGTAAACGTTGCAGGTGGCGGTATTGCCGGCCAGGCTGAAGCGGTTCGTCATGCGATCTCAAGAGCATTGGTTGACATCAATGAAGAGTTCAGACCTGCTTTGAAGAAAGAAGGCTTCTTAACTCGTGACCCTCGTATGGTTGAACGTAAGAAATACGGTCGTAGAAAGGCTCGTAGAAGATTCCAGTTCAGTAAACGTTAATCTTTATCTTTTAATATACTTACAATGTCTAAAAAAGTAGAATATAAAGATTTGTTGGAAGCTGGTGTGCATTTTGGTCACTTGACTCGCAAGTGGAACCCAAAAATGGCTCCGTACATCTTCATGGAGAAGAACGGTATCCACATCATCGATCTTAACAAAACTTTAGCGTGCCTTGATGACGCCACAGCAGCGATTAAAAATATCGTTAAATCAGGACGTAAAATAATGTTCGTGGCTACTAAGAAACAAGCAAAAGAAATTGTTTCTGATGAAGCTAGAAGACTTAAAATGCCTTTCGTTACTGAAAGATGGTTGGGTGGTATGCTTACCAACTTCGTAACAGTAAGAAAGTCGTTGAAAAAAATGTCTTCTATCGACAAGTTGATGAAAGATGAATCTTTCAATGCACTTGCGAAAAGAGAGCGTTTGACTATCACACGTGAAAGAGAGAAATTGGAAAGATTGTTGGGCGGTATTGCTGACCTTACTCGTCTGCCGGCAGCTTTGTTCATTGTTGATGCTAAGAAAGAGCACATTGCTATTGCTGAAGCACAAAAATTGAACATCCCTGTATTCGCTCTGGTTGATACTAACTCTGATCCGGGATCTGTGGATTTCCCAATCCCAGGTAACGATGATGCTTTCAAGTCGATCTCAGTGATCACTAAAGCGATCAGTGCAGCTATCGAAGAAGCTCTTGAAGAAAGAAAGAGAAATAAGGAAGATGACAAAGACGGAGATGACGCTGAGAACGAAAGTATCAAAGCTAAAGCATCTGCGGAAGAGGAAGCTTAATATTTCCTAACAATACATTAATATTAAATTGAACATCATACTTTGCGTTTTGATGTTCAATTTTTTTATTTCGAATAAAACCATAAAAACATAAACTCAATGAGTACAGTAGCAATTTCGGCTCAGGATGTAAATAAACTGAGACAAATGACAGGTGCAGGGATGATGGACTGCAAGAAAGCCTTGACTGAAGCTAACGGCGACTTTGAAGCTGCTATCGATATATTGCGTAAAAAAGGCCAGAAAGTATCTGCCGCTCGCGCTGAAAACGTTACAGCAGAAGGTACTATCCTGATCAATATCAGCTCTGATGGCAAAAACGGTAAATTGCTGGCTTTCGCTTGCGAAACTGAGCCGGTTTCTAAAATCGACGATTTCAAAAACCTTGCTAAAGGTATCCTTGATCTCGCTGTAGCTAAAAATCCTGCTAACGTTGCTGAGTTATTGGCTTTGCCAATGGCTGATGGGCGTAGCGTAGATACTACAATTGTTGAATTGACTGGGAAAACCGGTGAGAAATTGGTAATCCATTCTTACGAGAATGTATCAGGAGAGAAAGTAGTTCCTTACGTACACTCTAATGGTAAATTAGGTGTATTGGTTGTATTCAAAAATGTTGGAGGTGCTAACGTTGAAGAAGCAGGTAAGGATGTGGCAATGCAAATTGCTGCAATGAAGCCGGTAGCTGTTGATAAAGACGGTGTAGATGCTGCTACAGTAGAAAGAGAAATCGAAATCGGTAAAGAACAAGCTCGTGCTGAAGGTAAGCCGGAAGCTATGCTTGAGAAAATCGCTTTGGGTAAATTGAACAAATTCTACAAAGACTCAACTTTGTTGAACCAGGAATTCGTTAAAGATAATAGCAAAACTATTGCTCAGTTGTTAGACGGAGTTAGCAAGGGTTTAACTGTTGCTGAATTCAAGAGAATCGCTATTGGTGGTTAATTAACCCGTAGTACTAATAAAGAGCGGTCTTGGTGTTTTGCATCAAGGCCGCTTTTGTTTTATAGAAATAGTAGATGATTATGGAAGTGAATGGTAAAAGCTTCGAAAAATTCATAGAAGCCTCAGAAATTCAGGCAGAAGTAAACAGGCTTGCAGCAGAATTGGATGTAATTTATAATGAGGAAGAAGTTACTTTTCTGGTGGTTTTAAAAGGGGCTTTGTTATTTGCTTCAGACTTATTGAGGGCAACGACGCTCTCAACTACTGTAGAGTGTTGTCAGGTTGCCTCTTATAAAGGAATGGAGTCGACAGGAACCTTCAGGGATATTCTTGCGGTCGATGCTTGTATCAGCAACCGACATGTATTGATTATTGAAGACATTATCGATTCGGGCAAAACTGTTGCTTACCTTAAAGAAAAAGTACAGCAGTTTAACCCTAAAAGTATCAGAGTTGCTTGTGCCTTTTTGAAACCAGACGTTTTTAACAATGCTTATCAGGTTGACTTTGTTGGAATAGAAATACCAAACGATTTTGTGTTGGGTTATGGAATGGATTACGACGGTTACGGAAGAGGTCTGAAAGACCTGTATCGCCTGGCAGCATCATAAATAAAAGGCTCCGCTTACAAAAGCGGAGCCTTTTATTATAGCTTAGTTATTTTCTCTGTCTTACTATTCCCGTCTATCCTGATTTCAAGTAAGTAAATGCCCGCAGGTAGTTCAGTCAGACTTAGTATTGTTTCTAAGTCTGACAGTATATCTTGCCTGATCGTTAATCCATTAAGGTCACGGAGAATATAGTTAGCTTTGGTGAATGCACCCTTGCTTTCAATGTGCAATTCATTTTCTGCCGGATTAGGAAATATCCGTACAGAAACTGTTTTGCCGGGAGTTTCTTGCCTGCTGCCATTTTCAGTACAGTATCCCTTGTCTGTCCAGGCGTCGGTCCAGTTAGTGCCTGTTCCTGGTGCGTATGCCCATGCAGCGCCATTGCACCAGCCAGAATAAGGCCATGGACGGCATTCGTAAACTTTACCGAGATTGGCTACCTGATTTCCTGCATTATAAGTTTCAGTAGTTGTGTAAGCAGGTATAGAGCCACACAATGGATTTGGGTCTGTCGACTCTCCCGAGCAGCTGCCAAGATCAATCCAGGCATCCTGCCAGTAAGCACCAATACTCGGACCATAAGCCCATGAAGCTCCATTGCACCAGCCGGAGTTCGGCCATTCCTGACATTCGTATTTCCTTCCCTGATTTACTACTCTGCTGCCCGGACCGTAACCACCATTTTCTGCATATAATGGTGTATTGCCACAGGCATTGATATGTAGTGTGTCGGAAGGAGAACAGACTTTAAGTTGTAGCCATGCTTCCTGCCAGCTGCTGCCTGTGCCCGGGGCATAAACACTGGCGGACATATTACATTTGTCTGAATTCGGCCATTGCAGGCATTCATATTTTTTGCCATGGTTAACTACGCGGCTTCCCGGACAGTAACCACTGTTTTCTGCATATGCTGGGGTAGGACTACAGCCGGTTGCTGCATCTACAATGCGGAGTATTTTGGGGCAGGTCTCTGTACTATTGCCCAGGGCATCAGTTGCTTTGGCTTTGATGGAATAAGTGCCTACACCAAAATTTTCAAAGGAGACTTTATAGGGAGCTTCTGTAGACTCTGCAATCTTGCTTGTCCCCAGATAATACGCTACTTTTTGGATACTGCCATTTTGTTCAAAAGCAACGGCTGAAAAGCTGATAGATGAAGATTCCTGTATAATGGTATCTGATTTGGGGGATAGAAAAGATATAACAGGGTTTTGTTGGGCATTAGTAATTTGAGATAAGAAGAAAATAATGATGGTTGTTTGTATCTGGCTGAAGAGAATGCTACTTTTTAAGTAAGTGACTAAACTGTGTTTCATTGCAAAAGAATGATAAGTATGAGAAAATGCTTATAAAAATCAAGGGTACCGCAGTTGAACACCGCGATACCCTTTGGTCTTTTTAATTCATTTCTGAATTGAAAAGGTAATTATTTAACAACACTCAATTTGGTTGTTTGCTTGTTATTGCCATCTACCACAGTAATGATATAGATACCGGAAGCATAACCGGAAGTATTGATAGTTGTTTTTGCTTGTGTAGTTGTAAAATGTTCAACAACATTGCCCGATTGATCTACAATTGTCACATCTGCTTTATTACCACTGAAATTAGTGATTTTCAAACCTGCTTCATCTTGTGCAGGGTTTGGTGAAAGTAGAATATTGAAAGCTGTTGTAGGGCTGTCGGTTCTCAGGTAGTTAGAATAATTTGTACCCCTTTCAACTTTTGTAGAGCATGCCGCTGATGGAGTAGTTACTACCACAGAGATTGTTGCATAAGTAGTAGGACTATCTCCAAGAGTTAATAGTCTGTTGTTTAATCCTACAGGATTACCATTTTTATACCATTGATAGGTGGTACCATTTACAAAGAAGTCATTAGTAGCATTGTTTCTTACAACAAAACGATATGTTCCTGCTTCTCCATCATAACTACTATCAATTCTGGCATGGTTCGTTGCAACAGAAAATACTTTTGATGTAGAATCTTTAATACTGCAACCAAGGCTTGAAGTAACTACTTTTACAGTATATGAACCTATTTCGCCAGATGTAGAAGCTACAGCAGTTGCATTAATCGCACTACCTATATTGCCAAAACCACCTAATAGAAAATCTGAATCAGGATTGGTAGGGGTGGTACTCCATATGTAACTCTGGCCATTAATAGGGTTTGCAACCTCTAAATTTACATTATCTGATAAATTTGGGCCGGCATTGAAACATATTTTACTAGCATTGATATCAGTAGGTTTGATTGGTGCAAAAGAAGCTATTTTAAATAGTTTATTACTGTTTTCGCAGCCACCTATTGCAACTACTGTAATAGAGTCTACAGTTGTACCGTTAGGTGTTACTGTTACACTATTAGTATTATCTCCAGAAACAATAGTCCAACCAGAAGGGAATTTCCATTGATAGCTTGATGCAAGGTCTGTAGCTGTTACACTGTATGTTTTATTTGTTACGTCACCAGGAGTAAGGCATGTTGGGCCAGATATTTCTCCTGTGAGAGGGCTTGGTTTAGTGTAGACAAACAACTTGGCAGTATCGGTAGGGCAGGCTACTGATACTGCAGTGATGACACCATTGCTTCCAGCACCGCTGGTCACGTCAACAAGTAAAGTGGTAGAACCTTGATTACTTATCATTGTCCAGCCAGGAGGTACTGACCAGTTAACAGCTATTGATTGATTTGAGAGGCTATAGCCATTATTGGTACTGATCCCTTTACATGTACCACCTAAACCACCATCTATTGTAACCCCGGCAAGTGTCCTGTTAATGCTAAGTGTATCGTATAGCGGCCCGGAATTCGTTCTCAGGCAAAATGCCCCGCTACTTTTTGGTGTGGCTTTCAAATAAATTTTATCCGAGGCTCCGTTAGTAATATTAATTATAGGGGCCAGGCTATTTTTATCAGAGCCTGAAGCAAAACTGAAATTCGGATTAGGGAGAGTCCACTCGTAGTCGATATTTGCATCATCTACATTGCTGATGCCTAGTGTAATTGAGGAAACACTGGGAGGAAGACATGGAGACTGATTTGTTCCCTGGCCAGAAATAGATGCTACAGGTGCATCCATAAGCCTTTTAAATATTTTGTATTTTGTGTCGCCTGCAGCTTGGTTACAAGCTCCTACATTTACCATAAGACTACAAGGAAAAGTTGGAGCTGTTTCAAGAGATCCCGTAACGGAGCTATTGTCAAGGGATGAATAACCTGCCCCTGTAAATACAGTAAATGGGAAACTGGTTGTTTTTGTCCAGTTGTACCCGTCTTTGGCTTCGTATGAACTTACGATAGGTGCAATGGAAAATGTCAGAGAGTCTCCTTCAGCGATACAGGTATTACCTATGATAGGATAGTCGTGAGTAAATTTTTGAACAAGATTTACAGATGCCTGACCTGATTTAGGTATTTGTATTGTTATAGGAACTGTTCTGGGTTTGCCGGGACCTCCGCATGAATCAGGTGTATATGTAACGCTGTATGAGGAGTCTTTTACACCCCTGTAAGTTACAGTAAGTATGCCTGGTAAATTACCTGCAGGTGTTTTTACAGGTATTACAGAAACTGTATTGGTACTGCTTGGAGCTACAAATGCAAGGCTTCCATTAGGGTTCAATGACCATGTGTAGGTTACGGAACTCAATCCGGAAACGTTTAATTGAAAGGTTGCAGGTGACTGGATGTCGTTAGTATTATCCAGGCAGGCACTGGTAGATGTGCCTGTTGTTCTTACGATTGTAGGGCTTCCAAAAGAGTTTGGAGACATGTCTGTGGCTAAAACAGACCAGTCTCTGTCCGGAGGTGTAGTACTGGTAGCATTATTTCTTACTGTTTGAGCATATAAAATGCTGGTCGATAAAAAAGTTAATGATGATAATATTATGGCTTTTCGAGCCAAAGCGTTAATTTTAATCATTGTTGTTAGATTTTTTTAAGATTGATTTTGACAACATGTTTCCTCTAGGGGAAATGGTACACGTGTTGACGCACGGGTCCTCCATACATGCTCTTCCCGGTTTTTCCGGGAAGGTGTGTCTGGGTAATAAACTCCCTTATTCCCGACAGTTTTTATAGTGAAAGTCTGATCAGTGTAATTACACTTTTTGTTCCATAGAAAAATAAAAAAGTAGTTTGTATTTACCTCACCAATAGTTTTTGGCGATAATTATTTACTTCTAGAACATAAATCCCATTTGCTAAATGAGAAATATCAAGTTCTGTAAAGAAATCAATTAGTTCCGTTCGATATACATTGATACCTTCTATGGTATATATATTTAAAGAACAATGTGCTGTTTGACTAATAATATTTAGTTTTTCAGATGCAGGGTTAGGATATATGTGGAAGTATTCTTCTTTGTGTATTTTGTCGATTGTAGTAGTAACTATGATGTCTCGGAAGTCATAATATGTTGTAGTATCAAACCGAAAACCGGTTTCAACTGATTGTAATTTGTTATAAACATTATATTGGTATGCGCTGTCGATAGCTAACAAATTATTACTTCCGTCATATTGTCTGTTGATCAATAATGGACCTGTATCTTCTCCATACAACTCAAAGCCTTTAAATGAACTGTATTGCTTAAATGGTCCTTTCGAACCATAATAGGTGTATTTAAGCCGCCCTGTATGATCAAGAGTTGTTCCGAAACATTCATCACCATACAAAAATTCCAAACCTGAGTTAGTGTAATAAATACTATCTCGGAAACCAGACTTTACGCTATAATCTGTATTGCCTGCTGATATGGGATAACCATATTGCTTACAGCCGGTTATTCTGTTTTGTGTATCGTAGGTAAACAAACTGTCCTTCAGGTAAAAAGGGATACTGGTATTATATCTGTAATATGTTCTCGCCCTTATTGTCGGGGTGTTCCCTATATACCTGTAGTTGAAATCCAGATCATATATTCCCTGATAGTTTTTTATGATTTTATTGTTTTGAACCCATTTATAAGACCTTTCCCGTGTTATTCTGCCCAATTCATCATATTCGTAGTTTTTTTCCCAGCCATGATTGACTACCATATTTACATTAGAAGGGCTATTGTTAAAAAAATCAAATAGCTCATATTTGCGAAAAAATAATTGGTTACCACGTGAGTCAAAGGCAAATGAGTCTATACGGACAATCTGACTGGAATAATGGGTAGTTGGATTGCCATAAAGAGGATTGTCTTGGTGGGGAGAACCATTAATTTCTCCATATCTTTTGGATACTAAGCGTTCTAAAGAATCGTATTTGTAGATTGTGAAGAAACGGCTGGTATCATAAAGGTACCTTGGGTCGCCAGTTTTCCATATTTGTTCTTGAATCAGTTGGTTACTATTATTATAGTAAAAAATAATAGAATCTTTTACTATAGGTTTGTCTGCTCTGATGTTTCCTCCAGCTTTACGATTTAAGGTGTCTCTGATATTATCGATGTAATATTGGTTTTTTATTGCATAAGATGGAACTTTTGTAACCTGAGAATAAGCAATAAAACTTGCATTCAACAATAATAATACTGTGAAGATCTTGCCCATAGTTGTTGGATTTAATTCTGTATTTTTATAATCTATACAGCCAGAATAAATAAAAGTAACTTAAGGGAAAACACAAAAGTCCCAGAATTAAATGATTGATAACTTGATGTATAGCGGGTAGATCGGTAGATTGAATATTTAAAGTGTAGCATAATTCTAGTTAAGGTTAGAAAAAGTTAAATACATATAAAAATTTAAAACCCAATACTCGAGACTAACTTACCATCAATTGGGAAGGACGAAAACCCTGACTAAGACCTTCGGTGTAGCAATTAACCTGAAAGTATCCATATAGTCCCAATACTTTACTAAGGTAGCTTTAATTTTTTGTGACACAAATGTGGTCTAGACTTCATGATGTAATAAATAGAGTTGACTTTGATGATAAAAACTATCTAAAACCATGCTGCGTTATTCTTTGGTTTTTTATAGTATAAATAGTCATGTAAGTTTATTTAGCTAATAGAACTTTTTATGTTGATTTTTTTATTGTGTTGATATACTTGTGGTTATACCGGGCGGTGGCTTGGCGTAATTATTAGTACTACAGCCTCAAATGGAAAAGCGCCCCGAGCTTTTTATTGGATTACCAGTTTTTTTCGGTGTCCATTAAGTTCCAGTATATAAATTCCTGATTGTAAATGGCTAATATTGAGCCTGATAATTTCTTCTTTTATTTCCTGAGATAGGCATATCCGGCCTTCCATACTGTAGAGTATAAGTACAGCAGGCTTGCCATTGGTCAATATGTTTACTTCATAACTGGCAGGGTTTGGGTAAACATTGATTATACTTTCATGTGTCTGGTCTGTTAAAGAAGTAGTAGGATCTTCTTCAATTTTCTTAAAATTGTAATAGGCAATTGTGTCAAAATATATATTGCCACCAAGTGTATAACCGTTTGTATATTCTTTTGATGCATATGCACTGTCAATAGAAAGAAGATTGCCCTCGTTATCATCGTTATAATGATGAACCCGTGAATTAGGGCCAATAGTAAAGCTGCTATTGCAGTTATTATATTCACTGCTATTCAAGGACGAATGAAGTAGGCCACTGTATAAGAATTTCACTCGGGCTAATTGATCATATTTTGCGCCCCCGCAGGTGACCCTGGTATCAAGATTGGTTATAGAGCCAGTCAAACGAGAGTTCGATTCGTAGCTGTTCCCATTATAGATTGTTGTATCAAAATAGCTTATTTTACTGTAATCAAAGCCATCCATTGGGTGATAATAGGGGAATGTTTTCCAGCTGGTAATCCGATTAAGATTGTCATAAGTAAACAAGCTATCAGTGCCAATAATAAACCCATATCCTGGGGCATAACCGTAGAACTTTCGAGCTAATATTTTATTTGATGCTCCTTGATAACGATATACATAAGTAATAGGGTCTGGGTTTATAAGAATTCTGTATTTTGTGTTTTGTTCCCAAATAGAGCGGTCTTCTTTACTCAATCTTCCAAGTTCATCATATTGATAGTCATTTTCCCATCCATCTTTGATAACCATGGTAAAGTTGCTGTTGCTAAAATTAAAAGGTTCATATCTTCTGTAGAAGATATGTGCGTCATGGCTGTCATAAGCAAATGAATCTATTCTTTGTATTGCATGATGGTAGTAAGTATCTCCTCCGGGGAATGGTGCCCAGCTACGAGGGTTCGAGGGGTCTGGAGAGCCTATAATTGTCCAGTGTTGTATAGATAGTGTTCTGTTTTTACTATCGTAGAGATATTTTCTATAGAAGCGGCTTGTATCAGGATAGAAAACTTTTATTGGGTTAGCATTTAGGGTTGTTGTTCTGAAAATTTGCTCCATTTCCAAAAGGTTGGAGCTGTTGTAATGAAAGATTATAGAGTCTTTGGTTATATAGTAATTAGCCTTTACCGTTCCCCCTGCTTTTGGAGCAATAGTATCTTTAATGTTATCTATAGGGTATTGTACCCTTATCGCATAAGTTGGTAGTTTAGTTACTTGTGCGAAAGTGGTCAAACTTGCAGCAAGGCAAAAAAGTGCTGATAGAAATTTTTCCATAGTACTGAATAGTATAAGGTGAAAGCTTATATAAGTTTGCCCCAATGAATAATGTTAGGCCTGCTTTATGAATACTACAAACAGCGTCATTAAAAAGTAACTTTGGCTTGACAATAAGCAGGTTGAAAATAGAACAAAGGACGATTTTCTGCGGTGAAAACAGGAAATAAGCGGATAAATTATGAAATGGCACTAATTCCTGAGGGAGTTAAAAAGTCTTTGTGTTGTACACGAAGTTCCAGCATATTGTATTCTGCTCTTTTGAGGGAGATCAATGTGGGGGATATTAAAAAGTAAGGGACAGTCTAAAATAGACTGTCCCTTACTTTTTAAAAATTTTGTTAATAATTATTCTCCATCCCCGAAATATACTTTACATGTTTTTGGAAGCATGGCTATAATTTTTTTCTGCTCTTTTTTCTCAATAGGATTTCCCACGAGATTGATTGTTTTCAGGTTTTTCAGGTTTGCAAACTCTTCAGGTAAAGAAGTAAGACTGTTCATTGCAAGATCGATCTCTTCAAGGTTTTTAAGACTGCCCATAGAGTGCGGAAGTTCATCGATCATATTGGCGCGCAGGTAAAGTTGTTTTAAGTGAGTAAGCTGCCCTATTTCCATCGGAAGGTTGTGAAGGAAGTTTTTGTTCATGTTTAACTCTTTCAGATAGACAAGGTTCTTTATTTCCGGATGCATTTCCGTTATTTTGTTACTGCTGAGGTCAAGAAACATCAAAACTGCCAAGGAGTAAACTTCACTTGGGAAATTTGTTAGTTTATTGTTGAATAGGTTGATTTTTACAACATTATTAAGCAGGTTAAATTCAACAGGCAGGTGGTAGAGGACTTTCGAATTGAGATCTGCGCAAAAAACTTCTTCAGGAGCGCTGTAAATATTAGAAGTCTGGTGGCATTCTGTCATACATTCTCTTTCAAGATGTGGTACTGCATCTGTCATTCCCAATTCAAGAGCGGTTGCAAAATCGTGGCAAGGTTCGCTAGTCTGGTAGTCTGATTGGATACTTAAACCTCTTTTAGCTAGTGCCCTGTTATAGTAAGCAGAAGCATTGTCAGGGTGTTTACTGATCACATCTGTAAATTGCGAGATAGCAACAATGTAGTTTTTGCTATTAAGATTGGCTTTTCCTGCATTAAAAATGCTATCGAGACCTGTGTTTTGTGAATAAGATAATTGAGTAAAGCCAATTAGCCCAATAATTAGTAAAAGTTGTTTCATGTTATTTCAACTGCTGTACCCCTAATACGGGGTACATTTCAAAAAGATGGTTTTAGGGGTATTAAAAAGGAATAATTCCGATAAAATACTTCGATGCTTCGATAAAAACAGAAATTGACCTATGCAATAGGCAGGCTATTTTCATTACTCTCGGAACTTAAATAAGCATCGAGTTGACTAATTATTCGGTGTATTCATTAGTCAGAAGAACCGGATTTATCAGAGGTGTTTTTGCCGGCTGTTCATTAAAGCTTCTATTTCATCAGCTTCAATAGGAATGTTGGCCATCATGTCAACAGGGCCATTTTCAGTAACCAGAATGTTATTCTCCAGGCGGATTCCTATAGCTTCTTTCGGAATATAGATACCGGGTTCGCAAGTAAGTATCATGCCCGCCTTAAATGCTTCAAAACGGCTTCCCACATCATGCACATCCAGTCCAAGGAAATGAGAAACACCATGCATGAAATACTTCTTATATAAAGGGTTTGAATCTGACTGTTCTGCAACTTCTTCTGCTTTAAGAAGGTTAAGCTCTATTAGTTCTTTTTCGACTATTTTCGCTACTGCTTTATTATATTTTTCAAAAGTATTACCAACCGTTAATTGGCTAATGGCATATCGCATAATTCGAAGCACTGCATTATATACTTCTTTCTGGCGAGCACTGAATTTGCCATTGACAGGAATGGTACGTGTCATGTCTGCATTGTAATTGGCAACTCCTCCTGCTACATCCATCAGGATGATATCACCATCTTTACATTGCTTATTGTTGTCATGGTAATGTAATATACAGCTGTCTGTGCCTGATGCAATAATTGCTCCATAATCAGCAAAGCCATAGCCTTGCCTGATGAATTCATGGGCAAACTCTGCTTCAATTTCATATTCCCAAACATCCGGTTTAGTGTAGGTAAGCACGCGTCTGAAAGCAGCTTCAGTAAGGTTACAGGCTTCCTGAATAAGTCTGATCTCTGTATCTGATTTGATGGTTCTTAAACTTTGCAGCAGGGGAGAAAGCCTTTCATATTTATGCAGCGGGAAATGTTCTTTGCACCATTTAATAAAGCGTGCATTGCGGCTTTCAACTTCAATGGTAGCCCTTACGTGTTCATTGGTTGGAAGATAAATGTATTCAGCTTCGAAAATTAATGCATGCAGAACACTTTCAAATTGTGAGAGCCATTGTATGTTTTCTATTCCGGATACTGTACGGGCCTGTTCTTTTGTTAGTTTATGCCCTTCCCATACTTGTACAAGCTCATTTGTTTCTCTTATAAAAAGGACTTCTGTGAAACTCTTGTTCTGTGAGTCCGGGTAGAGTAAAAGGATGGTTTGTTCCTGTTGAATACCGCTAAGATAAAAAAGGTCGCTGTTTTGTTTATACGCCATGTGGCCATCTGCATTGGTAGGCATATGGTCATTGGCATGTATTACAGCGATCGCATTGTTTTTTAGTTTAGCCTTTAAGTTATTTCTATTTAGAATAAACAGTGCCTTATCTATCTCTACAGGTTTCATTATACCAGTTTGAATTTACTTCTGCCGTGAATTAAGTCGTCCAGCGTTGTGCCGTCAAGAATACCGGTAGTTGCATCACGTACTTCCTGCATGATGTGCCTGATTTCGCAGGTGGCTTCATCAATGCACTCTTCGCATTTCTGGTAATAAAGTTTACTTACGCAAGGGATCATAGCCAATGGACCATCAATCATACGTATTACGTTACCTACAGAAATTTCAGTGGTAGGTTTAGCAAGCTTATAGCCCCCGTTTTTTCCTCTCATAGAAAAAAGTATGGCATTGTTTTTTAATTCCAGAAGGATTGCTTCAAGAAATTTATGAGGTATACGTTCTTTTTCTGCAATTTCTGAAATGAGGAATAGTTTACCGTCATCCTGCTTTGCAAGGAATATAAGTGCTTTTAGTCCGTATTTAGCCTTTTTTGATAGCATTGAGGAAAATGTTTTTTCAAATTAATAAAATGTCCTGATTGCGATAACGAAATATACGGGTTTTTGATCGGAAATTAAATAAAGCATATTAACTGTGAAATAAAAGACTTTTGGCAAAGCTTTATTTTTTATAAGTTTGCTGTTATCAAGATGAATACATATCACACTACAGATTTAAGTAATAGTACCTTTCTTGTTACAGGAGGTGCTGGTTTTATCGGGTCAAATCTGGTGTCTTACTTAGTGGCTCACGGGGCGGGAAAAGTAAGGGTATTAGATAATCTTTCTACCGGTTTTCTTAGGAATATAGAACAGTTTGTTTCGGAAGGCAAAGTTAGTTTTCTGGAAGGAGATATCAGGGATAAAGAGACATGTACCAAGGCTTGTGATGGAGTTGACTATGTTTTGCATCAGGCGGCATTAGGTTCAGTACCAAGAAGTATCAAAGATCCCATAACCACAAATGCTGTTAATACTGATGGTTTTTTAAATGTGTTAGTCGCAGCTCATGAGAAAGGAGTGAAGAGGTTGGTGTATGCTTCCTCTTCATCTGTTTATGGTGATGAACTTACCCTTCCCAAAAGAGAGTCATTAACGGGGAATTTGTTGTCTCCTTATGCCGTCACTAAAAAAGTGAATGAGCTTTATGCTGAAGTGTTTTCCCAGATATATGGATTGGAGTTAATTGGCCTGAGATATTTTAATATTTTCGGACCTAATCAAAGTCCAAAAGGAGAATATGCAGCTTTAATACCTAAATTTATTAAGGCAATTATTGAAGGCAACAAGCCGGAGATTTATGGAGATGGCGCTCAGGCACGCGACTTTACTTATGTGTCTAATGCTGTTCAGGCCAATATAAGGTCTTTATTTGTAAAAAATCCGGAAGCCTTAGGTCAGGTTTATAACATTGCTGTTGGTGATAATACTTCAGTAAATCAATTGTTCGATTTGTTGGCCAAAACAGCCGGCTCAGATTTAAAACCTGTTCATGTAGCGCCAAGAAAAGGAGATATCCGGGATAGTCTTGCAGATATATCCAAAGCCGAAAAATTGTTGAATTACAAACCTGAAGTCAAAGTAGAGAAAGGTTTGCAATTAACATATAACTGGTTCCTTGAAAACCAGGCCATATTATTAGATTAGAGAGCTATTAGCTCATTTTTGAATTATGAAAGGAATTATTCTTGCAGGAGGCAGCGGTACGCGCTTACATCCTTTGACTTTGGCAGTAAGTAAACAACTGATGCCAATTTATGATAAACCCATGATATACTACCCTTTATCAGTATTGATGATGGCTGGTATTCGTGAAATTTTGATTATTTCAACACCGCATGATTTACCCCATTTCAAACGTTTGTTAGGTGATGGTGCGTCAATAGGATGCCGTTTTGAATATGCAGAACAACCTAGCCCTGATGGCTTGGCTCAGGCATTTATTATTGGAGAGAAATTTATTGGTAACGATAAAGTGGCTTTGATTCTTGGAGATAATATTTTCTATGGTTCAGGTTTAGGCACTTTACTTAAAGAGAATAACGATCCTGACGGCGGGGTAGTTTATGCTTATCACGTGACTGATCCGGAGCGTTATGGAGTTGTCGAATTTGATGATAATAATAATGTTTTGTCTATTGAAGAAAAACCTTCTAAGCCAAAGTCTCATTATGCCGTGCCTGGTCTTTATTTCTATGACAATAGTGTGATTGAAGTGGCAAAGAATATTAAGCCAAGTGCACGTGGTGAGTACGAAATTACAGATGTCAATAAAGAATATCTTGCAAAAGGAAAATTGAAAGTTGGTATTCTGAATAGAGGTACAGCATGGCTTGATACCGGAACTCATGCATCTTTAATGCAGGCAGGACAGTTTGTGCAGGTGATTGAAGAACGACAAGGTCTAAAAATAGGCTGTATTGAAGAAATTGCTTACCGAATGAAGTTTATTGATGCAAATCAATTGCGAAGAGTAGCAGAGCCCCTGGTTAAAAGTGGGTATGGGAAATACCTTTTAGATTTAATTAAATAACCAATTGATATAAAAAGGAAGCTTAAAAGGCTTCCTTTTTTATGTTCATCTAATTTCTGATCTATGAAAAAAATCATTGTTCTGGTGGCTGGTATTATTGCTGCAGGGTTATTGTGTTCCGGTACCCAAAGGGTAGATAAAGCACCTTCTCCTTACAGGGTGGTTGGTTATATTGCTGGATGGGACGAACTCCGGTTGGGTAATATGGATGCCTTTTCGATGACACATATTAACTATGCTTTTGCTAATTTGGTTGATGGGCGGGTAGTTTTTGAAGATGTGCAGAGAGATGCGTCAAATCTTGAAAAACTTAAAATATTGAGAGAAACAAATGAAGAATTAAAACTGATTGTTTCTGTAGGCGGATGGAGTTGGTCAGGAGGGTTTTCCGATGTTGCACTGACTGAAAAGTCACGAATAACGCTGGCAGAAAGTGTGTTAAATTTTGTGCGGAAATATGAACTTGATGGCATTGATCTTGACTGGGAATACCCGGGTTTACCCGGTGCCGGCAATATTTTCAGGGCAGAGGATAAAGAAAACTTAGAACCACCACAAACGGCAAAACTTTTATCCAG
>CAZNHL010000068.1:21245-22332 GCA_964572965.1 uncultured Bifidobacteriaceae bacterium
GAAAACTTTACTCTTATGCTGGCTGAAATCCGCAGACGGTTTGAAGCTGAAACCAAAAAGACCGGGAAGCATTATTTACTTACCATAGCAACCGGAGGGATGGATGAATATATTGACCATACAGAGCTGGGTAAGGCACAGGAATATCTTGACTTCATAAATATCATGAGTTATGATTTATATAATGGAGCGGACAGCGTAACCGGTCATCATTCTAATCTTTATTTCTCAAAAGCTCAGACAGGTAAAAAACTATCTACAGATTGGGCTGTAGAGCTACATCATAAGCAGGGAGTTCCTTTCAATAAGCTTGTGGTTGGTGTACCTTTTTATGGCCGCAAATGGAATGGTGTTAAAGCAGGTAAGACTCATGGATTAAATCAGAAAGCAACAACTGGAGGCACGGGGATCAATTATAATGTTATTGCTGGCGAGTTGGTTAATAAAGCTGGCTATAAGCGCTATTGGGACACTTTAGCACAGGTTCCTTATTTGTGGAATGAGAGTAAAAAGGAATTTATTTCTTATGAAGATGAAACATCTCTTAAAAATAAGTGCGCCTATGTAAAACAGAAAGGTTTGGGTGGAGTTATGTTTTGGGAATATTCGGCAGATGAAAGCGATCATACTTTACTGAACATAATAAATAAAGCTTTTTCAAAACAATAGTATTATTGATGACTGGAATACCTTGTTTTAATAGTAACACAAAATCCGGTATTCGTTTGTTATGGGCTTTCCTTATAAAGCTGTAAGGTTTTAATCAATATGGATCTTTATGGTTTGAAACATCTTTTTAACCCAGAAAGATCTTACTAAGCGGATAGTCATAATAATAAAAAGCCTTGAGAATCTCTCAAGGCTTTTTGTTTACCGGGAATAAAAAGGTGTCGATTAGAAACCGTATCTCAATGTGACGCCATAAGTAGTAGGATCACCAAGTACACCTGCATATAAACCTGCATTACCTGCGGCTGCCTGTAATTGTTCAAAGTAATTTGTATTAGCAAGATTTCTTCCCCAAACAAATAAGCTGAATGTTTCTGATCTGAATCCCGCTCTTGCATTTATCAGAGAGTAATCTCCA
>CAZNHL010000069.1:0-8787 GCA_964572965.1 uncultured Bifidobacteriaceae bacterium
CTTATTTTGCTTCTTTACAGGGGTAGAGAAGCAAAATAAGTACAGCTGCTTTTCATCACACAGTCGTTATGTTTAGGATTTGTGGGGCGGCAGATTTCACGCCCGAGAAATGAAATAGCCATACCAGCTTCGTTCCAGTCTTTTTCTGGCAAGGCTTCCATCAGCTGTTTTTCTATTTTCTTAGGATCAGTGCCGCTGGCAATGCCGATACGTGGAGCTACGCGTACTACGTGCAGATCAACAATAATCCCTTCAGCCTTTTTACCAGATTCACGCAAAATTACATTGGCAGATTTACGTCCAATACCAGGCAATAGCGTAAGCTCGTCGAGTGTCATAGGAATATTCTTGTCCTCCTTTACCGTTTGAGCCAGATTTAAAAGCCATTTGATCTTATTACCAAAGTTGCGGACTTTGTCTATCAAAGGAAGCAATGAATCAGCATCTGCTTTTGAAAGCGCATGCATGTCAGGGAAGGCATTGAAGAACGCCGGCGCCAGTTCGTTGATGTGTTTATCAGAATCCTGCGCGGAGAGGATGACCATGACAAGTAACTGGTAAGTGCTTTTATAGTCAAGTGGATGTTTTTTGCCTTTGTACTTTTTAATCAACGGCTCAAAAGCCACTTCCCAGTTCTTTTGTGTCATAATATAGATAGCCAAATGGTTTTGGTATGGCAGAAAATTACGAATTCTCTATAAAACAAACAGCAATTAATTGTGATTCAGAATGGTTCTAAAATCAGAGGGAAATGGGGCTGACAAGGGTACTATGCGAGGGGAAGAATGTTTGAATTGCCGGGTTTAAACCCTGAACCTGCCGCCACCTTGTTCTTTAGTATGCAAAAACAGTTGGTGGCGGATAGGCCATAAATAAAAAATCAGACAAAGCTATTAGCGACGTCTCTGGTTTTTTGAGTTTGTATATTCAAAATAGGCTTTGGTTTTTGCAGTGTTTTTAGGGTCATTGATATGTTCTTCATACAGGCGTACTGCTATTGGATCATTGCCATTAACACTAACTTGTTTATAGAATTCCAATGGTGATATTAAAGCCCATGCAGCAATACTGGAAAAAAAGATAATTTTGACTAACAGGGCTTTGTTGTAAATGCTGGTGAACCCGAAAGTTTGTTTGCCCATTGTAGCTGCTATCCAAATCAGAGAAAATACACTGGCAAAGAAGCCTGCAATCAGAAACATTCTGCCTCCCGGCCAGAACATAATAGAAAAAAGAGTGCCAATCATAAGTACACTGCTACCAAGGCCTAAGATCATTAGTAGCTTAGGGTTTTTGTTTTCATAGATAATTTCACCGCTAAAAGAAAACAGGTAGGTAAAAACGGAACATGCTCCCAAGGTTGAAATAAGGATAAGACTAAGTTTGGGAAAATGCAGCCCCGTTATTTTTGCTAATACTGCAAGTACAGCAACTACAAAAATGATAAGCTCAATATTCTTGAATTTATTGAAAAATTCTTCTCTTGGTGTTAGGGTATTATTTGTTTCCATACAGCGTTTGTTTACTTCAAAAATAAGTACATAATTTGGTTTCTCAAGTGTAATAGATCAGGAACTTCCTTTCCCCTTTTTCCCGTTATCAAAATCGGAGGCAATATGCAGGAAGACGACTATATCAAAGGGCGGGGGTCTCAATTCAGGACTGCCAATCCATACGAGAAACACAGGGTAGAAGACAGCGAAAACGGAGATGGTCAGGATGAGCCGCTGATCCAGAACGTGAAGACGCAGGTCTTTTTTGATTATCCCAAAACCATCGTCAACAAAGTAAAAAGCCCGGATGTGAAAATGGAATGGTCGCTCAATGCCTATCAGGGTTGCGAGCATGGCTGTATTTATTGTTATGCCCGGAATTCACACCAATACTGGGGCTATAGCGCGGGTCTCGATTTTGAAAGTAAGCTCATCGTAAAACCTAATGCACCTGAACTGCTACGCAAGTGCTTCGATAGCAAAAAATGGAAACCCGAGGTGATTTCCATGTCCGGGAATACCGATTGCTACCAACCTCTAGAGAAAGAATATAAGCTTACCAGACAGTTGCTGGAGATTTTTGCCGAATACCGCAATCCGGTCGGGATGATCACTAAAAACCAGCTGATCCTTCGTGATCTTGATATATTGAAGGAACTCGCTTCTCATAACTTGTTGAATGTAGCAATTTCCATTACTTCACTTAATGAAGACCTGCGGCTTAAATTGGAGCCGCGCACAGCTTCTTACAAGAATAGGCTGAAAGTAGTGGAAACATTGGCCAGCAATGGTATTCATGTCGGAGTCATGGTTGCTCCCATTATTCCCGGGCTCAATAATTACGACATCGCTCATGTGATCAAAGCGGCTTCAGAAGCAGGTGCCTCCTGGGCAGGTTATACACTTGTGCGTCTTAGTGGCAGTGTGGAGCCACTATTCGATGACTGGCTAAAAAAGAACTATCCTGATAGTTACGACAAGGTAATGAACCAGATCAAGGATTGTCACAACGGTCAGTTATATGACAGTGCTTTTGGAAAACGTATGCGTGGCGAAGGTAAGATTGCTGAAACGATCAATCAGCTTTTCAAAACTGCCCGCAAGAAATACATGGGTGATAAACCAGCCTACGAGTTCAACTTAACTGCCTTCCGAAGGCCGGAAAGGGGACAGTTATCGTTATTTTAACACAAAAGCCTCGTTTCAAAACGAGGCTTTTGTGTTAAGTGACTGGTAATTAATTATTCTACAATCAATTTTTGGTTATATACCTTCCCGTCAATTTTGATTTTGACAATGTACACACCGGATTGCGGTATGCTAATTGCGTCACCTGTACCAATATTATCTTGTGCCAGGATAAAGTTCCCAACTAAATCATATATCTCAATATGGCTGTTTTGGAGGTCTCCTTTGTTTAAATACACGGTTCCTGTTGAAGGGTTAGGATATAAAACAGGTGTTTTTTCTGCGATTTCTGAATCAGATAAACTTGTTATAGGAGAAGAGGCATATTCATAAGCCCCCAAGTCAATCAGGCCATTAGCAATTCTTTTATTACCGGCAAGGTCAGTTGTTAAAACAGTAATACCTGTAGTTGTGCCTGCGTCAATACAGGTTGAATTTTCTGCTAATGAGAGACTGTCAGTATTATGACCGCCCTTGAAAGGAGAAGTTGGAAGTCCGATATTACCCTCAGTTCCTACAAGGGCATTTCCTGCTTCAAAAGCAGAATTTTTAACTACAGAATTATCAATGGCATTGACATTGTTGATGGTACTGTTCACATGATTGTTATATGCAACACAATTTACAAACGTAGCACCTTCAGACTGTATACCACCAGAAGAACTTGTGGAAGTCGCTTTGTTGTTGGTAATAGTGCAGTTATAAAACTTTGCGTTATTTGAAGCATATACGGCTCCTCCCCATTTAGCAGCATTGTTGGTAAATACACAATTAATAAAAGTACCGCCAATAGCGGCTACTCCGCCGCCACCTTGTGGACCTGCAGTGCCGCTTACTTTATTATTTGAGAACACACAGTTTGTAAATATACCCCCTTGGTTACGTAAGGCTCCACCTTGTCCGTCATCTCCGGCCACGGCTTCGTTATTATAGAAAATACAGTTGTCAACAGCTACATTGCCACTTGAGGTGAATACATACATACCTCCACCCCAGCCGTAGTCTGATGTTCTTTTCCCATTGATAAGTTTAAGGTTTTTGATAGTGATTTTATCTGAAGAAAAGTAAGCAGTAACATTCAGAATACGATCTTTAAAATTACCGTCCAGTGTTGTCTTGTTAGCTCCGCCGTCAATAACAACTGATGACGAAACATCGATTTGACCTGCCAATGTAACTTTAGCAACTGCAAAAGTAATAGTATCACCACTTTGAGAGTTCTTAACATAGTAGCGTAGCATACCACTGGTTGCGGAACTTACATTGTCTGAAGCTGAAGTCACAACCAGCTTTCTTGCCATCACAAGTTGCGTACTTAATAAAAGGGAAACAGAAAGTAAAAATCTTTTCATTTTTAGTAAAGAGAAGTTAGGTAATGTTGAGATTAAATTTACTAACTATTAACAAGAAGAAGTAACAAAATCGGAGTAGTTTTAGTGAGTTACTTTAAGACATCAGTATATGACTTTTCCTGCCAGATGTATCAGCTTTTCCATTAACAGAAAAAAATAAACTCTTGATGAAGAGAGTTTCCCATAGCTGATAAAAAGTTAATATTAGATACTTGTAATTATCTTTTTAAGATATGATTTACATAAAATTGGTAAGTCTATGTAATTAGTAAATAAAAAAAGGGACTCAATTTGAGTCCCTTTTTTTATTTATGCCTGAGTGGTTTCAAGTATCGATTTTACGGTATTGATAATTGATTCTGCATCGTAGCCACATTCGTGGTGCAGTTCGGCCTGTTCCCCGTGCTCAATAATGCGGTCCGGAATACCAAGACGGATCACCTGAGCCTTATAGTTTTTGTCGGCCATGAATTCAAGAACAGCACTTCCTACACCGCCAGGAAGACAACCATCTTCTACAGTAATTACTTTTGAATATTTTTTAAATACTTCATGAAGAAGTTTCTCGTCCAGAGGTTTTGCAAAACGCAAGTCATAGTGACCAACATTGATACCCTCAGTCTGTAATTGCTGACAAGCTTCAATGGCATAATTACCGATATGGCCTAGTGTCAAAATTGCAACGTCTTCGCCGTCTTTAATTTTACGGCCGGTACCTATTTCAATTTTTTCAAAAGGTGTTTTCCATTCAGGCATCACACCTTCACCTCTTGGGTAGCGGATGCTGAAAGGGCCATCTTTATAAAGGGTAGCTGTGTACATCAGGTTACGCAGCTCTGCTTCATTCATTGGAGAAGAGACTACGATATTCGGGATGCAACGGAAATAAGCAATATCATAAGCGCCATGGTGCGTTGGCCCGTCAGCCCCGGCAATTCCGGCTCTGTCAAGGCAGAAAATCACGGGCAATTTCTGAATAGCCACATCATGCACAACCTGATCGTAGGCACGTTGCATAAATGAGCTATAGATATTACAGAAAGGTGTCATGCCTTGTGTAGCGAGTCCGGCAGAAAAAGTTACGGCATGTTGCTCGGCAATACCTACGTCAATGGCACGGTCAGGCATTACTTTCATCATAATATTCAATGAAGAACCTGAAGGCATGGCAGGGGTAATTCCCATAACGGTTTTATCCTTCTCAGCCAGTTCCACAATAGTATGTCCGAACACGTCCTGATACTTAGGAGCCTGAGGTGTGTCGTATACCTTTTTCTTGATCTCTCCGGTAATCTTGTCAAATTTACCCGGTGCATGCCATTTTACCTGATCTTTTTCGGCAGGTGCGTAGCCTTTACCTTTTACGGTAATACAATGCAGCAATTTCGGCCCCGGTATATCTTTCAGGTCTTCAAGTACGCTTATCAGATGATTAACATCGTGACCGTCTATAGGACCGAAATAACGGATATTGAGAGATTCGAATAAATTACTCTGTTTTAAAATAGAAGATTTAAGCCCTGATTCCAGATTAGAAGCAAACTCCTGTGCATTAATACCAAGGCGGTTGAGTTTGCCCAGCATTTTCCATACTTCATCCCGGAACTTGTTATAAGTGCCGGAAGTAGTGATATCTGTCAGATAATCTTTTAAGGCACCAACGTTAGGGTCAATAGCATGGCAGTTATCATTCAGGATAATCAAAACATTACTGTCAGTTACACCTGCATGGTTCATTGCTTCAAAAGCCATCCCCGCAGTCATAGAACCGTCACCGATTACAGCAATATGTTGTTTGTCTTTTTCGCCTTTTATCTTAGAAGCTACCGCCATACCTAAAGCGGCAGAAATTGAAGTAGAAGAGTGGCCTACACCAAAAGCATCATACGCACTTTCTGAACGTTTCGGGAAGCCTGAAAGTCCGTTATAAACACGGTTTGTATGAAAATCTTCTTTTCTTCCTGTTAATATTTTATGCCCATAAGCCTGATGCCCAACGTCCCAGATCAATTGATCTACCGGAGTATTGAAAACATAGTGTAGGGCAACGGTCAATTCCACAACTCCCAGGTTGGCAGAAAAGTGGCCACCGTAAACCGATACAGTATCAATGATGAATTGTCTTAATTCTTCACTTAACTGAGCCATTTGTGATACGTCCAGCTTTCGGAGATCTGCTGGCGTATTGATGTTGGCGAGAAGTTTTCCCGGCTTTATTACCATACTTGGCTAATATTTTGAGGCATTTTGTTGAAAATAACGATTGTTAATACGCTGTTATTTTATTGTAAAGGCTTTAGTGTTACAACCAGTAAAATTAAGTTATTTTTTTCGAAATTCGCCAGCTTCACTAAAATATCAGCTGTAAGTCCGAAGGATTTTGTAAATTTACCGTCTGTCAATCATCAGACAGGTCCCGGATAAAAACAAAAAACAGGCTTCTTGAGTTTCGAAATAAAATTACCACTCTTTGAAGGTCCTTTTGACCTTTTGCTCTTTTTCATAGAAAGGGACGAGCTGGATATTTATGATATTCCGATTTCAAAAATTACGGCAGAGTTTTTGGATTATATGAAACATCTGGAGCAAATGAACATTGAGGTGGCCAGTGAGTTTATTCTGGTGGCTGCCACGTTGATGAGCATTAAGGCAAAAATGCTTTTGCCTCGTCAGCAGCTCGATGCACAGGGAAACGAGATTGACCCTCGTGAAGAACTTGTCCGCCACTTGTTAGAGTACAAGCGTTTTAAATCTGTGGTTGGTGAACTGGCAAGTATGGAGCTGGATCGTCAGAGTAAAGAGAAGCGTGGTAACCTGATACAAGAACTGAAAAAGCTTTCTGAAACGACCAACGTGGAATCGGAGCTTCAGGATATTGATTTATACAAACTGCTGAAGGTTTTTGAGAAAGTGGTAAGCCGCTACGAAATGGAACAAAAAAAACCTGTTCACACCGTAGATCCTTACCCTTACACCATAGAACAACAAAAGGATTATCTGTTAGAATTTTTGACCCAACAGGAAAGACTTGCATTTTCTGAAATCATAGAGCATTTCCAGAAAGATAAAATTGCCATGGTTTTTAATTTCCTGGCAATACTCGAGATGTTACAATTGCAGCAAATCCGCATTAGTATTGGTTTGGGCTTTAATAATTTTTGGATAGAAAAATTTGAACCTAACGGTGAACAGGTACCTTTGATTACTGAAGCTGAATAAGCATATGCATATTTTTGAATTATTTAATACACTTACAGACAGTCATGCAATCATTACTGCAGGAGTAGTACTGATTATTGCAATAGTATATGCTGAAAACGGTCTTTTTTTTGGCTTTTTTCTCCCGGGCGACTATTTGCTTTTTATTTCAGGCATGTATGCCGTAGACAAACTGGAAATAAACCCATGGCTACTGGCAACTTATATTGCTTTGGCAGCAATTGCCGGCGGTTTTACAGGTTATTTCTTCGGCAAAGTAGTAGGCCGGCAGTTTTTAAAACGGCCCGACTCCTTATTTTTTAAGTATGAATACATGGTAAAAACACGTATGTATTTTATCAAGTATGGGGGTAAAACATTAATAGTGAGTAAATTTCTTCCAGTAGTGCGCACTTTTGCACCTATCTTGGCGGGTATTGTGGAAATGGATATCAGGAAATTTACTCTGAACACTATATCAGGTAGTGTAATATGGGCATTTGTATTGGTGTTAGCAGGTCATTATTTAGGAATTGCTTTCCCGAGTTTGGGTCAGCATGTGGAGTATGTGGTGATTTTTTTCCTGGTGTTAACTACTGCCATAGTGATAAGAGGTTTTTTTCAGGTAAAACGCGTGGATAAGAAACACCATTTAGAAAACAAGAAATTGTAACAATACTTATTCAGAATAGTATAAGCTAATTACTTTATTTTTTTCATTGAACCAGTGCTTAACATCTAAAATCTATAGCTTCTCGAATTACTATACCGGAAAACGAATTGGTAGCTCTTCTGAAGAGAAGAGACGTAAGAGCGTTTGATTATCTCTATGATCATTATTCTGCTGCTATGTACGGGGTTATTCTGCGCATTGTACAAGCTGAAGGTATGTCTGAAGAGGTATTACAGGATGTTTTCCTAAAAATCTGGAATAATTTCCAGGATTATAACTCCGAAAAGGGCAGGTTATTTACATGGATGATCAATATTGCCCGGAATATGGCAATCGATAAGCTGAGATCCAGAGATTTTAAGTCAAACTATAAATCTGAAGACATAGATGGCAACGTATCTATTGCAGATGAGCATAATGCATCAAAATACCAGGTAGAACATATTGGTATCAGAGAGGTGTTAAACACATTACCCCCAGAACAAAAAGAGATTATAGACCTGATGTACTTTCAGGGTTACTCTCAATCAGAAATTTCGGAAGAATTTAACATTCCTTTGGGAACAGTAAAAACCAGGGCCAGGTCGGCCATAGGTAAACTGAAACAGTTCTTTATAACAGAGTGAATACAGAAGCATACATAGCGTCAGGGATTTTGGAGCAATATGTTCTTGGCCAATTGCTGCCGGTAGATGTAGTTGATGTTGAACAAATGGCTGCAAAATATCCGGAGGTCAGACAAGAACTGGTTGCTATCGGACGTGCTTTTGAAGCATATGCATTTAAGCATGCTATAATGCCTCGTCCTGAACTAAAGGAGAAGATTCGTAAAAAACTGAACTTTGCTCCAGGAACACCAGACCTGTCTGATCCTGTCTTAAAA
>CAZNHL010000069.1:8797-22283 GCA_964572965.1 uncultured Bifidobacteriaceae bacterium
TTAAAAGAAGTAGAGGTACGAAGTATTAGTCCGACTTCAAAATACCTGGTAGCGGCATCAGTAATATTGGCAATTGTTTCTTCAAGCCTTGCTTTTTATTACTTTAACCAATGGAAAAAAACAGCAGCAAGTCTGGCAGGTTTAAAGCAGCAATATGCTCAGGTAGCTCAAAATATAGAAACCGTTCAATACCGGTTAAAGCAACAAACTGAAAATACGCGTTTATTTCAGGAAGTAGTTACTAAACCTGATACGAAGCTGGTAGCAATGGCCGGTGTAAAGGACAACAACAAAAGTTCTTTGGCTCATGTGTACTGGAACAAAACTACCAAGGAGGTTTATCTCGACGTAAAGAATATGCCGGAACTACCCGCAGGTAAGCAATATCAGCTGTGGGCATTAAAAGGCGGACAGCCGATTGATGCAGGCGTATTCGATATTACTGATGAACTCAGATTACAACACATGAAAAATATAGAAGTTGCAGAGGTTTTTGCCGTTACTATAGAGCCTGAAGGCGGGAGCCAGTCACCAACACTTTCTACACTTTGTGTATTAGGGAATATTTAAACAGAAACTCAAAAATATTTATAAAAAGCTAAGCCTCCGCATTATTACAGAGGCTTAACTTTTTATATGATAAGATTACTCATTTTGTGCATGGTGGTCTTTTTGCTTTATGACTATGAAGACCTGATTTGGAACCGCTGCAAGAGGTCAGTAAAAGAAGAGCGGCTAATAACGGAGCAATCATCAATTTCACCATCATACTTTTGATTTCGGGGATTATTAGACACTCAACGAAAGTTTTCTTAAAGGGTTCGTCAAAAGCATAGAGATATTACCCAATGCCATTGCTTTTGGTTAACTTTGTATATGCATTACCTTGATACATTGAATGAACCGCAAAGGGAAGCCGTATTAAATACGGAAGGCCCATTGATGATCATTGCCGGTGCCGGCTCGGGAAAAACACGTGTACTTACCTATCGCATAGCTTATCTTCTACGTGAAAAAAGGGTTGATCCTTTCAGTATTCTGTCTTTGACCTTTACCAATAAGGCGGCAAAAGAGATGCGCCAGCGTATTGAAAAGGAAGTTGGTCCGGATGCCCGTAACCTGTGGATGGGTACATTCCACTCTGTATTTGCACGCATATTAAGATATGAATCCGATAAAATAGGTTATCCAAGTAATTTCACTATTTACGATACAGACGATAGCAAAGCACTGATAAAGGATATTGTAAAGGAAATGAACCTTGACGAGAAAGTTTATAAGCCAAACGCTATCCTTTCACGCATTTCCAGTGCCAAAAACAGATTGGTTGGTGCATTGCAATACCTGAACGACCCGATCATACAGGCAGATGATGCAGGAGCAATGCGTCCGCATACAGGAAAAATTTATAAGAAATATGCAGATCGATGCTTCAAATCCGGAGCAATGGATTTTGATGACTTGCTTTTTAATACCAACGTTCTTTTCAAGGAGCACCCTGATGTTTTGAACAGGTATCAGGACCGCTTTAAGTATGTGATGGTAGATGAGTTTCAGGATACCAACCTTTCTCAATACCTGATTACACGCCGTTTGGCTGCACGTCACCAGAATATTTGTGTGGTGGGTGACGATGCACAAAGTATTTATGCCTTCCGCGGAGCCGATATTCAAAATATCCTGAATTTCGAAAAAGACTATCCGGATCTGAAAATTGTTCGTCTGGAGCAGAATTATCGTTCTACAAAAAACATAGTAGAAGCCGCAAATTCTATCATTCAGAAAAATACTGCCCAGCTGCGCAAAAATGTATGGACGGCCAATGAAGAAGGAAACCTGATTGAGGTTGTTAAGGCAGCTTCAGACAATGAAGAAGGTAAACTGATTGCGTCTGCTATTTTCGAACAGAAAATGCAGGAGCAAATGAGTTATTCTGATTTTGTTATCCTTTACAGAACCAACTCACAGTCGAGGGCGATGGAAGAAGCCCTGCGCCGGATGAATATCAGGTACAAAATTGTCGGCGGACTTTCATTCTACCAGCGTAAAGAGATCAAAGACCTTTTAGCTTACCTGCGTTTTACTATCAACCACAATGATGAGCAGGCAATGAAAAGGATTATCAATTATCCGCGTCGTGGAATTGGTGAAACTACCGTTGCAAAAATTGCAGTTGCTGCAGATGAGGCAAATGTGGCATTGTGGGATGTAATTACCAACTTCACAAAGTTTGCCGGTGGCCGTGTAGGTGAAACAGTACAGACATTCGGGACACTCATTAAAAGCTTTGAGCTGATCACGAAAACCAAAGATGCTTTTGACGCTGCCAGTCACATAGCCAAAACATCAGGTATTCTCAAAGAACTTTATGACGATAAAACAATTGAGGGGCGTGTTCGCTATGAAAACGTTCAGGAATTGCTCAATGCAATCAAAGAGTTCGTTGACAGACCAGACAATCCAGACAAATCGCTGGGTGCTTTCCTTCAGGAAATCGCATTGCTTACAGATATTGAAGACAAAGAAAATGAGAATGAAGAATCTGTTACGATGATGACAATTCACTCATCTAAAGGTCTGGAGTTTAAAAGCGTATTCATAGTTGGTTTGGAAGAAGACCTTTTCCCATCCCAAATGATGCTGGCAAGCAGGGCTGATCTGGAAGAAGAACGAAGATTGTTTTATGTTGCGATCACCAGAGCAGAAAAAAAATTAACGGTTTCTTATGCAACTTCCCGTTATCGGTTCGGGCAATTAAAAAGCTGTGAGCCAAGCCGTTTTCTGAATGAAATAGATCAAAGCTACTTACGAATGAACCGGAAATTCAGCATTCCGGCAGCGGGCGAAGAATCTTTTTCACCATTAGTTAGAAAATCTGCACCTGCTCCGGGCAATAACTTTGTAAGGAAAACCGTTACTAGTACAACGGCTATCCCGTCAAGGAGTTCAGCTCCGGCTACGGTTGTTCATAAAATTCATAAACCATCTGATAACTTTTCAGCAAGCGATCTTAATACGCTCGAAAAGGGAATGAGGGTTGAACATCAAAAATTTGGCATGGGTATTGTGGTAGATTTGGACATGAAGGGAAGCGATAAGAAAGCGAAAATACGTTTTGAGCAATCCGGTGAAAAAACCCTTCTGTTAAGTTTTGCTAAATTAATGATTCATTCATAAGATTGGCACGCTTATTGTTTTGAATATCAGTGTAATTAGCTGTTATACAGCATTGTATACAACGTTAAAATCAGGTGATCCGTCGAATTTTTCGTCAACCACCTTGTTTAAAATAGAATTTGGCGATACATTTGTTATATAATCAACATAAGCTGGGGAAAGCTAATTCAAGCATTTAGTTTTCCATAGCTGGTTGAAGGACCTTGAGGCCCCTAAATATTGAGCTTGTCTCAATTGCCTCAAGTGTCTCTTTTTTTTGAGCCTATCCTAAATATTTTCCTTTATCTAAAAATCGTATTTGTCTGATGGTATTTTGCCATAGCTGATCTGTTTGTACGGGAAATAGCTTTTAATTTTTTAACTTTGTGCTAACAATACCCTGCTTGCCAGGAACAATCAAATTTAGCATATCCCCCAATTCAATGAGTCTACAAGTACGACCTCAGTCCGGTTTTCAGGCACGTCATATAGGTCCTGATGCACAACAAGAAAAAGACATGTTAAAAGCCATTGGCGTAGCTTCAAGAGAAGAGCTGATCAATAAGACCGTTCCTGCGGCCATTCGCCTTAAAAAGCCATTAAACCTGCCTGCTCCTAAATCTGAATTCGAGTTTTTAATTGAACTGAAACAAATAGCCTCAAAGAATAAGATTTTCAAAAATTACATTGGTATGGGCTATTATGGCACCATTGTCCCTAATGTGATTCTGAGGAACATTATGGAAAATCCGGGCTGGTATACGGCCTATACTCCTTATCAGGCTGAAATTGCACAGGGCCGTCTAGAGGCTTTGATTAATTTCCAGACAATGGTAATGGACCTGACCGGAATGGAAATTGCCAACGCTTCTTTGCTGGATGAAGGAACTGCTGCCGGTGAAGCTATGCACATGATGGAAGCAATTAAAGCAGGAGCTAAAAAGGATGCTCATAAGCTTTTCGTTTCTAAGCATTGCCACCCGCAGACAATTGATGTATTAATTACCCGTTCAACACCTCTTGGGATCGAGTTAGTAATAGGAGATCACAGAAAAGTTGACCTGGCTGATCCAGCCTTGTTGGGTGCTATTGTTCAATATCCGGCATCAGAAGGTGATGTATTTGACTATACAGACTTTATTGCTTCGGCACATGCCAATAACGTAATTGTGGCAGTAGCCGCTGATTTGTTGAGCTTAACTTTATTGACTTCACCGGGTGAAATGGGGGCTGATATCGTATTCGGTACCTCGCAGCGCTTTGGTGTACCAATGGGTTATGGTGGGCCACATGCCGCTTATTTTGCTACGAAAGATACCTACAAACGCCAGATGCCTGGCCGTATTATCGGTGTTTCTGTTGACTCGAATGGTAATAAGGCTTACCGTATGTCTCTACAGACACGTGAACAACATATACGTCGTGAAAAAGCAACCTCAAATATTTGTACTGCTCAGGTATTGTTATCTGTAATGGCTGGCGCTTATGCTGTTTATCACGGACCGAAAGGCCTGAAAGCAATTGCAGAACGTACACACGGTTTGACTCACTTGCTGGCAGACGGCCTGAAGCAATTAGGTGTTAAAGTTGACACAGCTGCATATTTTGATACAATCACTATTTCTTTTGAAAATGCGGAGAAACTAAGAACCGCAGCTGAGGCAAAGGAAATTAACCTGAGATTTTTAGCAGACAATAAAGTAGGTATTTCATTGGATGAAACTACTTCATTGACTGATATCGCTGTTTTATTGAATTTGTTCGCTTCAATACTAGGTAAAACATTTGATGCAAAAGCATTTGAAGCTGCTGCTGATAAAGTGGAAAGCGCAATCCCTGTATCTTCACAGCGTACTTCTGATTACCTGACACATCCTGTGTTCAATAGCTATCATGCTGAACATGAGATGTTACGTTATCTTAAACGTCTGGAAAACAAAGATTTATCAATGGTTCATTCCATGATCTCTTTGGGTTCCTGTACAATGAAGCTGAACGCAACAACCGAAATGATTCCGGTTACCTGGCCTGAATTTGGTAACATTCACCCCTTTGCCCCGAAGGCACAGGCAGCCGGTTATGCTGAAATCCTTAATAACCTGGATTTATGGCTGCGTGAAGCTACGGGCTTTGATGCTGTTTCTTTACAGCCAAACTCCGGCGCTCAGGGCGAGTATGCAGGCTTGATGGTGATCCGTGCTTACCACGAGAGCCGTGGAGATCATCACAGAAACATTTCGCTGATTCCTTCTTCTGCTCACGGAACAAACCCCGCTTCGGCTGTAATGGCGGGTATGCAGGTAGTGGTTACCAAGTGTGACGAGAAAGGGAACATCGATATTGAAGATCTGCGCAAAAACGCAGAGTTATATAAAGACAAGCTTTCTTGCTTAATGGTGACTTATCCGTCTACTCACGGAGTATTTGAAGAAGGTATTATTGAGATTTGTGAAATCATTCACAAAAATGGCGGTCAGGTTTATATGGACGGTGCCAACATGAATGCGCAGGTTGGTTTAACGAGCCCTGCTAACATCGGAGCCGACGTTTGTCACTTGAACCTGCACAAGACATTCTGTATTCCTCACGGTGGCGGTGGCCCTGGTATGGGACCAATCGGTGTGGCTAAACACCTTGCTCCTTTCCTGCCGGGCCACGCAGTAGTAAAAACTGGTGGAGACAAAGCAATCAATGCAGTATCGGCAGCACCATTTGGCAGCGCAAGTATTTTATTGATCTCTTATGCTTACATTGCTATGATGGGCGGTGAAGGTTTAAAATCTGCTACAGAATTCGCTATTCTGAATGCCAATTATATCAAAGTAAAATTAGAGAAGCATTATCCGGTACTTTATACTGGCACAAACGGTTTCTGTGCACACGAAATGATCGTTGATTGTCGTCAGTTTAAAATGGCTAATGGCGTAGAAGTGGAAGACATCGCGAAACGTCTGATGGATTATGGTTACCATGCGCCAACGGTATCTTTCCCGGTGGCCGGTACTTTAATGATCGAGCCTACGGAAAGTGAGAACAAGCACGAGCTAGATCGTTTCTGTGATGCAATGATTTCTATCCGTAAAGAAATTGAAGAAATCGAAACAGGCAAATCGGATAAAGTTGACAACGTATTGAAAAATGCACCACATACAGCGGGCATAATCACTGCTGACGAGTGGACGAGATCATATAGCCGTCAGAAAGCAGCATATCCGCTTGAGTGGGTAAAAGAAGCTAAATTTTGGCCAAGTGTAGGCCGTATCGATAGTGCCTTTGGTGACAGAAATCTGGTTTGCAGCTGTATTCCTGTTGAGGAGTACGCAAATGCATAAGTACTACTAAATAAAGTTAAAGGGCAGGTATTTATATCTGCCCTATTTTTTGATCTTATTTTTAATTTGCTAAAGTTTTTTTAAGGAGCTGTAACATTAAGCCATTCTCATTTGTCTCATATATAGATTCATGAATCAGAGGGAATTCCAGCAAATAGTTCAGATGTATACATCAAAGCTCTATCGGTTTGTTTACAGATCGGTAAAGGAAGAGGCGTGGGCTGAAGACATTGTTCAGGATAGCTTTATAAAACTCTGGGAAAACAGCCCAAAGATCGATCAGGCTAAAATAAAATCCTGGCTTTTTACCACGGCATACAGACAGATGCTGAATGAATTGCAGAAAAAAGGTAAATGGGAGGTAGAAATGCCTCTCAATTATGATATGGAAATTTCTTCGGAGAGTAATAACTGGGAACTGAAAGAGCAGCTTGAAAAGACCATGGAATACCTTCCTCCCATTCAGAAAAGTATTTTGTTACTCAAAGATTTAGAAGGTTATGAATATAAAGAAATAGGAGAAATATTGTCTGTTACTGAATCTCAGGTAAAAGTCTATCTGTTCCGGGCCAGACAAAAAATGAAGGAGCTATTAACCAAAGCAGGAATTTCAGCATGAATATGAACCTGAATGATAGATTGGATGAATTGCTGTTTCTGTATACAGAGACTGAACTTTCTGAGGAGGAAAGCCGGCATGTATTAGAAGAGTTGAATAGTTATCCTGAATGGGAGAAACACTTAACTCAGTGGCAAAGCCTTGTTTTAAAAGAGCAGGATCAGGATTTGCCAGATACGAGTAAGCTTCAAAGGCGTATCCTTGCTGTTACAATAGGAGCAGACAAAGCCTCAGCTATTAAGAAAAGTCTTTTTATTGACGGAGTCATTATTATAACAATCGGGCTTTTTTTAGTAATGAGTCAGAAAGATAGGAGTAATATTAAAATCGATGTAACCAATAAAGTGACTACTAGCAAAGCTTTAACAATTGAAACGCAATCGACCAATTTAAAAGAAAAGGAACATTTACTGAAAGTAAAACTAAAGGATCCGGTAAAAGAAGAGCAAAATGAAGTATCCCCAATTTTGGATAATAAAAATACAGGGTTGGCCGCTCATGACACAGCGTTTAAAGAAATCAGTATTGTTACTGAACCCTTAGTTGAGCAGGTAAAAGTGGATTCTATACTCATTGTCAGAGATAATATTGTTGAAATGCAGAAGACAATAAAAACAGATACAAACAAATTACCGAAACAGCTGAAGAAAAGAAAGAAGTCGCGATTCAGCAATGGAGAATATATAATGCCAGTCAACCAGGATCTATAATTTATGAAGAAGAACATCTTTTTAGCATTGGTAATGAGTATTGTTTTCAACAATGCTTTTTCACAAATTTTTATGCAGTTTAATCAGACTCCGCAATACCTTAATCCTGCTTTGGCAGGGAGTGCTGAAAGGACGCGGCTAACTATGGGAACAACATTACTAGAGAATACCGGTAATTATAGTTATGGAAGAACCCATCAGGCAATTTATGGTGTAATGGCAATGGATGGCTATTCAAAAAAATTAAAGTCCGGGTGGGGAGTATTTTATCATTCAGAGCAGTATCGCTATACCTATAATGCTAACATTTCTAGCTATTCAGAAAAACTGAAGATCAATACGAATGAGCTTGCTATTCAATTTGCTCCAAAATTTACAAGAGCAAAAAAGAATAACCCCGGAGTTCCTGCTATTACCTGGTCAACAGGATTCGAGGTGCGGCTAGGTTATACCTCGGTGAAACATTTTGGCTCAGCACTCGATTTAACAGATAAAGGGTTTAGCGGAGGTGTAAGAATAGGAGTTTCCCGGAATTCAGCAAAATCCCTTTTTGGTTTTGGTTATATGCTGAGCTATTTGTCTGATGATTTAACCCTTAAACACCGGGATGTTATTTATGAAAATGAGTACATTAATGGCCGATATAGAGTTTACAGGAACCCTTCACAGGTTAATAGCCTTTTTATTCATTATGGTTATAGTTTCTATTTTGATGATGCCAAAGATTTTGGTGTTACCCCAATGGTGTCGTGCAGTAACAGACTAAATGTTAATAGAGGTGAGAAAAATAGCTATTTTTCGTTTCGCCATAACGGGATAATACTGAGTGGAAATTTCAGATTCAAGAAAATTTTGGCAGGAACAGGTTACTTACTCAATAATTATATAAACGACGGAGGTTTAATCACCTTTTTTAGTTTAGGTTATCAGTCAAAATCATTAAAGGTAACCGGTACTTATAATATCTATACTGATTATGACAGGGCTGCTGAGGTTACGATGAACTATTTGTTTTAGAAAATTTAAAGCAGGTCTGTAGGTTTTTAATTTCTTTTCCACACTTCAAATCCATATCCCGGTTTTTCCATTTCTGAAAGTAGCCTGAATTTGTAGATCCATTTTTCTAATCCGTTTGGAAGGGGTGCTGTATAGGTAGCAATCTTTTTTAAGTTTCCCTTTTCTATATAATAATCAAGGTCTTCTTTTGCTCTGTCTCTTTCAATATCTGACACAACAAGATAGTCATAACTGAATACGTCTTTATGAAGCTTTTCCCTTTGCTCCAGGCTTTCATAATGCTCAAAATACTCATAAGAGTTTCCTGATTCCTGAGCTATATAATACAATACAGGGTCTCCTACAACCTTAGCGCCTGTAGGTATATGCGTTTGGAAAAAAGCCTTTGCTTTTGCAGGGTTGCGTTTATTCCAGCTTGCTGTAATAAGTGCTGTTTTACCAACGTAAAAAGCCAGGTTAAATAGCAATAAGAAGCTGAGTGCTAAAGTTATCCACGGATATTTTAACAGATCTTCTGACAGACAGGCTATTAGTAAATAGAGCAATACCAGAGAGTAAGCCATATAAGGCCCCCAATTGTTGATAAGTATGAAATATGATACTATTGCTCCTATAAGCAGCCATACAAAAGTGGATGAATTTTGGTTATCGGGACGCTTGAAAAACCTTGTTACAATCAACAAGAGGGTAATTGTTAATAAAATAATCTCATTTTTAGTCACATACCAAAGCTGATTGAAAATAAAAGAACTGTTGTGCATATCGTCCCAGCTTTTAGGAACAGTATAATATTTTATAAAGGAATCAATGCTGCCAAAAGCATAGAAAATCCAGCAGCCGTAAAAGATAACCACAGGACTTATCCACAATGCTGATTTCCAGAAACTTCTGGTTTGGCAAATAATAAAGCATCCATAAGGCACTACAATGAAGCCTATTCTTGGAGAAGTAAGCGCTGCCAGTCCAAAGAATAATCCGGATAGTATAATAGACGGATTATTCTTTGGAGCTTTTATCAGAAAGTAAAAACTCAAAAATAAAAACAGTATAACCAGGGTTTCCATTCTGCCCTGATGGGCAAGTACTGAAAGGTTTGGTTCAGTTAGAATTCCAATAATCCAGACGAGTTGTGCTGCTATAGAAAGTTGTAGTCTTTGCAGGATTTTCCATCCCACAAAAACGGAAGCAAAATAAGCGAGCAGGCAAACAATGCGCGCATTAAAAACGGTAATTCCAAAGAGTTTAAAGATAGCTCCGTTTACTATGAAATAAACCGGCCCGTAAATAAGTACTTCGGTACCTCTGAAAGCAGTATCAGCAATCTGTGCCCTGAATGTGCCGTGTTCTGCCCAGTCTTTGGCAATACTTACCATGAAAGTTTCATCAAACCAAGGGTAAGGACTTTTGTTTAAAGAAAGCAGATGAAAAAGCACATAGCAAACACCAATAAGAATGAGTGCAATGCGGAAATAATTCTGATATGGTTTTAAGAGGAGCGAAATCATTTTATTTGAACCACTCAGAGTACATCACATAATTATTTGCAATGCGGTTAACCAATTGCTCAGTATGTTCCGGACTTAGCTCTTTTACTTTTTTTGCGGGGATACCTGCGTAGATACAGCCGGAAGCAACATGTGTCCCTTCAAGCACTATAGCACCTGCGGCAATAATAGAATTGCTTTCTACAACTGCACCATCCATTACAATAGCACCCATACCTATAAGCACATTGTCGTGGATTGTGCAGCCGTGAACAATGGCATTATGTCCTATTGAGACATTGTTTCCAATAGTTGTGGCAGCTTTCTGATAAGTACAATGGATAACGGCATTATCCTGCACATTAACCTTATTGCCCATTTTAATGAAATTCACATCGCCGCGTACTACAGAATTGAACCAGAAAGAGCAATCATCACCGCATGTCACTTCGCCTACTACAGTAGCATTTTCAGCAAGAAATACATTTTTACCAAATTGAGGTTCGTGACCGCGTACAGCTTTGATTAATGGCATAAGAATAGATTTTGGAACAAGTTAAGCAAAAAAAGAAAATCCCTTTGAAGTTTAAGCTCCAAAGGGATTTTCTTTGATTTATTGAGGTCTTATTTTTTGGCGATTTTTCGCCACTGTACGTCTGTCATAATACCGCGGAAACCTGTATGATTTTCGCCGCTGTAAGTATCTGTACGCATACGTGCACTTGGCCTGTAGCTGGCGCAGTATGACTGATGGCAAAGGAATGAGCCTCCCCTTACCACCTTTTTCTGAACAAGGGGTTCTGTCGGATCATAAGATTTGTCAGGCCCTGCAGGATCTGTAGGAGCCTGATTAGTAAGTTTAATGCGAGCATAAGTATCCGGGCGATACCAGTCGTTGGTCCATTCCCATACATTTCCAATCATATCAAAAATCCCATAATCGTTTGGAGGGAATGAGCGCGCCGGTGAAGACCAGTAATAACCGTCCAATTGCTGGTTATCATAAGGGAAGCCTCCCTGCCATAAATTGGCTTTAGAAAAGTCATTGGCAGCCATTGCATCACCCCAGGCATATTCTTTTCCGTCTTTACCGCCACGGCATGCAAATTCCCATTCTGCTTCCGTAGGCAAGCGCTTGCCAGCCCACTTGCAGTAAGCAACAGCATCAAACCAACTGACTTGCGTTACAGGATGGTTGTCGAAATCTCTGTTGTCATATACGTTACTTTCAGGTCCTAGCGGATGTTTCCAGTCAGCACCCGGAACCCATTTCCACCACAGTGTATGGTCATTGAGCGGTACAGCCTGAGTTGGTGGATTAAACACCAATCCTCCGGGAACGAGCACATCGTCGGCAGGCTTTGGTGTACCCTCTGGTAACTGTTGTTTGATTTGCTCCCATTCCGGCTTTTGCTCGGCAGTAGTTACATATTTTGTAGCCTTCACAAAAGCCTTGAATTCTCCGATAGTTACTTCCGTCTGGTCAATCCAGAATCCGTTTACCTTTACCTGAACAATAGGCAATTCGTCTTTACGGATAAATTCACCAACACCTCCCATGGCAAACGCTCCGCCCGGAACCCAGACCATTCCTTCCGGCCATGGTTTAGCCGGCCAGTTTGCAGTGTTTAATTTTGCTTCGTAGACTTTTGCTCCGTTTGCTTTCTCCAAAGTACTGCCTTTTCCCCCATTGCTTTTTGTAAGCATAGAAGCTTTTGAACCCGGATTGATACATTCAACAGTATCTTCGGATTGGGCAAGTGAAGCGTTATTATTGCCAGTAATGGTTTTGTCTTCGCATGCCTGTAAAAAAGCAGCGCTAAGACATAAACCTGTAAGGAAGGTTTTATAATTCATAATAGAAGACATGCCTTGAATGACTAAAATAAACCAGAAACAACCGGAATCAGGTATTTGTCTAATTGTCCTACAAAGTTACTAGGGAAATATTGTTTTCCAATCATTTTTCATACTAACTACATGCCAGCCATATTTTTGTGCGTCACCCAAAGAACGGTTGTCCTTTTCGGCGTACTCAAATTCACGTATTTTGTCGTCGTGATTGATCAGTAACTGGAAGTTCGCGTATTTGTTTCCCTGACAGAAGCGCAGCATGTAAACATCGCCACCCGAACGTTCATTACCTGCCGCAAAAACAGGTCTCTTGCCGATTGCGTATTGAATGTTTACTGGTTTGGTTTGTTTATCGTTAATATTGACAAGGCCTGGCTTTCTTACAATGTCATTGATACCTGCACTATCTACATATGCATATTTAAATTGAGAACCGATAACATGTTCTGCCGGAATACCATAATACTTTTCTGAAATAGGGCGCATAAATTCCTGTGTGCCTCCGGAACAGATATAAGTAGTGAAGTCATTTGCTTTCAGGTAAGACAATAGCTCCAGCTGAGGTTGATAGACCAGTTTTGAAATAGGTACTCCCAATGTAGGATGTTTTGCTTTTTCAAAGAAAACAGAAGCCTCTTTATTAAACTCTTCTTCGCTCATGCCGGTGTGCGTGGCGATCACTAATTCAAGAAAACCTTTTTCGTCCATTTTGTGCAGGTATTCTTTATCACCTGTCAGAATAGCTTTGAAAGGTTGCTTATTCTTTAATGCAGGGTTTTTCTCTGCCATGCTTTTTGCTCTAGTAAAAGCAAAAAGCCCCTGAATGACGGGTTGTTCTGCCCAGAGAGTTCCGTCGTTATCGAAAGTTGCAATGCGGTCAGTTACAGGAATAAAATCGGGTGAACCTTCTTTCGTTACTTTTTCGACATAGCTGATAATGTCTTTTTTCAGGGAATTGTTATTCCAGGAAGGCAACGGATCTGGATAGGAAACAGTTGCTTTTTGATAACTTTTGTCTGTTTGTTCCTGGGTTTTGTTACATGAAAGAGTCAGAAAAGCAATTAGAATAATTGAGCTGATAGAAAGTGCTTTTTTCATATGAAAAGTAGTTTTGCCGGTTACATGCATATACGAATAGCCACTATTTAAGTAATAAAACTTTATCAGCAATATTAGTTTCTGTAAATTCGGAGTTTAAAATAATGTCATGAGACTGCACCTGTTCACAGCTATATTATTCTCTGTTTTTTCAGCAACTGCACAGAAAAAAACACCTATCATCAGTATTGATGAGATACATTTTGTTTCAGAATA
>CAZNHL010000070.1:0-21721 GCA_964572965.1 uncultured Bifidobacteriaceae bacterium
AATCATTTGCACTATCAGGAAATTATTAGGTAAAATTCAGAATCTCTGGTTAAACGGATCAGCTAAGGTACGCTGAAACGGATACTCAATAATATAGTATTAAGTACAAAGTATTAAGCGACTTCCTGATTCCAAGACTTACCAACAAAAAAAGGACTTCTTTTGGAAGTCCCTTTGGTTAATATCTTTACTTACTTTTTTCTTTCAATAGTAAAGTCTATAAGAGACTTTAATGACGAACGGTATTCTGATTCGGGGAAGGACTCGAGAATTGCAACAGCTTCATCACGATAGGCTTTCATCACTTTGGTAGTATACTCTATCCCACCTGATTTCCTTACGAAATCTATTACCTCTGCAACTTTTTTACTTTTATCACTCTGGTTCTTGACGATATAAATGATACGGCGCTTGTCTAGCCAGGAAGCATTATTTAAAGCATAGATCAATGGCAATGTCATTTTTTTTTCCTTGATGTCAATGCCTAATGGTTTACCTATTTCATCAGTACCATAATCAAACAAATCGTCTTTGATCTGGAATGCAATACCAACCTTTTCACCAAACAGCTTTGCTTTATCAACAATATCCGTAGGCTGATTAGCAGAAGCCGCCCCTACAGCGCAACAAGAAGCTATGAGAGATGCCGTTTTAGCTCTTATGATTTCAAAGTAAACATCTTCTGTTATATCAAGTTTGCGGGCCTTGTCCATCTGCAGTAACTCTCCCTCACTCATTTCACGAACGGCATTAGAGACCAACTGCAATTGATTGAATTCCCCATGATCTACCGCAAGCAATAAACCTCTTGATAAAAGATAGTCACCAACAAGAACTGCTATCTTATTCTTCCAAAGCGCATTAATAGAAAAAAAACCCCTTCTGTAATTCGAATCATCAACGACATCGTCGTGTACCAGTGTTGCTGTATGCAACAATTCAATTAAAGCTGCACCTCTGAATGTCGAGTCCGTAACACCACCGCATAGCTTTGCTGTCAGGAACACAAACATCGGGCGGATCTGTTTCCCTTTCCGCTTAACGATGTAGTTTGTTATTTTATCCAACAGTAATACATTGCTCTTCATGGAGTGCTTGAATTTATCTTCAAACTCCTTCATTTCAGAAGCAATGACTGCCTGTATTTGATCTAGATTTACTGATGACATTGTAAGTACAATAATACCAAAAATAACCCAAATAGATAAAAATAAAGGCTCTACATTTTATGCAGAGCCTTTATTTTATTTACAGAAAGGAGTTATTCCATACCGATACTCATTTCTACACGTCTGTTAAGCTTACGACCAGCTTCATCAGCGTTTGATGCTTTAGGTTTCGTATCTCCAAAACCGTTTGAGGTTATTCTCACCGGATCGATTCCGCTATTATTTACAAGGTATTTTTTAACCGATTCGGCTCTGCGTTTTGAAAGATCCAAGTTTTTAGTAGCATCTCCTTTGTTATCAGTATGGCCTTCAAGATGTAGCTTGTATTCCGGATTATTAGCTAATACCACACCCAAATCATTCAATGAAGGGAATGAAGAAGATACGATAACGTCTTTACCTGTTTCAAACAACAAGTTATCGAAAGCTTTTTGCAGCTTTTGCTTATCCTCAGCTTTCAATTCCGGACATCCTTTGTTCGATCTTGGTCCTACTTTGGTAGGGCAAAGATCTTCTGAATCTTTCAGACCATCTCCATCAGTATCTGCATCTGCTGCCGGACAACCTTTGTTACTTTTCAAACCAGGCACTGTAGGACAGTTGTCTTCTGAATCAGGAATACCGTCTTTATCTGTATCCGGGCAACCGTCAAACTGAGGTAAACCAGCAAATCCAGGACACTTATCATCCTTATCATTAATACCGTCACCATCTTTATCGCCCCATGGGCAACCATGGTTATCGGCAGGTCCTTTCTCGTTGATACACTGATCTTCATAATCATAAACACCGTCAAAGTCAGTATCAAGCGGACAACCGAACGGAGTTACCTGCATTCCTTTTGGAGTATGCGGGCACTTATCGGTGTAATCCTGAACACCATCGCCGTCACTATCAGCTGCAACGCCCCTGTAGCTTCCTTTCAGATTTTCATTAGGCTTTGGTTTTTTTGATTTCTGATGTTTTTTTGTCTGTTTCGGGTTTTGCGCTACAACTTCTGTTGTAAATACAGTACCCAAAGCAAGAAGGCAAACAAAAAGTAATTTTCTCATTGGCATTGTTTGATTAATAGATTTTGTTTAGTGCATCTAAATAAGCTTCCACAGAAGCAACCACAATATCTGTATTTGCAGAGAAACCATACATTGTATCGTTACCACGCTTAAGCGTCATGTGTACTTTTCCGAAGTCGTTAGAGCCTTCAGTGATTGTCTGAACCAGGAATTCTTCCAGAACCACATCAGGTTTTACAATCTTGTTAACACATGCAATGGCTGCATCAACCGGACCGTTACCTTCAGACTCTGCTGTTTCGATTTTACCGTTCACCTTCAAAGCCAGTTTTGCTTTTGGTGTTTTCTTAAAACCACAGGTCACTTCCAATTCCTCAATAAACAAGCCTCTGTCTGCACTACCCTGCCCCATCAACGAATGTAAATCTTTGTCATTTACATTGTCTTTTTTTGCATCTGCTATCTCAAGGAACTTAGTATATTTTTCTTCTAATTCTTCTTTTGTAAGTGTGTAGCCAAGTAACTCCAAACGGTAGTTCAAAGCAGCACGACCTGAACGTGCGGTCAAAATGATAGATGAAGCACCTGCTCCTACCATTTCTGGCTCCATGATCTCGTAGTTCTCTCTGTTCTTGATCATACCATCCTGGTGAATACCGGAAGAATGCGCAAAAGCATTTTTACCTACAATTGCCTTGTTTGGCTGAACCGGCATACGCATCATGCTGGACACTTTACGGCTCAACGGATAAATTCGTTTCGTTTCTATGCCAGTTTCCAAACCTAGTTCTTTGTGCGTGCGCAAAGCCATTACCACCTCTTCCATAGAGGTGTTACCGGCACGTTCACCAATACCGTTGATAGTACACTCAACCTGACGAGCACCATTAATTACTCCTTCTAATGAGTTTGCTGTTGCAAGACCCAAATCATTATGGCAGTGTACAGAAATAATTGCTTTGTCAATATTGCTTACATGATCTACCAGGTACTTGATTTTAGCCCCATACTCTTCCGGTAAACAATAGCCGTTTGTATCAGGAATATTTACAGTAGTAGCACCGGCAGCAATCACAGCCTCTACCATTCTTGCAAGAAAAGCATTTTCAGCTCTTCCGGCATCTTCAAAATAGAATTCTACATCGTCCACAAAGTTTCTTGCAAATTTTGTAGCCTTAATGGCACGTTCAACAATCTCGTCACGAGTAGCGTTAAACTTGTATTTAATATGGTAATCAGAAGCACCGATACCAGTATGTATACGCTTACGTTTTGCGAATTTCAATGCATCAGCAGCAACTGTAATGTCTTTCTCAACAGCACGTGTTAATGCACAGATCACAGGATTACTAACAGCTTTAGAGATCTGTACTACAGATTCGAAATCACCGGGACTTGAGATAGGAAAACCAGCTTCAATAATATCAACGCCGAGCAGTTCGAGTTCTTTCGCAATCACGATCTTTTCAGGGGTGGTCAACTGACAGCCAGGAACTTGCTCGCCATCTCTCAGGGTGGTGTCGAAAATGTAGACTCGATTACTCATAATGAAAATATTTTTTGCTCAACGCACAATATACCTAAAGTTCAAATATAATACTTTTTTAATCAACCATGAAGGATTTCACATGAGTCAAAGGCAGGATTTTTTCATTATAATTACGGTTCCCAAAACTCCCTAACTTAAACACAGAAACACCTGAACACTTTGTGATATCAACAATTACCGATAGATTTGAAAATCATTTTATAATGCCTTCATGAAGCACGTATTATTTACATTCGTATTATCATTTCTCTTCATTACCTGTATTGCACAAAAAAATGCTATTGACACTTTAGCATATAAGAAAACCATACATGACCAGGCCTCGGCAATGGGACAGTCAATGCTAAAAAAAGACTTCAATTCCTTTGCGAAATACGTACACCCAAAAATCATGGAAATGATGGGCGGGAAACAAAAGCTGATAGATGAAATGAAAAAGAGCATGGAAGAGATTGAGGCCAGCGAAGTATTCTTCCTTAATATTGCTTTTGGCGAAAGCTCTGAAATAATAAGCTACAATAAAGAACTCCAGAGCACTATTTTGCAAACAATTGGCATGAAAGTGCCAAACGGGCGCATGGTCACCAAATCCACACTCATAGTCGTTTCCGCTGACAATGGGAAAAACTGGTATTTCATTGATGCAGCCGGCAATAATATTCAGGCTATGAAAAAGGATCTCCCAAACCTGAGTCCCGACTTAGTGATTCCACCAAGACAACAACCCGTGTTTTACAATGATTAAGTCCTTCTATATATCATGCATTTCACCAATATTGATTACTTTAACCCAGAGACAGAAAAACAACAAAAAGCCTATAAGATCCCGGGAAAGGACCACATTCAACTAGCTTAGTCCGATTTGACCCTATCCAGACGGGACTATTCCTATAAATCCTGATACTGATAACACCTTTACTAATGAGAGCACAAGTTTATTATATCTTCTTTTGACAATAATCTCCCGAAGCCATCAGACGTGATTTTTTTATTTATCAGGCTCTTCTTATTCTCATAATCACACTGGCAGGCTATACGGCGCCCCGCCTCTTCTTCAGTATATCCCCTTTGTAAAAGGCGTCGTTTCTGAGTGCCTTTATCAATATCCAGCAACAAAACCTCATTATTACAAATATGTGTAAGGCCGGCTTCTGCAAGCAAAGCACTCTCCAGCAAAATTACACCTTGCAAGCCATATAACTTTCGTCTTAGCAAGAGCATCAAAGGCATATATATCAGTCGGTTTAAAATTTCAAGTTTTTCGGTATCATTAAAAACAATACGCCCCAATTGCTTTCTGTCAATAAAACCGTCTGACTTTAAAATACTTTCACCAATTTCTTTGGCCAGTTGGGTTCTGAAACTAACATACACAGGTTCCTGAAGGTCTTCCATAATGGCATGACCTACCTTATCCAGATCGATATAATGAACCTGCCGTGGGAAACTTTCCTGCAAAGAGATTATTTCCCTGCAAAAATGGCTTTTCCCTGCCCCTATCTCACCTGTAACGCCAATAATACGCTGTTTTGAAAGTCGCTCTTCAAGTGCCTTCTTAACATTTAAAGGCACATACTCATGAATCAGCCCCTGTTCAAGCTGAAGTGCTTTTACAGCCCCAGAGCTTATATGTGTAAGGCTTTGCTGGCTCGGAAGGAAAAAGGTTTCAATACCAAGCCGCTGACTGTCACCCACCTGATGCAACAGCAGCTCAAAGTTAAAGTCTTCCCCATTTCTAAGTCCTCTGATAATGTATTTAACATTTTGCTCATAGGCGAAATCGACCAGTAAGCCTTTAAATGAAGTAACGCTTATCCCCTTTTTAGCACCAATGGCTTCTTTTACCAGTGCAGTTCTTTCTTCAATAGAAAAAAGGTATTTTTTAGCCGGATTATTACCTATTGCTACAATCAACTCCTCAAATGCATCTTTTGCGCGCATAATAATATCCAGATGACCGTATGTAACCGGGTCACCCGAAAAAGCATAAATTGCTTTTCTCATAACAAAGAAAGTTCAGTGGTTAAATTTACTCTCGCCTGCTTTTCGTATTTATCAACAAAAAAAGCTGTTCTGTAAATAGCAGGAGCTGCCAGGAATTTATTCAGTACAGTTTTGCGTCCGGGTTTATAAAGCAGATCCGGATACGCACTAAACTCGTTCCGAATACCCATAACGTATTCCTGATAGGCTTCTGGACTTTTCCCAAGCACTAATAAATCAAGATCCAGCAATTGTTTCATTTCCTCACTTTCAGATTTCTCTACGGGGAAATGATACCGGGTCTTTTTGATCAACGCAACTACCTGATCAATCAGCTTCGGATCAACATTTAACTCATTCAAAGCTTGAACAGCAAAAGCAGCGCTTTTTTCTTCATTTTTCTTATTACCAGGAACATAAATACAATCATGAAACCAGATCGCAAGATGAAGCGCCTCGGAATAAGGGAAAACAATACTCCCCTGCAGCATACTTAAAATATGCTCACAGTTATGATAGGCACGATGCTCCTCCGAATAAAGTTCCTGGAGCTTACCGAATACTTTATGAGAAGTTTCATCAGGGAAGCGAAGCCCAAGGCTTAATTCTTCCCAAAAAGCAGTTAAAATTACATGTGTGTTTTTCATGATCCAAAGGACATTATTTACACAGGCTATTTCATTGATGTATGGTAAGATTATCAACTTTCCTGTTTCCGTACACGGCTCAGGGACTCCGGGGTAATGCCTATGTATGAGGCTATATAATGATGCGGTATTTTATTAATTAGGCCCGGATATAGTTTTAAGAACTTTTCATACCTGTAATTAGCAGAGCTATGCTGCAAATCATAAATTCTTTCCATGGCAAGCAAGTAATTGTATTCAGCCATTAACCTTCCTATTTTCTGGAAACTGAAATACTTTTCAAATAACCTCTGTAAATCAGCATAAGACAAAGTAAACAGCACGCAGTCTTCCAGCACCTGAATGCTTTCCTGCGAAGGTTCCTGCTTCAGAAAACTTGTAAAACCGGCAACAAGAGAGTTTCTGTTATCAACATTAAAATAAGAAGTATATTCTTTATCGTTGGCACAATAGTAAACCCGCAGAATTCCTTTAGTCAAAAAGCCGACATTCCTGCATATTTCCCCCTGACTCAAAAAGAATTCGCCTTTTTTAAGTTTAACAGGTTTTAATAAGTCTATAAAGTCATCGTATTCAGTATCTCTTACATCGGTAAACGATAACAATACATTTCTTAAAGCTGTTTTTTGATTCTCTCCAATCATTTGTTACTATTCAGATGCTACACAAATCTAACTTGTCTCCGGTTATATTTACATCTTTGATATTTTTTTTAAAAATAAATCGTTACCCACCCGGCACATTTCATTTACCTGTCGTCTTAGATAAAACAAACATAAAGAATTGCTTACAGATCAGGAGCTCTATATCGGTTGTCAAAAAGGCAGTGAAGACGCGCAGAAGCGCCTGTATCACAAGTTTGCCCCTAAATTAAAAGGGATAGCTGTCCGGTATATGCAAGAACCTGCTGCTGCATCTGATGTGTTACAGGAATCATTTATTAAGATTTTCAATACGATAAAGAATTTCAAAGGAGACGGCTCTCTGGAAGGCTGGATGAAAAGAATAGTCATCAATACTGCTCTGGATCATCTGAAAAGAAAAAAAAACACTCAAAAATGGGTATTCCTGTTAGATGAGCGCCATCAAGAAACAATACAGGAGACAGAAGCTGAAGATACAGACATTGTCCATCTGCTGATGGAAGTAGGATTTGATAAAAAATTATTAATAGATGTACTTCATAAGTTACCGCAAAACTACGCAACAGCATTTAACCTCTTCTTTATTGATGGTATAAGCCACCGCGAGATTGCATCCAGTATGCAAATTACAGAAAACCTTTCTAGAAAATGGGTTTTTAGAGCCAAGGAACTTATAAAAGTCCAACTACTGCAACATTTAAGCCTTAATCTCAAAACGACTTATTAATCATGCAACACAACGATAAAATAGGCGCGCTGTTCAGTAACTTACTGAATGACTATGAGGAAAAAGTGAGTTTTGACGAGATGGACAAAATGTATGCTACCATTTCTAAAAACCAATTCCTGAGCTTTTCATTGTACCATTTCAACATTTACTATGCAGCGGTAATACTATCAGGCTTTTTGTTTTCTGTATCGTTAGGCTGCTATTACTTATATACCACACAAAAAAATACAAGCACAGCTACAGTGCTGTCCGGGACAGGTCCAAACCCAGACAAGCGCTCATTCAATTCCCCGCTTCAACCGGCTATGGAAAAACAAACAACAGAAATTGGACCAGCTTTGGAAAAACACAAAAGCCCACTCAGGGAAAACAAACAAATAGTCGCAGAAAAGGCTGAAAACAACGATGAATTAAGTGGTAATAACACAAAAGAAAGTATCGCCGAAATAAGCCCAAACTCGAAAAAAAACATTCACAATGACTTTCTTGCAATTAAAACAATTGACTCCGTAAAAAACACTTCTGCTACCAATGCAATCAAAAAGAAGGTTTTTATTATACAAAAAGATACCATTTATCAAACAGATACATTAAAAGCGAAGAGCAGGAAAAGAATAAAAGGTTAAATTTGCATAGGTTGGTTAAAGAGCACCCGGGTACATATGTATTCGGGTGTCTCTTTTTTTATTACAAAACACTTTTTAAATGCTGCAAAAAAACAAAGTATTTCTATATCAGATCATTAGCCTATTTATTTTAAGTACTATCAGATTTTCCGCTATTGCCCAAACAGAAGAATCAGATACCATCTACATTCAGGCCGCCCCTTTAGTTATCAAACAAACCTATTATCTCCCTCATAATTCAAAGAGAAACAACCAATCTCCTTGGTTTGTTGCTGCAGGTATAGGTCTTGGGAATAATTTTTCTAACCTCATCAATAGTGACACCATTTCGGTTGACAAAAAATCTTTCACTAATCCCTCTCTGTCAATCGGACAACAAATAGGTAATTGGTCAGTCAGTATCGGCCTTTCTTATCTCACCACCACTTTGTCAAGTCAAAACCATACACACAACAGAACCAATAGAGAACGGACTTATACAGTTATTGACACTCTGGACATTTATTATCAAACTACCAACGGTGTAACATCTACCTATTATGTCACCGAAGACAGAACAGTGACAGAAACCTACACTGTTTCCAAAGACTCCTCCTATTCTTTTAGCCGTAGAGTAAATTATATACAAATCCCAATCATTGTTGGCTACAAACTAGGCAAAAACAAATGGTATGTAAACCCTTCTATCGGTATTATACCAAGCTTTTCATTAAGCACTACTCCCCTGATTGAAAACAGTGCAAGCAGTAAACCGAACCAGTTTGTATGGATGGCATCAGCAAACCTGGCTTTAGGCAGAAGCATTACAAGCCATATAAGTGCAGAAGTTTATGCAGAAACCATTAAAAGTTTCTCTCCCATTTCTAATGATAGCCGTACAGGAAGCATCTTTTTGGGATTAGCCGGCTTCAAACTCAGATACTTTTTATGAATACCCCCGGAACGTTTCGTCTTTCCGCAGTCTTTAATGCAAGGCTAACCGGAAAGCGAAAATCATTTCTTTAATTAAAAAGACACGATCATGAAACAACTTCTTTTAATAATTACTTTCCTGTTCAGCATGTGTCTGAGTTCATTTGCACAGGTAACAGGTAAAGCTACGCTTAACGGGCAAAGTGACCACTCCGGAATCAAAGTAAAATTTATGGCACAGTCACCAAGTGCCAAGACAGATTCAACCTATACTATTACAGATGGAACCTATAGTATCAATCTTCAGGGAGGGATTTACACGATAAGTTTATCAAAGTCCAACTTTCAAACAGTTGCCTATAGTAATGGCAGTAGTCAATTGCTTACAACAAGTAGCACCTTGCAGGATGTTGCACTTGCTCCCGGAAACTTTATTGAGATCACCGGAAATGTATCCGGAACATGGACCAAAAACAACATTTACATGATTATCGGTAATACTACAGTCGCTGCCAATCAAACTCTTACTATTGAGCCAGGAACGGAGGTAAGAGTTTCAAGTTATTATTCATTAACAATAGCAGGAACTTTAAACGCAATTGGCACTAAAGCATTGCCAATTAAATTTACTTCAGGACGACCTGTATCGAACAAGGCTGATTGGGCAGGTATTGTACTTTTGAGTGCTGGCAATATAATCGAACATACAATTGTAGAATATTGTAATAACTGTATCATGGCGAACAACACAAGTCTATCCAATACAATCACTAATAACGAGATCCGTAACTTCAATAATTATGGTATTTACGTTGACGACAATAGCCGCACAAATATTTACAATAACATTATTCACGATTTCAATTCATCAGGCATTTACTATAATAACACTTCAAGTAAGGGAATTATTGAATGCAATACGATATACAACGGCAATGCAAGCGGCTCTGGCGAGAATTCAGGTATTGTAATAGTCTTTGGAGGTACAATACGTAATAATATTATTTACAATATAAAAGGGGATTACTCTAGCGCTGCAATTAATATAGGATTTGTTAAAACCACTATTGAGAACAATTACATCTACGATTGTACAATTGGAACTAGTACAACCTCAATTGGAGTAGCACCACATCAAATCACAGATAATATATTTAGAAACAATCAAACTGCCATTTTTCTTGAAAGAGGGTCTGTACCTACAGAAACTTCTAACAATATTTTTGACAGCAACCGATATGGAATATATTATGCTGACCCTTCTGGTGCACCAGTCAACATAACTTATAACCTATTTAATAACAATGACAGCAATTTTGTCAATATCACGACTATGGGTATCGGACAAATAGTTGGCCAGAATAGCCAAAATAAAGATATTGATGCGTACAACAATATCTTTGCCGACCCTTTATTCAAAAACAATCAGGCACCAGTCCTTACGGCCAACTCGCCAGCCTGGAATACAGGTAAAAACAACACAAATATAGGCTTTAACCCTTATGTCAGGTGTTCTACATGGGATTTTGGTCCTTCTCCTGCCGACAGTCTGTCAATGTCGGGTTTGGTACACGCAGGTAACGGGTATTTAACAGACGGAAAAGTAGTTGCTATAAATCAAACTACTTTTAAAAGTTATGAAGTAACAGTCAATACAGACGGAACATTCCTGCTTGATTCTATTCCTGCAGGTAATTATAAGTTGTATGCCATACCGGCGGCTCAATTCAGTTCCAACTACAGCACAACTTACTACCCTAACAAACCAAACGAAAGTAATGCTGCGGTCTTAACACTTACCGGCCATATCTTTGACTTGGATCTCTATCTAGTTCCTGCTCAAACAACCGGAATTATTGACCAGCAGAATCCCACTGCTTCGCTAAACAGCTATCCGAATCCGTTTAGCAGTCAACTGACAATTGTGAGTGAGAAATACACTGATACACCAACAGACATACAGGTGGTCAACCTACAAGGACTGGTTGTTAAAACTCTTCAGCAAACATTCAATAAAGACGTTGTTACCCTGGAACTCGCTGACCTTCCTGCCGGAATTTATGCCATCAAATTAAGTTCTGCTACTAAAAACGATATTATTAAAGCAATAAAACACTAGATATCAACAACTAATTTCACACAAAAGGCTTACGGTAATCGTAAGCCTTTTTCATGCAAAATAAGTTATGACACATTCCCTTTTGTGAATATTACGACCTGCATAATTCAGCCGGATAAGCGGGAATCGTCTATTTCTCAGACTCTTTATCCCACACTTCCATATTCTCAATATTCCTGGATATATTATCGGAGTAATCATAGATAGGTAAATCATGAATATCCCCAGAGAACGGATCTTCAATTTCTTCTCCTATCAACTCGGTTGCAAGGAAAGCAAAAAAGACGATCAGTTCAACCGGAATAGACCACCAGCCTAAATCATTTACGAGCGTACAAGGAAGTACCAGACAATAAATCAACACGATACGCCTCAGGTGCAAAGTATAAGACAATGGCACAGGAGTAAACTTGATTCGCTCACAGGCGCCAAACGCATCAACTATCTCATGCAGACTTCGCTTGGCATAAAAATACTGTTCTGTATTAATCAGTTTATCTTCAGCATAACGTGTAAGCTTTTCTTCCAGCATATACATGATTACCATTGGCTTATGGCTCGCTTTTTCAACTAAGTTTTTTTGAGAATCAGAAAGCGTTTTCAAAGATTTTTTATCATTCTGACCTTGCAAAAGATGTTCACTGGTTGCCTGTATAAAACTTTTGTGTAAAGCCAGTATCTCTTGCTTTCTGGAAAAGTCTGCCGCAGAATGTATAATGTTAAGCGCAAAGTTCCGGGAGGCATTCATCAGAGACCCATACTGCTTACGGCCATCAAGCCAACGTTCATAGGCTGTATTTGTCCTGAATACCAGCAATAAACCGAGCACCATACCAAATGTGTTTAATGTATTTGAAGGAATACGGATTTCGATAATATGTAAGTGAAACTGTAAATAACATATTACAGCAGTAATGATACCCATTACTATAAGCGAGCCTACAATAAGTTTACCATATACAAAATGAAAAGAAAACAGAAAGTTGAACCAGTTAACCTGAAGGCCTTGCTTTGACCCCCTATTTTGTGTGCCCATGAGATTTTCAATAAAGGGAATAAATAAAAACTATGATTTTGCGGCAGTTGATTTCAGAATAAAAAAGCCAGTTAAACCTGCCAGTAAAGATGTAAGTAAAATAGCCATTTTTGAACTTTCAATAATTTCTAAGTCAGCAAATGAAAGGTTGGCCATGAAAATAGACATAGTAAACCCAATACCTCCTAAAAAACCTATACCTATGATCTGCATCAGACTTGCTCCTCTCGGTATCTGTACAAGGCCTGTTTTTGCAGCCAGATAAGTAAAGCTCACAATACCTATACATTTGCCTAAATAAAGCCCGAGGAAAATGCCAATACTATTTAATTGTGCCATACTTTCACCCAATGAACTATGCAAGGCAATACCGGTATTAGCCATAGCAAACAAAGGCAATATGATAAAATTTACAGGTACTTGCAGAGCATGCTCCAACTGATGTAAACGTGACTCCTTCTTGCTATTTTCATTAATTGGAATAGTCATTGCAAGTAATACACCGGCAATAGTTGCATGTATACCAGACTCATGAACAAAATACCAAAGTACCATTCCTATCAGCAGATACAGTGTCAGGTATTGTACTTTTAAACGGTTAATTAACACAAGAACGGCAAAAGTAACTGCGGCAAACAAAAGATAATGTGCTTCAATTCCCTGGTTATAGAAAACAGCAATCACAACAATTGCCCCAAGGTCATCTGCTACAGCCAATGCTACCAAAAAGACTTTTAGGGAATTGGGAACCCCAGAGCCCAGCATTGACAAAACTCCTAATGCAAAAGCAATATCTGTTGCCATTGGGATTCCCCAGCCGGATGCTGTAGGTGTACCATGATTAACCAGAGCATAAAACAAAGCCGGAAAAATCATTCCCCCCAAAGCAACGGTAACCGGTAAAGCAGCTTTAGACAATGTCGAAAGTTCTCCGTCTACCACTTCTCTTTTAATTTCCAGTCCCACAAAAAGAAAAAACACAGCCATCAGACCATCATTAATCCAGTGTTCCAGGCTTTCATTAATTGAAAAACTGCCGGCAGTCAGACCAATAGGAGTCTCCCAAAGGTGATGATACCACTCTGTCAACGGCGAATTTCCAATCACCAAAGAAGCTAACGTAGCTATAATAAGGAATATCCCCGCCGTCTGTTCATTGGAAATAAAAGTCTGAAAATACCCTTTCAGCTTCTGATTGCTAACTCTTTGTGCCTGATTCATAAAATCTCGTTTATTCTAAAAAGGTAAAGATAATTAAAGATGGACGAAGCGAATAGCATTTTTTAAAAGGTATTTTCAATCTTTTTTATGAACTGACGGACAAAAAAGTTAACTTTGTACCCCATAAGTACAGTATTGAATTCCCTTATGGCATCTACAAAATATGTTTTCGTTACGGGCGGCGTAACATCCTCACTTGGTAAAGGCATCGTTTCTGCATCACTAGCCCGACTTCTTCAGTCACAAGGCTTCACAGTAACAATTCAGAAACTAGATCCCTACATCAATGTGGATCCGGGAACGCTAAATCCATACGAACATGGAGAATGCTATGTAACTGATGACGGTGCCGAAACCGATCTGGATTTAGGCCATTATGAACGCTTTCTTGGAGTTCCCACATCTCAATCCAACAACGTTACCACAGGGCGCCTTTACTACAATGTGATCCAGAAAGAACGTGAAGGCGCTTATCTTGGAAAGACAGTTCAGGTTATCCCCCACATTACAGACGAAATCAAAAGAAACATCCGTATTCTTGGTGAAACAGGAAAATATGATGTTGTAATTACTGAAATCGGTGGTTCTGTTGGTGATATTGAATCTCTTCCTTTCATTGAAGCTGTACGCCAGTTTATCTGGGACATGGGCAAAGAAAATGCCATTGTCATCCACTTAACACTGGTTCCATACTTAAAATCTGCCGGTGAATTAAAAACCAAACCTACTCAGCACTCTGTAAGAATGCTGTCTGAATCAGGCCTGAACCCTGACATTCTGGTTTGCAGAACAGAATACCCGCTTCCTGACGACATCCGCAAAAAAGTAGCGCTTTTCTGTAACGTAAACATCAAATCGGTCATTGAATCTATTGATGCTGAAACAATTTATGAAGTACCGCTTTTAATGCAAAAAGAAGGTTTGGATCAGCAGGTGATTGAAAAATTACACCTGACACCTAAAACCAAACCGGATCTTACTTCCTGGAAATCTTATCTTGACCGTCTTAAAAACCCAAAAGACGAAGTAAACATAGGTCTTGTAGGAAAATATGTAGAGCTGAAAGATGCTTATAAATCTATTGTTGAAGGTTTTATTCACGCCGGTGCCGAAAACGAGTGTAAAGTAAACTTAAAATGGATTCAGTCAGAATATCTGACAAATGACAATATCAATAATGAATTGGCAAAACTGGATGGTATTTTAGTAGCTCCGGGTTTTGGGGAACGAGGCATCGAAGGAAAAATACTTGCTATTAAGCATGTTCGTGAAAATAAAATTCCGTTCTTTGGTATCTGCTTAGGTATGCAGTGTGCTGTAGTAGAATTTGCAAGAAACGTTTTAAAACTAGATAAAGCTGCTTCTACGGAACTTAATCCATATACACCAAACCCTGTTATTGACCTGATGGCTGACCAGAAAGCAATTACAGCAAAAGGCGGAACAATGCGATTAGGGTCTTACACCTGCGATTTGAGACCAGGCTCTCTGGTTGAAAAGGTTTACGGTAAACAACAAATTCAGGAAAGACACCGTCACCGTTACGAGTTCAACAATAAATACCTTGAGCAATTTGAAGCTGCCGGTATGCTTGCAACAGGTTTAAACCCTGAAGGCAAATTGGTTGAAGTGGTTGAAATACCGGCGCACCCATTCTTTATTGGTGCGCAGTTCCACCCTGAATACAAAAGTTCAGTACTAAACCCGCATCCTTTGTTTGTAGGTTTTGTAAAAGCAACACTTGAGTATTCCAAATCAGATAAGTAATACAGGCCTGCAAGCCAATTATTTTATACAAATATTTACTAATCAGAAAATTAACTTATTTTAATAAGTTTTTAGTTTAATTAACAATGGACAAAAATTCCACCATAGGGATAGTGCTGATATCAGCCATTCTTCTAGCCTATTTCACGTTTTTTGCACCTAAACCGGAAGAGCAAAAACCTGAACCGGTAACGACAACAACAATTACCCCTAAAGAAGATGTTAAAGCAGACTCTTTAAAACTGGTTCAAAAACAAGCGTCTTACGGACAACTTGCTACTTCCCTTACTGGTGAAGAAAAAGACCTGGTAATTGAGAACGATGACCTTAAATTGGTATTAAGTACTAAAGGTGGCCGTATTAAAGAAGCAACTTTGAAGAATTATAAAACTTCAGAGCAACAGCCTGTTGTTCTTCTTGATACAAAAAACAACCACTTCAATGTATTAGTACCAATAGCTGGAAAAGAAATCAACCTTTCTGATTTATACTTCCAGTCTGCTCAAACATCTAATGCTAAGCAGGTTATATTCACATTAAAAGATGCTGACGGGAGTGATATACAGCAAACATATACATTGGCAGAAAAAGGCTTTGTATTGGAATATAACTTAAAAGTAAATGGCCAGGCCATCTCTAACCCTATCGTTTTCGACTGGAAAGAGGATTTCAAACATACAGAAGCTGACTTGAAAGTTAGCCGTACAGCTGCTACAGTAAACTGGTATACTTCTGACGAGTCTTATAAAAGTTTGAAAGAAACTTCAAATGAACTTGAAGAAGAAAAAGTAGAAGGAACTGTAAAATGGATCGATTTTAAATCTAAATTCTTCTCAACAGGTTTTATTTCTGAAAACATTCCATTGCAAAATGTGGCTGTTTCAAGTGTAGCCGACCTTGCTGACAGTAACATTGTAAAAACATTCACTGCCCGTTTTGCAGTACCTGCGGCTGACCTGGCTGCAGGCAAAGGAAACTTCAAACTTTACCTTGGCCCTAATCAATACAACATTGTTAAAGAAGTAACAGAGGGCTTCCGTCACAATGTATACTTAGGCTGGCCGGTGATCCGGGATGTAAACCGTTTTGTTATTTATCCATTGTTTACACTGGTAGAAAACTTCTCAGGAAACTATGGTCTTGTAATCCTTCTTTTGGTACTTATTGTGAAAACAATCTTGCTGCCATTGTCTTACAGGGCTTACATGTCAATGGCTAAAATACGTGTATTGAAGCCTGAAATTGACGAAATCAAAGAAAAATTCCCTGATGACATGCAGGGGCAACAACAAGAGCAGATGAAATTATATTCTTCTGTTGGTGTAAATCCATTGGCCGGTTGTGTGCCTGTATTGCTTCAAATGCCTATTTTGATTGCAATGTTCAACCTCTTCCCTAACCTGATTGAACTTCGCCAACAAGCATTTCTCTGGGCTCCGGATTTATCAACTTACGACGCATTCTTCAACTTACCATTTGAAATTCCATTTATGGGCAGCCACATCAGTTTGTTTACTATACTGATGACTGCTTCAACGATCTTCTATACATGGTATAACAGTCAGATGTCGACTCAGATGACAGGCCCGATGCAGACATTACAGTACATCATGCCGATCACCTTCATGTTCATCCTGAACTCTTTGCCGGCTGGTCTGACATACTATTACTTCGTTTCAAACCTTGTTACCATTGCACAGCAGTTTGCTATTAAACAAATGGTTGACGAGAATCAGATCCGTGCCAAACTTGATACTTACCGTGCTACAGCCGCAACAGGTGGTGGTCCTAAAAAATCACGTTTTCAACAACGAATTGAAGACGCAATGAAAGCACAGGAGGATAGAAGAAAAACTTCTACAAAGAAAAAATAATTCAATACAGATGAGAGAAGTTCGCAGAAATAAATTCTACCGCTTCTCTCCTCTCTCTTTTGCTTGTCACTAAATTTTATTTTCGTAATATTGCGGAAAGCTTTTTCAAAAATTCCCGAATGAAAAAACACATTGTGAAAATCGGCAACGTTGAAGCCGGTAAAGAAAATCTCTTCTTAATCTCAGGTCCATGCGTAGTTGAAGACGAAAGTCTGATGATGCGTACTGCTGAAAAAATCAAAGAGATATCAGAAAGACTAAAACTTCCTTTGATATTCAAGGCTTCTTTCCAAAAAGATAACCGTAGCTCGGCTCAATTCTATTCAGGGCCTGGTTTGGACGAAGGTTTGGCAATTCTGGCTAGAATCAAGAAAGAGTTTAACGTACCAATTGTATCGGATATTCACTATCCCGATCAAATCGTTGCTTCTGCTGAAGTATTGGACGTGATTCAGATACCTGCTTACCTATGTATGCAAACCAACCTTATTGTTGAGGCTGCTAAAACAGGTAAAACAATCAACATCAAACATGGTCAGTTCCTTGCTCCTGAGAACATGATCAAGCCTGTTGAGAAAATCGAATCCGTTGGCAATCATAACATCCTTTTAACTGAACGTGGTTATACTTTCGGTTACAATGACCTGGTTGTTGATCCAAGGAGTTTCTATGAAATGCGTCAGACAGGTTATCCTGTAATCTTCGACGTAACTCACTCTATCCGTAAATATGGTATTCCCAGCTCTGACCCTAAAGGCGGTGCAAGACAATACCTTCCTACTATCGCCCGTGCGGGTGTAGGTGCCGGTGTAGACGGCTTGTTCATTGAAGCTCACCCGGAGCCTGCAAAAGCACTTTGTGATGCAGCATCTCAGTTACATCTTCACTTGTTGGAGGAGTTCCTGAAACCATTGATTGAGATCCACCACGTGGTGAGACAATTCGACAAAACACACGAAAGCACAACATTTTAATTAAAAAATATTTAGGTAAGAATGGAATTATACTTAGACTCAGTAGACTTCAAAGAAGTTGAAGAGGCAGCGAAATGGGGTATTGTAGCAGGTTTAACTACTACTCCTACTTTCATGGCACGTCATGGTATCACTGATATTGACGGTGCTATTGTAAAATTGTCTAAAATGGTGCCTGTACTTCAGATCGAAGCTTTAGGCAATAACCCTGACGAAATCGTAGCAGAAGCCGACAGACAAATTGCTTTAGGTCTTGATCCGAAGAAAACGGTTTTCAAAGTTCCGGTATCTAACGTTGGTATCGCTGCTTGTAAAAAACTGAGAGATAAAGGTTACATGGTAAACGTACACTTGGTTTATACTTTGAACCAGGCTTATCTTGCTATGGAAGCAGGCGCTACTTACGTATGTCCACTTGCTGGCCGTATGCAGGATAACGGTATCGACGCTTTAACCTTATTCGGACAGATTCTTGATACTGTTGACCGTTTTGGTTATGATTCAAAAATCATGTTCTCTTCTGTGCGTCATACAGAACACGTTCGTAACGCTTTAGAACTAGGTGTACATACTTGTACTGTGCCTTGGGGTGTTATGAAGAAGTTAGCTGATAACCACCTTACAGCAATCGGTACTTCTCAGTTCGTTAACGATACTCGTTTGATGACTGAAAGAGTAAAAGAACATGTAAGCACTGCCGTTACAGTGAACGTTGGTCAATCTTTAACAGATGCTTTGGTAATCATGACAGAAAGTGGCCTTGGCGCTGTTGCTGTAGTTGATAACTCTGGTAACCTTGTTGGTGTATTCACTGACGGTGACTTGAGAAGAAAAATTAAAGAAGGCGGTCAGGCTGTAATTGCTAACAAAATGAGCGATTTCCAGTACAAAACGCCAATCACGATCAGTGGTGATGCATTATTGTACGATGCAGTGAAAGTTTTCAAAGACTCTCAGATTGATACAATCCTTGTGGTTGAAAACAACAAACCAACAGGTTTATTGGACATTCAGGATTTGGTTAAACTTGGCTTAATCGGTTAATTCTGATCAGTCACATATTTTAAAGGCGTCCCGCATTAATGCGGGACGCCTTTTTTATGCTACTTTATGCTAAAAAAGCAAATACTCACCTTTATTATGATGGCTCTTTACAAAGAATATTATTAAGTTAGTGTTCTATACTCCAATAATACTTTTTATGAGAATTATCCTTTACGCATTTATCCTGATTTCTTTTGCAATGAGCACAAGCTGTACAACAGACAATTCATCCGGTAACAATAAAGAACTTGCCAATCTCTTCGATCATTACTATGAAGAAAGGCTAAAGCTTTTCCCTCTTGAAGCAACACAGAATGGCGACAACCGCTATAACGACTTAATGTATGTTGACTTCACTGACAGTTACCGTGCAAAATTAAAAGCTTTCTTTCAAAGCAACCTGGATACTATTTCGAAGTTTGACCGAGCTTCTCTGAATGAAAATGATAAAATCAGCTTTGACATTTTCAAAAGTGAAATGGCTATCAATATTGAGGGGCTCGCTTTCAAAGACAATTATATACCGTTCCAGCAATTCTGGGGCTTACCTTTAACAATGGGGCAATTAGGCAGCGGTACAGGAAACCAGCCCTTCAAAACTGTTGAAGATTATGAGAATTGGGTAAAAAGAGCCAGCCAGTTCAGCGTATGGACAGACAGTGCTATTATTTATTTTAATAAAGGTATTGCTGCTGACTATGTACTACCGGCCTCTCTGGTTCAGAAAATTTTCCCGCAAATGGAATCAATGATCACAGCAGACCCTACCAAAAGCTTGTTCTATACTCCTATTACCAATATTCCGGACAACTTTACAGAGACGGACAAAAAACGTTTATCAGAAGAATATAAAAAACTGATTAGTGAGCAGCTTGTACCGTCTTATAAAAAACTGAATGACTACCTCAAAAACACTTATCTGCCTAAAGCCAGATTAACCAGCGGGCTTCATGGATTAAAAGAAGGACAAGAATATTATAATTACCTGATCCGTTTGTGGACTACTACAAAGAAAACTCCTGAAGAAATTCATGCACAAGGTTTGGAAGAAGTAAAACGTATTCATCAAGAAATAGATAAAATACAGAAAGAAGTAAAATTCGAAGGTACAAGAGCGGCCTTTTTCGAGCACATCAAAAATGACCCGAAATTGATGCCTTACAAAACTCCTGAGGATGTGCTGAATGCTTTCCGTTCTATTCAAAGCAAAATAGACCCAAAACTGAAAGACATGTTTGGCAGGTTTCCAAAAACCAAATTTGAGATCAGACAAACTGAAGCATACCGCGCAGCAAGTGCCAGTGCAGAATACAATCAGGGAAGCGCCGATGGATCAAGACCGGGTATATTCTATGTACCTATTCTGGATGCAACCAAATTCAATGTTACAAGTGGCATGGAAAGCTTATTCCTCCATGAAGCCATTCCTGGCCACCACTACCAAATTTCACTGCAACAGGAAAACACCAAACTACCAATGTTCCGTCGCTTTAGCTGGTATGGCGCTTATGGAGAAGGCTGGGCTTTGTATTGCGAAGGTTTAGGAAAAGAGTTGGGCTGCTATACAGACCCATACCAATACCTTGGCGCATTGGGTGACGAAATGCACCGTGCTATCCGCTTAGTAGTAGATGTTGCCTTACACACAGGTAAAATGAGCCGTGAAGAGGCCATTAAATACATGACAGACAATGAAGCAATTACTGAAGAGGCTGCCATTGCTGAAATTGAAAGATACATGGCAATTCCGGGACAGGCACTGAGCTACAAAATCGGCTCTTTGAAACTGCAGGAATTGAGAGCAAAATATAACACTCAATTAGGTGCTTCATTTAAATTGGGTGACTTCCATGATGAATTACTAAAAGATGGCTGTATGCCACTGGATGTAATTGAAGATAAAATGGACGAATGGGCTGCCGGTAAAAAATAAGCCTTCGACAAACTCAGGCAACAATCGTCTAATACTCCTTAAAAATATTTTCAGTAAGCTCAGATACCCAGCGGTGTCTGAGCCTGTCGAATACACTCCAACAAGTAACCAAGAATAACAATAATTATAAACGCGCATTATAGTTTACAATGAGATTCATTTCTACCCTATTACTATCATTCTTTTTCACAATCACATTTGCACAAAAAGTAACATTAGAACAAGGCAGCCTGGAGTTTTTAAAAGGCCAGAAGAGTATCAATATTGATTTTGACTACAGTAAAATGTCGGTTGGTGAATTTGCCCTTGAACAAGAATATACAGGCAAAAAAGTAGACGAATACAACGCCAAAGAGGAAGGAAAAGGAGATCAATGGTTAAAATCATGGGAGTCAGCAAAAAACAAGGCCTATCCTGAAAAGTTTTACCTTACTTTTGATGAAACTGCAGGTACCAAAAAGCTATTCTTCTCCAAAGAAC
>CAZNHL010000071.1:0-12869 GCA_964572965.1 uncultured Bifidobacteriaceae bacterium
TTTATCGTCTATTTTTCTGACGTCTGCATAGTAATCTTCAGCAATCAGCAGATTATCATCTTTATCTACAGAAAGCGAATTAATTGAGAAATAACGCGACTCATTGGCCTTTCCTTCGGCATAACCATCTTTATAAATACTTCCTGAAAAATTAGTAAACTTGCCTTCTGTGTCAATCTTGTAGATATTAGAACCATAAGGCGCCAGAAAAATATTACCTCTACTGTCTACAGCTACACTATAAAAACCAAGGTTAGCATTACTGGCAAAACCATTCTGATAACCTGGTTTATTACTTTGCCCGAAATACGTTTTTTCGTTCATATAACTATTGTAATAAGCAAAAGCTGAAATATAAACAGCATGCTGACCTTGATAGGTATAAATAAAATCGTTGGCATCGAGGAATGCCATACCTGAGATTATTCCTGAAATAGAGACAGGCGGAGTATCCTGTGAATTATCAGAAGCAAAAGTACTTACACTATCCTTGTCTTTGTGAATCTTCCTGACACGGCTACTACCCAACTCAGAAACAAACAAGTCGCCATGTGCATTAAACTCTAGTCTGTCAGGATTATCAAACTTAGCTGCCAGACGTGTACCATTTGCATAACCCTGCACATTTGAACCCGCCCAGGTTGATACAACATCATCCGGTGAGATTAAACGAATACTGTGTGTACCCTGCTCAGAAATGTACACATTTCCCCCAGCATCAACAGCTACATCTTTTGGGTATTTGAACTGTGCCACAGAAATATCACCGTCTACATACCCCTGCAAACCGTTACCGAAAGTTTTAAGAATAGTACCGTCAAGTGCTATTCTGCATACTTTATGTGCCCAATTGATCGCCACTACCAAAGTATTACTTGTCTTGTCATAAACAATACCTGAGGGCTGCTGGATAACAACACTTATATTTGTACTGCCGTTGCCGGTAATTACAGTAACTGTACCTCCGGGAGTAATCTTCTTGATATTCCCTTGGGGTGCATCTATCACATAAATATTGCCTTCAGCATCCTTAGTAATGTCAACAATCCCTAGAAGGTCTGTTGTCTGAGACTTCCCTGTTTTGATCACAGTTTCTGCAGTACCGTCCCATTTAAGCCTTCTGATGGCGTTATTATAAGCATCTACTACCAGTACATCCGAATTGCTCTCGACATACAAAGCACTAGGAGCATTAAGCAAAGTGGTATCAACTTGAATTTTGAGGTTTTCAATAAAGCCATTTTGTGCCAGTACAATTCTCTGAAACACTACAACAAAGAACAAAGCCAGTTTAAGTTTTTTCATCATAAAAATTTTATCATAAGTTAATAAATTTAGCTATTCACTATCAAGATAATCTTATGTTTTATATTGCTTGTAAAGCTTAGCGCTTAATACCATCTTTACCGGACACACATACACAAGCAATGACGACTTACAATGCTCCTCTTCCTAAAGACCTCATTGCTGTTCAGGAATTACTTTTTAACGCTTGCGGACTCCATTGTACCAACATCATAGCCGAAACGGAAAGCGCTGAATATACTGCTTATACTTTAACTCTAAACGGTAAAGCTATCAGATACAGAACAGCTAAAATTACCCCCACTAAAGTTGGCCAATTTGTGACTTTATGGAAGAGAAGTAACAATGATGGCCCAATTGAACCATTTCATGTAAATGATACGCTTGATTTTGCCATTATCAGTGTAAGAAAAGATAATCATTCCGGTATCTTCATTTTCCCCAAAACTGTACTGCTGGCAAAAGGTGTACTGTCCGATGATCATAAAGAAGGAAAACGTGCCATCAGGGTTTATCCACCATGGGACAATGCCATCAACAAACAGGCTCAGAAAACACAACAATGGCAACAGGACTACTTCATTAAAATTGCAGATGCCAAACCTATTGAGTTCATGAAGGTAAAAGCACTTTTCAACTAAATGCTTATGAGTAATACTTTCCCAGAAAAAATAAATACCCTCATATCATACTGGGCAACACAAGATCTGATAAATCTAAATGAAGGTGCTTCAGACGATTCAATCCTTGAATTAGAAAAAGATGTTGGCTTTACGTTTGAAGAAGACTTCAAAACCTATTTAAAAACCGCCAATGGCTTTCAGAATTTCGACAGTGATGACCACTGGATTTCATTCTGGTCTATTGACAGGATAAGGGAAGAGCTAAATGACCATCATCCCAAAGAGTTGATATGCTTTTCAGACTATTCAATTAACTTATGTAGTTTTGGATTCCACAGGAAAAACAAAAAAGTGTATATCCATTATCAAACCATAGAAGGTTTTAAATTCCTGGCTGATTCATTTCATGAGTTTATCGATCTGTACTTAGACAACCCCGACCAAAAGATCATCATATAAAATTGCTTTAAATACCGTCGCTGAAAGCCTTTATGAAAAAATTCCTAATATTGAGTAATCAAAAACCAACCTATGTATAGATCCAACTCCCTTCCTTATTTAATGGGTGTAAGCCTAATGCTTGTCATTTTATATGTTGTTCTTCACTTGTTGCACATTCAGGCCGGTTCTATGATCGACTGGATCACCGGTATCATTGCTTTCTGGTGGCTGACAGGAATTACTACTTTGCCATGGGATATGCACTTTACAGCCAAAGACTTACTACACGAAGCTAAAATCTCTGAAGACAAGAAAATAACACTGGATGAAAATGATATTGCCTACGCGAAAAAACAGGCCAGTCTTTTCCTTAAAATAGCTATTGTTCTCCATGCTGTTTCTGCCCTTGCACTATATGCGCTGGCTTATTTCGGTATCAGTTCTATTGGTTATTTTGCAGCTGTAGTTGCCATTGTACTTACGTTTGTAAGACCGGCTTACCGACTTTACGATTTCATCATCAGCAGGCTACAGAGTATCCACAGAAAGATCCTTTATCCAAGAGAAGATGTGTATGAGCTACGTGCCGAAATCACCAGGCAAACTGAGCGTATTGATTCACTTGTTGCCATGCTTGATCTTAGCCAGGAAGATTCATGGGGATCTGCCACAATAACTGAACTGAAAAAGGTTGCAGCACACAGCAAGCAGGTTGAAGAGCACTTAGAACAACTGAGCCGCGAAAATGACAAAGCCCATGCTGATCTTTCTACCAAAACACAACAGGAAATTGCTAAACTATCTGAAGACGCTCAATTCCTGAACCAGGCACGAGAGGTGATCAGGTTCTTTAAAAATGCTTAAGGGAATCATGAGATTTCCGCTTTAAAAACGGAACTGTTTAGTCGAATGCATCAGGTGGAGGAATTTCCAGCCTGGTGCTTTTTTATTTTTGATATTGTTATGGTAATTGAGTTTATCTAAACTTAATAATAAATAACTCCATGAGTAGCTGTTGTAAATAAAGGCACAATTGCTGACTGACCGGCTCTTCCTTTTACTTTATAGTCAACCTGTTTTGTACCATAATTACCTCCCGTTTGCAATTGAATTGTATTCTCTCCTTCATTCAAAGGTACACGGGCATAAGAAATATCATGAGGAATAGTTTGCCAGTTTCTTGTATCTGCTTTTTCTGTAATTGCATTTAACACACCCAAAGCAGCTCCGGCATATTGATTTTGGTTTCTTAAGGCATATTCAGCAGCTTTCTTAATAGCAACACGTAACAACTCTTCCGACAAATCCTGAATAACCCTGTCTTTCAGGCATTTAACAGCAACAGCATTCACATCCTGAATCAAAGAAAACTCATACTTAGCACCATTGGCACTTAAAAAGCCATTCGAATACTGTAAAGGTCTTTCATTGTACTTAGGCATCACTACTCTCAAAAATGTCAGATCAGACAGATTACCTTCTCCCTGCCCCGATGGTAAAATAAACGGAAAATTAAACCCATATTCATCATTTGTAAAGTTAACCATTCCTCCGGCGCCTTTGACAACCACAAAGTTAATTGACCATTCATCTTTTACCGGCCCAAGACCATTGTTCCAAAGCACAATTGCCTCACCACCCGAACTTTTAGCAGGAGCCTCATATTTCATTCCGAACTCTTTTTCATAAAAAGAAAGAAAGTCAGATGTACCGTTTTTATAAGACAGCCTGATCAAATCTTTTTTCAACTGCTCAGGCACAGACATTTTGAAAAATTTAGAATAATCTTCCTTATAGATTGTATAAGCATTTCTCATACAGACAAAAGCATTGTTATCATCGCCACTGGCTTCGAAAATCAAACCCATAAATGTCTGGATAAAAGCATCTCTTTTGAACCTGTTAGCACCTTTGTATTTATCACTTAACACAAGTGACTTCTGGTACATTCTTCTTACTTCTACCAAAGCATACTCCGTATTTCCCATAGCAAGGAAATTAAGCGCTTTGTAATAATTGATCATCAGTACCTCTACATCTTCACCAGCATAAGTAGTTGCCATTGGATTGGTAACCAGAGACAAAGCTGAAGTAGCATAGTTCTTCTTGTAATCCTCTGTAAAAATGTAAGCCTTCTCAAAGTAATCGTTACTTTCAACATTTTTACCAAGCATATAAGCTATTGTGCCGGCATTTAACCAATACAATAACCTGTTTTTCCCATTGGCTTCCTTTGTAGCTTTTTTACTGGTAATTAATTTCTCGGCCCCTTCAAAATTCCCCGACTCAAAATTAGTCTGAATTGCTACCTGCTTCTGATAATAGGTAGCGCAACCCGTTAAAATAAGGGTTGCCAATAAAAAAGCACTAATTAACTTCAGGTACTTAAATTTCATTTGAGAATAGGCTTAAAAACAAGGGGGATTTGTCATTAGTAATAATACCAATGGCAAATCCCCTTTTAAAGTTATTATACTAGTTCTTGATATACTTCATTATTTCTTTGTTACCGATCCAAACTTTTTCGTTTGTTTCCATATCAGTAAGCTCCATTGTTGTTTTATAGAAAACAGCTTTCTTCTTGTTGTACTGGTCAATTACAGAACTGATAGTACCAAACAACATAAAGTCAGCACCTAATTCCTTACCAAATTTCTTAGCTGTTTCCTCAGAAGCAAATTGCCCCTGCTCAGCTCTTTCCTGGCGTACTTTATCGCGGAAATCGCTATTCTGAACTACTCTTACCAAACCTGTATTGATAAATTCAATTTCCATTTCTTTAATGAAAACATCAGCATCAATCAACTCTGTCGTTTTATTTAGTACATACCCGACAATTACAGTAGGCTTTTTCTTTTTCGCATCAAAGAAATTAGCTCTCCATGGACGGTTCATTACGTCATGTACCATCTCCTGTGCTACCATCTTAGAATCAGTCGCGTTCCATCTGCCGCTCAAGTCTATTTGAGTATCCGGGCTCACACGGGTTACGCTTCTTTTACATGCCATTCCGGCCATAGCAAGTGAGGCCAGTAAAAAAATACGAATGATATTCTTTTTCATATTAATTGAATTAAAACAAGTAGGTATAAATATACTAAGTGCAAACATACAAATACTGTTCCAGGAATCATTAGAAGTAAACAACTAGTTTAAAGTTCACGAAACGCTGTGACAATGTTAACGGTACAGCATAGTTGTTATTGCTGTAATCTTTCACCCAAACATACGCCATGGTGTTATTTATTCCTAATAAGTTTAATACTTCAAGACCGATCCAGACTGACCTAAACATTTTAGATGTTCTTGTGCCCGGCTCATTGAAAGTAAGCAGTTTTGAAAAACCTATATCAACTCTCCTGTAAGCAGGCCCATTGAATGAATTTCGGTATGCAGGTTCATTAGGCGGCCCAAACGGCAAACCTGTACCATAAATCATATTCAGGTAAACTTTGATAGACGGATAATTCGGGATATGGTCCTGAAAATAAATACCCACAGTTACACGCTGGTCTGAAGGTCTTCGAATATAGCCTTTGCCATCACCGACAATGTCTTCTTTAGTGGACATCACTCCTAAACTAAACCAGGACTCCTCTCCTTTTGCAAACTCTCCCGACAAACGAAAATCTACACCTGTCGCATAAGCAGTACCTGTTTTATTCGGATAGTACCTGATTTTCTGATTAATGATATCATAAGGGATTACGTGCTCAATGTATTTGTAATAACCTTCCATTGAAAGCTTAAAGGGCCTGTCCCAACCTTTAAATTTATAATCTGTTCCGGCAATAACCTGATATGATGTTTGCGCTTTTATATTTTTGTTTAAAGCCCCTGAAGAATCACGTAACTCTCTGTAAAAAGCAGGCTGCTGATAAATACCTGTAGCCAGTCTGAATTGCCAGTTACGTACCCATGCTGGTTTTAAGAAATACTGAATGCGCGGCCCAAACAGCACTTCCTGATTTACATCCCAATAACCGGTACGAATACCCAAAACTATTTTATGAATAGAATCAGGAACAATGCTGGTCTGTACATACCCACTGAAACGGTTGCTATTCAATTCGTTTTTAGAAGAAAGACCCTTGATATCGTGAGGCCTGATAAAGCCTGCCGAATCTGTAAAGGTATATTCAGCCACCTTGTCCTGAATAGATTCATAGCTATAACGTGCACCAACTTCAACATCAACTTTATCAGAAAGTATCCAGGTATTTCTGTTTTCAAGCGTTATGACCTGCGCATCCAGCAAGTTTCTTGAATAATTGTAAATAGTACCCAAACCGGCTATAGTAGCGCATTTATTTGCAGAATTCGGGTCTCCCGGATCTAAAGAAACATCACATAACCTATAGCCACTTTCAAGGTCAGTGTATTCCCGCTCTCTAGTAGTCATAAAAGAACCTATCACCGTAGATTTAAACTTGCTACTGAAAACATGATTGAGCTTCAGACCACTTTGAAAAGTATTATAATTCATTGTTTCACTACCATCAAATGCTACATTGAAAGTCATAGGCCTATCCAATGTACCAAATGATATCTGACTAGTTTCCGGCTTGGAATAATAGCTGTTATTAGCATAATAAAACAAAAGCCCTAATGTCGTTTTATTACGCTGAACAGAGCTTTTTCTTGTCAGGTCGTATTTAAAATAGCTCTGCAAATCAAAAAAGCGAGGAAAATACTGTCCCTTTACAGGCAGGGTACCGAGAAGGTATTTTGAGTTTTTATAACGTCCGCCAACTACTGCGCTAAAACGGCCATCCTTAGAACCTGATTCTAAATGAGCACTTGCCCCAAGCATACTTAGGGTAGCTGAACCAGCGAATTTTTTAGGTTCTTTATATTTAACATTCAGAACAGAAGACAGTTTATCGCCATAAACGGCATTCCAGCCTCCGGCCTGAAACTCAACACCAGAAACAAGATTGGGGTTGATAAAGCTTAAACCTTCCTGTTGACCTGCAGGTACTAAAAAAGGGCGATAAACCTGCATATCATTAACATAGACCTGGTTTTCATCAAAGTTACCTCCTCTTACTGTATAAGCCGATGATAATTCATTGTTAGCAACCACACCAGGCATTGTTGCAAGCACCTTATTGAAATCGCCGAAAGCTGAAGGGAAATATTTTATAGCCTTTGGATCTATTGACATAATTCCGCCATCTTTCTCTGACTGATCAACAATGTCAACCTGATTCAAGATCTTATCAGTAGCAATAAGCTTATAGTCAATGGTATTACTTCCTCCTTTTAAAGTAATAGATTTTTCAATTTTCTGATAGCCAATCAAAAAAATGATAATGGTATAATCTCCCGGAGTGTCAACAGACAGCTTAAACTGTCCTTTTACATCTGTAGCTGTAGAAGAGTTTGTGTTTTTAATAATTACAATAGCCTCTTCCAAAGGTTTGCCATCGTTATCGCTCACCTTACCTGTCAATAAAACAGACTGGCCTTGAGCGAAAAACGCTATACAAATAAAAAATACTAGAAAGAGGTTCCTCATTTCAGCAATAACGACACACAAGGCGTCTTATTTTATATTCTTTAAATCTGAAATGGTTTGAACAGGATTTGAAGAATTGAAGACAAAACTTCCGGCAACCAATACGTCTGCTCCTGAATTTACCAGTTTAGCAGCATTTGCAGTAGTAACACCACCATCTATTTCAATTAATGCTTTAGAGTTCTTCTGGATAATCAGGTTTTTCAATTGCTCTACTTTGGCATAAGTATTCTCAATAAACTTCTGCCCCCCAAAGCCTGGATTCACACTCATAATACAAACCAGGTCTGCATCTGCAATCACATCCTCTAACTGGCTGATTGATGTATGAGGGTTTACAGCGATACCAGCCTTACAATCCAAAGCCTTAATCTGCTGCAGGTTTCTATGTAAATGACGGCAAGCCTCAATATGAACAGAAATCCAGTCGGCACCAGCCTTCTTGAAAGCTTCAACGTAACGTTCCGGTTGCTCAATCATCAAGTGTACATCCATAGGTTTCTTTGCATGACGGCCAATCGCCTCACATACAGGCAAACCAAAAGATAAATTAGGAACAAACATCCCATCCATAATATCAATATGAATCCACTCTGCAGCACTGGAATTTAACATTTCAATATCTCTTTGCAGATTGGCAAAGTCGGCAGACAATACAGAAGGGGCAATAATCGGCATAATTCTTAAATCACTTTTTTACAAATATATGATATAAAGGCGAAAATTACTCAGTAGAAGTGCATTCGATTATCTATCAGACACTTATTTGATTTTATCAAGAAAAAATATTCACATTTAATGTTACATTTTGTACTTTTGAATAAACGGAGAGGTTTAGCTTTAACTATATATGAAAAAATTACTGGCTCTTTTATTATTGTGCTTTGCTGCCAGCTTTGCATCGGCACAAACCAGCGTTAACAGTTGCCCCAATTATAATCTGGTCAATTATCTCGACAAGAACTGTTCAAACTATTTGCCAATGCCTACTGAAATCAGGCTGGGTCAGGCCAGAGTTACCTGGGGAGACTCAAAAGTCGGAAATGTATGTAGCGGACTTGGCGGGGCTGATATATTTATTCCAAGTAACAGACCAGGCTGGGCTATTGCTATCGGACATGCCTACAATGCTACACGAAACGTTCTTAAGGGAGACTATTTCAGTATTAACTACCTTGCCGGCATTTCAATGAAAGAAACGTTTTCGCAATGCGATGCCGGAGCTGTATGGGACCCGGCTTTAACTCACGCCCCTTCTACCAATTACTTCAAAACTAATTGTGACAACCTGTTCTCTAATTACCTGACAATGAGGGATGGCTGTTTTCAGATTGACCAAAATACGGGCTGGCCAATGTTCACTGAATTTTACCCTACCAGATTTTCAGGTACAGCCGACCATGTGAATTTTGCAAGCGGAGCCAATTATGAAACAGAAACCATGCTTCGTATGATGTATGACCTGATCCTTTTCAGGAGACTGCAATACTCTGCTAATCTAAATCCTACACAGTTTTTTGACAATGCAACGGATCCTTATGCTGCGGAAAAAGTATTTGCTTTAGCATGGAATAAAGGTGTTAATGATTCCAGAATCACAAATTTACTTACTACAAACCGTACAGCAGCACTAAGCTCGGCAGACATATTGTCTTTCCTGAGCACAGAAACCTATCCGACCATCGTTTCTGCAATCACAAGAGCTTTAGACAGCCCGGCAAATATTACAGAAACACACCTGATCAGTACTAATCACCAGTGGTATGATGCACCAATTTCATGGGCCGATGTAGATGCTTATTTAACCAAGCAATTAGCATTATTTAAAGAGGCTAACCCTGCGAGTGTAAGAGCAAACGTAAAAAAAGTATTTGACAGTATTAAAGGCGGCAATCCGGTTTCATATCGTTATGAGTTCTCAAAAGTATTGGATGAAATAACTACAAATCTGCCATTTTATGATCCAATGCCTTATATCAGCAACAGTAACTCAACCTCATTAGGGTGCAAACTAGCATGCAAAATGCCTGTAGTAACTATTAAATATGAAGGTGCAAAAACTTTCTGCGAAGGACAAAGCATTACGCTAAATACAATAGAAGGCAGCGGTTTTACTTATGAATGGCAAAAAAACGGTGTAACAATACCATCAACAAACAGCGCCAGTTATGATGCAATAGCAAGCGGGGAATACAATGTCATAATTACTTCAGGTACCTGTAAAGCTACTTCAGAGTGTCCTGTTAAAATTACAGTAAACAACTGTAGCAATTGCACTATGAAAGCAACTGCTACAGCAACGTCCAATTCATGTACAGGAAAAAAAGACGGCTCAGTTTCTGTCACTTTATCTAACCAGTCTGCAGGCCCGTTTAAGTACAATTGGGTAGGTCCGGACTCTGTTCTTCACACTACAGCAATCTTCCCTAACGTAGCTGACGGTATTTATAATATAGAAGTAATTGACCAAAGTAATACAGGCTGTAAGGCTTATGCCAATACAAAAGTCACTCCTATCAAAGTTGCCTATCAGAAAGTGGTACTGAGCGCTACTACTTCAGCCTGTGATCGTGTTATATTAAAAGCTTCTTATGTAGACCTTCCTCCGGCAAGTTGTGATTACACAATTACATCTACCCCGGCATTTACGTGGTATACTTTCCCCGGTGAACTAAAACTTGAAATGGTTGTAAACGGGAGCGTTATGAACTCATGGACAGGTGCAACTATGAAAACATTGAACCAGACTGTAAAAATCCCTCATGGAGCTACAGTAGAGTTTTATCTCAACAATGGAGTAAGCTATGCAGTAGCTTTCAGTAGCGGCGAAAGCTTTCCTATCAGGCTACTTGATCCACAGGGAGCAACAAAATTCACATACTCATTAAGCGGTAACTGGAACAGCGGTAAAGTAAAACTCAATGCATCGACTATTACAGCCAATTGCCTTCCGGCAACAACACCGACTTATACTAAATCATGGACAGCCACACCGACAGGAACATTTACTAAATTAACAGGAGACAGCACAACCTTTTCCGGTAATGCAAACTCAGAAATCACCTTTACCGCAACCAATCCTTCAGACCCTTCATGTCCTTTATCTGACAAAGTTAAATTCATCAATACATGTCCGGGATCACAACCTGTAGACTTTATTTATTTTGAAGGAAAAGCACGCGAACATGATGTTATGCTTAACTGGGCTACTTCAATGGAAAAGGACAATAAAGGCTTTCAGGTATTACGCAGCACAGATGCAGAAAACTTTATTGAAATCGGCTTTGTTCCACCCCTTCAGTTTAATGGCATCAAGCCTTATAAGTTTTTTGACACCAATCCTGTAAACGGAGGGGTTTACTATAAAATAAAACAGATTGATCTGGACGGTTCAAGCTCTTCAACCAATATTATCTATATAAACACAGATATAGCTTCTGAACTCAAAGTTTACCCTAATCCATTTGATAATGAACTTACAATTCAGCTATTAAACCATTCAGGAGCCGAAAACCAGTCACTCCCTTATCAAATTGATGTTTATGACCTGACAGATCAAATGATTTCTAAAGAAATACTACCAGGCACAGCTCTTACGCATAAACTTGGATCAACTTTAAGCAGTGGCGTTTATCTCGTTAAAATTACCAATAACAACATTTCTAAAGTTTTTAAAGTGATAAAATATTAGTAATAACAAAACCATTTATATACCCGTTTCGAATAAGTAATATCGGAACGGGTATTTTTTTACCATTAAACACTTTTTTCACCTAAAATCAATTATAAAAATGAAAGCTCCTTCTATTTTCATATCGACCATTTTTATTTGCACATTTCTGACTCAAAGTATTTTTGCACAAACCTTTGAGGGGATTATGTCCTGGAAAATCAGTATAGAAATTACTGACCCAAAGGCTAAAAAAGAAATGGAAGATGCTCAGAAAAAACTGGATGATCCGGCAACTAAAGCTCAGTTAAAACAGCTTGAGGACATGGAAAAAAGCCCAGAGATGAAAGCCTTACTGGATCAAAACCCTCAATTGAGACAACAATTAGAAAACCTCAGAAACGGAGGCTTACAAGCATTATTTCCAACGTCTATGACCATTAAAATCAAAAATGATAATTCATTGGTTAAACTGGACGGCGGACTGGCAACTGAAATTCTGTATATAAAAGCTGATGACCAAAGTTACATGCTCAACAGAAGTGCAAAAACTTATCAGAAGATCGCAAAACAAAAGAAACAGTCAGGCAGTCAGCAACCGACTGCAAAAAAACATAGGGTCACTCCTACCGGTGAAACTACCAGAATTCTAAATTATACCTGTAAAAAGTATATCATTGAAAGTACAGAACAGGGCAAAACACAAAAACAATATATTTGGGCCACTAATGAAATAAAGGACATTAACTACAAGCATATCAAATCAAATATGCAACAGCACAACAACGAGACAGAATACTTAAATGATATTGATGGAATTCCTCTAAAGATGGAAATGATTGTTCCTCAAGGAAAAATGACAATGGAAGTTACCAAGATTGAAAAGCAAACACTTGATGCTTCTGAATTCAAAATTCCTGCCGGATTTACAGAAAAAGCTGCACCCTCTTCCGGACAACACTAATTAAGTTATAAAAAGAAAGCCTTTCCATAACAATGTGGAAAGGCTTTCTTTTTGATGTCTATTATTTGCTTACAAATAGAACATCCGCGCTTTGCGCTCATATACTTCGAATGATTTGTCTTTTTCAAAAATCTCTACAACTGCTTTTTCCATAAAATCTTATTTCAAACCCATAACACAAAAAATATTTACAATTCTATATAAGAATAATCATACTCAATAGAATTTAATAAATGTAATTTTGTTAATGGATTTCATAATACTACTGACATATAGTTGTCATCTTGTTGTAGTACATTTGTGATGCAAAGATTAAACCCCTATGATTGACGAAAAGAAGCAAAA
>CAZNHL010000071.1:12879-13427 GCA_964572965.1 uncultured Bifidobacteriaceae bacterium
TCTGCACTGATTTTCATTTTTATTACCCTTTTAATTGATTGTATTGGCATCGGGCTGATTATTCCGGTAATGCCAAAATTGATTGAAGAGCTTACGGGTGCAGATTTGAGTACTGCTTCCCAATACGGAGGCTGGCTGATGTTCTCCTATGCTATCATGCAATTTATTTTCGCACCTATTTTAGGCAGCATGAGCGACCATTTCGGGAGAAGACCTGTTTTGTTGTTTGCCTTGCTGGGTATGGGTATTGATTATATTCTACTCTCATATGCACCAACCATTGGCTGGCTGTTTGTCGGAAGGCTGATTTCTGGTATATGCGGCGCAAGTTTCACTACAGCTACAGCCTATATTGCTGATATTAGTGTTCCTGAAAAACGTGCTCAAAACTTCGGATTAGTTGGCGCGGCATTCGGTCTTGGTTTTATTATAGGTCCCGTTATAGGCGGGCTTTTCAGTCAGTTTGGTGCAAGAGTGCCATTTATGATTGCAGCAGGTTTATCCTTACTTAATTTCTTTTATGGCTATCTGTTATTGCCAGAATCTTT
>CAZNHL010000071.1:13437-20894 GCA_964572965.1 uncultured Bifidobacteriaceae bacterium
AGAAAGACGTGAATTTGATTGGAAAAGGGCTAATCCAGCCGGATCACTAATACATTTGAAACGTTTTCCCGTTATTATGGGATTAATTATTGCTACTTTTTTGATATATGTAGCAGGACATGCCGCTCAATCTATCTGGACATTTTATACGATTGAAAAATTTCAATGGAATGAAACATGGATTGGTTATTCACTAGGCTTTGTAGGGCTCATGATTGCCATTGTGCAAGGAGGCCTCATCAGAATTATTATTCCAAAAATTGGAGAAAAATTAGCTGTTTATGTTGGTTTAGGATTCGAAATACTTGCATTGATACTATTTGCCTTTGCTTCTAAAGGATGGATGATGTTTGTCTTTATGATCCCTTACGGTATTGGAGGCATTGCGGGAGCAGCTATTCAGGGAATTATCTCCAATCATGTGCCATCAAATGAACAAGGGGAACTTCAAGGCGGGCTTACAAGTCTGATGAGTGTTACTTCTATTATCGGCCCTTTACTGATGACTTATCTGTTTTCTTATTTTACAGAAAAAGGTGCCCCTGTTTATTTCCCGGGAGCACCTTTTGTGATGGCTGCAATATTGACAGTATTTGCTTTACTCTATTGTATCAAATCATTGAGAAAGATTAATGCTTCTCAATAGCTTTCTTGCTGGGAAGAACTACTACTTCCCGGCTTTTTTTTAAAGAACTTTTTTTTCTTATTAAAAGGCTTTTTCTCTCTTTCCGGCTTCTTTGTGGGATCGTACAACGGACCTTCTCCCAACGCTCCCGGAAGTGCTATTTTAGGAATTTCCTTACCTATCAGTTTTTCAATGCGGCCAAACTTCTGCTGGTCTTTTGAGTTAATGAAGGTAATAGCCGTTCCTGTAGTGGCTGCACGTGCCGTACGGCCGATTCTATGGATATAATCTTCAGGATCAGGTGGCGCATCATAATTAATTACCAGACTGATTCCTTCCACGTCAATGCCCCTCGAAAGGATATCTGTACCAATTAACACTTGTAATTGCTTACTTTTAAACGCTCGCATTACCTGCTCGCGCTCGGCCTGATCAAGATCAGAATGGAATGATTTAGCTGCTACTCCTGCATGTCGAAGTTCTCTATCGAGCTTCTTTACATTTTCTTTAGTAGAAGCAAAAATAATTACACTGTTGAAGTTACCTTCTTTCAGCAAAAGCTTTAGCAGCTCAAGCTTTTGAGAATCGTGAACAACGTAAGCCAACTGCAAAATACCTTCAGCAGGCTTTGAAATAGCAATATTAACCTGCTGAGGATTATTTAGTATTGTGTCTGCAAGCTTTCTTATCTTGGGTGGCATAGTTGCTGAAAACAACAATGTCTGACGCTTTTTAGGCAGATAATTGATAATCTTAACAATGTCATCATAAAAACCCATGTCGAGCATCCTGTCTGCTTCATCAAGGATCAGGTGTTCCAAATGATCAAACTTCATTCCTCCCATTTGCAAAATTGCCATTAAACGGCCGGGAGTAGCAATAATAATATCTGCCCCGTGCTTCATCGCTTTGATCTGCTGATCAAAAGTAGCCCCATCTCCCCCTCCATAAACAGGTATAGAGCTTACAGACAAGAAATAACCAAAACCTTCTATCTGCTGATCAATCTGTAAAGCAAGTTCACGGGTTGGAGCAAGAATAAGCGTATTTAAATGACGCGTTTTTGCCTGGACAATTTTGTTCAGCGTTGGCAATACGTAAGCCGCCGTTTTCCCCGTACCCGTTTGAGCGCAGGCAATCAGGTCATGGTTTTCTAATATAATCGGAATAGCTTGTTCCTGAATCGGAGTCGGTTTATTATAACCCATCGAATTGAGACCGTCGAGTAGACGCTCATCGAATTTAAAATCTTCAAATGTCAATTTTTGCCGCGTAATTAATGGTGTGGATAACTGTTTCTTTTTAAAACCAGTATATGTTTTACCCTAAAAATACGTTAATCTTGGCCATGAAACAAACATCTTGCACAGACAGAATGACATAGCCTCTAAAATGATGTTTTAACGCCTAAAATAATTAAAACGAGATTTGCAAAATTAATTTTTGTTCGTACATTAGATTCAAATTAATAACAAAATGAGTACAGGTACAGTTAAGTTTTTCAACAACACTAAAGGCTTCGGGTTTATTACACCTGATGATGGTAGTGAAGATGTTTTTGTTCACATTTCTGGTCTTGTTGATCAGATCCGTGAGAAAGACAAAGTTAAGTACGAAGTTCAGAGAGGTAAAAAAGGTCTGAACGCGGTAAACGTAGAAGCTATTAATTAGTCCTAATAAGCAAATTAATTATTCCGTTTAGAAAATCCCGCTATCAAAGGCGGGATTTTTTATTTATTCCCCTCCTCTTCAGTGTTTCATATTTAAAACCTGATATTCATTGCTCACTGGCACCATTTGCCATAATTTTGCCTTATGAATTCCGATTTCCGAAAACCAATTATAGTTGGTGCAAGTCTCATTGTGTTATTAGTAGGTGCCTTTTACTATACTACTTACAAGAAGCAACACTATGTTCGTACTCTACCTCTTTATGGTATTGATACTATTTTGAGTAATGGAAAAACTCCCGATACTATATGGCATCAGGTTAGTAACTTTCACTTTACTGACCAGAATGGCCAACCAATTACCCAACAGAATCTTACAGGCTCAGTTTATGTTGCAGACTATATCTTTACTACATGTCCGGGTATTTGTAAAGACATGAGCCGAGAAATGGAACGGGTGTATGCTGCTTATGCAGACAATGCTGAAGTTAAAATTGTTTCTCATACATCAAAGCCAGAAGAAGACAGTGTTTCTGTTTTAAAAGATTATGCTGTAAGGCATGGCGTAAAAGACCATCAAAAATGGCTTTTCCTGACAGGAAATATAGATAGTCTCTATAAAATGGCAGTAAAAGACTACTTCATTGTAGACGATGTTCATGAAGAAAGCAGTAACTTTGTACATACTGAGCGTTTCGTTTTGATAGACAAACAAAAACATATCAGAGGTTACTATGACGGTACCAACCCTGTTGATGTAGACCGCTTAATAAAAGACATTTCACACCTTTTGAAAGAACCGCAACAATAAAAGGCTTCTCTCATTAATTTAAATATTATGAGTCAAATTACAGTACCTGAAAATATCAAAGCTCTTATTTTCGACCTTGATGGCACATTGGCAGACACGATGCCTGTCCATTACAAGGCCTGCGAAATAGTGTGTGCAAAGTATGGCTTTGAATTTCCTATTGACCTCTTCTATCAGATGGCCGGCGTACCTACCATTGAGGTTTTCAGGATATTAATAGAAAGACTCGGTCTTGATCTCGATTATAAACAAATAGGTCAGGAAAAGGAAGAAGCTTTTCTTCAACTTATCGGCGAAATTAAACCAATTGATCTGGTTTATCAGATTGCATTGGATAATAAAGGAATCAGGCCTATGGCAATTGGTTCCGGTGGGCAACCACAATCAGTAACGGATACACTTGAGGCTATTGGCATGAGTACTTTCTTTGATGCCATAGTGAACTGCGCTGATGTTAAAAATGTAAAACCAGCTCCTGATACATTCCTTTTAGCAGCTGAAAAAATGAATGTAAAACCGGAAGATTGTCTTGTTTTTGAAGATGGAGATCCGGGCATTCTTGCCGCTAAAGCAGCAGGAATGGCAGTGGTTGATGTACGTCCTTTTCTGAATATTCCGGTTTATAAGTAAAATCTAGTGATTATTTCAATAGATTTTACTTATACTAATCATAGAATTTGAGGTCTAAGCATCCAGCCGGTGATGCTTTTACGCTCTCTGGTTCCCGGTAAAACTTCATGCTCAATCAAATCACTTCGAAAGCAGGCAATTCGCCCCGCTACAGGTAATATCTTTTCTGCATATTCGCTACCATTTCCATCTTTCAGATATATTACCAGCTCTCCACCATTTTCAGATTGCCAGTTTTCATTCAGATAACAGATCATTGATATCTTTCTTCTGTTGGTATTCTTAAAACAATCCAGATGTCGCTTGTAAAAACTTCCGGCCGGATACATTGCAAAGTGCATTTCAATCCCTTCCAATCCTAAATAGCAAGTTCGGTTCAGATAAGCAATCAATTCATTAATCTTTGCATAGAAAGCCTTTACTGAATCATTAGGGTAATCAGCTTCCAGCCAGTGGATAAAATCTCCACGTACTTCGTTGATTACCTCCTGCCCTTTCCCGATGCCTGCTTTTTTGAGATTTCCGGCTTCTTGTTCAGCAATTAAAGCAGCTAACAAAGCCTTCACTTCCTTATCAGATAAAAAATTATCCAACACAGCATATGAATGCTCTGCCAGACCATCAACAAGTATATCAAACTGCTGCAAAAGGGAATCTTCCATTATATAGTCGTGTTTTCCTGCAGAATTCACAAATTAACGCTGAAAATCTCTGCGAGTTCTGCGGGATTCATTTTTTTCTAAAACTTTATTCCTCAAAATTAACCAAACGACTTCAATAAATGCTGTCAGAGTTCTATTTTTGTAAATAAGCAACATCTCTCAGATCATAAGGCATTCAGCAGCTTTACGACTTGAATAAATCCGGAAATATTGAAAACTACATTTGATATCATTGTTATTGGAGGCGGTATTGTAGGTCTCGCATCGGCCTATAAACTACAGGAGCACAATCCAGACCTGAAAATATTGGTTCTTGAAAAAGAAAAAGCCCTTGCTGATCATCAAACGGGGCATAATTCCGGTGTTATACACTCCGGTATTTATTACAAACCAGGTTCTTTTAAAGCAAAAAACTGTAGAGAAGGTCGTTTGGCACTGGTTGATTTCTGCAAAAAATACGACGTTACTCATGACGTTTGCGGGAAAGTAATTGTAGCGACCAAAGAAAGTGAACTTCCGTTCCTTGAAAAAATATATAACCATGGTATCCAGAACCAGGTTGAAGGCACTGAAAAGATTAATGCAGCACAGATAAAAGACATTGAACCTTATTGTACCGGTATTGCAGGTTTGTGGGTTCCTGCAACAGGAATTGTAGATTTCAGAGGAATGACAGAGCGCATGGGCGAGCTGATTACCAAAATAAACCCAGCCAGTAAAGTATTAACAGAACATGAAGTTACTGCAGTTAAAAAAGGAGATATTAATGAAGTAATAACCCTAAAGGGTACATTCACAGGTAAGCACCTGATCTTCTGCGCTGGCTTACAGGCCGACCGCATGGCAAAGAAAGATGGTGTTAAAGACCTTAATTTACAAATTGTAGGTTTCCGTGGCGACTATTATGACCTTTCTCCAAAAGGTAAACATAAAGTAAAAAACCTGATTTACCCCGTGCCAAATCCTGCAATGCCATTCCTGGGTGTGCATTTTACACGTATGCACGACGGCAGTATAGAATGTGGGCCTAATGCAGTATTCACCTTTAAGCGTGAAGGTTATGGCAAATTGGATTTTAGTTTAAAAGATACCGCTCAGGCACTGAGTTTCAGCGGAACATGGAAATTGCTATTCAATCATTTCGGATTTGCCGTAGATGAATACCGAAGAGCATTCTCAAAAAAACTATTCCTGAAACAACTACAGGCACTTATCCCAAGTCTTGAAATGGATGATCTTGTCGTAGGCCGTTCCGGCGTAAGAGCTATGGCGCTGAATCCGGATGGTAGTATGATTGATGACTTCAAAATAGAATACCGAGAAAATAGCATCCATGTCTTAAATGCACCTTCCCCGGCAGCTACAGCATGTCTGGCAATCGGAGATCAGGTACGTGAAATGGCCGAAAAACATTTTAACCTAAAACTGGCAATAAGCTAATTTCAATACAAACCCAATCAAAAAAGCACTTTCTCAAATCGGGGAAGTGCTTTTTTGATATAGAAGCTAAACCTCCCGCCCCCCTGCTCGTTTACAAACTATAGCCGTTGTTCAAACTCAATTATTAACCCAAACTCTACTTTTTATGAGACAGGCAAATTTTTATATCCTTATTTTCACCATCCTGCTAAACTTTCAGGCATTTCCTAAAAGTAAACAAACAGACCCTTCTGCCTGGACAGGAACCTATACAGGTAAATTTCCCGGCAAAGATGCCAGAAGGATTCATTATAAATTAACACTGAACCAGGATCTTACTTTTCAGGAAGAAATACTAATTAACGGGCAAAGCACTCCCCCTAAAATCACTAAAGGAGAATACCGGATCACCACCAAAGAGATCCTTGTACTTATTGACAAAAAAGACCCTTACCAGTACTTCAAAAAAACATCAACGGGAATCCAACTGCTTGATAACAAAGGCAAAGAAATCTACGGAACACATGCCGATAAATATATCCTCAAACGTCAGGTTCTTGAAACACCTCAAAATCAGGTCATACTTGAAAAGAAAATGCTGGAAGGTATTGATTTTTACGCCATTGGTAATAACCCATCCTGGACACTGGATATTGATTTCGAAAAAAACATGACCTTTAAATATATCGATGGTTCTTCACATATAACACAAGCCACAAAATCCCCTCAGACAACCGATGTCAACGCAACCCGTTATCGTGCTGTTACCGAAAACAGTGAATTACTTGTGGCAATCACCGAAGGCCAATGCAAAGACAATAAAACCGGTGAAATGTTTACCAGCAAAGTACAAATAGATGCTAAAAAGACTACAGACAAAGATTATCAGCATTTTGAAGGATGCGGCAACTATATACCTGATTACCGCCTTAATGACATCTGGGCTATACAAACCATTTATCAAAAAGAAATCTCCCTCGAAGGCCTCACAAAAGGCGTTCCTGTGATCGAGTTTCACCTGAAAGAAAACACTATCATGGGTAATACCGGCTGCAACAACTTTAATGGTACAGCAAACTATATAGGCAACAAAATTGAAATCGGCCAGCTACTCAACACTCTTATGGCCTGCCCGGATAGCAATGTGGAAGAGTATTTCCTTAAAATCCTCAATGGCAAAACTCTTACCTATAAATTCGATAATGGAGAACTCAAACTTTATGAGAACAAAGTAGAAGTTATGACCCTTAAACATGTAGATTAACTGATGTTTTTATCAAGGTCATTGAGCTTATTGAAATTGCATCTAGTTTGATGTGACCTGTAAGCAACAAAAAAAGCATTAGAAATCAATCTAAGGCTTTTGGTGGTATGGACAGCCTGTTCCGAAATACCGGATCAAGTCGATCAGGCTTTTATAACTATCGTTCATGTGAAAAATTATTCCTCACAAAAATCAACATTTATTAAATACTCCACAACTTTGGGCTTTGATCCGCTTTGATCCACTTTTTCCAGGACGAGACAGACACAAAAAAAGCCTTAGAATTACTCTAAGGCTTTTGGCGGTATGGACGGGACTCGAACCCGCGACCCCCTGCGTGACAGGCAGGTATTCTAACCAACTGAACTACCACACC
>CAZNHL010000072.1:0-3132 GCA_964572965.1 uncultured Bifidobacteriaceae bacterium
GAATGAAAGCTGTCATGAATGAATTGGAGAAATCTCCTGAGGTAATCCTTTTCATTGATGAGATCCATACGATTGTTGGTGCAGGCGGAGCTTCCGGTTCCCTTGATGCATCAAACATGTTCAAACCGGCTTTGGCGAGGGGAGACATACAATGTATTGGTGCCACGACGTTGGATGAATATCGTCAGTACATAGAAAAAGACGGGGCTTTGGCTCGTCGTTTCCAACAAGTAATGGTGGATGCAACTTCTCCAGAAGAAACAGTGGAGATTTTGAACAACATCAAAGACAAGTATGAAGATCACCACCATGTGAACTATTCACAGGAAGCGATTGAGTCTTGTGTGAAATTATCTGACCGTTATATTTCTGATCGTTTCTTGCCGGATAAGGCGATTGACGTAATGGATGAAGTTGGTGCTCGTGTGCATATCTCTAACATTCACGTTCCTGAGGATATCGTGACATTAGAAGAGCACATTGAGAATATTAAGAAAGAGAAGAATAAGGTTGTAAAAAGCCAGAAGTACGAGGAAGCTGCTCAATTGCGCGACAAGGAGAAAAAATTGTTAGAGCAATTAGATCAGGCGAAACTTCGCTGGGAAGAAGAGACCAAGCAAAAACGTTATGCTGTTAAAGAAGATGACGTAGCTGCTGTGATCGCAATGATGACAGGTATACCTGTAAGCCGTATTGCTCAGAACGAAAGTAGCAAGCTTTTAGGAATGGCCGATACACTTAAGGCAAAAATCATTGGTCAGAACCCTCCGATTGAAAAATTGGTGAAGGCGATTCAGCGTACTCGTGTTGGTTTGAAAGATCCGAAAAAACCAATCGGTTCATTCATCTTTTTAGGTCCGACAGGGGTTGGTAAAACTGAATTGGCTAAAGTATTGGCAACTTATTTGTTCGATAAAGAAGATGCACTGGTACGTGTTGATATGAGTGAGTATATGGAGAAATTCTCTATCTCTCGCTTGGTAGGAGCGCCTCCGGGATATGTGGGTTATGAAGAAGGCGGTCAGTTAACTGAAAAAATCCGTCGTAAACCATATAGCGTTATCTTATTGGATGAGATCGAAAAAGCTCACCCTGATGTATTCAACTTGTTGTTACAGGTATTGGATGACGGTATCTTAACTGATGGCTTGGGCCGCAGAGTTGACTTCAGAAACACAATCATCATTATGACATCTAACATTGGTGTTCGTGACCTGAAAGATTTCGGTACTGGTATCGGTTTCAGTACTCAGGCTCGTACAGAAAATAACGATGACATGATGAAGAGCACAATCCAGAACGCGTTGAGAAAGGCATTTTCGCCTGAATTCCTGAACCGTTTGGATGATGTGATTGTGTTCAATTCTCTTGAAAGAACTGATATCCATAAAATCATTGATATCAGTCTTGGTAAATTGCTTACAAGAATTAGCTCACTTGGTTATAAAGTAGAGTTGACAGACAAAGCGAAAGACTTCTTATCTGAAAAAGGTTATGACCAACAGTATGGCGCAAGACCTTTGAACAGAGCCATACAGAAATACCTTGAAGATCCGATTGCAGAAGAAATTCTGAAAGGAGATCTGGCAGAAGGCGATACAATTATCGCTGATTATGAGGGTACTGGAGACGAACTTTCGTTCAAAATAAATAAGAAAACTCCCTCGGGTGATGTGAAATAATTTGAGTCCCGCTTTTAAGCGGGACTTTTTTTTTATTACATTTAGAAAGAAATATAAATTAAACAGGTAGTTATATAAATAATCTGATAAAATTTTAGATTATTTATATAATTATATATATTTGATAACGAATATAAAATACCCTACAACTGTATGTTTGATTTCTTCGAAAGCAAAGAGGCTAAAAGAAAAAAAAGCCACCTGAAAAATCTAGTTGCGCTTGCAAAGCTTGATGGCCATGTTACAAAAGAGGAATTAAGTTTCCTTTTGAAAGTGGGAGAGCGTAACGGCGTTAAAGCTGATGATGTAAAGAAGATGATTCTTCGTACAACAACGGTGAAAGTTACGAGACCTGCAACTGACAATGATCGTTTCGATTACATTTTTGATTTGATTGAAATGACTTTGGTTGATGGTGTTATGGATGAAGATGAAATCGACTTCTGCGTAGATACTGCAGCTAAGTTGGGCTTCCGTCCTGCAATTTCAGGCGTTTTGGTACGTAAAATTGCTGTAGATATTATGGAAGGTCTTGAAAAAGAAAGCATCAGATCTAAAGTTGAAAGTTTCTTGAACTTCAAGAAGTAATTTCTAATAGACACCAAAAAAGGCTGTTAACCTTAATCAGGTTAACAGCCTTTTTGCGTTTTATGGTGAGAATGCTGAGATTAATATTACTCTTTTCGATAGGTTCAGGTAACTATGAAGGTGGCCGAGAAGCCACAAATAAGTTTCTTAAACTGGGTCACTTTACAATTATTTTTCCAGCGATAGCTTACGTTCTTCAAGGTCTAGTTCATATTCCATATTTCTGAGTACTTCAAAATCTGCATCACCTTTTTTCTGCATTTCAATAATCAGGTTTCTTTCAAGTTTTAGCAATGACTGTTTCAATTCTGTCATTTGATCATAGAGTTCGCCACCGTTAATAATAGAGATGTTTTCTTCACGGATACGATTATAGAGTCTGTCAATTTTTAGCTCGTAGTTTTCTTTTACATGTTTAAAAACTGTTTCATCAATTTTGTTTGCGTAGTTTTCTTCCAAATAGGCAAGAGCAGCTTTAGCAACTATTAAGTGTGTTGCTTTTTTGTGTGCATGCTCTGCTAGGTGATCAGGTTTGATACCAAGCAGCCGGATAAGTAATGGTAAGCTAAGTCCTTGTATAACAAGGGTACATAAAATCACGCTAAACGTTATAAACAGAATTGTACTTCGGTATGGGAAAGGATGTCCGTTATTCATTGTAATAGGTAATGCCAGGGCTGCTGCCAGTGAAACTACTCCTCGCATACCTGACCATGCAATAATGCTCACCATTTGCCAGCTGGGTTTTTCCTCTGTATTTCTGATGTGTTTACTGATAAGCCTTGGTAAATAGGTAGCAGGAAATACCCAAATGATTCTGATGACAATAACCACAAGGCTGATGATCATGCCAAAGCCGATC
>CAZNHL010000072.1:3142-19436 GCA_964572965.1 uncultured Bifidobacteriaceae bacterium
GGTAATATAGCTGAAGATCTCAACCGCCCCCATGCCAAAGCCGATCAGGCGGGAAAGCGTGAGCCCGTCGAGGTCTTTGATAATCATTGGCAGCTGAAGACCGATCAAAATGAATACACTGCCTTCCATAATGAAATTCAATGTTTCCCAAACACCGTAAGTCATAATACGTGTGTCATTGGTAAACAATCTTGGAGATTGCCATGATAAGTAAAGCCCGCACGTAACCACGGCAAGTACGCCGGAACCATAGAATGTTTCAGCCGTCACATAAGCTATATAAGGAGCCAGTAAAGTTAAAACAGTGTTTACAACGGCATTATGCTGGATTTTACAGTGCAGCCATGATAGTGAATAGCCCAGGAAAAGGCCGAATGCTATGCCTACAAATGATAAAATGAAAAATTGTGATATTGCTGTAGTCAATACAAAAGTACCGGTAGTGACTGCCAGAATAGCATATTTATAAGCAATCAGGCCGGAGGCGTCATTGATAAGGCTTTCTCCTTCAAGGATAGTAATTACGCGTTTAGGTAATCCTAAACCTTTCATAGCTGCAGAGGCCGCTACGGCATCCGGAGGAGAAACGATTGCTCCCAATACAAAAGCCAGTCCCATGACATACCGGGAATCAGGTAATAAGCAGCACAGGCTACAATAACTGTTGTAAATATTACCAGCCCTATTGCTAATGTTGAAATGGCTCTTTTCCAGCGTTTAAATTCATGTAGTGAAGTAAACCATGAAGCTCTGTATAATAGAGGTGGCAGGAAGATGAAAAATACAATATCCGGATTGAGCGTAACAGCCGGAAGGGGAAGAAAGCCCATTGCCAACCCGGCAACTACAAGAACGATAGGTATTGAGATCCTTATCTTTTCTGCGAAAACAGAGAGAACTGCAACAATCCCTAAAAGTAAAATGAATACGCTGACCTCAGCGGCAAATCCGTGCATAGTGTTTGAAGTAACTGACTCCCAAATTTAGAAAAAAGAGAGAGATAATTAGGTTATCATTTTGATGGTACACCTTTCTGATAGTTAGAGATGTCAGATGTTTCCATCTGACATTAGTATGAATATCCCTGGTTATAATCGTTACTGATGATCGTGAGTATTTTGGCTGAATATGGTTTGCTAAGTCAGCTAGATATGTAGGGTCTAAAGCCCCTGCATTACGGCAACTGATAATTTCTCCGGTACAGTACAACTTCTAAAGGGAAAAAGCGTTCAGGTTAAAATTCTTCTTGATAAAACGGTCAGTTTATGGATACTCAAAAAAGCTATAAAGTTGAAGGATTGCTGGGAGCTGTCTTCACACATTTGTTTGTATTATTACTTCTGCTTGTTGTAATCTGGGGAGGCTCTTCTACGGTTGTGAATTCAAAAAACAGAGGTTCAGGACCGGAAGGATTAGAAATTATTCTGGGAAATGATATTAATGGTTCGGGTAGGCAGCAAAGCGAGAATACCCATCAATCGCAGGAGCCCGCAAAGGTTAGTCAAACCGTTTCACAAGCACCACAAGAGTTAATCAGATCCAATGAAGTAGGAAATGAAATTACAGTACAAGATGTGAAAGCACAGGAACCTGGTCAACAACAGGTTTATGCCAGAGCAATTTATTCCGGAACCACTGGTAACGGCGATACAAATGAGTCAGGAAATTTCGGAAAGCCTGATGGCTCTCCTGATGGAAATTCTCTTTATGACGGAGGTACGTCTTCACTTGATATGGCAGGCTGGATTTGGGATAGGAAACCTGTAGTGGATGACAGAACTGAAGAAAGTGGGCGTATTAAGTTTAAAATAAAAATCAATGCTGACGGGGAAGTAGAATCTGTTACTGCGGTAGAAAAGTCGGTGAGCCCTTCTTTGGTGAGATTATATTTGGAAGAAGTTCAAAAACTTAGTTTTTCGCGTTCAAATGGCCGTCCCGTAAACGAAGGTGCATCAGGCTATATTACCTTTGTGATTCATTCAAGATAGCTTCTACAGGCTCAGCTACCAGTGAAGGTGGCTGCGCTTGTTGAAGCAACATAGGGCATGATTCTGATTTGGCCTTACTTTATAGTATTTAAAGAATCGGCTCAAGGGATAGAAATTGTATATTCGTATATAAAATCTATCTTTTGCAGGATTTACCCGTTTTTAATCAATTGAGAGTTTTCATAACATACTGTTTGCTGCTGCTAACGTTTTCACTCAGTGCTCAGCAATATAATTTCAAAAAATACGGACTAACTGAAGGTCTTGCTCAGTCACAGGTATATGCACTTTGTGAGGACAATAAGGGCTATCTGTGGATGGGAACCAGGGGCGGCGGATTATCCCGTTTTGATGGTGTACAATTCAGTCAGTTTACGGAAGAAGATGGCCTGAACAATAATTTCATCCGTGCACTTTTTAAAGATTCCCAAGGCAATATATGGATTGGAACTGATCAGGGCTTATCCATATATGATGGTAAAACCTTTGTCTCCTATACAGAAAGTGATGGTTTGCAAAATACCGTTATTAATGATTTCTGTCAGGATAATACGGGTGTAGTCTGGGTGGCTACTGACAGAGGAATTTATCAATACCGCCAAGGGAAATTTGCCGACAGCTATTTGCCCCGATTAAAAGTCACAGCTTTATATAAGAATATCGACGGAAATATCTGGGCCGGTACACAATATGGTGTATATGAGATTAATATTAAGAATGCTACACCTGATAAACACTTCATTCGCAAAAATGGTCTTTTAAGTGAAGATATCGCAGACATTACCGGCGATGAGCATGGGAACATCTGGGTAGCAAGTTATGGCGGTGGCCTTAACTTTTATAATGGCAGCAAATTTAAGTCATTTACTACTGCCGATGGGCTACCTCATAGAAGTGTATATACGATTTACTCTGCGGGGAGCCAAAAACTTTGGATAGGTTCAAGTCAGGGTGCAAGTATTTTAGACTATTCGGAAATTGAAAATGACGTTGTAGCATTCCGCTATTATTCAGAAACCAACGGGCTTAGCAATAATGTTGTCCGGAGTTTTGTCAAAGATACCTCCGGTGATATGTGGATCGGCACGTCCGGCGGCGGGGTAAACAGGCTCGATAGCGAGCGTTTTATTCACCTTAATGCTGAAAAGGGAAAACTTGGAGAACTCGTTTTTGCAATTACCGAAGATGAGAAAGGAAATGTCTGGCTTGCCAGTGATGATGGTGGCATTAGTGTGTTTAATGGAAAAACACTTGAGCGTATTGCGGAAAAAGATGGCTTTACTTCAGGAAAAGTAAAGTGTATTTTTAAAGATAAAAAAGGGGGGATCTGGTTAGGTACAACCGGTAATGGCGCTTATTATTATAATGGCCGTCAGTTTATTCATTATACACGGGCAAATGGCTTAAGCAGTTTATTTATTAATACAATTTGTGAAGACCGGCAAGGACAAATCTGGTTTGCAACTGCGGGTGGGGCGGTTTGTTATTTCAATCCACAGACTCATAAATTTACCAGAATCTCTTCAAAACTTCTTGGGACAGACCGCATCAACACAGTTTTTACAGGCAGTCAGAATAATATCTTGCTGGGGACATTAAATAAAGGCTTATTCAAAATTCCTGCCTTTGCTTCCGGTAAAGAACCAGAGGTGTTACCGGTTCAACAAGATAAAGGTAAATCACCTTCCAATGTCCGTTGTATTATAGAAGATCATTCAGGACGGATCCTCGTGGGTACAGCAGGTAATGGAATATGGATATATAATGCTCAAAAAGGCTATACCAAAGTCGACCTGCAAGGTCAGCCAATGTCGGCCAATATTTACTTTTTGCATCAGGATAAAAAGAAGCAAATCTGGGCCGGTACAGACAAAGGCTTGTATCAATTACAGATTAACGAAAATAATGCAGTAAGTAAATTCAGGCATTTTACTCGTACTTCAGGTTTCCTTGGAATTGAGGCTACACACAATGCCGTATATGAAGATGCTAAGGGTAATATCTGGTTTGGGTCTATTTCCGGAGTTTATAAATACAATCCGGAGGAGGATGTTTCTGCTGTCAAACCTCCACAGTTACATATTACAGGCATTAACCTGTTTTTTGACCAGATCCAGAACACACCTTATTATAACAAACAAAGCGCTTCATTTGTGTTGCCATCGCAACTAGATCTGCCTTATGATAAGAACAGCCTGAGTTTTCAGTTTACAGGTATTTATCTGAAAGAACCGGAATCTGTTTCTTATTCCTGGAAAATGGAAGGTTTTGATGATGGCTGGTCACCGGTAACAAGCCGTCGTGAAGCAATATATTCAAACCTGCCACCAGGTTCTTATACTTTTCTGGTGAAAGCAAAACAGGCAGAAGGTGTCTGGACACAGGTGCCGCAATCTTTTTCATTTACAATCAAAGCACCTTTCTGGCAGCAATGGTGGTTTCGGGTCAGTGTTGTAGCTGTGTTACTTGTCATGATCTGGTTGTTTTATTATTTCAGGATAAAAAGGCTCAAACGTGAAAACGAAATTGAAAAGCAGGTACTCGAAACAGAGAAAAAGCTGGTGGAGTTGGAGCAAAAAGCTTTGCATTTGCAGATGAATCCGCACTTCCTGTTCAATTGCCTTAATTCCATTAAAGGACTGATTGCCGAAGAGAAACCGGAACAGGCAAAGATTTATCTGAATCGTTTTGCAAAGCTGATGCGTTCTATTCTGGACAATTCAAGAGATAGTTTTATTGCGCTGGATAGTGAAATTGAATTGCTCAAAAATTATGTGCAGCTGGAAAAACTCAGCCATGGAGAAAGCTTTGAGCTTGAAGTGAATCTTAATGAGTTGCCGGACTCAGGTGGTTTACAAATTCCTTCAATGCTGATTCAGCCATTTGTTGAAAATGCCATTATTCATGGTCTTGCATTGAAAAAAGAAAAAGGTCTGATTATTATCAGCTTCAAAAAGGAGGAAGATTTGCTACGCTGTACAATTGAAGACAATGGTATAGGCAGGTCAGCAGCAGCAGAAATCGGAAAGAATACTCTTTCAGACCACAAGTCGCTGGCTATTGTTGTGATTAAAGAACGTTTGAAAATCCTGACAGGCAGAGAAGATGCTGTTTCAATTGAAGACATGGCCGATGCAGCCGGAAGTGCAACAGGAACAAAAGTAACATTGCTATTGAATTACTCAGAGATATGATAAAGGCAGTAATTATTGATGATACAGACATGGCAAGGAGCGCCCTCAGAAGCGATCTCAAAACCTATTGCCCTCAGGTAAGCGTGGTTGGGGAGGCTGACGGTGTAGCATCTGGCTTGGAATTACTTACTAATCATAAACCTGATCTCGTTTTTCTGGATATTCGTATGGCAGACGGGACAGGTTTTGATCTACTCGAAAAGCTGGATGAGAAAGCGAAGAATTCATTCAAAATTATTTTTACAACAGCCTATAATGAATATGCAATCAAAGCATTCAAGTTTAGTGCTACAGATTACTTGCTGAAACCTGTTGATCCTGACGAGCTTGTTTTAGCTGTCAACAAATGCGAAACAAAAGCTGCTTCGGCTGCCCCGATTGATTTTCTTTTAGATTCATTCAAAGACCTGCAGGCAAGCTCGAAAAGAATTGCTTTGAGCAGTACTGATAAAATCCAGATTGTGGCCTTGTCAGAAATTATCAGCTGCGAGTCACAACGAAATTATACCTTGTTTTTCCTGACAGAAAACAGGCAGATATTGGTTACCAAAACACTTAAGGAATACGAAGACCTGCTTGTACCATTGAACTTTCAAAGAGTTCATCATTCGCATCTGATCAATCTGAAACACCTTAAAGAGTTTGTTAAAATAGATGGCGGTTACGTGATCATGAGCGATAAATCCCAAGTGCCCGTTTCTGTACGCAAACGCGATGACCTGCTGAAAGCTTTAGGGGTTAGCTAGTGAAATACTATCCTTTGATGTATCGGCGTGGGTGTCCACGAAAAGAGCGATCCCGCAGGTTTTTATGCGGGATGGTTTTCGTGGTGCCTTTTCTTTTGTTTCGTTTTCTTTGGGCAAGCAAAGAAAATGAAAGGCCAGCAGGCTATGAAGTATAAATAAGCTTTTATTAGAGGAGCAACTAAAGTTTTTTAAAATACACTTATCCTGATTTTCTCTACACTTAAAAGATAGACCTTTACACTTGCTTGAATGCCTGAATGAGCGGTAAAGCTTTGCTTATTTTTAAATAAAATAAAGCAAAAACATGAATTCCTCAGGCAAAAGCATTTCGCACACTTTCTACTTACTGCTAAGCACACTTGTTATCCTGTCATTAGTGTGCAATGCCATTCCTCAATCCTTTTTTCAGGATTATCATATCAGAAAGGTAGATTATATTACCCCAATCGTACTTGCTGGTACAGGAAAAGAGAAGCAGCCGGCTGTTGTTCAAAAAACAGAAAAAAGTAAAGTAAAACGTGTAGTTAAAGCAGCCGTTACTGTTCCGGCCGATCTGACTGCTATTGAAGATTTTAGTGCTGACGGAGGATATCTTAACTATTTTTTGCAGGCATTAAACAATGTCAAGGCTGATTCAGCTGCCGGAAACTGCCGCATCGCATTTTATGGCGATTCTTTTATTGAAGGTGATATCCTGACAATGAGTCTGCGTGACAGCCTTCAAAAAAGATTTGGAGGTAGTGGTGTTGGTTTTCTGCCAATCAGTTCTGAAGTATCTATGTTCCGTAAGAGCTTACAGTCTGAATCAGATAACTGGAAAGTAAACTCTCTTAATTCAAAAACAAAAGATGCCGTGTTGGGTATTGGAGGGAAAACGTTCATCCCACAGGCAAATGCCGGAATCAAATTATACCCGGCAAACGATATCAATGGTATTCATTTACTCTACACCAATAACAACGACAACCAGCATGTCAATACATTGACTAATAAGAAATACACAAACAGCTATGTATTAAAGGCTGGTGAAGGATTGCAGTCGCTGGCACTTTCTCAGGGTGCAGACTCAGTCCATCACTTTAGTCTGACTATTCCAAACAGCCAGGGTTTGGAAGTATATGGATTAAATGTTGAAAATGGAAGAGGCGTTTATCTGGATAATTTCTCTCTCAGAGGCAATTCCGGCTTGGGCTTAAAAAGTATTGCAGACGAGCAGTATAGCGATTTCCAAAAGCTCATGAAATACAATCTGATAGTATTACAGTTTGGTTTAAACGTGGCAGCGCCGACAAGCAAGGACTTTTCTATCTATGAGAAAAACATGGTAAAAATGATCACACACCTGAAGACGCTTTTTCCTGAAACTTCATTTCTGCTGGTAAGCACAAGCGACAGAAGCTACAAACAAAATGGCGCTTATACCACAATGCCATCAATTCCGCTCATGGTAGAAGCTCAAAGGAGAGTTGCCAAAGAGTCCGGGATATTGTTCTGGAATATGTACCAGGCCATGGGTGGTGAAAACAGTATGGTAGACTTTGTAAAAGCACATCATGCCAATAAAGATTATACACACCTCACTTTCAGCGGAGGTAATAAAGTAGCAACACAATTATTGAAATCCTTATTGTTCGAATATGAAAACTATAAATCTGATGATGTTCATGAAGAAGTACAGGTATCGCTTCGCTAGTTTTATAGTGATTGTGCTGATGATGTTAAGCATCACAGGCAGAACAGAACAGCCGGTTTCGGTAGTTAAGGGAATGCTTTATCACCCTGAATACCTTAATCCTGTTTTTGATAGTCTTAGAATACTGGAGCTTAATAAAAGTAAATCGTTTGCAATCCTGCACATTGGTGATTCACATATTCAGGGCAACCATATCACAAACCAGATTCAGGCAATGTTTTGTGAAGATTTCGGGACGGGGAGCAAAGGCCTGGTTTTTCCTTTTCAGGTTGCAAAAACAAATACCATGGCAGAAATCAGGAGCTCAAGTACAAGCGAGTGGGAAATCAGGAGAAATACACAGGAGTATTTTGCTGCCAATTTAGGAATCAGCGGCAGAGAGATTGTAAATCTTGATGATACTGCTTCTTTCCAGTTGAGAGTGATTTCCGCTGCAAGTGATTACTACTTTGATGAAGCAATTGTTTTCTACAGACCAATGTCTGATTCTTCAGAAATAGGTGCGACAAACGAATCGCTGGAGAAACTGAAAAGAACAATAGAATGCAAAGAAAACGGGTTCGTTGCAACTACCTATAAAAGTGAAAAGGAACTCAATAAAATTAACCTGACTGCATTTGGCCCGAGCTCATTTCATGGATTGAGCCTGAATAATACAACAAAAGGAGGTATCACCTACCATGTAGCAGGAGTGAATGGAGCAAGGTATTCCAGCTGGGCAAAGTCAAATGTGCTGGCATTGGAAGCTTCCTACTTAAATCCGCAACTGATTATTCTTTCATTAGGAACAAATGATGCACAGGGAAAGAATATCGACCTCAAAGCATTTACACAGCAAATGGATCAGCTGGTAAACAATTTGAAAAGGTGTAATCCTAAAGCCTGTCTGCTGCTGACAACACCGCCGGATTCATATTACCGATCGCGGTACGTGAATAAAGAAATAGGCAAAGTGCGACAGGAAATTATCCGCTATGCCGAAGAAAACAAAATTGCCTGTTGGGATTTGTACGCGGCAATGGGTGGCGAAAGGTCGATTTCTCAATGGCGGAAAAAAGGCCTGGCAAGTGCTGATATGGTACATTTTACCAAAGAAGGCTACAAACTACAGGGAGAATTATTTTACAAAAGCTTTATTAAACAATACAGAAATCATGTTTCAGCTGGACTTCACTAAGCTATTCAGTTACTTCGTTTACGACCAAAGTAATCCGCTTTCTTTCACAACACCTTTCTTTCTTGTGTTGTTTACAATGTTCATGGCTGTTTTTATGGTGATCCACAAACACCACAGAAGCAAGATTATTTACCTGACTTTATTTTCTCTTTTCTTCTATTATAAATCAAGCGGCCTGTATTTTCTGTTGCTGCTCCTGTCAGCTGTTTCTGATTTTTCATTAGCGCTTCTTTTGCATAAAGCCTCCAGAGATGTCCGCAAAAAGCTGATCCTGGTTGTGAGTGTTGTATTAAACCTGTCGCTGCTGAGCTATTTCAAATACACTAATTTCTTTATCAGTCTGTTCAATATAGCTTCCGGACATGAAGTTGTAGGGGCGTTGGATATTTTCCTGCCTGTAGGTATTTCATTCTTTACGTTCCAGTCTATCAGCTATATTATTGATGTATACAGAAAAGAAGTAGAGCCATTGACAAACCTGTTAGAGTATTGCTTCTTTATTTCTTTCTTTCCGCAGCTTGTAGCCGGACCTATATTGAAAGCAAAAGATTTTCTCCCGCAGATTAAAATGCCGAACATTGTCAGTACTCAGGATTTCAACAGAGGCTTGTTTCTGATTGTATGCGGGCTGATCAAAAAAGCGGTTATTTCAGATTACATCAGTACTAATTTTGTTGACAGGATTTTTGACAATCCCGCTTTGTATTCAGGTGTTGAAAACCTGCTTGGCGTGTATGGTTATGCGATCCAGATTTACTGCGACTTCTCAGGTTACACAGACATCGCCATCGGAATTGCTTTGTTGCTGGGTTATACTTTGCCTGTTAATTTTGACTCGCCATACATTTCAGCAAGTATTACAGAATTCTGGAGACGCTGGCATATTTCACTTTCTACCTGGCTGAAAGAATACCTGTACATTCCTTTGGGCGGTAACAGAAAAGGGAAACTGCGTCAGTATTTCAATTTGTTCATCACTATGTTATTAGGTGGTTTGTGGCATGGGGCGTCAATCAATTTTATTATCTGGGGCGCATTGCATGGTACAGCTTTAGGTGTTGAAAAGTTTATCAAAGAAAGCCTGAACCTTCCTAAAAATGAATGGATCAGAATTGCAGGTGTTTTCCTGATATTCAACTTTGTGTGCTTTTGCTGGATTTTCTTCAGAGCTAACGATTTTGAAAGCGCTAAAATGATGATCCATCAGATTGTGTTTCAATTCCACGGAAGTGTAGTTACAGAGGTTGTGACAGGCTATTACCGTGTATTTGTTGCCATTGGACTTGCGTTCGTTTTACATGCAATTCCTGCGCATTATAATCAGACAGTAATCGAGAAAATGGAAGATTGTCCTTTATTGGTAAAAAGCCTTCTGCTCTCCATTATCATTCTGTTGGTAGCACAGGTACAGTCTTCCGAGATCCACCCCTTTATATATTTTCAGTTTTAGATTTAAGCTATCTTAAAATAGGAGCCGGGAAATGCCATCTTCATTTGGAGGTGGTATTTTTGTTTTATGTACAGGTGACCTAGGTAATTGAGCTTGTCGAAATTATGGTCCCGATAGCTATCGGGAGGCCTGTATGCCTACCATTTGTACTAAAACCTCAGACTATGAAGGAGCGGCAGGTCGCCGGTTTGAGGGGTTGGGTTTGACGGAGTGTTACAATCGCAAACTTCGCAAACAGGGGCAAGAGGGCGCTAGTGCCTGTTATGTTTGTACGCTCGCATATATTAGGAAGTATGGCGGACGTATATTATTGGCATCGATGGATGTCGGAGCCAAGGGGGGACATTTAACTCTTTCTTAGGAGTAATTCTATTATATAATTAAAATTGATTCCAATTCCTGCAATATTAGGTTTTAGTTCGAGACAGTCGAACCACTTAGGTTTTTTTGATAAGCTTATAGGTGATGACTTATTTATAGTACTTAGGCTACTTTGGATTTTGTTACCCCCGTATTTTATGAGATTTAGTAGGTTATCTTCTAAGTTTTTTATAGATATTTCTAATTCATGTATTTTATGTTTAGAATCTTGAATTGATGTTTTAGGTATTTTGTTTGAGAAGTATACATCATATAGGATACCTGTATATTTTTTTATTTGTTTATATTTTATTGATCCATTCATCTGACTTTTTAGGTAAGATATATTTTCAATAAATTCTTCCTCTTTTTTGTTGTTTTTAAGCAACTTTTCTAGGTTAGATGATATGTTTTCCGAAAAGGAATTTTGGGTAATTGTTTTCTCTATAGATATGTGTGCTTGATAATGTTGGCTGTTTTTTATGTCTTGAATTTGATTAAGGTATAAAACCTTTTTGCTTATTAATTCGCTTATTTCATCTACTAAGTTAGAGTAATTCTCGTTATCAAGTATTTCAAAAATGCGCTTTAAGTTATTGTAAATATTTATTGTTGGGTCCACTTTGACGGACAGAGTCAATCCAAATGGTAAGAATGTCAGATGGAAACACGGCAAATCTCTTTCTTTAAGGTCAAAAAAAGTTCTTAATTCTTCAATTTGAGACTCTTGATTGTCATACCATCTTTTTTTTGTAGGAGGAGTATTTTTATTTTTGTTTACTTTTTTAACGAATTCTTGCCTTAATAAGTTAAAATTGTCGATTTGAGAATTATTAAGACAAAATTTTGGATTGTTAATTCTTGTTAATTGCCCATTAATTTTTTCAATGGGAGGATTGTCTTCTTCCTGTTGTTGACTGAAAATAAATAAAGATTTTGCTCCTGTTAAACTATTTAAAGAGTTCCAGTTGGTTTTTATGGTTTGTAGCTCATCTAGTTTTAAATCAGCTTCTCGGGCAATTAAACAAATAATTAATGGAAAGGATTGATAAGCATTACTTTTGTAAAAATCTACGATACTGAAATTGGTTATATGCATGTTTAAAAAGTAATTAAATTATCGTTAATGATTGAATACGTTTCATTTGAAGAATGCTTCTAAATTAATATTATCTTACAGGAAAGGATATCTTTTTTTTAGTTTATTTTCAGATACTAGGGAGTATGTTTTTTCTCCCATAAAACAACGGAACACCCCTACACAAGATAATTTTTACATTTAGTAAAGAATAAGAAGGAATAATTTCGATAAACTCAATTACAAGGTAGGTTAATAGATTATAACCAGAAGTGGTGTGTCTCTACTTCTAATGGGTGGATCATTCTTTGAAAATTGGTAAACATGTATTGCCAGTATAAAAAATGCACTAGCTTTGCGCCTTTATTTAAATACCCTTTTTAATTATGGATCTTAAAAACACATTTGCCGGCTCATTGTTGATTACACTTTTATCCATTACAAATCTTAGTGCACAACAACTAAACGGAAATCCTTCAGAGTATTTGAGTGCAGCTCTGATATCAAAACCGCAGTACGAAATTACATCAGTTAACAATTGTCAAGTAAAAGGGAAATCATTGCGTAATGCAGGAATTGGCCTTTTTGCATTTGGAGTTGCTGCAATTGGCGGAGGTATTGCAATGGTAGCGGCGGCAGATGGGGTAACTTATTATCGTTCATCGAGCAGTTCTTCGTCAAGTTCATCTTCAGGTTCATATAATTCCGGACCAAAGGAGGAGGGCTCGTTCTTGGGTGCTATGGGAGCATTAGGAATAGTAGGAGGTGGACTTGCAACTGCCGGAGGGATTGTGATGTGGCATTTTGGCCAAAGAAAGGTGAATCGTTCTAAGATAGAGGTAAATATTACGCCTGTTTCAGGAAGTCTTTGTTATCGTTTTTAATTTGCTTGTACTTGCCAAGTTTTCAAGAACCAATAAAGGTACCTGAAACTTGGCAAGTCTATTATAGTTTATAACTCTCCTCTCGCTTTCTGATATTTCAACTTCGCAACCAGATAATCATAATAAGCACTCATGAGGTTGTTTTGTGCTGTCAGTAATGAGTTTTCTGCATTGGTAACTTCGGCAGCTGTGGCAGTTCCTTCTCTGTTTCTTGTTTTGAAAACATTTAATAAGTCTTCTGCCTGTTTGGTATTGGCTTTGGCATAATCAAGGCTTGATGCCGCATTCTCCAAATCGACCGATGTTGACTTCAGTTCATAATCAATATCCTGTTGCAGTTTGCTGATGGTGTTCTTGTTGATCTCTTGTTTAAGATTGAACTCAGTACGGTTTTTAGTTTTGGTAGTGCCGTCAAAAATCGGCAAAGTCATTAATAAACCAACATAGTTGTAAGGAAACCATGTTGATCCCTGCCAAGGTCTGAATTGCGTTTCAAACTGTTGTGCATTATAATTGGCATAAAGCTGTACAGAAGGTAAATAGCTAAAGCCTTGTTTTTTGTAGTTCAGAGAATTTACTTCCAGTCTTTGTTTTTCCTGTTGAATTTCAACACGCTTGTTCATGTCTGCACCTTCGGTTGAAGTAGCATTTGTTACAGAAGAAAGATTGTCAGTCAATGTGATATTAGTATTTTCTGTGAGACCGATCTGATAAGCCAGGTATTGTTTGCTTACCTCATATTGTTTTTCAGATTTGTCGAGTCCGAGTTTGGCATTCTGAACATCCAGTTTGTAGCGTTCAAGGTCACTTTGCATAAGGCGTTTGTTGTCGAAAAGCTGCTGGTTTTGCATCAGGTATTCTTCAGCTCTTTTGACGGTGTTCTGGTTCAGTTTTACTTTTTCCTGATTTAACAAAACAGAATAGTAAGCCTGAGCAACTGAAAGCTTTACATCAATTTCAGCTTTCTTCAAATCAAACTGCGTCACTTGGGTATTGGCTTTGGCTACCCGCTTGTCATAATTCTGTGCAGGGTCAAAGATGTTCTGTTTCAAGGCCAGACCGAATTGATTAAAATAGGGCGTACCAAACTGCACTGCTTTGTAGTCACTACCGCCTGTATTGGCCGGACCGCCAAAAGCAGAGGCCGGTAAAATGTTGGTTTGCAGCTGCGAGTTGTAGCGCATGTCAAAGGTAGCCGTTACCTGTGGCAGGTTTTTGGCATTATACTTTGATACCTCGTTTTCTGCAATTCTGTTTTGCAATATCTGATTTTTGAGGTCATAACGGTTTGTCATGGCTGTCTCCATGGCCTGTTGCAAAGTCAGCGACAAGTTTTGCGGTGCATCCTGTGCTGCGATACCAATGACGGTAAACAGTTGTAAGGCTATGCTATATATGATTCTTTTCATGTGTCAATATTTTGTAAACCTATAAGGATTTATTGTCTTGTATTCTAATTAAAGACTTTCTATAAATCCTTATAGGTTTGTTTTACCGAGTATTATGTCCTGAAAACCTGTGCCGGTTCCAGGCTTGTGATTCTTTTGATGGCAAATAAACTTCCGCCCAGAGAGATAAACATGGTTACTGCAAAGAAGACCAGGCGCACTGTTAATGAATAAGTGAAAAGCGTACCTGCATTGGCAATTCCCATTCTGAACAGTTCCAGCAAACCGGATCCTATGATAAAACCTGTGAGACCGAAGAGACCTGCCTGAGTCATAATAAGTCGAACAATGTAGCCATTGGTGGCGCCAATAGCCTTGAGTGTTCCGTAGTCCTTGATCCTGTCGATGGCAGCAGAATATAAAGTAAGACCGATAATGACAAGGCCGGATATAAATGCGAATACAATGATTGTTCCGAAGGAAATAGCAATACCGCTCGACTTCAATACCGTTGTGATAGATGAAGCAGCAAACTCTTCGCTGTCCCAGGCTTTGACACCATGCAGGCGTGCATTGATGGCATTAATCACATCTTCTTTTTTATAGGCGGGATCATACTCAACCAGGAATGCGCTTGCTTTAGTATTAGGCATATTGGTAATATACCTGGCACGTTCTATCGTAGTGAAAGTATAAACCGGACCGCCAAAACCGCGTACGCCTTTTGTGTTGGCTGCTATGAATACCTTTTTGCCGTTGAGTTCGAAATATTCGCCGATAAGTGCATCGCCAAGCGCTTTTCTGTCAAAATAGTCGGTAACGATAGCGCCTTCTCTAAGCATATCTTCTTTAGTACCCTGAAAGAGATTCCAAGGGCCGCCGATAAAGTCGGGAGCCTGTGAACCTACCAGTGTTACGCTGCTGGCTTTACCGTTAACAAATTTGGCAGCGCCAATGGTGATCACAACCGGAGCAACTTTTTTTACTCCCGGAAAACTGCCGAGTTCTCTGCCAACACGCATGTCAACTGCGGCCAGGGCATTCACATTGGTTGTTTTGCCGTCAACTACCCAGATATATTGCTTGTTGGCAGTTACAATACTGGCCATGGCATTGGTCAGGAAGGAGAATATTCCCACGTTCTGACCGATCAGGAAAATCGAGATGATTACCCCGGCAAGTGCTCCGAATGATTTTGGCTTGTCGTAGAAAATAAATTTGATGGCTGTTCTGAGCATGACAAACTTATTTAATGTTGATGACACATTCCAGACGACTGCCGATCAGTACTTTGCTTTTGTCGGTAAGTTCTACACGTACTTCACGCACGCGACGGTCTTCCAGATTGTCTGGTCTGTCGGAGAACAAGGATTTCTTTTTCAGGTAAGGAGAAATGAAAATCACCTTTCCAGTAGTGATCGTATCTGTGCCTCCTTGTTCGCGGATGTAAGCCGCCTGTTCTAAAGCTACTTTGTTGGCAAACAGTTCATCAATTTCAGTTACTGCCATATAAGCTCCTTCTGGCGCAAAATCCCCGAATGAAGTATTGCTGTTGACAACGCTTCCGAGTTTCAGGTCAAGGTTGAGGATTTTACCATTTAAAGGTGCTCGAACGATTTTCCTTTCCAGTAATGAATTGTAGTAGTTTAAATCTGACTGAAGTTCTTTTAACTTGTTTTCCTGCTGACGGATATTGGCTTCCGCAGTAGCAAGGTCTTGCTGTTGACTCTCATAAGCAGTTTTGCTGTCGTCGTAAACCTGTTGGGTAACTGCGTTCCCCTGTAGCAAGCGTTGGTTTCTTTCGGTAGTGGTTCTGGCATTATCCAGTTTTATCTGTAAAGATGCTTTGGTTGCTTTTTGTGCTTCAATAGCGCTTCTCTGCGTAGCAATTTTTGATGCAGCCTGTTGTACCTGCGCTGTTTCAACATTATGTTCCAGCTCGGCGATTACCTCACCTTTTTTAACTTCTTCTCCTGAATTATGAAAGATGTTGGCAACCAGACCATTTACTTCAGACGTAAGCGGTAATACTCTTTGCACTGGTTCAATACTTGCCAGACCAACTACCTGTACTACATTTAAAGTGTCAGGAATAGCTACCTGTTCTTTCTTTTCTTCTTTTTTGCCACAGCTCCAGAGCAGAATGACAGCTGAAAAAATGACTGATAATTGTTTCATGGTTTTTATGTTATAATGTGTTTGTTTATCTGTTCATTTCCAATCCGTTCATTTCGGCTTCGCTCAATGAACGGGTGGGTAATCATTTCCGGATACTGAGCGTAGTCCTTTAGATTAGCGTGATATTATTAATCCAAGAATAGATCTATCATATAAGT
>CAZNHL010000073.1:0-18348 GCA_964572965.1 uncultured Bifidobacteriaceae bacterium
GTATGTTATCAGACATACTACGAAGGAAGCCCGTTGTATTGTGAAGGAAGTATTGTATAAAATGGACATCAATACGCTTCACAAAATTGAAGGCGATACAACAATTGGTCTGAATGATATCGGAAGAATCAAAATCCGTACAACAGCGCCATTGTTCTATGATAGCTACAGAAATAACCGTTCAACAGGAAGTGTAATTCTTGTTGATGAATTTACCAACGAAACAGTTGGTGCAGGTATGATTGTTTAAGCTCAATGGCTTAGAAATATAAAAGGGACTCAGAAATGGGTTCCTTTTTTTATTATTTGAAGAGTAAATGATTTTTATGAAGTATTTGATAGTGTTAAGCCTATATGTTATTGCTGCATTAAGTAATACGCATGTGACGGCTCAGGATTCTACATCTGTTCAAAGAGAAGCAATCCGTTTGCTTAATTCAGGGATAGCAAAGTATGATAGAAAGGAATACAAAGAAGCAATAGCCGATCTTGATAAAGCCATTAAGTGTGATACATTGTTGATAATGGCTTATAATAGGAGAGGTGTTTGTAAAGCTTTACTGAAAGATAATGAGGGTGCTATGGCTGATTATAATACTACTTTAGCTATAGATTCCAATTTTTACCGTACCTATAACAATATCGGCAACCTTTATCGTGATAAAAAAGATTATGTAAAAGCCCTGAAAAATTATGCAAAGTCAATTCAGATTAATCCTCTGTTTGCGATTGGTTATCTTAATATCGGGCGAGTGCATCAAGAACAAAAGAATTATGAGTTAGCCTTTGAGTACTTAAATAAGGCTATTGTTTTAGATTCAAATGATGCCAACTTTTATAATGAGCGAGGATGGACAAAGTACCTTCTGAGGAATTATCAGGGAGCAGAGCAGGACTATTTGAAAGCTGTGAAGGTTAATTCTCAATATGCTCCGGCCTATATAAATATTGGAAAGATTAATCATGATCAGAGAAACTATACAACAGCTTTGAAATATTATAATAAAGCTATTGTTATTGATCCGGCATCGGCGATGGCTTACAATGCAAGAGGTTTTACAAAGCTTACAATAGCTGTTGAATCTCAGTTTATCGCTGACTATACAGATGTGTTGAATGATTATGAAAAGGCAATTAAAATCGATCCTGGTTTTGCAAATGCTTATGTAGGTATTGGAAGGGTGAAGCATGAGCAAGAAGATTATTCGGCTGCATTACAATATTTTAATAAAGCTATCCAGATTGAATCTACAAATGCCTGGGCATATAATGCACGTGGGTGGGCAAAAGAAGCAATAGGAGATTATAAAGGGGCTATGGATGATTATGAACAAGCCATTTTTTTAGAGAATGATTATATAATAGCTTTAAATAACAGAGCGAGACTTAGAGAAGAAATGAAACATTAGTAATGTTCCTGTATAACCTTTTTCGGCCATTTCTGTAATAATAGGAAGATAGAATAAAAGATTACGGTTATGACACAAGCAGAACTTTATAATCTGATATCTAATCTGCCGGATGAGTTGAAGAGAGAGGTAGCAGATTTCGTAACTTATATTAAAATGCACACAGGATGTGCTGAGAAAGAGATAAGTTACAGTAAGAAAATTACGCGCAAGGGGAAAGGACTAAACATTCCTCCTGAGGATTTTAAAGAGTATTTGTAGAAAAAGTAAAAGAGCCTTGATTTCAGGGCTCTTTTACTTTTTTGTAGTATGTGTAAAAAGTGAAAATTTTGAGTTTAAGATGATTATGTAAGAAAAATCAAACTTTAGCATAAAGAAGGAGAAATTAGTGCCGTATCTTTGAGCTATGCTAATGAATGATCTTACAAACGAGTACTTTCAGCTCGCAGTGCAATTTGTGAACCATACTTCACAACACCTTTTCCTGACAGGTAAGGCTGGTACTGGGAAGACTACTTTTTTGAAATATATTAAAGAAAATACCCATAAGAAACTTGCTGTGGTTGCACCTACCGGTGTAGCAGCAATTAATGCGGGAGGTGTTACCATTCATTCACTTTTTCAATTGCCGTTTGGTCCTTTTATTCCCACACGCAGCAACAGCCGTGAAAATTCTGCCAGAGGTATCAGCGATCAGCATAGTATTTTCAATAACCTGAAACTGACTAATGCAAAAAGGGAATTATTACAGGAACTGGAATTGCTGATCATTGATGAGGTTTCTATGGTAAGAGCCGATTTACTGGATGCCATAGACATTGTTTTACGTCATTTCCGTCGCCAGCCCCATGTCCTTTTTGGAGGAGTGCAGATGCTTTACATCGGTGATTTGTTTCAACTGCCTCCGGTTGTAAGTAATGAGGAATGGCAAATTCTCGGGAATTACTATAAAAGCCCTTTTTTCTTTGATGCACAGGCTTTGATAAAGATGCCTCCCGTTTACATGGAGCTGAAAAAGATTTATCGTCAGAGTGATGTGGATTTTATCAGGGTATTGAATAATATCAGAAACAATCAGGCACAGGTTGAAGATCTTGAGTTACTTCATAAATACTATCGTCCGGGATTCAGGCCGGAAAACGGAGGAGAGTTTATTACGCTGACAACACATAATTCAAAAGCAGAAACCATTAACCAGACAGAGCTTGAAAAGCTGGAAGGGGGAGTTCATCGTTTTGAAGGTATTATCAAAGGTGAGTTTAATGAAAGAGCTTTGCCGGCAGAAAATATATTGCTTCTGAAAGTGGGTGCGCAGATTATGTTCCTTAAAAATGACAAAGGAGAGGAGAGGCGTTACTATAATGGGAAGATAGGCAGCATTACCCGTATCGAAGAGGAGAAAATATTTATCGTTTTCCCTGGCGGCACCGAAGAAATGATGCTGGAGAAAGAGACCTGGACAAATATCCGTTATCAATATAACAAGGAAAAGGATATTGTTGAGGAAGAAGAGCTCGGAACGTTCACTCAATATCCGGTAAGACTGGCCTGGGCTATCACTATTCACAAAAGTCAGGGTTTAACTTTTAATAAGGCAATTGTTGATGCGGGTGATTCTTTTGCAGCCGGACAGGTGTATGTGGCTCTGAGCCGTTTGACTTCTCTGGAGGGAATGGTGCTTTATTCAAGAATACAGCCGTCGGCTATCAGTACTGATCATCGTGTGTTGGCTTTTACTCAAACAGAACTGGCAGCAGATCTTTTACACCAGCAGCTAAAGCAGGAACAGCGTGTATATATAAGCCAGTCACTCTTACAGGCATTTGACTGGTCAAAATTGCTTGTAGGGTTTGAAGCGCACTGGGAAGATTTCGAGCATAGACAAATTCCGCTTCAGAACGAATCGGAAGAATTAATACACGGCCTGGTTGAGCAAGTGCAGAAGCAAAACGATGTAGCGATGAAGTTTAGCCGCCAGCTGGATCAATTATTGCCATTGGCAGAGCAGAATGGTTTTGTACAGGTAAATGACAGGGTTAAAGCTGCATCGGAGTATTTTCTCAAGTCTTTACATGATGATATTTTCGCTCCTTTGGTGGCTCACTATGAGGACATGAAAAACCGGGCAAAGGTAAAGAAGTATCTCAAAGAGACTCATTTGCTTATAATGCAGCTGAAGCGTAAAAAGACGCAAATAGAACAGGCTGTTTTAATTGCAGAAGGTTTAATGAAAGGGGTTGATACTGACCGGTTATTAGAACAGGTAACTGCTCAGAAAAAAGAAGTTATTGAAGAACTGGTCGAAGAAGTCAATCAGCAAAAAAGTACGAAGGCTCCTAAAGGGGAAAGCCATCGTATATCATTGGCTTTGTTTAAGGAAGGTAAAACAATACTTGAAATAGCTTCAGAAAGAAGTATGGCAGTAGGTACGGTCGAAGGACATTTGCAGTCATTCCTGGCAACAGGAGAGATTGAGATCAAAGAACTGATCACAGATGAAAAGCTGGAAGCTATTAAGATTGTGTTAGCTGAATTAGGCGAAGTGTCAGCAACTGAAATTAAAGAACGCCTAGGCGATGATTATACTTTCGGGGAAATCAGGGCAGTGAGGAGTTTTATGAAAATGAGTGAAGGCAAGGCTACTTTGTCATAGGTTTTTTAACTTATATTTTAAGTTAACCAGTTTTGTGGCTCTTCCGAATTTAATCTTAACTAAACGACATTTAATTATAAATTGCGAATAAAGTTCGGAAATAAATGGAACTTTTTGATAAATTTGTGATGTTATGTATTATGAATACAACGGGTAAAGAAATACTGGTAAAGTATAAGAAAAAGAATATTGGAAATAGTAACCTAATTAAAGAAATAGATTATTTGTTGGATGAGTTTACTAATAAAAATTGGGCTGATATCAATCAATTAAAGTTGGATCTTAAAGATGCGGATAGAGTACATAGTGATGGGTTTTATGTAATTAACGTATTGAAAAAAGATAGGTTACTAGTATTAATTGAGTTTGGAAATCCAGGGGATGTGACATTTGTTTGGGTTGGAAATCATCAAGAATACGAAGCAACATTTAAGAATAATAAAGATACAATCGAAACATGGTTGAGGAATAAAGGATATGTAGAATAAATTGATAGATGTAGTAAGGTGAAATAACCTTCTTAATTGAAGGAATAAAATAGGATAAAGTAAGAAGGATTACCCTTCTTAAATGAAGGATTGACGAAATAAGATAAAATACGATGAAAGATATTCTTTTTTTGAAGGATATATTGAAAGCTGGAAATTTAACTAGTGAGTTAGACTTAGCCAGAGCGCAAGTACTTGATAGAAAACTTAGGTTACTTGTCAAGGAGAATGCTGAATATGCAGAAGACAGGAAGAGATTAAGGGCAATTATTCATGCATATGAGAGTGAACATTGGTCTGTTGATTCAGATGTTTCTGAAGATAAAATTAAGGAAAGCGATTCCGCAATTTACATAGCAGAGAAAGAAAGGGAATTTATTGAAAGGAGGAAATATGTTATCAAGGAAAACCTTGAAATGCGTAAAATTTCTCAGCAAGAATTGGGGAAGATATTAGGGCACAGTAAATCATACATGTCTGAATTAATGAATGGTGTAAGTCCGTTTAGTTTAAAGGATTTGATTATTATTCATAGACTTTTTGTTATTGACCTAAAAATATTGGTTCCTTTAGTAATCTCACAACAAGATAGAGATCGAGTTAAAAGTTCAATAAGCGCACTTAATAAACCAGAATTAAAACTTAAAAAAGACGAGCTAGAGTTTGCTTAATTGTTCGTTAAAAATCCTGGTTGTCTGATGAATGGAGGGGATGGTGCTGAATAATACAAAAAATGGGCTACTTATGTAGCCCATTTTTAATTGGAGACCTTAGTATAGCCATTTCGCCAGACTCCTAATATATTAAAGTGCGGGGTGGCTCCCGATAGGCTATCGGGGCATAGCTTCGACTATGCTAAGTTACCGGATTTCAGAATTTTGAATTACAGACCTTCCTTTTTCGGTTTATTCGGATCTTCTTCTCTCGGTCCTCTCATGTGGATTACCAGGCCGTTCAGGAAATTGCGGAGGATCTGGTCGCCGCATGGTTGGTAGTTTGGATGGTCTTCATTTCTGAAAATATCGCCAAGAGCTCCTTTTGATATGTTGAAATTTACCAGCTTCAGGATTTCGATAATGTCGTCGTTTTTAAGCTGAAGCGCTACACGTAATTTCTTCAGGATATCGTTGTTGCTAAGGTTGCTCATGTTTACTTTTTAATGACCCTCTCAAAATTAGCTATATTTATTGCGCAGTACAATGTATTATGTACAAAGTATGAAATAGAGGAACTAAGCCCTTCTGAAATTTGTATTTATGCTCTGTGAATAATTTAGCTGATAGCTGGTTTTTTGTGTTCACTGTCTCAATAAAAAAATCCCCGCTAATGTCTAAAAAGAATAAAGTATCGTTTTCTCAGGTTTTTAAAACTGTTATATGGCCGAAGAGAAAAGCAGTAACTATAGGTCTTATTTTAATTGTAATCAGCAGGGCCGCGAGCCTTGTTTTGCCCGGAGCGAGTAAATATCTGATAGATAATGTAATTGTCAATAAAGATATTGAAATGCTTAAAATACTGATTGCAGCTGTATCTGCCTCAATTCTGGTCCAGGCGGTTACGTCTTATATGCTTACACAATTGCTGAGTGTAGAAGCGCAGCTGATGATTTCGCAATTGCGCGTAAAAGTGCAGAAGAAGATTCTTTCGCTGCCTATCAGTTATTTTGACAATAATAAGTCCGGAGCTTTGGTATCACGGATCATGACTGATGTTGAAGGTGTGCGTAACCTGGTTGGTACAGGTTTGGTACAGTTAATTGGAGGTACGCTTACCGCAATTGTTTCGCTGTTTCTACTGATCAGAATTAGCCCGATGATGACACTGTATGTTCTTGTGCCTGTCGCTATTTTCGCAGTAATTGCATTAAAGGCATTCAGTGCAATCAGGCCTATTTTCAGAACCCGTGGTGTGATTAATGCGAATGTAACTGGCAGGCTGACGGAAACACTCAACGGTGTACGTGTGATCAAGGGTTTTAATGCGGAGGAGCAGGAAAATAAAATTTTTGAAAAAGGAGTAGAAGAACTTTTTCAGAATGTAAAAAAGAGTCTGACTTCTACTTCGTTGATTACCAGTGCTTCAACGTTTTTGCTTGGTCTGGCTTCGGCCGGCATTATGGGTATTGGCGGTTATATGATTATTAAAGAAGAATTGACTTTTGGTGACTTTCTGGCCTTTACACTTTACCTCGGTTTTATGATTGCCCCGATTGTACAAATGAGTAATATCGGAAGCCAGTTGACAGAAGCTTTTGCAGGATTAGATCGTACAGAGGAAATTATGAATATGGACCCCGAAGATCATCCGGAGATAAGGACAAAGGTTTTGGGAGAAATTGAGGGGAATATCCGGTTTGATAACGTTTCGTTCGCTTATCAGGACGGCAAAGAGGTGTTGCATAATATCAGTTTTGATGCGCCTGCCGGTACTATTACAGCTTTGGTGGGTACGTCGGGCTCTGGTAAATCAACAATTGCTGGTTTGGCCGCTACTTTCCTTAATCCTGTTAGCGGTAAAGTTACTGTTGATGGCAATGATCTGGCAACTGCTAGTTTGAGTAGTTACAGAAAGAATTTGGGAGTAGTACTTCAGGATGATTTCCTGTTTGAAGGCACAATCCGTGAAAATATTCTTTTTCCTCGTCCTAATGCTACGGAGCAGCAATTACAAGGGGCTGTCAAAGGTGGTTACGTCAATGAGTTTACTAATCGTTTTGAACTTGGTCTGGATACTGTAATCGGTGAAAGAGGAGTGAAGCTCTCTGGCGGGCAGCGTCAACGTATTGCTATTGCACGTGCTATTCTGGCTGATCCTAAAATAATTATCCTGGATGAAGCTACCTCTAACCTTGATACAGAAAGCGAATCATTGATTCAGAAGAGTTTGAGCGAGTTGATGAAAGGCCGTACGACTTTTGTAATTGCTCACAGGTTAAGTACGATTCGCCAGGCTGACCAGATTCTGGTAATTGAGAATGGCAATATCTTTGAAAGAGGTACTCACGAAGAGCTGATTGAGAAGAAGGGCCGTTACTACGAGCTGTATACTTATCAGGCAAGAATCTAAGGGCTCAAAGCTTTAGGCTTAATGCGGAACGCTTAAATGCTGAAGGCAGGGTGCTTAATGCGAAACGCTGGCTAAAAGGAATGAGTATGATTACTTGTTTCTTTTAAGCCAGATTTTTGGGTTTCTACTTGTGTGAAACAATGCAAATATTGAAACTGTATTTTGTGTTTCGTCAACTTCAAAGTGAATTAGAAAAGGAAATTTCTTTGCAAGCATACAGCGTACATTGTTGTAGCGGACTTTATAGATTAATGGGTTTCTTTTTAATGCGTTAATCTGAGTTATTAGTTGTTTGTGGAATCGAGTCCCCAATCCTGATTGTTGTTCATTGTACTAATCAATAGCCTCTTGAATGTCTTGAAGTGCTTCTTGGTCGATAAGTATTCTGAACCTTGTCATTAAGATTTTAATGATTTAGAAGCTGTATCCCAGTCTTGCATTCTGGAAGGGTTAGTTTGTGAGTTTTTAATTCTATTAAGAACCATCTCTTGATGTTCTGTGGGGATTTCAATTTCCTCATTCCAGATTATATCACTTAGTTTAAGTCTATCCGTAGGCGAAAGTTGTTTGACAACTTCTTTTAGCTGTTCAAAACTCAGGTTAATATTTAGATGTAAGCTGCTCATAATAGTATTTTGATAGTTATACCTAGATGTTAATACTATTTACATAATAAAAAGAAATTTTTGTATGGTTACAAGTTAAAAGCATTCAGCGTTCCGCTCAAAGCATTTAGCATTCTAGCCGTGCATCGTTTCTCTTTTGCCGTATTTGCTCAGGATCGAAGCTTCAAAATCCAGGAATTCCTGCCAGCGTTTGTCTACATCTTCACCTTCGGCATATTGACGTGCATAACCAAGAAAAGTGGTATAGTGTGTAGCTTCACTGATCATGAGCTCTCTGTAGAATTCCTGTAAATCCGGATCACTGATTTTTTCGCTCAGAAGTTTGAAACGTTCGCAGCTGCGGGCTTCGATCAATGCACCAAATAATAGTCTGTCGATCAGTACAATGTTCCTTTTATAGCCTTTTCTCATAAAAGAATAAAGCTCACCTACATATTCGTCTTTTCTCTCTCTGCCAAGTTTTAAGCCTCTTGCTTTGATTTTCTCATGTACCATTTCAAAATGAGAAAGCTCTTCCTGAGCAAGTTTGATCATGTCTGTTACCAATTCAGTATATTCCGGGAAACTGACTATAATGCTAATGGCATTGGTAGTGGCTTTTTGCTCACAAAATGCATGGTCTGTTAGAATTTCTTCAATGTTTGTTTCAACAATGTCAACCCAGCGTGGGTCTGTGGGTAATTTCAATCCTAACATGTGCGTATTCTTTTTTACAAATATAAAGCCTTTTGAGAGTGAGGGCAAATTAATTAAAATTCGGTCAGAATTGAAGACGAAGGTGACTGGGTTTGCCGAAGCAAAAAAATGGCTGACAACATCCCTGTCGCCAGCCATTAAAAGGCCTGTATGTATATGTCTAGTCTATACCTAGTCGAATTTTCGTAGTTTCTTAATTACTTTCGTTTTGTTTTTGGATCCTGCTTTGGCGTTCCACTCGTTATACTCTGAATCACTGTCAGAATTAAGCACATCGATTTGAGCTTTATTAAGCCCTTTGAAATTTTGGCTGGTTAGTAGTTGGCTATTTTTTGACATGTCCCTGTCGTTTAAAGGTTTATCTAATGAAATTAAAAATCATTTTGATATGTGTCAATAGGTAAAGCAAAAAATAATATAAAATTGATCACTCCTTTTCTATTTGTTTCACGCGCTCTTCCAAAAAGCCTTTTACTTCTTTTAGCTTGTTAATATTGCTCTCTATTTTGGCTATTTTTCTGTAAAAAACTTCGATCCTTTCCGGCTTGGTCAGTGCCTTTGTTTGCCATGATTCAATCAGCTCTTTGATCTCGTTAAGGGAAAACCCCAAATGTTTGGCGCGTTTGATAATCAGAAGACGTTCAAGTACGTCGTCAGAGTATTCCTTGTAGTTGTTTTCCCGTCTTGACTTCTTATTTACTTTGATCAGGCCGGCTTTTTCGTAATACCTGATTGTGTCTCTGCTGAAACCTGTTTTTTCTGCTAATTCGCCTATGAGCATCTTTTCTAATGATTAGTGAATAGTAAATAGGGTGTTGTTGTCTGTTGGGGTTAAATATAATAATTTTCCTAAAACAGTGAAGTTTGCTCCATGCTTTGGTAATTGAATTACATGAATTTTCCTTGTAACTTTGTATAAAACAAGGTTCCCGTGGTCGCTGACAATATTTTCCTGAGCAAACTTTCTGAAGATGATTATAAACTGGTAATGAAACTCCGCCGCCAGGTGGGAGAATTGTTGCAGGAATTTCATGTGCTTGAACCTAACGATAAAGTAATGGTTTGTTTGTCGGGTGGCAAAGACAGCTACGCAATGCTTGACATGCTTTTGTATGCCCAAAGCAAAGCGCCATTTCCTTTTGAAATTATTGCAGTAAACCTGGATCAGAAGCAGCCGGGTTTCCCGGAACATGTATTGCCTGAATACCTGACTAAGCTTGGTGTAAATTATAAGATCGTAGAAAGAGATACTTATACCATTGTTAAAGAAAATACACCTGAAGGTAAAACCCTTTGTACGCTTTGTTCCCGTTTGCGTAGAGGCACACTTTACACTGTAGCAGAAGAGTTAGGTGCAACTAAAGTAGCATTGGGGCATCATAAAGACGATGTGCTGGAGACTTTCTTCCTGAATCTGTTTTTTAGTGGTAAAATGGAGACAATGCCTGCCAAATATCGTACTGATGACGGCAAACATGTGGTCATCCGCCCGCTGACTTATTGCCGTGAAAAGGACATTGCCCGTTATGCAGAGCTTCGTGAATTTCCTATTATCCCATGTACACTTTGCGGTTCACAAGAAAACATGCAGCGCAAAATAGTAAAGAAAATGATCCGTGACTGGGAAGTTGAATTTCCTAACCGTGGAGAAGTTATGTTTAATGCCCTTCAGAATATCAGTCCGTCACATATGTTTGATAAAGACTTATTTGATTTTAAAGCGCTGGAACCACTTAAAGGAGCTGCAGTTCTGAAATAAATTTGCGACACTCTACCCCTTCAGGGCTTTGGTTCAAAAATCGAGAGCTTTTTGTGGCTTTTTAACTCTTGGAGGGGTGAAGAGATTGCCCCATTCTATACTTAATACAATAATTTTTATGTTTTGCCGGCTTCCTTTCATCACTGAATTTCAGTGCCAGATAAGGTAGTAGCTGCTTCTTCTTAGGTTTGCTGGTTTAAAAAGCATATTTTAAACTTATGAGATATTTTAGATTTGTATTAGTCTTTATTTTTAGCATTGGGCTTGCTTACAGTGTTTATGGTTTTTTTAAGAATATTTTTCGGGCTTTTGATAACGAAGAGTTGCCTTTACATAATATTCAGGGAATTATTGTCTCTGATAGTGTTATTTATATTGGTTTGGGGGAATATGGCGAAATTCAGGAATATAGTTTGGATGGGAAGTTCCGAAAGCACTATAAAGCAAATAGTTCTAAATGGGGGTTTACTTTTGTTATTGATAGTAATGGAAACGTGTTGAGTAATCCCAAAAAGACAATATCTGATATGGAACTGGTCACGGGTAAAATGCCTGATGAAGATCCTGCATTTTTAGAGCCTGACTTAGCGCATACCAATATTGAACAATTGTTCTATCCATTAACATTTCAGACTTTGTCTGGTGATAAGTATGCTATTGAGGGTGAATATTTTTTGAGTTTATATAAATACCATGGTACAATGAGGACTCCTGTCGTTATTCAGTCCTGGTTTGTCAAATCATTGAAGGGGACGTTCACCCCTTGGGTAATTGGGCTTATTGCAGTGTTATCCATTGTCGCAGTTAATATATCCGCAGTAGCAGCTTACATTGAAAGAAACAGGTATTAGCCCTTTTTACTATTACTTTAATACCTCCTGAATATTCAGACCAATATATGTGGTTGATGAATATTTGTTTGATTTTTAAATACTTATCGTAATTTAAACGTATAAAAATTCAGGCCAAAGGCTGGCTCTTTTTTGACATATTTTTAACGATCGACCTATGAAAAGTATCGCAATTCTTTTTTTTATTGGGAGTAATGTTCGTAAGTATTCCCGTTTTTTCTCAGACAGCTGAACCTGTAAATGATCAGAAAGAGGTTTATTCCGGCAAAATAAAGAAATTTAAATGTATGAAAAACGCCGGAACCTACATGATTGTAGGTGGAGCACTTGCCGTTGCCGGAGGTGCAGTATTAAGTTCAACCGCAGACTGGAATGTTGCGTTTAATGGTAGTAGCAATGTACCCAATTCGTCGAATAATGATCAGGAAGTTGAACTTGCAAAAGTAATAGGAGCTGTTATCTCATCTGCTGTAGGAGCTCAGTTAATCGGAGCAGGTGTTGTGTTAAGAGTGTTAGGAAAGCATAAAATGAGGGTCTATCAGACAAAAATGAATGGATTGTCAGTCAATTTTAAATATACACCTCAACATCAGGGAGTAACACTTACTTATAAATTCTAATACAATACTTGTTGGTAGCATATAGTCCGCTCATATTTCAGAAATGGAATATGAGCTTTTTTTGCTTTAAGCTATAGATTGTCCTGATTTTGTCATTGTTCCTTATGAGCGCTTCATTGGAATAATGTTTTATAAATACTAATTTCAATTACCTATAATCTATTCAATCATCTATGAGAAAATTATTGTTAGTGGTGTGCATATTTCCATCTGCCGCCTATGCTCAAGTGCCTGTAGGCCTGGCAACCCGTTCCTGGGCTTTAGGTCAATCACAGGCTATTTATGGGAACCCTACCAAAAGACTCGAGGGGTCAAATACTTCCAGCCTGGTAACAAATGTCGGCTATCAGACTTTAGAATCTTACAAAAAGGAAATTGTTCATACGGCTCAGGTGGAAAAGTGGCCGGAAAGCGAGAAAAGACACCGGCTGGAATTATTACATCACGGTGCCAAAGGCGGCTTTGTTCATTTCTATCTGGTAAGAGAAAGCATGGAGCCTGCTAACACAGGAAACTACGTGTTATTGCTTACAGATACACTTGAAAACAAACTTTATCGTTATGAGTTTGAGAGTAGTCCGGCCGAAAAAGATACTGCTAGCGGTGAATGGGTCAATTACTATATGATCCATATCCAGAAGGAAATTAAAGGTACTTTTTTTCTTTACCTAATACCTAAAGCAGCTACAGATAAGAAGAAATACAAATTCCGGGTTATGGCAGGATAGGGAGTATTAAAAAAGGCTCTGAATTAATTCAGAGCCTTTTTTAATACTCAATACTCAATACTCAATACTCAATACTCAATACTCAATACTCAATACTTTTCTATTCATCTGCCCCGTAAATAATAATGCTAGGGTCGTGTGAAATAGCTATTGCGGTGAGTTTACCAGCCATAACAGAGGCTTCAATACACCCAGCATTAAAATTACATGAAGTCCAGTCGCCTGTGATTAACATGTTGTGATAACCGCTTTCGTCAGTTTTTAGACGGCTGTCGCTACTGCCCACTTCTGATAATACATAAAGTTCAGATGGTTCAGTATTGGCGCGAAAAAACTGTTGTTTGAAGCGCTCTTCATCAATACCGCCTTTCGGAGCTACCAGCATGCTCCAGTTGAAATCTGTTCTGTCTTCCCAGGTACGTGGCCAGATGTGCATCGTCAGGCGTCTCATGAAATCCAGTGCTTTGTCATAAGCCATGGCTTTGGATTTCGCAGGGAAATTTGTGTCAGAAGTATCAGGAGGGAAGTTTACTCCGTACAATGGGCCGCATAAGTATGCAATATTGTTTGGGACTTCATTGCCTACCCAGCTTTCTCTAATGATTACGTCACTCATGTCTGCCCAAGTGTCATATGGTTCTTCATATGAACCTACCAATGTCAGACATTGATTCCAATATTTATAACCAAGTCCGGATACGTCTGGTTTGAACCATAACTGTAAAGCCTGTGTAGGAGTTGCAGTTACTTTTTTAACCATTTTACGCCACTGTTCATTATGGTCAAGAATTTCCTTACAGATAAATGGAATGGCGCCAATAGATATACCGAAGATGATTTTATCGTAATCTTCGCCATACTTCAGAGAATAATGGTGGCCTTTATCCCAGCCATTATAGTAAGATTCTAAATCAATACCTTTTTCTTCTATTTCTTCGCCATTAACTAATTGATCAAAGAATGGTTCTGAAGGCCAGCAAGGGAGTCCTTTGACATCGTAAAGTGGCTCGTATTCTTTGTCTCCTTTGATTTTTACCTGTTCTTCCATTTCAACCTCAGCTATGTGAGATTTGTCGGCAGACAGTTTTAAGTTTTTGACTTTATGGAAATATTTGAATTTGACACCGCGCTTTTTCAGAACCTCATAAATTGGTCCGAAAATTACATCACCCATTCCTGCCATCATTCTATAGTAAATGGCTCCGTTATAAGTAAACATCAGGCGCATAGCACCTCTAAGCGCCGTTCCGGCTTCAAAAGTTTTATTTTCCTTATAAACCGGATCTGGTCCCTGGTAATAGCGGTTTCCTGTAAATACAAGCCCATAAACACCTTGTGTCGGGCCAGACATCAGAGTTATTTCAGCGGCTCCGTTTTTCTTAAGCCAGGCTCTGAAATCAAGATGGTTAATACAGTCGAAACCTTTCCAGAGTATACCGTTAAAGACAATGCCTTTCAATACGGAAATACCAAAATCGGCTCCAACCCAACCCCTGCGCTTGTTAGTGTGTTTTTTGAGATAATTAAAGAGCGGGTTCCAGAGAAAAGTGAGCAATCCAAGAGGTGTGAAATGCCATAATAAGATCATAATAACACCAAGAATCCTTTCTAAAGTGTTGAATGTGAAATTTACACACCATTCAGCCCCTGACACAAGCAGGTCTAACAACCAGTTCTTTTTAATGACCTTACCTGCTTTCCCCGAACGATTAATAGAATAGTCTTTCTGGTAAACTTTCCACATACTGAAAGTCCAGCTGATCATACTAAAGAAATAACTAGGTATTGTAGGAAGTGGTTCTTCACTGGCTCCCGGTATTTTGTTGTTCATCGGAAACTTAAAACACCAGTCTGTATAGGTAGCATCGTAGCAATCTTCCAGTACCACAAAGTCATAAGGTTTGAAAGCTTCTGTCCAGATAGCCATTGGGCGGTCTTTGGGACGGTTGTTTTCCTTGTAAACTTGCTGTATAGTGTCGAAAGCATTGTCGTAAAATCCGAACCATAGGTGAAGCCCATGTTCTTCAATACGATCGGAAATTTTGCGGTTACGCCCACTGGCTCCTTTGCCTCCGATACGCCAGCCCATCTGATAAAGGGTAATGTCATACTTTTCCTGCCAGTCCGGGTGCTTGGTCAATTCGAGGATACTTGTAAGAGAGGATATACCACCTCCCAATACAGCAATTTTTTCTTTGTTTTTCATAAATAGGCTATCAATAAACAGTAATTAGTTGTGCTAAAAATGGTCGGAAAAATCGGGTCGGTTTATTATGCCGACACTCTGCTCTTTTCCTGTGATTTAAAAAGCTGGGTGCTATTCCAGATTTCTTTACCTGTTTTGAATTCAAAGTCCCATTTGATCCAAAAACCAAGCTTTGCTTTCTGCCCTTTAGGAAGAAGTCCAAGATCCTGCGCAATAGGGAAGAGGTCGCTTTCAAATAGCTTAAGTTCATAATCACCGGAAAGGAATCCGCCGCTGTGAAAGCGCTTCATGTCGCAATAAAAGTCACCTATAGATTGGTAACATGCTTTTGTACTATCTTCCAGGTCTCTGAATTGCTTCAGCGAAACGAAAGGGAATTTTTGATACAAAAGCATATCGGCGAGTTCTTTCAATAATCCGGGGCTTGGCATTGGTATTTCAGCGTTTCGAAAAATGGTTTCTCTTAGCCTTTTGAATGCCGTTTTTGAATCAGGAAAAGTTTCGGGATTAGCTGTTGCTGTAGAATTTTTGGTTTTCTTTAACTCAATGAGCTGATGGAAACCCGCAGGTGTTTCTCTGCTGAATTTTTTCAGCATATATGCATCGGCACTGAAAAAATCTGCTTGTGAAGGTTGTGTCGGAAGTTTGAAACTTGCCAGTGTTTTAGGCATGCCAAGTACTTCTTTACCTATTTGCATAGCAAAAACACTGTCAACAAATATATAAGGGACAAAAGCGTAAATTCTTTCAGCTATCCAGATACCCCGCTTCTTGTCTAAATGCATTACGAAAAAAGAGAAGATTAGCTCTTTATAAGGTGCATATCCCCAGTTAATGTAAGGTGTTGCCTGGGATCTTACGCCATCGTAATCTGCAAATGTAATAATGATGTCACTGAGCATCGGTTGCATGTAAACCTGTCCTTTAGACGGTTCATTAAACCATTGATCGCACAACATCTGTAGATGATTGCTGTTTCCTTCAAAAAGGAAATTATAAAAAGTTGCCCCATGGGCAAAATAGGGAGCTTCGGTGACGTAATCACCGTGCAAATTTGCATAGTTAGGCTTCATAAGTTTTCCGACTCTGGTATAAAAAGGTTGTGGGCAATAAAACTGTTAGTTTTCGGGTAATGCCAGCTGATTCTTTAACGCTGTGCTATTGGAAAGGATACACGATAAAGGAGAGGTGCTAAAAAAAGAGGAGAAACCGGTATATTGTCTTGAAATTATACAAATAAAAACGTCCCGCCGGAAATTTCAGCGGGACGTTTTTATTTATTATTTGAGTTCTATTTAGGCCCTTCTACATTAGAAAGATCAATAGGGAAATGTCTTGATGTAAGTTTGTTTTTGTTTAATGCGATCTGGATATCTTTAATGGCAGCAATGATTGCTTTTCCATCTCCCGTATCATAATCATTTACGATTATTTCATTCGCATATTTATTTGCATTGTTGTAATCTTCAGTCCAGAAATAAATCAGAGCAAGATTGTAATAACAAGAATAGCGGATCTTTTTAGAAGGTTTGTCATCAACAGGATACTTCGGGAATGTTTTTGTGAAGTATTCAATAGACGGGGCCAATTGAGGCAGCAGGTCTTTTGGATTGTCATTTGCGTTGATTGTGTTAAGGATATTGCGGGCATTTTTTGTTGCTTCAATATGAGCTTTGTTTTCAACATGCTTAGGGCTATCCATAATCCAGAGTTGTTGAGAAGCACTACCTACAGTGTAGCCATAATTAACATTCAGGTTTGTGTTAAGCGTTTTAAATGCATTGTCAAATTCCTGAGTGGCAATCTGCGCTTTAAGGTTGTCTTTATTGTACTCTAAGAAAGAGTTTGCAGAATTGTACTCCGTAAATTCCTGAGATTTGAAAATCTTCTTTGTTTTTCTTTCAGCAAAGCTATAAGAGTCTATTGATTGCTGTGTATGATAATCTATAATTTTAGTGTTCAGGCCAAATGTGTAAACGATTTCTGACCAGAAATATGATTTATTAACTACTACACCATTTCTGTCTTTTTCAGATGTAGTTCTGCTTTTTACTGAAGCTCCTTCAATGATGATGTCTTCTGCAAGAATATTGATATGGATATGACCCTTTCCGGTTGTGATTTGTTTCATACCAGTGATCTCTATTCTGTTTTCAACATCAGCAGAATAGTAGTTTTTCATGATCTGTGGCAATGATACAGAAACAGAGAATGTTTTGTAGTCGGGTGCAAGAGGTTTTTGTGCAAGTACTCTGTATCTGACAGTGAATATTTCCCTGTCCAAATCGATTTTTTGTGCAAATGACAGAGATACAGCCATTAAAAGAATAGTTGTTAAAACTAAGCTTAGTTGTCTTTTAAACATGATTAAATAGTTGAGCGTTTCTTAAAAGTATTATTTTTTTGTAAAAAACAGGAACTTTTTTGCAGGAAAAGATAACAATAGTGATTGGCTGATAGCTACAAAAAATAAAAGCCTCCCGGTTAGAGAGGCTTTTAAAATGAATTTTATCTGAATTAAGCTTTAATAAAGCTGTTTTTTAACAAATATTGAGCAATTTGAACTGCGTTTGTAGCAGCGCCTTTACGAAGGTTATCTGCAACGATCCACATATTCAAAGTTTTTTCCTGAGTTTCGTCACGGCGGATACGGCCTACGAAAGTTTCATCTTTGCCATGTGCATTCATTGGCATTGGGTAAACCTGATTTGCAGGATCATCCTGTACAATAACGCCTTCAGTTTCAGCAATGATTTTACGAACTTCAGCCAGATCAAATTCGTTTTCGAACTCAATGTTTACAGCTTCAGAGTGTCCACCCATTACCGGGATACGAACAGTAGTAGCTGTTACCTTTACAGAATCATCACTTAAAATTTTCTTTGTTTCGTTGATCATCTTCATTTCTTCTTTCGTGTAACCATTGTCCACGAATACATCGATCTGAGGGATCACGTTCAAGTCAATTTTATATTTGTATGCCATTGGCCCGTCAACACCAACACGCTCGTTCATCAATTGATCAACAGCAGCTTTACCTGTACCTGTTACAGACTGGTAAGTAGAGACTACTACACGCTTGATTTTGTATTTTTTGTGTAATGGCGCCAATACCAATACCATCTGAATAGTAGAACAGTTTGGGTTAGCTATAATTTTATCAGTTGCTTTTAACTCATGAGCGTTTACTTCTGGTACTACCAATTTCTTAGTAGGGTCAATTCTCCATGCAGAAGAGTTGTCGAT
>CAZNHL010000074.1:0-7483 GCA_964572965.1 uncultured Bifidobacteriaceae bacterium
TCGAACCCCAAACCTTCTCATCCGTAGTGAGATGCTCTATCCAATTGAGCTACAAGTCCATTTCCCTATTTGGGACTGCAAAGATAGGGGTAATTTTTTAAATCAAAAACTTTTTACAAAAAGAATACAGGAGTAATCCAGCCAAATAACAATCCCAGTGCGGCTCCAGCCCATATTTGCGCGGGAGTGTGAGCATTCAGGTAGAGTCTTGCAGTCATTACAGACCCGGCAATCAGTAACGATAAGCTGCAATAGATCAGGATATTGTCAATAGGTAATACTTGATTCAAACCAAACAGGAAACCGACAAGGCCACTGATGCCTGAAGCATGCAAACTTATTTTCCAGAAATAGGTAATTGCTGTTAAAATGGCCACAAAAAAAGTGAAACAAATAAGGGTATTCAGCAAAAGGCCATCAAAATGCATTGTTTCATGCATCAGATAGCATACAAATATGTAAACAATGGTTGTGAATATATTTGGTATTAGCCGCTCTTTACGTTCTCTCAGGTTTACATCTTCAATTTTTCCTGTTAAAACCATGACATAAATACACATGGTTGGCAATATTGCTGTTGTAAGAAATATAAAACCAAGTATGTATAGTTTGCTTCCAATTTCCAAGGGTAAAATAGAAAGAGGGAAAATAAACATGATAGTCGCGTAAACAACAGTTGGCATCAGTAAAGGATGCAAAATGACCGAAAGTGCTTGTGCTAAAAATTTCAATATTATAATTGTTTACGAAGTCTTGCTACAGGTAAATCTAACTGTTCACGATATTTTGCTACAGTACGGCGTGCAATGTTATACCCTTTGTCATTCAGAAGTTTCTCAAGCTTGTCGTCTGCCAGAGGTTTTGATTTGTCTTCTTTCTCGATTAGTTCTTTCAGGATCTGTTTTACTTCTCTGCTACTAACATCTTCGCCTGATTCTGTATGAATACCTTCTGAGAAGAAATATTTAAGCGGATAAACCCCGAATTCTGTTTGTATAGATTTTGAACTTGCTACACGTGAGATGGTGGATATATCCATGCTTATTTCAGTAGCAATGTCTTTCAGGATCATTGGCTTTAACTTACTGTCGTCTCCGTCAAGAAAAAACTCATATTGGTATCGAACAATAGCATCCATTGTGCGGAGCAATGTTTGTTGGCGCTGCCTGATTGCATCAATAAACCATTTTGCTGAATCCAGCTTCTGTTTTACAAAAGCAACAGCCTCCTTCATCTTTTTATCCGTTTTGGCACTTTTGTCATAAGTGTCAAACATTTCAATGTAAGTTGGGCTTACCTTTAAATCGGGAGCATTTTTTGAATTAAGCGATAACTCCAGTTTGCCATTATTGTTGGTCAATATATAATCAGGAATAATATATTGAGAAGCATGGTCATTACTTGCTGATCCTCCTGGTTTAGGGTTAAGGTGGGTAATAACGTTGATTGCATCTTTAAGCATCTCGTCATCTATACCCAGTTTCTTTTGAATTTTATCGTAATGTTTCTTAGTAAATTCTTCGAAATGGCCGTCTACAATGTGTAGAGCAATGCTGACTTCCTGCAAATGCTCATCTTTTCTTTTAAGTTGTAAATGCAGGCATTCCTGTAAATCTCTGGCTGCAATACCGGAAGGGTCAAACGTCTGTATTTTAAACAATATACTCTCAAGCTCTTCCTCGTCAGTTTCCATATTCTGAGAGAAAGCCAGGTCATTCACAATGGAAGACAGTTCTCTTCTGATATAACCATCTTCGTCAATACTGCCAATTAGCTGTTCTGCTATGCTGTATTCTCTCTCGTTCAGGCGTAAGAAACCTAATTGCTGGATAAGCAAGTCGGTTAATGTCATGCCATCAGCAATAGGCATATCTTTATCGTCGTCGTCAGGAGATGGCCCGTCACCATAAAGCTTATAACCACCGGCATCATCATCTTTCAGATAGTCGCTGATATTAAGATCGTCGTCATAATCGCTTGAGCGGTCATCCTCTCCGGTATCATTGTCATTATTATCCTGATTGTCAGTATTGGAAAAATCGTCCTTCTCGCTACCTTCTTCAAGTGCAGGATTGATTTCTAATTCTTCTTCAATACGACTATCCAGTTCTGCAGTAGGTACCTGCAAAAGTTTAATGAACTGTATCTGCTGTGGAGACAGCTTCTGTTGTAAAGACTGTGTTAACCCTAATTTTTGCATATTATTACCAACAACTCACCAACAACTCTTAATTCGCACCAATCAATATAGCCAGGATGCGGTTTAGCTATTACAATATACTATTTCAAAAATACATATTTTGGTTAAACTTTGATAAAATCCATAAAATGTAGTTTTTTTACATCCACATCCGCGGAGGATTTTATGGTATTTAAAGGCCATCCGGCAATAAAGCTAAATTATAGTGAAAAGAATTAAAATTAAAGACCTTTTAAAATCTACAGCATATAGTTCTGAGGTAGTAGTAAAAGGCTGGGTTCGCACTAAACGTGAGAACAAGGCCGTTGCATTTATTGCTTTGAATGATGGCTCTTGCCTTGCAAGTGTACAGGTTGTTGTTGATGTTCCGGCATTTGCGGACGATTATCTGAAACTGGTCACTACGGGGGCCTGCATTGCTGTGACAGGAACTTTGATCCAGTCGCAGGGAAAAGGACAGACAGTTGAAGTTCAGGCTTCTAAAATCGAAGTTTTGGGTACTGCTGATCCTGAAAAGTATCCATTACAGCCTAAAGAGCATTCATTGGAGTTCCTGCGTGAAATTGCTCACCTGAGAATGCGTACCAATACTTTTGGTGCGATATTCAGAATGCGCCATGCAATGGCTTTTGCAGTGAATAAATTCTTTAATGATAAAGGCTTTGTTTATATCCATACGCCAATCATTACAGGATCAGATGCTGAAGGTGCAGGAGAAATGTTTACTGTAACAACACTTGACCTGAACAAGCCGCCAAGAAATGAAGATGGTACTATCAATTTCAAAGAAGATTTCTTCGGAAAACATACTAATCTGACTGTTTCCGGACAGCTGGAAGGTGAATTGGCAGCAACTGCATTGGGTGAAGTTTATACTTTTGGCCCTACTTTCCGTGCGGAGAACTCTAATACTGTGCGTCACCTTGCCGAATTCTGGATGATTGAGCCTGAAGTTGCTTTCAATGAATTGGAAGACAACATGGACCTGGCTGAAGAATTTCTGAAATATCTTGTGAAATACGCACTTGATAATTGCAGAGAAGACCTTGAGTTTTTGGATGCAAGGTTTAAGAAGGAAGAGGAGAAGAAGAAAACAGAAGACCGTACAGGAATGGGCTTGATCGAAAAGCTTGAATTCTGTCTGGCGAACGACTTTGAACGAGTAACTTATACAGAAGCGGTTAAGGTACTGATCGATTCTAAACCTAATAAAAAAGGTCAGTTTAAGTATGAAGTAAACTGGGGCACTGATTTACAGTCAGAACACGAACGTTACCTGGTTGAAAAACATTTTAAGAAGCCTGTAATCCTGACAAATTATCCGAAAGAGATCAAAGCTTTCTATATGAAGCAGGATGAAGATGGTAAAACTGTACGTGCCATGGATGTGTTGTTCCCGGGTATCGGTGAGATTATCGGCGGTTCGCAGAGAGAAGACGATATCGCGAAATTGATTTCGCGTGCTGCAGAAGTTGGTATTGAAGAAAAAGACCTTTGGTTCTATCTGGATACCCGTCGCTATGGTAACTGTCCGCATGCAGGTTTTGGCCTTGGTTTCGAAAGATTATTGTTATTTGTTACAGGTATGAGCAATATCCGTGACGTAATACCATTTCCAAGGACACCCCAGAATGCAGAATTTTAAATAAGAGAACGGCCTCTCTGAATGAGAGGCCGTTCTCTTGATATTTGTTAATAATCACTACTAAGAACCTTCAACATATGCTTAATAAATTATCAATAGTTTTATTTGTGCTTTTTTGCGCGCCAACAGTATTTGCTCAGGAACAACCGGTTACTCCATCAGATGTGCGATTGAGCACAGAAATGATTAAACTTGCTATGAGTGCAGAAAGAAAGCAGATCTTTCAGGAGGGTATGGTTGGTATTTTAAAAGCTGAAAGTGTAGAAACCTTCTGGAATATTTTCGATACTTATCTTAAAGAGCGTTCTGATGTTGATGAGAAAAATGTCAAAATGATTACCCGCTATGCAAATGATTTTTCTAAAATGCCGGATAAGGAAATCAATCAGATTATTAATGAGGAAAGCAAAATTCAGGCAGAACAGGCAGCTTTGAGAAATAAGTACTTTAAATTGATCAGCAAGAAAGTAAACCTTACTGTAGCAGCCCGTTTCTATCAGATTGATAATTATATATCCTCTGTGTCAAGAGTAGCTTTAATGGATCAGGTGCCGTTTATTGGTGATGATATTGTGATTCAATAATCAGACTCCATAAAAAAGGCCGCAGTGTAGATTCTGCGGCCTTTTCTTTTTATAAAATATTCAGATCAGCTTCATTGTCATTAGTGACACTTTTGTTTGAGTGGTTCATAAAGAATCCCACGGTTTAAACCGTGGGCTAACCACGGTCGAGCCTCTTGATCAATCGGAATATTTTTACCAAGGAGTTGTGTTCTATATAACAAAAAAGCCATGGTTTAAATTGAGAACCCTTTCAGTTATAACATACAATCTTAAATTTTGATATGTTATACATTCCTTGCTTTTGAATATGCTTTTCCACCGCTTTTATGATATATTCCTCATAATAAAATTTACTTCCTACCTCTGTAGAATGACCAGTATTGTCTATTAGATCAATAAATCCTGTTTTGCTATCCCATTTGATAAATAGTTTAGCTTCTGGCTTGTTTAGAGGAATAGCCTCTCCAATTAGTTTAGACATTTTAATTTTTTTAAATGTTACCCAAAGCGGGTAATGATGTAATAATAGAGGTCATTAAGGATAATAGAAAATAAATCGATATAATAGTTTTTGTGTCTTAATGTGTTGATTTTTATGTGATTAAAATATAGCTATAGTGTCTTAGATCTTTAATACCTATGTATTCTATCTTGATTTTAAATGTTTATATCTATTCCTTGATTGGTGTATTTTAGCCATTCATTTAAAAAAATGCGCCCCGGTCGTGTCTCCTGACCGACCGAAATGTTTCTATGATGGAGTTATCCTTTATAAAATAAAAAAAGCCCACGGTTTTAACCGTGGGCTAGGTATAAATGTCAGGTCTAACAGGATTTGGTTTTATAAAATATTCAGATCAGCTTCATTGTCATTAGTGACACTTTTGAGCAATAGCCTGATTTCTTCTACTTTTTCTTTTTCTCCGTTCTTTTCAAATGAACCGGCAAGGTTTCTGAAAACTCTGCGGATGATATCAATGTTCGAGCATGGCTCATAAAAGATGTCCAAAGGAGCGAGATTCAGCTGAGATATATAATTGTCTATATCCGATTTAGAGAAAATAAGCCCTTTGTTGAAAACATTAATATAAAATTGTGATTCTGCATCTTTATAGGTGCAGATGAACAAATTTGGAAGATTGACCCCATAAACAGGAAGTTTCAGTTTTTGAGCAACCAGCATATAAATCACACACAATGAAATTGGATTTCCCTTTTTTGTTTCCAACACAACATTGATCATTGAATTGGCCGGTGAGTGAAAGTTTTTAGTATTGGCAGCAAACTTTAGTTTGTTGAAAATGACACTATTCAGAACTTTTACATGATCTACAGGGAATTGGTCAGAACGCATTTCCAGCCATGTTTCATAGTAAATCTGTTCCAGGTCGCTGCGAAGTTTAGATAGTTCCAGATCCGGATATTGGTAAGTAGCAACAAGCCACATACCTTCAAGTAAATCTTCTGCACCACCGTCGCGCCATGTCTGGAGACGCTTCTGTAATGTTTCAAACTGAAGTGCATGAATCAGGTTTTCAATACGCTTTTGCACATCAGGCATGAGGTTGTTTTCCCATTCTTCTTCAAGAAAAGGAATCATAGAGTCGCCCAGCGCAATGATCTTACTTTTAACATGTGAAAGTACTTCCACATCGTCATCGCTTAACAAGGACACCAACGCCCGCAAATTCTTCTCGTCCAATTCCATTATACTAGTGAAAAGCGAAGAGGAAAAGCAATGAGTATTAGAAAGAACTAAATACTCATCGCTCAGTGCTCATCGCTGGTTACGTTTGCAAGATACCAACATTGAAGCGTTTTTCAATGGGTGCATGATTGGCTGCTTCAATTCCCATGCTAATTATTTTACGTGTATCCAGCGGATTAATGATTCCGTCTACCCATAAACGGGCCGCCGCATAGTAAGGGCTTAGCTGCTCGTTATAGCGATCTGTTATTTCGTCTAATAATGCTTTTTCTTCTTCAGGAGTAATTGTTTTGCCTTTTGCCTTTAGCGTTGAAACTTTGATTTGGAGCAATGTTTTAGCGGCAGATCCACCACTCATAACTGCTATTTGTGCCGAAGGCCATGCATATATCAATCTTGGGTCATAAGCTTTTCCACACATGGCGTAATTGCCGGCACCATAAGAGTTACCAATAATAAAAGTGAACTTAGGGACTACACTATTGGCCATTGCATTCACCATTTTGGCGCCGTCTTTAATAATTCCTCCTTGTTCAGAGCGGCTACCTACCATGAAGCCGGTAACATCCTGTAGGAAAATCAGAGGTATTTTTTTCTGATTACAATTCATAATAAAACGGGCAGCTTTATCTGCAGAATCCGAGTAAATGACACCGCCCATTTGCAGTTCACCTTTTTTAGATTTTACCATTTTGCGCTGATTTGCAATAATGCCAACTGCCCAGCCATCTATTCTTGCCAGTCCGCAAAGCAGCGACTGCCCGTAAAGTTCTTTATATTGGTCAAATTCTGAATTATCTACCATGCGTTTAATCACCTCAAGCATGTCGTAAGGTTTTGCGCGGTCAGAAGGAAGTATGCTGAAAATTTCTTCCGGTTTTTCTTTAGGAAGCACAGGAGTTGTGCGGTCAAATCCTGCTTTTTCATAATCGCCAATTTTACTCATGATACGCCTGATGGCATCAAGGCATTCCTGATCATTTGCAAACTTATAATCAGTAACACCGGAGATTTCGCAATGAGTAGTTGCTCCTCCCAGTGTTTCATTGTCTATATCTTCCCCAATTGCAGCTTTTACAAGATAGGAGCCTGCCAGAAAAATGCTGCCTGTTTTGTCAACAATCATGGCTTCATCACACATGATTGGCAAATAAGCACCACCGGCAACACAGCTGCCCATAATAGCTGCGATCTGAATAATTCCTTCACTTGACATATGTGCATTGTTGCGGAACTGCCGGCCAAAATGTTCTTTATCAGGGAAAATTTCATCCTGCATTGGAAGAAATACGCCGGCACTGTCAACGAGATAAATGATTGGCAGCCTGTTTTCCATGGCAATTTCCTGTGCGCGGAGGTTTTTC
>CAZNHL010000074.1:7493-17459 GCA_964572965.1 uncultured Bifidobacteriaceae bacterium
GGCGCCTGCTTTCACAGTAGCATCGTTTGCTACAACCACACATTGTCTGCCTGCAACATAGCCGATTCCGGTTATTACACCACCCGAAGGGCAGCCTCCGTGTTCTTCATACATACCATCGGCAACAAATGCTCCTATTTCAAGGAATTCAGCTCCTGGGTCTGTCAGATAGGCAACACGCTCACGGGCAGTTAACTTGCCTTGTGCATGTTGCTTATCAATATTTTTTTCTCCGCCGCCAAGATGAACCTTTTTAAGTTTCTGGCTTAAGAATTCCGTTTGTGTATTAAGATCTGAAGGAGAATTTGCCATGGATAAAAAATTTACTCCATAGTACGAAAAGCAACCCAAAACAGATTGGGCTTAAGTCGCTTTTTTTGATGAAAAAAAGAAAATACTGAAAGAAGTTTTAATTCGTAAGGTTATTCCATTTAGATATCAAGAGTTTATCACATAGATTCTGTGTGGTAAAACAGACAAGAAAATATAGTGGTTTTCTTAGAAAATCAATGCCAGAAAAGCCTTTCATATTTAACTAGGATAACCTGATTCTTATTTACCGGAATTATATATTTTCATATAGCTTTCGTAGTCTTTCTCATTGATGTCGGCATATGCTTTTGCAAACTTTGCCAAAGCATTATCAAAGACATCACTTTTTCCAAGATAACTGCTCAAAATAATAGGGTCGCCTGATTTTGAATGAGCACTGGCCAGCGCCCAGCCGCAAAGCTCCGCGTAATTAAATATCATTTCTTTATTAAAGTCGTCGATAGGGGCACTCACTTTCATGTCCCGCAATTGCCGGAAATAATAGTCGTGACCTTTTGTGTCGGTAGCCCAGCCCAGGAAAATATCGCTAGCCGATTGCATGATACGCTGGCCGGTTACGATGCGCCGGCCGTGATGTTCGTAAACTGGTTTCTTTTTCAAATGAGGCTGATGAACAGATGCATTGGCTTCCTTAACCTGTAATAGAAGCGGAAAATTATTTTCGTCCACAAATAGTAAAACAGCACATCTTTTAGCAGCGCTGCCAACTCCTGTTACTTTGACAACAGTGTCTTTGTATTCATATTTATGTAAAAGGAATTGCTTGTCTTCAGAAAGAGAAGAAACATATTGGTTGAAAAAGCCATCGATTCTTTTTATAAAGGCAAAACTTTCATCAGGGTGGTAAACGAGTGGCGGTTCGTCCACAAACTTCCAGTTACCACTTTCTGAAGAAATAATTTTCGGCGTAATATGCTGATAGGTGGCAGCCTGACCTTTCTCGATCAGTTTTTGGCGCCTTTCCAGTGAAGATTTGCTTTTGCTGTTTTCAAGCAAAGCAGTAGCATCAATTTTATTATACCAGTTACTTAATATAGGCCGGACAGAAAATTCTTTAAGTCTGTTTTTATAGCTGCCGGAAAGGTTAATAACAACATCAGATAGGAATTTGTCGCTAAACCCGAGTTCTCTGCCTTGTACAAAAAAACTGGCTGCGAGTCTTTTAATATCCCACTCCCAGGGCGCAATAAAGTTTTCGTCAAAATCATTGATGTCAAAAATCTGATTCCGTTCCGGAGTTCCAAATCCGCCGAAATTAGCAAGGTGACAATCTCCGCAAATTCTGATATGATAACCAGTGTTAGGCGTTTTGTGAAGGTCATGAGCCATAATGCCAGCCATTCCCCGCATAAAAGACATCGGCGACTGAGCTAATCTTGCGGCTCTTATCGGTAATAGACTTTCTATACGGCCTTCGTTCGACTCTTTAATGAAAGTAGCAACACTCGGACGTTTCTTTGTTGTATCAATCAAATCATGCTCAGATCGTTTTACTTTATCACGAAGCGATTGGCCGAATACAAGTCTCTGTTCCATAGCTCTTTTTGTTTGAGTTAATTTTCGTTCAAACGGTCTTCTTTGGCCTTTTTAAGTAAATCTGCCTGTTCTTTAGAAAGTTTTGGATACTCCAGTTTTAATGATTGTAAAGTTTCAAGAAGGATTTTACTTACGATTAGTTGCATTGACCATTTTTTGTCGGCCGGTAAAATAAACCATGGGGCATCATCTGTAGAAGTTTCTTTAATGGCTTTCTCAAAAGCGTCATCGTACTGTTTCCAGAACCTGCGTTCAGTAATATCATTATAGCTGAATTTCCAATGTTTCTCAGGATTGTCAATTCTTTCAAGGAAGCGGTTTTTTTGCTCTTCTTTTGAAACGTTGAGGAAAAACTTCAGCACCACAACACCATTATTGATCAGATGCTTTTCAAAGTCGCGAATAGATTGATAGCGTTTTTCCCAGAAGTCCTTGGTAATGTCTTTGGGTGAATTGATGCCTGGTAGTTTTTGACCGAGAATGAATTCTGGATGTACTTTGGTGACAATAACTTCCTCATAATACGATCTGTTGAATATGCCGATATTGCCTTGTTCCGGAAGTTCTTTAGTAGTTCTCCACAAGAAGTCATGATCTAGTTCCTTAGCTGACGGGGTTTTGAAACTAACGACCTGGCAACCTGTTGGGTTAATGCCTGACATTACATGTTTGATAGTACTGTCTTTTCCGGCAGCATCACGCGCCTGAAAAATCATTAAAATTGAGTGATTATCAGAGGCATATAAAATGTTCTGTAGTTTGGAGATTTCTTTAATCCATTCTGCCAGTTGTTTGTCGGCATCTTTTTTATTCAGCAAATCAGGTGTGTAATCTGTTTGCATTTTCTTTAAAGAAAACCCTTTGCCTGAACGTACTACAATTTTTGAATCCTTAAGAATGCTTTTCATAAAAATAGTTTAAACAGATTGATCTGAGTAAACATACGTAGTAAGCAGATGGAAGTAAAGCTCAAAAAAAGGTTTTTGAAGAAATTATTTTGTCTCAAAAAGTTTTGACAGGTTTTCTCTTAACCTTTTTAAATGTAAAAGTCTGTTTTGAGTGGCTTCTGTTATGTTGCCTTCCCTGCATAGGGAGATGTAATTTGTTAACTGTGCGGCTGCAGTAGCCTGTGTTGGAACACCCGCATTGAAAAAGCTGTACGAAAGGCGAAGGTGGAGCGCAAGTAGTTCTTTAATGAGTTTGGTAAATGCGGGTTTGTTTGCCGGCCCATAAATGCACTCTGATAAGTCGATCATCACAGAGCACCAGTCTTTATAGGTGACAACTCCTTTAATTTTGATCACAAATGCCTCTAATTCCTGTAATATTTCAGGTGTGTAGTTACTTATAGCTTTTGGTGCAAGCGACTCTATCAATGTATAAACCAGGCTGTTTTTTTCAAGGAACTCTTCCTGTGTAACTCCTTTTACATATAAACTTGTGAATGTTTTTCTCTCAATATAACCTTCAATTTCAAGTTGTCTGACGGCTTCTCTGATTGGGATGCGGCTGGCACCAAACTTTTTTGCCAATTGTTGTTCTATCAGTTTTTCTCCGGATCTGAGTTCTCCCGAAAGTATTGATAATCGTAAGTCTTCAGCTACTGACTGAGCAATAGTTTTAAGAGAAGTAGTTTTCATAAATCATTTATCAGGGCAGAATACAAAATTTACAGATAGTAAGGCCTATGAATCTAAAGTAGTTAATTAACCTTGCTTTTTCAATTGCGGAAATGGAAGGTGAGAAAGCATTTGTCAATCGAAGACAATGCATAACGAATCAATGATTAATAGGCTGCGGCAATACTGATTTTATTTTATGGAAAGTATCATTGATGATAGCAAGCCTAAACTCAACGGCTTCTTCTATTTTACCTGCTTTACACAAATTTACAAATTCGGTGGTTAGTTTAGCAGAGGAGTCTTTGGCGGCTTTCAGGCTAAAGATCTGTGGAACAAACCTTCTATGTGAGAAATTGATTTGCTTTAAAATACTAAGAGCAAAAGGTTTGTTAGCCGGGGAGTAAATAGCTTTTGCGATGTTCCAGGTTACAAGGCTATATTCTTTAAAATCTGTTACTCCTTTTAGGTGATTGATTAACCCTTGCAGCGTTGTATAGGTTGAATTTGTGTAGTTCATGATAGCCTCTTTCATGATAAACTTTGAAACTACAAGACAAAGCTCATGAGACTCAATAACATTGACCGGAGTAATATCTTTTACTTTTGTGCCGGCAAAGTTTACACGTTCAAGATGACCCTCCATTTCCAGTTGATAAATGGCTTCTCTTACAGGAATACGACTTACTCCATATTGCTCTGCAAGTTTTTGCTCAATAAGTTTTGTCCCGCCCGTTAACTCCCCGGAAAGTATAGCAATACGGATATTGTCTGCTATTTCCTGAGCAAGGGTTTTTGCTGTACTTTTTTTCATAAATCAGGAGTAAGTATAAAGAGGTTGGTAAACCTGTTTTATGCTGTTTTAATATCATAATAGTGTTTAATAAATATACTACTATTTATAAACAATAAGCCAGATTCAACCGATGAATCTGGCTTTAAAAGTATAGGTAGTCGAATGTTGTCCTTTTAAGAGGAGTAGCTGCTGAAGGACCTCGGTATGTTATTTTTCGGTATTTTTATTTTCATTTATTAGGTCTTCTGTAATTGCATTGCTGAGATTTAATAAATAAGTCATCCTATGGTTAATAGCTTCTTCGTATTTTTTCTGTTTAACAAGCGTAATCATTTCTTTTAAGTTTTGAGTAATGGTTTCGTCTGTATTATAACTATTAAAGAAGATTTCGAGACCTCTTACGTTGGCTCTTAGCGAGTCTTTAAGTACTCTTAGTGCGTAGAACATTTGAGATGGGGCGTAAAGGGCGTCCATCAGTTTATAATTGAGTTTATTAAATTCTTTATAGTCTTTGCTATTGTCCATTTCAGCACAGAGCTGATCCAGTTCCCTGAAAATCTCATCAGTGTAATTAGGAAAAGCCATTTTGAGGACAACAGGTGATAAAGCAAGATGGATGGCCTGAGCTTCTCTTAATTCCATCTCATTTGGCTTACGAACGATGTTCCCTTTATAGGGGATAATTTCAATATAGCCTTCACTGTCAAGCGTTTTCAGCGCCTCTCTGATGGGGATACGACTTACATTGAACTCTTTGGCAAGCTGTTCTTCTAAAATTCTGTCACCGGGTTGTAAATCGCCAAAAACAATTTCATCCCTGAGTCTGTCTGCAATTTGATTTGATAAGGGTTGAGTAACAATTTTATTTGGCATAGTGCAATTTAGTTAATAGGTATATTGTATACAAAGCATTTCTTTTAAATAAGTTCCGGACTTTAGGTAAAAAAATAGGGGATAAATTTCTTTATCCCCTGGTTTTCTTATCTTTTTTTATTTTAATTATTTGCTCCGGCGAGTAGATACAGTACTGCCATTCGTACTGCTACTCCGTTTTCCACCTGATCCAGAATAATCGAATGGCCCGAGTCGGCAACATCACTTGTCAATTCCACACCTCTGTTAATAGGGCCCGGATGCATGATGGTGATTTCTTTGTCCAGGCTCTCAAGCAATTGTTTGTTGATACCATAATAAAGAGAATATTCTCTCAATGATGGGAAGTATTTCAATTGCTGTCTTTCCAGTTGAATACGGAGTACATTGGCAACATCGCACCATTGCAAAGCTTTACGTACATCGTATTCTACTTTTACCCCCAGTTCAGCAAGGTATTTCGGGATCAATGTAATCGGGCCGCAAACCATTACTTCAGCGCCTTGTTTTTGTAAGGCGAAAATGTTTGAAAGCGCTACTCTAGAATGAAGTATATCTCCGAAAATGCAAATCTTTTTACCGGCTACTTCTCCGTATTTTTCTCTGATAGAAAATGAGTCAAGTAAGGCCTGAGTCGGATGTTCATGGGTACCGTCCCCTGCATTTACAATTTTGGCATTGATATGTTTTGCAAGGAAATGAGGTGCTCCGACGCTGCTATGGCGCATCACAATCATGTCCACTTTCATGGCAAGAATGTTATTGACAGTATCAAGCAGGGTTTCTCCTTTTTTTACTGAAGAAGAAGCTGTTGTAAAATTGATAGTATCTGCTGAAAGCCTTTTTTGAGCCAGTTCGAAGGAGAGGCGGGTACGGGTAGAGTTTTCAAAGAAAACGTTGGCAATGGTAACATCACGCAATGACGGCACTTTTTTAATGGGTCTGTTGATAACTTCTTTGAAGTTATCTGCAGTCTCAAAAATCAGGTTAATGTCATCTTTTGTTAGGTCTTTGATACCTAAAAGGTGCTTTACACTTAATTGCTTCTGCATTTTATGCTTCCTTTTTTTTGCTTAGCCAGACATTGTCGTCTTTGGCTCCTTGTTCTTTTAATTCAACTATTACCTTTTCCGTGTTCAGGCTGGTTACGCTTTTTCCAATGTAATCAGCGAAAATCGGAAGTTCACGGGTATATTTCCGGTTAATCAAAACCAGTAATTCAACTTTACTCGGACGGCCGAAGGCGATCATTGCTTCCATGGCCGAGCGGACGGTACGTCCGGTGTAAAGCACATCATCTACAAGGATTACTTTTTTGCCTTCAATAATGAAAGGGACATTCATTTCAAAAGCACCGGCAGTTACTTCTCTGCGGCGATAATCATCTCTGTAGAATGAAATGTCAAGTTTGCCCAGGGGAACGTCTTTTTTGATCAGGCTTTTGAGCTCTTTTTGAATTCTTTCAGCCAAAAAAACGCCGCGTGGCTGTAATCCAAGAATGACAGAATTAGAGAAATCATCATGATTCTCAATCAACTGCTGGCACAGTCTTTTGACAGTAATCTGCAACAATTGGCTATCAATGATATTTCTTTTTTGCATTACAAAAAGTGTTTCCTGCAAAGATAGTAATTATAAAATTTCTGCGGCAGTTTTTACTTATCAGTTTTTGGCTAATTGTCTTCGAAAGACGAATGAAAGAACTAATTGAAGCGCACTGAACAGGAGACAGAGCCAATAACCTATCAGTATCCTTTCAAAGTCAATTAAGCCACCAATAAGTGAAGAAGCAACAAGGGCGATAAAAATAAGTAAGGATATTACCGGAATTAATTTGTAACGGTTAAAGGACATGAGTATTAAGCTGAGCCAACATAGAAAATATCCTAAAGGGAGAGCAGAGGGTATGCTCCATCAGGAAGCAGAGAAGCTTTATCCAGGGCACTAACGACGCTCATTGTTAAGCCAAATCCAGTGATACATATATTATCACCGTATTTTTGTGCTATCATAGTTTCCCATATAGCCTCCAGTATAGAATTATTTTCGATGGTTTTTTGTGAAGAATCAGCTGTAATTGATTCACTATTGTCCGAACGGTTAACAAAAGAGGTTGAATCAATAGTTGAAGAGTCTGGATAACTTTCAGTTTCAATAGCAGTAGAGTCAACGATTGCAGTTTCTTCTATTTCTTTTTTCTGAATGCTGCAAAAAGTAACGAAAGGCAGGAAGAAACTTAGTAAAGTGATGACATTAACTAGTTTGAGGATTGTTGCATTACTAAGCTTCATGGCCTTTTTTTAGATAATCGATATTAGTAGATTTGCTGCTTTTTCCATCTTTTATGTGACCAGAGCCAGTCAGATGGAGCCTTTCTGATACTTTCTTCTACTTTTTCAGCAAAACGGTCAACCACATCGGTTTGGTCTTTTTAGAATGGAGGTTTTGCTATCAGGTGGAAAGTTACTTCGTAAAAGCCGCGTTTTACACGCACCATTTCAACATACATTACCGGTAAGTCAGCCTTTTCAGAAATTTTGTTTGCCCCTCTGAAAAAGGATGTATCCTGCCCGAAAAGTCTGGTAATATACATCTGGTCACCGGGGTGAGGAGTCTGGTCAGCTACCATGGCAATACTTCTTACGATGTCTCTTCGATTGATGAGTTCTCTCATTGTTTTTGCCATAGGGACAGGATATGCACCAAATTTACTTCTCAGAGAGAGCATGAACTTGTCAAAATAGCTGTTATGCAATGGACGATAAACAGCATCAATGGGATAAGGGAATTTGGCAGAACATGCTAAGAGAAGCCATTCCCAATTACATTGGTGACTGGAAAGGGTCATAAAAGATTTACCGTTGTCAAGAAATGATAAAGGCAAATCCGGATTCGTAAATCCAACATGTCTGAGCATGTCGTATTTCGTTATGGAAATTGATTTTATGGTTTCAACTATAACATCGCAGAGGTTTCTGTAAAAATCAGCACAAAGTATCTCAATTTCTTTTTCTGATTTTTCGGGAAAAGCATGCCGCAAATTGGTTTTAACTACATCTTTCCTGTAGCGTGCAACTTTGAATAATACGAAGCGCAGGGTGTCAGATAGTACATAGAGTACTGAAAAAGGTAAAAATGATACTAGTTTAAAGAACCACATCAAACAGCGTGAATTGAGTAAATTGTGATAATTTTACGGCAAATCTAATAAACACTATGAGTGTTCCAAAGAAAGTCTTGATTGAACTGCATTATTTGCCCTCTATAGCATGGTTTCAGTATTTGTATTGGGCAGACGAATTTGTGATAGAAGCTTGCGAGAATTATCAGAAGCAAAATTACCGAAATCGCTGCCATATACTTACAGCCAATGGAATGAAGGAATTAGTAGTGCCTGTAAAGCATTCTGCGGAAAAAGTTCTGTTTAAAGATATTGAAATAGATAACACACAACATTGGCAGAAAATTCACTGGCGTACCATCAAAAGTGCTTATGGAAAGTCTGCTTTCTTTGAGCATTATGGATATCGATTTGAAAAGATGTACCAGAAACAGTATGACAAGTTGTGGGACTGGAATATGGATATCCTGACATTATGTCTTGCTATATTAAAAAAAGAAGACAGAATTACTTTGTCTCAGGAGTATGAAAATAAGCCTGAAAATACAATTATTGATCTCAGATCTGCGTTACATCCCAAAAAACTGCAACCTATGGAGCAGCCATTCGTATCGGGGCATTATATTCAAGTCTTTGGCAATAAATTTGTAGAAAACCTGAGTGTCTTAGATTTGATTTTCTGTGAAGGTCCTTATGCTTCCAAATGGTTGTCGAGCACTTTAATAGCCTGATCAAAACTGAAGAATTTGCAATATTAAGGGGTGTAAATTTATTAGTAATTTATGCGTATAATCAATAGATTTACGTTAATTAACATGAGCTAAAGCCGATGTTTATGGAAGCGAAATTTTCAAATAGGGTTAAAGAAGTGATTTCCCTCGCACGTGAAGAAGCGATGCGCCTGGGTCACGATTATATTGGAACCGAACATTTGCTTTTAGGGATGATCCGTGAAGGTGAGGGGTTAGCAATAACATTGTTGAAAAAATTGGGTGTTTCAGTTGAAGAACTGAGAACAACAATTGAACAATATACAAAAGGAACGGCGACTAATACTGTGAAAAGTATGGATCGTATTCCATTAACACGCCAGTCTGAAAAGACATTGAAGATAACTTATCTGGAGGCGAAAATTTTTAAAAGTGAACTGATTGGTACAGAGCATTTGCTTCTTTCTATATTGAGAGATACAGATAATCTTGCTACTCAGATTTTAGATAAGTTTGATGTAAATTACGAAGTAGTGAAGGAACTTTTAGAGTATCAGCAAAACCACCCTACAGCTTCATCTGACACTGATGACAATGACGATGATAGCTCAAGACTTTTTGGTGGCGGACAGCAGTCTGGCAGAGAACAATCTGCAAAAGGTACTGCAGAAAAGTCACGTACACCTGTTTTAGATAACTTTGGTCGCGATCTGACCAAACATGCTGAAGACGGAAAGTTAGATCCTATCGTAGGTCGTGAAAAAGAAATTGAGCGTGTAGCTCAGATTCTTAGCCGTAGAAAGAAAAACAATCCGATCCTTATAGGTGAGCCGGGTGTTGGTAAAACAGCCATCGCTGAAGGTTTGGCATTGAGAATCATCCAGAAGAAAGTATCTCGTGTACTTTTCGGAAAACGTGTAATTACGCTTGATCTGGCTTCTTTGGTGGCAGGTACTAAATACCGTGGCCAGTTTGAAG
>CAZNHL010000075.1:0-7569 GCA_964572965.1 uncultured Bifidobacteriaceae bacterium
ATTCACACTGGGCGCCGCCATCTTGTTCAGCATTATCGCTATTAAAACGAATGTTGAAAACTCCCAAAGAGTTTCTGAAACCCTTACTAATCTAAGCTCCTGCCAGACTGCTGTTCGTGGTTTTCTTCTAAATGCCTGGTCTGACACCTCTTTTGTAAAAACCGGCACTAACAGTGAAATTGACCTATTCAATAAGGAATCAAAAAAATTCACCATCAATATTGAATTACTGAAAGCAAACATTGCAACTGTTGAATTCCCAAAAATTGAGAGCACCGAAAATGAATTTGCTGAGCTTGACAAAGACTTCAGACAAATAAGCCAATTAATCAAGGAACGCGGCTATAAAGATGTGGGCATTGAAGGAGATCTGAGACGTGAAGTCCATAAAATAGAAAACACGAATCTCTTATCTGACAAGTCTTCGGTATTGAAACTCCGTAAACATGAGAAAGACTTTTTCCTGCGACATGACGAACAATATCTGGGGAAGTTTAATGCAGAAGCAATTAAACTGAACGAGGCGCTTAATAAGCTCCCTGCCTCACCTGACAAACAAGAATTATTGAATGCTTTGCAAAACTATTCCAGTCTTTTTAACAAAGTAGTTGACATTGAAAAGACAATTGGGCTGAATAAAAACGCAGGCTTGAAAGGCGACATCAATCTGCACATTGAACATGCTGTTCAAAACCTGACAGAACTTACGGAGCAATACAATGAGACTACAAACGGCCTAATTATCAGCGTTGTTGCATTTATTATATTCATATTTTCCACTATTATTATCATAGCATATTTTGGATTAAACAAGCTTATCAAGCCTATTTTTGAGCCGATGCATGACATTCAGGACAAGGCTACTGAAATCAGCGAAGGCAATCTTTCTGTTAAATTTGATGAGCTCAAAAACAATAAAGTGCTGAAGGAACTGATTGAAGGCTTTGAAAAGATCATTGACAAGTTTAAAACAACAATGGTTCAGGTGGAAGGTATCAGCTCCAGGCAAGTACTTTCTGAAATACCACTGAATTCTGACAAAGATGAAGTAGGAATTACGCTGAACAAAATCATTTCCCAGATCAGGGCAATAGATAATGAGGAAAAAAGAAGAACCTGGCAGAATGAAGGTCTGGCAAAATTCGCCGGCATTCTCCGCATTAATGACCAGACAACTCTGGTACTGTACGATACTATCATTAAAGAGCTGGTCAAATACCTGAATGCTAATCAGGGTGCAATATTTACAATAGAGGACGAAGACAGCAGTGACATTCACATGACCATGAAAAGCTGCTATGCCTATGACAGAAAAAAGTTCATCAACAAGCGTGTCAATTACGGGGAAGGCCTTGCGGGAACCTGCTGGATTGAGGGTGAAAGTATTTATCTGACCAACGTACCAAAACAATATATCAATATTTCATCCGGTCTTGGAGATGCCTTACCAAGAGCGGTACTGATTGTTCCAGTCAAGTTTAACGATACCGCACTGGGTATTATAGAAATTGCCTCTTTTTCTGAGTTTGAACAACACCAAATCAGGTTTATTGAAACTATCGGAGAAAATATCGGTGCGCTTATTCATAACCTTAAATCAACAATTCAGACTTCATTTCTATTGGAAAAGTCGCGGATCATGACCGAAGAGTTACAAGCACAGGAAGAGGAGCTTCGCCAAAACATGGAGGAGATGCAGAGTACACAGGAAGAAATACAAAGGTCTGCTCTGCTGCTGAAACATGAAATGGAAATGCTTAGAACAGAAAATGAACAGCTGAAAGCTGCATTGGAAGAAGCCGGGATAGAGATGGAACCGTAAATTATAAAAATGGATAGCCCGGGGTTACCCCGGGCTATCCATTTTACAATACCCACACGCACAGTACCGTGAGCTATTTAAGTCCTACTGATTATAAATCTTTTTACGTTCAGCTTCAAGCATAGTAGGGTTGTTGGCAACTATGAAGAATTTTTGTGGTAAATGAGCCTGGATCTCAATCTCTGCCTGATCATAATTCTGAGCTTTAACATTTATTTTTACACGCCTGAAGCTCTCTTCTTCATCATCCTTTGGCTCTATATCAGTGATAAAAATATAGTTATATTCGCCTTCAGTAAAGATGGCTCCGGTTGGCACAATATAATATTCATCTTTATCTATAATGTATCTGTTTAAAACAGCTTTTACACTCATATTAGGAAAAATACGGGCGTTTTTTGAAGGAGATTTAAACTTTACGTGCATGGTAACAGCTTTGGTGGCTTCGTCAACAGCACTTTCAACAAACATTACTTTCCCATGAGCATTAGGAATAGATGCATTGATGAAATCAATTTCAACTTCCTGATTTGGCTCTATTTTGTCAATATCCTTTTCATAAACATATACCAAGGCTTTTAGTTCATCAGTATTAATGATTTCAGCAAGGGTATTTTCAGGAATTACCAGTTCTCCAATAGCTATCGGCAACTTTGTGATTGATCCGGAAATAGGTGCCGTAATGTAAAAATAAGGCTGCAGCTGAACGGCCATATGTTTTCCGAACTTGGAAAAATCTGTACCGATGAGACTTAACCGTTCTTTCAGCGCTGCTTCCTGTGACATGCTGGCAGCCAGCTTAGCTTCGGCAATCTGGTATTCTGCAAGCGCACCTACATTTTTCACATTAAGCTCCTGCTGACGTTTAAACTCTACTTCCAGAAACTCTCTTTCACTCAAATTTTTAAGGTATTGCTCCTGTAGTTCAAGGTATGGAAGACTTTTCAGGCGCATAAGTTTTTGCCCTTTCTTAACATAGTCTCCCTCCTGAACATAAATATCGACAACTTTTCCATTGATATCAGGGCTCAGCAATGACTTGTGGTTTGGCAATACTTCAATTTTACCATTGAGGTATACATTAGAGACAATATTACCAATTTCAGGTTGCCAGACTTTAATTCCCAAATCCCTCAATTGTCCGCCTTTGAGCCAGATTTCGTCAGAATTGACAATATCTTTTTCCTTTTCTTTTTTTTCAGAACAGGAAAACAGGAAACCTGACAACACAACTAAAATCCCGATACTTACTTTATTTTTCATTCTCAAAATCATCAGCTTTCAATTCAACATTTCTGTAAACCACATAATAAATTGCAGGCAAAACGAACAAGGTTAATAAGGTCGAACTTAATAAACCACCGATTACCACTGTAGCAAGGGGCCTTTGCACTTCAGAGCCTACGTGGGTTGACAATGCCATAGGTAAAAAGCCAAGTGCAGCAACGGCTGATGTCATTAATATCGGGCGAAAACGATCTTTCACACCTAACACAATTCTTTCAGTAATGGCAGTTTTACCGTTATCAAGTTCCCTGAAGCGGCCAACCAGCAGAATACCATTCAATACGGCAATACCAAATAGTGCAATAAAACCTACACCGGCTGAAATACTGAAATTCATATCGCGCAATAATAAGGCAAACACACCACCTACTGCCGACAATGGTAATAAGGCATAAATAACCAATCCGTCTTTTACACTTCCGAAAGTCATATAAAGCAGTCCGAAAATGATTATGAGGGCAATTGGCAACACCACTGCCAGACGGGCTTTTGCTCTATTCATATTTTCAAAAGCACCACCCCAATTCATGTGATAATTCAATGGCAAACCAACTGATCCATTCACTTCTTTCATTCCGTCAGCAACAACGGATTGTAAGTCGCGGCCACGCACGTTAAAACCAATATGGATCTTTCTGTTCATGTTTTCATGGTTTATTTCGGCAGGGCCATTATCATTATGGATATGAGCAAGTTCTTTCATAGGAATAGAACGCCCGTCTTCTGTAGTAATAAGGAGGTTCAGGAAGTTATCAAGCTCCTTACGGTCCTGAGTACCCAGACGTAACACCAATTCAAAACGCTTATCACCTTCATAAATGATTCCCGCCACAGATCCTGCATAAGCCGTTTGTACCGCACGGTTGATACTTTCAACAGAAACTCCATAATAAGCCATTTGCTGGCGATCATATTCTATATTGATTTGAGGTAAACCAAAAATACGTGTTACCTGAAGGTCATTTGCTCCTTCTACTTTTGCCAGTGCATTCTTGATCTGATTTGCTTTAACAACAAGTGTATCCAGATCACTGCCAAAAAGCTTCACTACCACATCCGTTTTGGCGCCACTCATCATATCGTTCACACGATTTTCAATCGGCTGCGACATGGCAATCATTAAACCAGGATAAGCATTAAGAACATCTGTTATCTGTGACATAAGCTCCTCCTGATTAGTGGCTTTTTTCCAATGCTCTTTATCAGAAAGGCAAATTACCATATCCTGCCTTTCTACCGGTTGCGGTTCAGTAGGAATTTCCGAAGTACCTATCTTCGAAACAATCTTTGTAATCTCGTCCGGAAAATCTGCAATCAGGCGTTCCTGTAATTTATCTGTCAGTTCAATTGTTTCTGTCAAAGAACTCCCTACCGGCAAACTTATTTCGACAGACAAATCACCTTCGGCTATTCTCGGCAAAAACTCGCCCCCTATTTTAGAAAACCCTATATACCCGCCAATCAATGCAGCCAAACCCAATCCTAATGTAATTTTGAAATTACGGATTGCCCATTGCAAACCTGGCTCATAACTCTCATGTATTTTATCTACAATCTTCTCGGCAAAGCTATGCCCATGTTCTTTAGACGGTTTCATAATCAATGCACTCATCATAGGCACATAAGTCACTGCCAGAATAATAGCTCCCGCAATAGCAAAACTGACTGTTTTGGCCATCGGCGTAAAGTATTTACCTTCAATACCTGTTAATGTCAGGATAGGGAAGTAAACAATCAGAATAATTAAACCTCCATTGATTACAGATTGTTTGGCATGTTTTGTTGCAGTAATCACTACATTTTGCCTCTCCAGGTAAGTCATTGGCCCCACGGAAGTATGAGCATTTGCAGCCACTGCCAGGTAAAACACGACAGACTCTACGACAATAATTGACGGATCAACCAGTAACCCAAAATCTATTGCCCCTAAACTCATTATGTTACCCACCACTTCAAAATGCTGCATAAGAATAAATGCAAATAGCATAGAAAGAGGAATTACAGAAGCGGCTAATAATGATGCGCGCCAGTTACCGAGAAACACCAGGATTACCACAACTACAATCAGGGCTCCTTCAATCAGGTTCTGAGATACTGTATGAATAGCTTTATTAACCAGATTTGCCCTATTCAGGAATGCTTCAATTACTAAGCCTTTGGGCAAGCCCTGTTCAATAACAGCAATTTTATCTTCTATTTTGGATACGACATCGTTACTGTTGTCCCCCTTCATCATCATAATTACGCCACCAACAGCTTCTCCCTGACCATTGCTCGTCATAGTTCCATAGCGGATGGCGCTTCCTATTTCTACAACGGCTACGTCTTTCACCAATACAGGAATATTCCCGTTCATTTTGATGGTGATATTTTCTATATCTGACAATGAGGTAACCAGACCTACTCCACGAATGGTATAAGCCCGCCCATAATTTTCCACATAGGCGCCGCCGGTATTTCTGTTACCATTTTTAAGGGCGTTAAAAAGCTCATCTATGGTTACTCCCAACGAGCGCATTTGTGTCAATTGCATTTTGACACGATATTCTTTTTTATAACCACCAAAACTACTGATATCAGCTATACCTGGCGTTCCTAACAGAGATTTCCGTACATACCAGTCTTGAATTGTCCTTAACTCCTGCGAACTAAATGATTGATCATAGGGATCTTTTGACTTTATCACATACTGGTATACTTCTCCCAGGCCTGTAGAAACAGGCCCAAGATAAGGTCTCCCTAGTTCCTGAGGAACATCAACAGTTTGTAACCTCTCAAGCGTTTGCTGCCGGGCCCAGTAAATATCGGTTTCATCTGAAAAAACCAATTTAACGATAGAAAGTCCGAATTTTGAAGTGGAGCGCATCTCAATCAGTCCGGGGATATTGGACATGACCATTTCAATAGGAGTACTGATAAACCGCTCAACTTCACTGGATGCAAGCGAAGGGCTTACTGTAATTACATCGACCTGGATATTGGTCACATCTGGAACAGCATCAATAGGTAAAGTATAAAGAGAATAACCTCCCCAACCCAACAAAACCAACATTAATACACCAATAACAAGGGGCTTTTTAACACTGAATTCGATTATTCTCTCAATCATAAATTAATATATACGTAAGTGTTAATAGTCTCAATATTATTTGGTCCAATGTGACTCCATTTCAATAAAATCAAAATCCAGTCCGTAATTTTTCTATCTTTTCAAACAAAACAGATAAAAATCATTTTTGACAGAAAACGAAAATACGCTAAATATTTTTAGATTTTAAGCAGATTTTAAGTTTAATTTAATATGAAACGAGATTGACAGACTATTGTTCTCACTCTTTCTATAATTTTGGCATTTTCAAACACATACAGCTGTTTCCCTTTTCTCACACGAGATATTCACAATAAATAACAGTTCGAATAAAGTTTATCTCTATTTTTGAACTGACAATGAAAAAATACAGCCACATTTTCTTTGATCTGGACCATACTCTATGGGACTTTGACAAAAACTCCCGCGAGGCTCTGGCTGAGCTGGTAGACAAATATAAGATCCACAAAGCTAATGGTTTCGAATTTGAGTCGTTCCTAGAGCGTTTCAAAAAAGCCAACCTTGAAATGTGGGCATTGTATACTAAAGACCTGATAAACGCAGAAGAATTACGCCGTAAACGCCTGGATCTGGCTTTTGAAAACGTTGACATTCATCTGGAACCTATCTACGAACGTTTCTCTGCCGACTACATTAGTTGTTGCTCCACTAAAGGCCACTTGCTTGACAACGCCAGAGAAGTATTGGAATCATTACATGAACGCTATTCCCTATATATTCTCACCAACGGTTTCGAAAAGGTTCAATATACCAAACTCATCACCTCAAATATATTTCATTACTTCGATGAAGTATTTACAACAGCAGATACTAACGGAATAAAGAAACCTAATCCGCTATTTTTCGAATATGCTATACAAAAAGCCGGCGGGCGTACAAAACAGCTGATTATGGTTGGAGATACACTTGATGTTGATATTCACGGGGCGCAGGAATCCGGACTGGATACAGTTTACTTCAATCCGGATGCAACTCCGCACAGCACACCGGACATTACTTATGAAATAAAAAACTTAAGTGAACTGCTCGATATCTTTTAAAAAGGATTGAAAGATTAAGAGCATCTTTCTTAACACCTTAGGCTTAGTGCATAATACTTGACACATAGTACTCAAACTCAATACTTAAAGCATGGTTACTTTTTCCCTTCCTCAAAACGAACCTGTAAAGCAATATGTATCCGGTTCTGCGGAACGTATCAGCCTGCATAGCACCATAGATGACATGCGCCATACACTGGCCGACATTCCTATGTTTATCAATGGTAAAGAGATATATACCAGGGAAACAGTAGACATAAGACCTCCACATGACCTGAATCATGTTTTAGGACGTTACCACTACGGAACAA
>CAZNHL010000075.1:7579-17111 GCA_964572965.1 uncultured Bifidobacteriaceae bacterium
GCACATAAAAATGGCGATCGAAGCAGCTTTAGGAGCACATAAAAGCTGGGCAGAAACTCCCCCTTCCAAACGTGCTGAAATATTCAGTCGCGCTGCTGACCTGGCAGCCACAACCTGGCGTAACAGACTCAATGCTGCCACCATGCTTTGCCAGTCCAAAAATGTATATCAGGCCGAAATCGACAGTGCATGTGAGCTAATCGACTTTCTCCGTTTCAACATATATTATCAGCAACAGATAGAAACAATACAGCCTTCTTCACCTGCCGACACCATAAACAAACTGGAATACAGGCCGCTTGAAGGCTTTGTATATGCATTAACGCCTTTCAATTTTACAGCAATCTCAGCCAATTTACCTACAGCACCAGCCTTAATGGGCAACACAGTAGTATGGCGTCCGGCCGAAAGCCAGATTTACGCTGCCTGGCAGGTAATGCTTTTACTTCGCGAAGCAGGCTTACCCGATGGTGTAATAAACCTGGTTTATTCAGAAGGAATATCAGCCGGAGAGGCTATCTTCTCACACCGCAGTTTTGCGGGGCTGCATTTTACGGGAAGCACAAGTACATTCAATACGCTCTGGCAAAAAATTGCAAGCTACCTGCCAACTTATCATAACTACCCACGCATAGTAGGCGAAACAGGCGGAAAGAATTTCGTACTGACCGATGGCAATGTTAAAATTGATGTACTGGCAACAGCGCTCATCCGCGGTGCATTTGAATACCAGGGGCAAAAATGTTCAGCAGCTTCACGGGCCTATATACCTAAAGCTATCTGGCCTGAATTAAAAGAAAAGTTAATAACAGATTTAAAAACAATCAAAATGGGACCTGTGGAAGACTTTCACAATTTCATCAACGCTGTTATTGACGAAAAAGCTTTCGATAAAATAAGCACCTACATAGAAAAAGCAAAAAACAACCCTCAAAACGAATTAATATGGGGTGGCAAGTCAAACAAAACCAAAGGCTACTTTATTGAACCAACCATTATTCTTACGCAAGACCCCGATTCACTTACAATGCGTGAAGAAATTTTTGGCCCTGTACTCACTGTTTACCTCTATGAAAGCGGAGAGGATATTTTCAAACTTATAGACGAAACCGGCCAATATGCACTTACCGGCGCTGTACTTAGCGAAGACAAAACCTTTATAGAAAGAGCAAATGCTGCACTCCGCTTTTCAGCGGGCAATTTCTATATCAATGATAAGCCCACAGGTGCCGTTGTCAATCAACAGCCTTTTGGTGGAGGCAGAGCCAGCGGCACCAACGACAAAGCCGGTTCCATGCTGAATCTCCTGCGCTGGACCAGTCCGCGTGCGGTTAAGGAGAACCTAAATCCTCCGACTGACTACCGATATCCGTTTCTTGGATAAACCACCCAAAAAATTAACAAAAAGCTATCTACAAAAGAGATACTTACTATATTTGCAGCCGAATTTATAGTAAGTATCCTTTAGCGCCCTCCTATTAACCTTCTGCCCTGATTCATAACACCTTAAATATGAGTAGCAAATATTTATAACATTCAAACTGTAGCAAGCAATATATAAATCACTAATGAACAAATTTTATTCTAAAATCCTGCTCATCGTTGCAGGCTCCCTCTTATTTTCGAATACACTAGCTCAGAATCACACAGCCGAACTACCAACTAAGAAAAAACGAGGCACCGTTTACCTCATGTGGGGCTACAATAGAGAAACATACTCTAAAAGTAATATCCATTTCAAAAATACCACCACAGACAACTACGACTTCACTTTTCAAAATGCTGAAGCACATGACAAGAAAAACGGAGACATGGACGATTTCTGGCATACCGGTCTTACCATTCCCCAATATAGCTGTGCAATCGGTTATCTGTTCAACAACAGACGAAACTGGGGTATTGAAGTAAGCTGGGACCACCTTAAATACATCGTATATGACAATCAGGTAATTCACGTAAAAGGGCAAATCAGAGGTAATCCTATTGACAAAGACACTTTGGTTACACCTGACTTCGTGCACCTGCAACATACCAACGGCAATAATTACCTGATGCTGAACCTGGTCAAAAAATCTTCCATTTTTAAAAGGCCTTTATTTGAACTGAGTGCAATCAGTAAACTGGGCGCAGGCCCGTTGGTCTCATATACTATGTCAACAATTTTAGGTAGTGAAGACAAAGGTCATTTCAGAATACAAGGTTTTGTTATTGGTTTAAGCACAGGAATCCGGGCAGACATACTCAAGTATTTCTTTCTCCAAATAAACGTACAGGGGGCATATGCAAACTATCTTGACTCAGAAATCGGAGCTGACAGAGTAGGCCGGGCCAAACACCATTTCTATTCTTTAGCCGGCATGGCATTCTTTGGGATCAATGTTCCTTTGGATACGTTTGCCAAGAAGCCACAAGAATAATTAAAACATCATATAAAAATGGTCCACGATTTAAATCGTGGACCATTTTTTGTTTAAACAGCCACTCCCATCCCAATCTTCTGTAACACATCCCTAAACTCTTTCCTCAGCTCAGCCTTAATTGTTAATTCTTTATTGGTAAAAGGATGGACAAAAGTAAGCTCAGCTGCATGGAGCAGCATGGTATGCAAATCGAAAGTCTGCTCAAACATTTTATTCTGCTTGCATTCACCATGTACTTTATCGCCGATAATATAATGGCGTAGATGTGCCATGTGCCTGCGAATCTGGTGCATACGACCGGTGAGCGGTTCTACTTCTATCAATGAATAGCGCGAGGTTGGGTAACGGCTTACAGCAATTTCCAGCTCTACAGTAGCCAAACGGCGATATTTTGTAAAAGCTTCCTGAATTGTGCCGTTTTCTTTTGCCAGGGCTTTATCTACTTCTCCGGCCTCCGGGGTATAGCCACGCACGAGGGCAAGGTATTTTTTCTTTGGTAAATGCTGTTCAAATTGCTTTTTCAACGCCTGATCAGCTTCGTCAGAAAGAGCAAACACCAATACGCCAGAAGTTTTCCGGTCAATCCTGTGACATGGACTCACCCACCGGTCTAACTGATCTCTTAAAATCTGTAAAGCAAAGAACTCTTCTTCCTCCGCAATACGTGTACGATGCACCAGCAAGCCGTGCGGTTTATTGATAGCAACATAATGTTCATCCTGAAAGATGATTTCTAAGGGAGAGTACATGTTAGGTGTTAGGTGTTCAAAAATCAATAAATTGATTTTTGAACACCTTGGCTTATAATCAATTCTCAATTATTTATAACATCTCTTTCTCCGCCGGTCTCTGATGGAATGTCTTTGCCAGTATTTCATACAACTCCGGATGTTTCTTTTCAAAACGATCTGAGTTATCAAAGAAGTACTCACAGACTACTGCGAAAAACTCCGCATGATTCGTCAGGCCATAAGGATTAATATCAGACTTGTTTGCGGCAATCTTCTGTAATTCTTCGTACATCAGTTTTGTATATTGCTCCAGTAATTCCTTCGGCATAATGGCTTTAGGTACACCATCAATATCTCCGTCGGCCTTGTCAATCATATGGCTGAATTCATGAATTCCCACATTAGACATGTCGTTGGTAATGCGATAACCATTTTCCAGCGCCTGTTTCGAAAGCAGCAATACCATTCCGGCCTGCATTGGCCGTACCTGACCAAGCGTAGTACTCAGCACACCATCGTTGGTTTCTCTATTGATTACATCATCATAGATAATAACTTCATCCAGGTTAAAGTATTCCCATTCTTTAAAACCAAAAGTAGGAATAATGGCACTGCTGGCAGCAAGTAATTTCAGCGTTTCATTTTCAGGCAGGTCTACAAAAGAAATGCGTATCTCAGCCAGAAAAACCTGTAAACGTTTTTCAAAACGCTTTCTATTATTCTCCTCTAAGCCTTTGTAATAAGGCACATGACTCAACAGAATTTTCTTCCACTCTTCCGGAAACTCCTCAGCTAAAGCCTTTTTGATCTTTCGCTTTTTATGCGTCGCCATTCGAACAAAAACGACAATCATAATAAACAGCATTGTAAAAAACAGTAACGAAGGCATGGCAGCGAATTTAAAGATTACAAAATTGAAAAATTATTGAACGTTTATCTGATCCTATTGCTGTAAAACTTCTTCTAAACCACCTTTTTCTATCCCTAATTTTTAAATTTTACAATCTTCTAACTTAGTTTATACCTTCTTCAGAAAATCATAAAGCAGCCTCACTCCCATTCCCGTTGCATTCTTTCCTCTATAGCTGTCAGGCGTTTTAATAAAAGCCGGACCGGCAATATCCAGGTGAATCCATGGATAAGCGGTAAACTTCTCCATAAACTTGCCTGCTGAAATTGCACCCGCTTGTGGACCGTTCCCTACATTTTTCAAGTCAGCAATGTCGCTTTCTGTATGTTTGTCATATTCTTCCCACAATGGCAATTCTACCAGACGTTCATACACTTCAAAACCCGACTGTTTCAGCTTTGTTTTCGTTTCTTCTTCGGCAGTCCCCATCATCACAGCACCTTCTGCGCCTATTGCCATAATTGCAGAGCCTGTAAGTGTCGCCAGGTCAATCACCAAAGACGGCTCATACTTCTTAGCATAAGCCAGTGCATCTGCCAGAATCACACGACCTTCAGCATCTGTATTCAGAATTTCTACCGTCTTTCCATCAAACATTGTGATCACATCGCCCGGTGTAATGGCATTGCCATCAGGGCGGTTTTCTGTTGCCGGAATTAAACCAACTATATGAACTGGTAATTTATTTTTTGCAATAGCAACAAAAGCACCAACTACAGCAGCTCCGCCAGCCATGTCACATTTCATAAGGTCCATGGAGTTAGTAGTATCTTTCAAAGACAGTCCTCCTGTATCATAAACAACTCCCTTGCCAACCAGCACAATCGGCTGCTTATTTTTAGCATTGGCAGGTTTATACTCCAGAATATTAAAAGTCGGCGGGTTGGGTGCACCAATATTGATTGCGAGCAAACCACCCATTTTCAAACTTTCAATCTGTTTTTTATCTAAAACTTCTACCGAGAAACTTGCTTCTTTCCCAAGCCTCACAATCTCCTCACTGAATTGCTCTGCAGTCAGGTAAACTACAGGCTCGTTCACCATATCCCTTACTGTATAAACCGCTTCAGATACATGACTTAATTCCTGTAATTTTGCGGCATCACCTTTTACAATGCAGACTTCTTTTAAGGTGTTTGTTACTTTCGCAGACTTATATTTCAAAAACTGATAATTGGCAAGTAATAAACCTTCTGCCAATTCATAAGAAAACTCATCGTTTGGTGTCAGGTTTTTCACCTCCGCTTTCTCCAGCTTTTCTTTATTAAGAAAAGCTGCCAGTACAGCGCCTTTCTTACGATAGTATTCTTTCTCCTGATAAGCCTGTTTGTTCTCTGCTGCCTTTACAAAATAAGAAGTGTGTTTTTCAGACAAAACGGTAATCAGTTCTGACTTATTCTCCAGCTGGCGGTTATACTGTACCAGTTCGAATGACTGCATCAAAACAGTAGCCGGGTCAAATGAAGGAGGAAGGATATAAATTACAGCCGAATCGGAAGATAACTCTGAAATAGTTTTTAATGCTAACATAAAATGGAATTAATTGACTAAAATAACAGCTGAATAACAACAATAACTAATTAATTAAGCTTTTTCGCATCACGCAGTATCTAAAGAACAAGCTCAGATACCGCTGCTTCCATACCATAAAAAACAGACGATTAATCAAAACAATAACCTACCTTTGCCTATTCGCAAATTTTAATAATCAATAATGGCACAATTCGTAAAAGCTAAAAAACACCTTGGGCAGCATTTTCTGAAAGACCAGAGTATTGCACAAGACATTGTAAATGGCCTTACGCTGCACAAGGATTATAAAAAAGTACTGGAAGTTGGTCCGGGTATGGGTGTGCTTACGCAATACCTTTTCCCAAAAGAACAATACAAGACTTATGCGATTGATGTAGATAAAGAATCGATTGTCTACCTGAAAAAAAATTACCCTGCTTACGAAGACAGGATCATTGACGGAGATTTTCTTCAACTTGATCTTGATAAGTTATTCGATGAGCCTTTTGCCGTTATTGGCAATTTCCCATACAACATTTCTTCTCAGATTTTTTTCAAGGTACTGGAACATAAAGACAAGATCCCTGAAATAGTAGGTATGCTACAGAAAGAAGTAGCAGAACGCCTCGCCTCGCCTCCGGGCAAAAAAGACTATGGTATCCTGAGTGTATTTTTACAGGCATATTACGATATCGAATATTTATTCACAGTGCATGAGCATGTATTCAATCCGCCACCAAAGGTAAAATCGGGTGTAATCAGAGTAAAACGTAACAATGTAGCAAAACTTGATTGTGACGAAAAAATCTTTAAACAAGTGGTAAAAGCAGGTTTTAACCAACGTCGCAAAACTTTGCGAAACGCACTAAAAATTCTAAATTTGTCGCTAGAGAAGGTTAATCCGACGGTACTCGACAAAAGAGCTGAGCAACTTTCTGTGCAGCAATTTGTTGAGTTGACCCAAATCCTGGAGAAAGAACCTAGAAGATAGACCAACTTCCCAAACATTGTTTTTAGCAACCTAAACATCTGGTAATCGTGCAGTTTGAATTAACACGAGAGTTCATAGACCAAGTCGTTGACGCGATAGGAACAAACAATGAATTGTTTCTGCGTGACACGTTCAATGAACTTTTCCCTGCCGATATTACGACCGTACTTTACGAACTGGATACGCAACAGTGTATTTACATTCTGAGTTTGCTGGATGACGATGTTTCTGCTGAAGCAATCAGTTATGCCGATTCAGATACGCTTAAAGAGTTTCTCAAGAATTTCAATGCTGAAAAAATAGCTTCTTATCTGAAGCTCATCGACTCCGATGATGCCGTGGATATTATCAACGAACTCCCGATTAAGGAGCGTGAAGAAGTTATTTCCAATATAGAAAAAGTAAACAAAGAGAAAGCCCATAACATTCTTGACCTGCTTCGCTACGAAGAGGATTGCGCCGGCGGTCTGATGGCAAAAGAATTGGTAAAAGTAAATGTCAACTGGAATGTAAAACAGTGTATTGAAGAAATTCGCCGTCAGTCTGAACGTGTTTCCAAGTTTTACTCCATGTACGTTGTTGACAATGACGATCTTTTACTCGGTATCGTTTCGCTCAAAAAATTATTTTTGACGAAAGACAACACCTCTATCAAAGAACTTTATGAGCCGGAGATCATCATGATTGAGTCATATCGTTCTTCTGAAGAAGTGGCTGACGTAATGCAGAAATACGATTTGGAAGCTATTCCTGTCGTAAATGTGCAGGGACGACTTTTAGGCCGTATTACAATTGATGACGTTGTCGATGTAATTACTGAGCAGGCTGACAAAGATCGTCAGGCAATGACCGGTATCTCGGAAGACATTGAAGAAGACGACAGCGTCTGGACTTTGTCTCGTGCACGCCTTCCATGGCTGATTATTGGGATGCTGGGCGGCCTGCTCGGTTCAAGGTTTATCGGCCTGTTTGAACACAGTCTTGCAATTATTCCTGCAATGGCATTCTTCATTCCACTTATTACCGCAACAGGTGGAAATGTAGGCGTACAATCATCTTCGATTGTAGTACAGTCTCTCGCCAACAATTCTATGCTTGAAGAAAAATTATTCCCCAGACTTTTAAAAGTATTGATGGTGGCTATTATTAATGGACTGGTTATTTCCATACTTGTATTTTTATTCAATCTCCTGATCGGTGAAACCCAGACATTAGGCCTCGTTGTATCTATTGCTCTTTTTTGTGTAGTTTTACTGGCATCACTAATGGGCACAATTACACCACTCATTCTTGACAAATTCAATATTAATCCGGCCCTCGCTTCAGGACCGTTTATTACTACAGCTAATGATCTTCTTGGATTAGCTGTATATTTTCTGGTGGCTAATCTCCTCTATAGCCTTTAAGCAAAACATTTTCCAATAAAATACGCATACAGTTTTCATGAAATGTCTCATAATCGATGAAATGCACGAAAGCCTGCTACCGTTGCTGGAAGAGACAGGTATTGACTATGATTATCTTCCTGAAATTAAACCGGAGGAAGTCGTTGCTCAGATCAGCAATTATGAAATACTAATTATCCGCAGTAAAATGCGGGTAGACGTAACATTACTTGATAAAGCACATAAGCTTCAAATCATTTGCAGAGCCGGTGCCGGTTTAGACGGAATTGACGGAGCTGAAACAGAAAAACGAGGAATTAAAATTATCAACGCTCCCGAAGCCAATAGTATTGCAGTTGGCGAACATACGCTGGGTATGCTTTTAAGCTTAATGAATAACCTGCGTAAAGCCGACAATGAAATCCGCCAGGGACTTTGGCTGCGCGAAGAGAACAGAGGTTATGAAATTGCCGGAAGAACAGTAGGAATTATCGGCTACGGCAACATGGGTCAGGCTTTTGCCAAACGGCTTGCAGGCTTTGAATGCGAAGTACTGATGTATGACAAATATCATCCGGAAAAAGCCAACCAGTACGCAAAATCTGTTTCTCTGGAAGAAATTCAGCAAAAAGCTGACATCCTGAGTTTACATATCCCCCTTACTTCGGAATCAAGAAACATGGTTGATGACAACTTCTTTCAGAAGTTCAGAAAACCTATATGGTTCCTTAATGCTGCTCGTGGAGAGATCGTTATTTTAAACGATTTGCTAAAAAATTTAGAATCAGGAAAGATTATTGCGGCAGGCCTCGATGTTCTTGAAAATGAAAAACTAAAAAACTTAACCGAAATACAAAAACTTACGTTTAAGAAGCTGGTTACGAGTGAAAAAGTCCTTTTAAGCCCTCATATCGGCGGTTGGACATTCGAATCGTACGAAAAAATCAACAAAGTATTAATCGAAAAACTAAAAATTCTCTTGCCGGAATAGAAAACAAAATTGGCAGTTGGATTAAAACACCTAATTATTATTTTTGCAAAAAATACGCATTATGACAGACCTAATGGACGACCTTGATTTTAGCGACGATCAAATGTACGCCAATTATGATGCCTTCAAAACGCTTACCGACGCAGGAGTTAGCCGTGCTGAAGCATTGAAACGCACAGGCCTTACTGAACAAATTGTAAAAGATTTTGAGCTGGAGGAAGAAGAGAATGAATTCAAAGATGAATTTAAAGAAGAATGGGACAAATTCGACGGAGGTGACGACGACGAGTTTGGCAGCAGCGAATATGACGGATTCAATGAATTTGGTGACGATGAAGACGAGTACGGTTCAGGCAGCGACAGCAACGATTTCGGAGGAGACGACTACGAATAGAGAGAAAGCAGCTTAAAGCTGCTTGAAAGTTTTATAAATCATTGTATCTTTGTACAAAGGAACGGCTTCAATGCGTAAGCCGTTCTTTTTTTATTGTGCAGACCTCAATACTTAATTAATATGAGCAAAATTTCTTATTACACAGAAGAAGGCCTGAAAAAGCTGAAAGACGAATTAAACGACCTGAAAACAAAAGGC
>CAZNHL010000076.1:0-16362 GCA_964572965.1 uncultured Bifidobacteriaceae bacterium
ATATGATAAAATTTATACCACTGCTATTGTTTAAACCATAGAAATCGAAGACACAGCGGCAATATCTCTTTTTCTGATAAATACCATTGGTTTACGGATTTCCAGTACTTGCATGCTATTGTCTTTTTCGAAAGCAATTTTTACCATTTTGTCGGGGCAGGCTGCATCGGCGCAGTTATGCTCGTTGATGATAATGCCTGTTGTTTCTTCCAAAGCATAATAATCCTTCACCCAGCCTTTGATGGCTGCGAGGAGCTGAATGTTTTCAGGGTCAAGCGGATTATTGAAGTTCATTTTCAGATATTATAAATGATTTTGCGCTCATTAAAGATACATTGGCGTAATCCACGTTCAATTTGTTCGTGATCCAATTGCTTACCAATGAAAACGAGTTTGGTTTCGGCTTCGCCTTCTTTCCAGGTCTCGCCTTCTTCACAGGCAAACTGGTCGTGTACCGACTGGAAAATCAATCTTTTTTCAATCAGTTGTACATTTATAAAGCCTTTTACTCGAAATACATTGCGGGCATTTGCCATGAGGAACATGCCCATCCAGCGGTCAAAAAGGACTAAATCCATCGGTTCTTTGATCCTGATAGCACAACTGCCGACTGCCGTGTGCAGGTGCAGATTGTGCTGCCCGAACAAACCTTGTTTAGAGGGTTCTGGCTTTTCTACACCGGATAGTTTTAAGCCCGGAACTTTAAATTCTTTAAAAGCTCTTTCTGTATTTACAACGGTTTGTCCGGCCTCGTAAGCATTGAGCTTTAACAATTCTATGTCACTGACCTGCCCGAACTGTCCCAGGACTAACTGCGCTTGCGGATTGATACTGTTTAGTAAATGAAGCAATGTCGTTACTTCTTCTTCACTTGCTTTGTCTGTCTTATTAAGAACAACCAGATCGGCTTGTGCAAGCTGTTTTACGGTTTCTACGGTATCGTTTAACTGCTGACGTATAAACTGCGCATCAACGAGGCAGATTACGCCGTCAAGACGGTAATGGATTTGTGTGTTGAAGTCTGACAGGAAGCGTAAAGCCACGGGCCCGGGATCTGCCAGTCCTGTTGTTTCTATAATCAGATGGTCTGTTTTCTTTTCGTCTTGGTGAATCTGTTCCAGGATCACGTCCAGCTCTCCGGCCATGGTACAACAGACGCAGCCGTTTGACATTTCATAAACACCTTCATCAACATTAATAACCAGTTCGTTGTCAATATTGATTTCGCCGAATTCATTTTCTATAATGACAATCCGTTTGTCAGGGCTCTGACGGATAATGTTATTGAGGGTAGTGGTTTTACCGGCGCCTAAAAAACCTGTCAGTATAGTTACGGGAATTCTGCTTGCAGACATCAGATGACAATTTGTATGATAGATTCTAAAACAAAAAATACAGGCAAATCCGTTCCTCAGATGAAAAGAAGTATACGAGCTTATTTCGCTTCATCATGTCGGTTTCTGGTCCGTTCAGCCACCATAATAGAAGGTGGCTGAACGAAGCCAAAGCCACATTTAGCCTGAGGTTTAATTTCCGGAGCTTTTCTAATTGGTATCTACTTTACTTTTTCTCTGTAGTAGAAAATGAAACCATTCTTTTCTCCTATTTTCTTTAGTTCCGGCATATTCGGGTAGCGCTCGCCACGGTCTACTTTTGTAACGAAATAAGCAGGCTTGTCAATTGGTCCAGTCAATAACCATTCAATATCTCTTGACTCGTCGCGTTGCCCTGCAGGTTTCTGAGAATAGAACAGTTGTGCATAACTCTTGTAGTCCAGAACTTCTACATAGCAGTCTTTACCCTTTAGTGTTTCGAAGAAATCAATAGCCGCACCCTGAGAGTAACGCTCAATTTTGGGTACTACAATATAAAGGGTCGTCTGGATAACAACGATGGTGGAAACCAATAATATTACAGCACCTTTAAACGGATTCTTTTTATTAAACCCTAATACCACTGTCCAGATGGCAATCAGGTAGAAGAAACCGATTAGTGATTCATAGCCTGTCCAGCTCACATTTGCCTGAAGATTTGCCTGCGCAAATACATCGTCGATGTAAGGAAGGAAAAGATCTTTGTTAAGAATGAAGAATGGCAGAATAATAATGATCAGAGCTATTAAAGTACCGATGGTTGCCAGAAGAATATTATAATATTTCGGGAAACCTACTTTGCCGTAGTACAGGCGGTACAGGTAGTCTGACGTCAGGTAAGTCAGCGGGAAATAGCAAAGTGAAGAGTAGTGTACAATTTTGGTTTCTACAATAGAGAATAAAACCAATACAACGCTCAGCAATGTGATCATCCAGAATTTGAATGCTTTTTGAGCAGGGTCGTCGTCGAAGTTTTTACGGAATGCTTTGAAAATGTAAACGGAAGCCGGGAAACAACCAATGAGCAAAACAACAAAATGATAGAAGAAAGGCCCCCCATGTCCGGCATCCTGTGTGCGGAACAAACGGATTTGGTATTCTATGAATGTTTTTAGAAACCACGGCCCGTTTTTGATAGTTTCAACGCCAAACCATAAGAAACAAACCAGGATCAGTGGAATGCAGAAAAGTAAAATGTGCTTAAAGGTAAATGGTTTGAAACTCTTGTTGAAAGCGAAATAAACGATTACACAAAGCATGGCTACCAACAAAGCTACAGGTCCTTTTGTAAGGATACCCAAGCCGATAAATAAACCGGCAAGCATGGCATGTACTATTTTGTCTTTGTTGTGGATGTCGTCACGGTAGCGGGAGAACATGGCTATGTGGTAGATTCCAAGGAAAATGAACAGGTTAAAAGTCGGGTCTATAATACCGGACTTAAAATAAAGGTGTGTGAGGAAGGTGCCTGCATAGATCAATGCCCAAAGTGCACCGAAGAATTTGTCGTAAAGCTTTTTCCCTAAATGGAAAAGCACAACCAGGGTGGCAATACCGATAATGGCATTTGGGAGACGTGCGGCAAATTCTGTAGCTCCAAAGAAATGCATTGATAAAGACTGCATCCAGATGAACAATGGTGGTTTTTCCCAGAATGGCTCAAAATTGATGCGCACACGGAAATAGTCTCCGGTAAGAAGCATCTCACGGGCAGATTCAGCGAAGTTGATTTCGTCCCAGTCAAATAAATGGACTGCGCCTAAATTTGGCAGGAAAAGGATAGCTGCAAGTACAGCTACGATTACCGAGATGAGTCTATAATCTAATTTCATGAAAAGAAGTTTTAAAACCCTTTGGGTGAATTTCTCAATGTCTGTTCTGCCGGGCAGGCCTGGCAGCTAATAAAGACAAAGCTAAGATTTTTTAACGAAAGCACGCAGACTGGATTGCAATGACTTATTGTCGGCTAAAGTGGTTTTATTCTGAACATACCAGCATAATAACCAGGTGGTACTTACTCCTATAAAAGAGCCTGCATAGGTATCTTCAAAGAAGTGCTGCGACAGGTACATGCGCGAGAAAGTGACCGTTAGTGCGCAGGCAAAAAAGAAAGGCTGCAGCAGACGGTTTTTTGTGACAAAGCTCAGGAATAAGAATAGAGCAAAAGCCGATGTGGAGTGCCCTGAAGGGAAACTATTGCAGCAGTGCCACTCAACGCCATCTACTTTGTGAAGCAATTTGTTGTCGAGAATGACAGAAGGTCGGTGATGTTCTGCAAATACCAGCCGCTTAAAAGCCTGGGTTGTAAGTGCCGAAACTCCATAAGAAGCAAGTGCGAGTAAACCGTAGAAATAATTTACAAAGAATGCCAGTGCTACTGCAATCACTATAAAAAACCAGCCATCTCCTACTTCTGTAAATATCCTGAAAAAGATATCAGCAGTATAGGATGGGTGTTGATTGAACCAGATGACCAGGTCTCCTTTATTCAGTTGAACCAGTAAGACGGCTCCTACGATCAGGTAAACAATATAAAGAGCAGTAAATAAATTGAACTTGGTATTCAGATGCATGCTATAAAAATTACTTGTTGCGAGCTTTGTGCAGTAAGATGGATGCTTCTTGTCTCACTACCCACTACTCAATTCTCACTACTCCTCCTTCAGGTCGTCGCGGTCACGCAGTTTTTTATCATCAACGTTTTTATCCAGAAACTTATTGAGTTTCTCAATATTAAAGCTTGATTCAATTTCTCCGAATGAATTTACTTTAATACTGAAACCTTCCAGTTCTGGGTGAACGGAAGCTGTTTTGTCGTCTTTCTTTTTTCTGCTCATGGCTATAAAAGATTGTTTACCAAATTAAACGAAAAACGATGAAAAAAGCTGAAAATCTATTCTCCAATTAAAATAAAAGGTGCCCAGTAGTAAGGTTCAGCATAAATGGAGCCATTTAGTAAATTAACCTTAGCCTGTTGCAGCGATTCTGCCAGTGTTTTTCCCTTCAGAATATTGGCATACATACGCTCCATCAACAAAGCTGTTGAAGCATCAGAAACGCTCCACAGCGATACTAAAAGGTTAGAAGCTCCGGCATATAAAAAGGCTCTTGAAAGACCGATCAGACCTTCTCCTTTGCTGATTTTCCCCAGACCTGTCTGACAGGCCGAAAGACTTACGAGTTGTGATTTCAGTTTGAGGTTGTAAATCTCTCCGGCATATAAAACGCCATCTTCTTTACCGGTCTCTTTTTCTGACAGATACACACATGATAAATCCGGATTGACTTCATTCACTGTGCCATGTGTGGCAAAATGCAGGTAGCTGTAGCCTTTACTTACTTCTGATTTTAATGTTGTTTCGCTTGCGTCCAGGTATTTAAGGCTGGTTACAGTGCCGCCGCTCTCTTTCATGAGTAAACTCAGGCTGTCTACTTCAGCCAGTGTACCTTCCAGTTGCGATAGCTTTTCTTTTTCAAAATTGACAGGAGCTATTGCCAGCATGGTTTTCGCCATTTTTTGCGTGTCTGCCGACTGGATCCCCTGAACATACAGGTTAGCAGAAACGTGATAACTGATGGCAGTTTGTCTGAGCAGATAAGGTAATTCAGCCCAATTGGTTGTGTCGTTGTTTTTCGGTGATTTAGTCAGCAGGGTTTCAAATGGTAAAGCACTCAGCGGGCCGTCAGGAATAATTACCAGGTGGTGTTTTTTGCTTACTGAGTTAACAGGCTTTAGTTGCTTATAAAGTTCGTATGCCAACTTTTGGTATTCTTTGTCGAGTCTGTAACGGAGACAATTGCGGAAACCCGTAATGGTTCTGCTGATATTACCCTTCAGTGAGATATTCTCAAAGGTGAATTTCTTCTGAGAGATATAGAATACAACAAGTGTATTGCGGCTTTCTGAGATAAAATAAGTGACCATAGCTGAATTGGCAGGCAGGCTTTTCTGCAGACTGCTAACGCTAACTATATTCTGATTGTATTTCAAATTGTAATAAGAGGGAAATTGCTGTTCAAGCTTTTCAATGAAACTCTCATAAGTGCTGTTGGCTGCCAGCAGCTCTTTTCTCGTGTTGATGTTATTCTTATCTGACTTTGCAAGTTGTTCTTCCAAAGCGGTAATATTGGCCTTTAACAGATTCTCTTTTGCCAACAGGCTGTCGGGTAGCCCGGAGAACTGTTTTGCTCTGGCATCGGCAATAGCTTCATTCAGCACAGCAGCTTTGTTTTTTTCTGCAAAGTAAAAAGCTTTCTCCTTGTAGGTTTTTTTGTTGAGCGTAATCCTGGCCAGTTCAATACAAACTGCAACTGCAGTTTCATATACCTGAGCGGCAATTTTACCCAGCTCTATTTTGTCTTTTTTATTACTGCGTGTCTGGCGCATCACCGCCAGTAACGAATCGCAGGCGACAAGCACTTTTAGCGATTGACGCAGATCATCTATTTTCAGTGTTTTCTCATAATGCCTTTGTTCGAAGATCTGGGCTTTCAGGAAAAGACTGTATAACATTACCTGTGGCGAAGTACTTTGTGTCAGAGCAGGGTTTTGTGTGATATCAGTAGGTTCGAAACCATTGCTGTTAGCAATCAGTGCCTGCTGTATGGTGTTGAGCGCCGGATTGAATTGTTTTTGTTTCAGGTATTGCTCTGCCAGCAAATTTTTTGTGGATGCAATTTCAGGATGTTTATTACCATATACTTTCTGATAAATTGAAATTGCGTTTTCATAGTTTTTTATCGCCCGGTGATTTTTGCCCTGTGCTGCATAAGTTTGCCCTAATGCACTGTTGACGAAAGCGATATTGGGATGCTGTTCGCCATAAATGTTAAGTAAAATATGTTGAGAACGTTCAAAATAACGTTCTGCCTCAGTATAATTATTCTGACCCAGGTAAGCGAAGCCGATATTGTTACAGGCTAGCGCAACCGATGGGTGGTTTTCGCTATAATTGGCAGAATAAAGTTTTTCTGAAAGTTTATAGTACTCTAAAGCCTTTTCCGGCTCTGTTGCACCGTAAACAAGCCCTTGGTTGTTATATACCCCGGCCCTTTGGTTTTTATTGCCGTATTTCTCAAACAGATTGGTCGCTGTGGTCAGGTACTCGCCTGCTTTTTCTGTATTTCCGGTTGACCAGTACAATAAACCAAGATAGTTGTAAACGTCACCTCTCAATTCATTGTATGAAGGATCATTGTTTTTAGGAAGTGTCGTTTCTGCTTCCTGCAGCTTTTCTTCTGCATCGTCTGAAAGCCCCTTGTTCATGAGGATATAACCCTGAAGCGCAAGCCCTCTCACATAGCCTGCCGTATTGTTTGTCTTTTTAGAGCAATTAACGAGGCTGTCAGCCAATGAACTTGCTTCCTGAATCCTGCCAAGACGTATCAGACATTCGGTTCTGCGTTGTATGGCATTGTCAAACTTTTTATGGTTTGGAGCCATTTCAGGCAATTTGTTAAAAGTCTCTTCGCAAGCTTTATAGTCGCCTGAATAGAAAAGGGAGTCAGCTTTTTGAAAGAATTGTTGCGCAAAGAGCGAGTTGCTTATCAACAGGAAAAAGGTAACAAGGAGTTTCTGTGTGCCGGATTTTCTGCTCATCAGTAACTTAGAAAATATATTCATAACTGATCGTATTGACAAATTCTCTGGAAAGTCCGTCGGGGTTTTCTTCTCTGTTAATAATTTTTACACCCATAAGAAGCTTTAATGAAGACCGTACATTAAAATGATAACCAACACCCCCGATTCCGTTTAGCACCAATCCGTCGGAGCCGTCAGCAAGTACGCGCTTGCCCTGTAAAGTAATTTCATCTTTGTTGAGGCGGTAGATAGCCAGTAAACCTAGGTGCCCATTCCACCTGGAAGAGCGGAAATTGCGCTCGGCCCTGAACATGACATCATTACCACGTTTCAGTTCTTTGGCACGCGGGTAATCCAATGCGGTTGTAGATTTGTCAGAGGTAGTCCATGCGCCCCACAAAAAGTTATTGTTGTTCTGGTTGAATGGCATCTGGTAACCCGTTGCAAAAAGCCAGTGGCGGCTTACCAGAGATAGTCCGGCTATGAAATCATAAGTTCCCAGACTGGTCTGATAATACATTGGCAATGGTCTGCCATCAGCGTTTGTTTTGTCTGAATTGTTGGTTGGTAGCTTGCCGCCGAGTGTTGCGTTCAGCTCCAGTTTTTCAGATTTGATTACGTTGCGGGTTATACTGTAAGAGACGTCTCCTGCTCCATTGGTTCTTGCTAAAGGGCCTGAAACAAAACTGTAAGGTAGTTTTAACTGTACCGTCCATTTTTTGCTAACCTGAAAATTAAGGTCAGCAATGTAAGAAATGAGTACATCGCCAAATTTGGTATAGCCGAAGTATTGGGAAACCTCTACAGAGCGTATTCTGACTTTATTATTTTTCTGATAATGTTGATTGGGTTTCATGGCTCCCATAGTACAGAATCCTGCGTCGCTACAACCCTGGGCGTATATGCCGGACGTAAAAAAGGAGCAAAGAAAAAAAAGACAGAGCCGGTGTATTGTCATAGGGTTTTATAAAAACAAAAAGCGGATACCTTATGAGTATCCGCTTCTTTTGTTCTTTTTTATTTATTCAGCTTTTGAAGAGTCAACACCGTAAACATATTCGTCGCCGGCATGCTTATCTTTGATCTTTGTAGTGTTATATTTTGCGCCACATTGTGAAGCAACTAAAGCGCCTATGAAAAGGAACAAAATAACAGCAAGTGATTTAGCAACGTAAGTGTTCATACTATTTTAATTTTTTCAGACCCGAAAATAGTAAATTTTCGAATGCTCACAAAGTGTTTATGACTTAAAAGTGGTAAATGTGTTGTAGTTTTTAATGTGTCTAAGTATGATAGAAATATTAACAACGAACAACATGGTTTAGCTTCCTGATCCCTCTTTTAGTCTTTCTGCATTTTCTGCGATTCTCAATTGTTCAATGAAATCGGCAATATCTCCTTCCATTACAGAGGGCAGATTGTACATGGTATAACCGATGCGGTGATCGGTCACACGGCTTTGAGGATAGTTGTATGTTCTGATTTTATCTGAACGGTCACCGCTACCAACCATTGATTTACGCTGAGCACCAACTTCTGCATTGTGTTTCTCCAATTCAATTTCATAAATGCGGGAACGCAATACTTTTAATGCACGGTCAAAGTTTTTGATCTGAGAACGCTCATCCTGGCACTGTACCACAATGCCGGTCGGAATGTGTGTTAAACGAACCGCTGAATAAGTCGTGTTAACAGACTGTCCGCCTGCACCGCTTGAACAGAAAGTATCTTTACGGACATCACTCATGTTGATATCTACTTCCACTTCATCCATTTCCGGCAATACCGCAACCGATGCTGCTGAAGTATGTACACGGCCTGCTGTTTCTGTAGCCGGCACACGTTGTACACGGTGTACGCCTGATTCGAATTTCATTTTACCGTACACATCTTCACCGGATACGTTGCAAACGATTTCTTTGTAACCACCTGAAGTACCTTCGGTATAATCCATGATCTCAAACTTCCAGCCCATTTTTTCAGCAAAACGCTGGTACATACGGAAAATGTCGCCTGCAAAAATGGAAGCTTCGTCACCACCTGCACCACCACGGATCTCCAGAATAACGTTTTTAGAGTCGTTAGGATCTTTAGGGATCAACATGTCTTTAAGAAGTTCTTCCTGCGCTTCTTTCTGAGGGTGTAACTCATCAAGTTCAGCTTTAGCCATTTCACGGAAGTCTTCATCCTTTTCAGTAGCCAATACAGCCTTAGCGCTATCTATGTTTGAAAGAATACCCAGATAATCTGCGTAAGCCTTTACAATCTTGTCAAGTTCTTTGTATTCTTTGCTCAGAGAGGTAAAACGCTTCATGTCAGTCATAGCGTTTGGTTCTACCAATGCAGCACCAACATCCTCAAATCTTTTCTTAATATCTTCTAATTTGTCGATCATAGTCTTTTAACAATCTTACAAAGATAATAAATCCCTTGCTCATTTGGGAATTTGTTTATTCGTAGAGACGTAGCATGCTGTGGAGACGTAGCATGCTACGTCTCTACCAGAGTTGATTAAAATAAATTCAGGATTAATCTGTGATGCGCTCGTTTTTGAGCGTAAGTTTTACGGTATCGATTTTGGTATCTTCCATGGATTCAATTGTGAAAATGAAGTCACCAATTTCTATGATCTGATCGATTTCGGGAAGGTCTTCCAGTTCGGCAATAATCATACCTCCGACAGTGTCATAGTCACCCAGAGGGAGGTCCCAGTTAAAGCGGTCGTTCAGGTAGTCTATTTCGTGGCGTGCGCTTAAGAGGAAAATATGCTTGTCTACTTCCTCCAAAAGAAGTTCAGGGGCATCATGTTCATCATTGATTTCTCCCAATATTTCTTCTATTACATCTTCCATAGCTACAATTCCTGAAGTGCCTCCAAATTCGTCTACTACCAGGGCAAGGCTTTTTCTTTCTTCAATAAACTGTACCAGCATTTCATTGGCCGGAGTATATTCGGTAACAATGCTGATGGGCTTAATAATTTCGTCTATACTTTGAGGTTTATTGAAAAGTGACAATGAGTGACAATAGCCAACGATGTCATCAATAGATTCCTTATAGATTAGAATTTTTGAATGGCCGCTGTCAAGAAAAGCTTTTTTCAGCGCCTGAATACCATCGGCATAGTCCACTGCTACAATTTCTGTGCGGGGTATCATGCAGTCTTTAATGCGGGCTTTCTTAAATTCTAAAGCGTTGTTAAGGATTTTAGTATCTACTTCAGGTTTGTTATTGCTGCTTTTTTCCTGTGAGTTATTGATGTACTCATCAAGGTCGGTCAATGTAAAAGCAGGAATGTCTTCTGAGAAATCGAGCCTGAATACCTGTGTGATGAAAAATTTTGCCCCTTTACTTATTAACCATACAAGTGGCCAGGTAATTGTATACAGCAGGTTGATAGGATATACAAACAGCTGTAACATTTGGTTAGGGTTTGACAGGAAAATAACCTTTGGGATAAACTCGCCTGTCAACATCACAATTATAGTGGCAATGACAGAGTCTATTAAGGAAATGAAGAGATCGTTATGCAAAGATGCCGGAATCCAATGATTTAAGTAAGGCTCCAGAAGCTCTGTCATAAAAATACCATATAACACCAGAGAGATAGTGTTACATAATAATGTGGTTCCCAAAAAGTGGGAAGAGTTTTTAAGGAATTTTGATAGGATTTTACCGCTGGCAGAACCTTGTTTTGCTAATAATTCAATTTGAAGCTTATTAGCAGAGATGAACGCTATTTCCATCCCGGAAAAAAAAGAGATTGCTATCAGGCAAAGAAGTATGTTGTATATATCGGGGTTCATGGGTTTGCTGAGGTAGTAGAGCCTGCAGCGTTAGGTAAATTTATATAAATTTTTGATTTGATGAGAAACATGGGGATATATATTGAAAGAACCTGCAATGGCCTTATTTCTTATTGGAGTTTTGGGGAAGAGTTCCGTTTTCTTTCAATTCTTTTTTAGCCCGTTTGTTTTTCAGGAATCCGTAACCATAAAACAGAAGAATGGCCAGCATTAACAGCCAGTAACTTTGTGCTAAACCACGTGTAGCAATTTGGTGAGCTCCGATAACAAGGAAAACTACTGAAAGGGCAAGGAGTATGGTTTCTAGTAATCTCATTTATTCTTTAACGTAACAAAATACCCGTCACTTTTTTGATTTTATATGACTTGAATTCTTGATCTGCAGTAAAACCATGACCCGTCAGGACTTCAGTCTGAGTTTCCATTCTTACAAAAACGTCAGTATAAACCTCACGTGTGGCGGGGTTCCAGTTAAGTTTTTCTGTTTTTAGCTTTTTGTGTTCTTTTCTGTTTTCGCTGATTACATCTCCGGTAACTGTATAAAGGTTTTTGGCTTTATCGTACATGGCCCAGTTAGAACGTAAATACGAAGTGGCAGGCTGCCCCTTTTTTTCAAAAAACTCAATGTAAACTCCTTTAGGGAATTTGCGGTCGCCATTTTTGTATTCCCACTGAACAGGAGCTTTCATATTTATTTTTATTTCAGCTTTTTCACTGTAAAGTGTATTCACATCTTTTATCTCCATAGCCGGCCCGTCATAGGTAACGTTATGGGCAGCTTCTTTTTTCTTGTCTTCTTCTATGTCGCAGGCACATACCAAAGAAGCTACCAAAAGCAGCATGCAGTATTTTATAGACTTATGATAGGCAAAGTACATTTGACTTAATCCAGTTTTGGTCGAACGAACCATTTGTCATTAACTGATACACTGATATTGAAACGAATATAACGTTCCTGTATCAGATTATTAGAGGTAGTACCTCTTTGCCCTAAGGCAATACCTAAATTAATAAATTTAGGGAAGTTAAATCCTTCATTTTTGATTTTTGGTAATTGAAATGCTGCCCCAAGGCTAAGTCCTATATCATTAATAGAAGACTGGTTAACATAGTAAGGAGTTTTTTCAAAATATAAGCCACCTCTGTACAGTATAGTATGCCTGTTTCTTCCGAAAAATTTAGCAGACGAGTAAATCTCTCCTCCAATACCTGCATACATGCTATTCTGAAGATAATTAGTTTGGCTTGATGGGCCCGCAGTGTTGCTGAAGTTAGGTTGATATTGTGTCCAGAACCTCTGGGAGAAATCTGCATTTACAGACCATCTATATGGTTTATCAAGTGTGAAACCGATTCTGTAGGCCAATGGTAAAGATGAATTGAGTTTATACAGCGGAGTAATAGTATCAGTATTTACAATTTGTCCCTGATAATTCAATGTGTTAATAGTTCTTATCCCTCTTGAATTGATATCAATAGCATAATCTGCTGTAATTCCGGCATTAAAGAATACTCCGCTCGGAATAAATCCTTCCGGCTTACCTAAGGTATAATGGTGTTTTGTTATGGTAGTATCAAGAACAATGCTTGTTGTTTGATTGGTCAGGCTGTCAAATTTTAAAAATTTTACTTTCCCTCTTGTCTGATATGTTACTTTGTTGAATTCTTTTCTGTAGAAAATACCTGGTTTCAGATTAAGTTGAGAGTAACTGACAATTCTTTCTATAACTGTACTTCTTGAGTATTCTGTAGAGAACCTCGTACGGTTGGAATAGTTAAGGGATCCGAAAATATAAGAGGCGTTAAGCCCTATTGAAAAGCCTTTTCCAAGATTTACACCGTTGGCAAAAAAGAATTGTCCGGTATTCCCTTTTCCGTAAGTATTGTAAATATACCTGGAGGTGTCGCCATCTACGTATCCGCTACCGTTAATTTCATATTGGACTGAAGAATATGGTTTGATGCCGATTGAGCTTCCCCATTTTTTTGAAATAGGGAATGCCATTGCCAAATGACTGAAATTACTGCCCAACGTACTTGCACTCAATTGAGAAGAAGTTTGTTTTGTGTAGGTTCCGGCAAGGCCAAAATCGAAATTTGTATAGCGAAGGGTTGATAGGGTGGCGGGGTTCAGGTTATTAATGAAAAAACCAGATGAAGAGGCTACACCTGTACCTCCCATTTGATTGTTACGTGCAAAACCTTCAGAAGTGAGGTCACCTATACCGTTTTGAGAATAAGGGGAATTGCCGGCCGATTGCCCTTGAGCAAGCTTTACGTTGGCCATCATACCAATGATGGCGAGGAATAATAGTTTCTTAAGCATTATGTAAATAAATCCGAACCAGGCCGTATAGCACCAACTCTGGAACTACAAAGATGGATTCTTTTATTTTAGTTTCAAAAAAAATGGCGTCTCCCCCACACATAAGAACTTTCAATTCAGGGTATTTCTTTTTATATGTTTCTATAATCCCGTCAATTTCAAATGCCAGGCCATTTACTACACCACTTTGGATACCCTCTTTGGTGCTTGTGCCAATTAATGGTATTTTTTCTTTTGGTGTTTCTATTAATGGCAGACGTGCAGTAAAATGATTAAGAGCCTGAAAACGCATTTTCAGACCAGGCGAAATACTTCCTCCATAATACTTCGCATTTTTCTCGATTGCATCATAAGTAATACAAGTACCGGCATCTATTACCAGACAATCTTGATTTGGATATAAACCATTGGCGCCTGTTACAGCGGCAAGCCTGTCTATACCCAGTGTTTGCGGCGTTTTATAAAGGTTGTTTATAGGAACTGCAGTGTTGTTATCAACGATAAATAAGCGCTTCTTATTGTCGAGCAGGTTTTGAAGGTGGCTGTTGGCCTGATTAACAGAAGAGATAACTATGATAGCTTCAGGGAATGAATTGCACATACGGATCAGGTCACCTTCTGACGTGAACATATGCTTGCGGACAAGCTTGTCTTTTTCGTAGATGCCTGCTTTGATGGATGTGTTCCCGGAATCAATGGCGATAATCATATCTCTGTAAGTGGCGTTTGGCCAGATACAAAGATACGCTTCTAAATCAATTTGAAGTGTAGACTTTCAAATGATCCTTTAATTCTTTTCGGGCAATGTGAATCCGGTTTTTGACAGTACCGATAGGGATGTTCAGATTCTCGGCAATTTCTTCGTATTTATAGCCGTTGAAATACATCATGAAAGGTTTTCTGAAAGTTTCATCAAGTATTTCGATGGCTGAATTAATGTCTTTCATTACAAAATCGCCTATAGCAAGATTAGGGGTACTGTTTGTTCCTGAGTTGACAAAATAGAAACTATCTGTATTGTCTATAAAAGTGTTTTTCCTCACTAACCTTTGATAATTGGTAATAAAGAGGTTTCTCATGATGGTATAAAGCCATGCTCTTAGGTTTGTGCCATCGGAGAATTTATTACGGTTAGAGATAGCTTTAAGCATGGTTTCTTGTATTAAATCATTGGCGTCTTCACTGTCTCGTGTAAGGCGAAGAGCAAAAGGACGCAGGGCTTTGGAAGCCGCGGTGAGTTCATAATTGAATTCTAGCGCTGTCATAATCCGGATGTTAACTTTATAAAAGTTATTTTGTTTAACATAAATTAAACAAAATAATTCTAAATAATAAAAAGTTTGACTCAAATAATTTAACTGGTGTTGATTTAATTAATTTGAAAGACTATTTTGTTTATGTTTAAATAAACAGAATAGGAGAGAATATTTTAATCTCTGACAAATTTGCTGGATTAACGAAGTAAAATCTGGTATTGGATTTAATGTATAAATAAAAAAGAGAGGGAATTACAAAGACCTTAACTCATGCATGCTTGTTATAAGGCGAGTGTTAGGGGGTAGTGTATAGGTTTGATTATCAAATTGGAAGCCGGCAAGGAGGACAGTTGCTTGTGAATAATGTTTTGCCGCTTCATGTATATAGGTGCCGATTTCATAACCAGCAGGGGTAACAGTAAGGTTAATTAGTACATAGTCGGGTTTATAGTGCTGATATGCTTCTGTTACATGCTCAAAAGGAAGGCTTTGTCCCAGGTAAAGCACTTGGTTCTGCTGGGCACGTATGATGTAGGAGGCAAAAAGTAATGCGATTTCATGGTATTCACCTTCTGGTAAATAAAGAAGAAATTTTTTTGAATGAATGCTGGTAGATTCTATTTGTCCATCAAGCGCCACCATCATTTTTTCTCTGATCAGGTGACTAATGAAATGTTCCTGAGAAGGGCTCACTGAACCGGTAAGCCATAGCATCCCGACCTTGTTAAGAAAGGGGAAAATAATATGAAGCATAGTATTTTCGAAGCCGAACTGTAAAACACTTCTGCTAAACACTTTCTCAAACAGCTCTTTGTCAAAGTTGAGCATACATTTGACCATATTATTTACATGTTCAGGATATTGGACGTCGCCCTGGTTAACCTTTAATACTTCTTCATAAATTTCTTTGTCGCTCAGAGACGCAATTTTAGAAATCTTAACCCCGTTCTGATTAAGTAAGGCAATGTTGAGGATTCTTTTAAGGTCGGCATCATTATAGTAGCGGATATTGGTATCGGTTCTTTGAGGAGTAATAATACCATAACGTTGTTCCCAAATACGAAGTGTATGAGCCTTAATACCGGAAAGAATCTCTAAATCTTTAATTGAATATACCCCCATGCTGCTGTTGATGACCGCAAATTTAGTTAACCGCTTTTACATTGTAAAACCTTAGTTTGAATAACAAACATTGAATTGTTTTGTTTAAATCGATGGTAATATTTTTGCTGTACATGCAAAGCGTTTAATTCTTACTTTTACATTAATTGATAAGTGCATGTTCTATTTATAGCGCTAACAGGTATGACAGTATTATTAGTTGAAGACGATCTGACAATCAATGAAAATATCAAAGAGGCTTTAGAAGCCGAAGGGTATGAAGTTGAATCTGTCTTTGATGGTTTCATGGCAGAAAAAGCTCTTAAAAAAGGACATTTCGATTGTGTTATACTTGACATTAACCTACCATACAAAAATGGTTATGATCTTTGTCGTGGGTTTCGCCTTACTAATACTTTGACTCCTGTATTAATGCTTACTGCATTTGACGAACTTGAAGATAAAGTACAGGGTTTTGACTGCGGAGCTGACGATTATCTGGTGAAGCCTTTCTATATGAAAGAAGTACTGATGAGAATCAGATCGCTTATTAAACGTAGCAATACCGTTAAAAACGATCAGCTCGAAGTGATTACGATTGATGATATGGTGATTAACCAAAAAGCTAAGACCGTCAATCGAGGAAGTAGTGAGATTATTCTGACACCAAGGGAATATCAGATATTAGTAAAGCTTGCGCAGGCAAAAGGAGAACCTGTAAGTAAGAAAGAACTGATTCACGAAATCTGGGGAGGCTCTTTTGATGCAAATGCCAATACTATTGAGGTTTTTATAAATTTTTTAAGAAAAAAAGTAGACAAGCCTTTCGAAAAGCAGCTTATTAAAACCAAAGTAGGTTACGGTTATTATTTTGATATATAGTAAGTATTGAGTATTGAGTATTGAGTATTGAGTATTG
>CAZNHL010000077.1:0-11913 GCA_964572965.1 uncultured Bifidobacteriaceae bacterium
TACTCAATACTCAATACTCAATACTCAATACTCAATACTCAATACTCAATACTAATAAAAAATGCCCTTAAAAGATTCAATAAACCTCCTCAGTAAACTCACTCCGCTCCGGGTATGGAATGGTGTGCAGGTGCTGTCGAGTTATTATTGGTCGAGACTGAGCGGTAAAGCCAGTCATTGGGGCATGCCTGTCAGTATTTCATTTGAACCCACCACTTCCTGTAACTTGCGCTGTCCTGAATGCCCGAGCGGATTGCGTTCCTTTACACGTCCTATCGGCATGCTTGAAGGAGATCTTTTCAGGAATACTATTGACGAACTTCAGAATCGGCTTCTTTACCTGATTTTCTATTTTCAGGGTGAGCCATTTCTGAATACTAAGTTTTTAGAATTGGTAAAATACGCTTCTTCCAAAAAAATATACACAGCCACTTCTACCAATGCCCATTATCTGACAGATGAAATGGCAAAACGCACTGTGGAATCTGGCCTTGACCGCCTCATCATTTCCATTGATGGTACCACACAGGAAACTTATGAATCATATCGTGTAGGCGGTAATCTGGAAAAAGTAATTGAAGGCACAAAAAACATCATCAAGTGGAAAAGAGAACTGAAGTCTTCCACACCCCATGTTATTTTTCAGTTTCTGGTAGTAAAGCCTAATGAACATCAGATAGACGATGTTTATAAATTAGGGAAAGAACTCGGCATAAATGAAGTAAAACTGAAGACTGCACAGATTTATGACTATGAAGAAGGTTCTCCACTGATTCCTTCTATTGATAAATATTCCCGCTACCATAAAGAGGAAGATGGCCGCTATAGCATCAAAAACTACTTGCTGAGCCATTGCTGGAAAATGTGGCATAGCTGCGTACTTACCTGGGACGGCCGGGTTGTTCCCTGCTGCTTTGATAAAGATGCTTCCCATCAATTAGGAAAAGTAGGAGAAAAAACTTTTAGACAGGTGTGGCGCAGTAATTCTTACCAAAACTTCAGACAAAGCCTGATGCGCTCACGCTCTGAGATAGAGATTTGTAAAAACTGTACCGAAGGAACTGCTGTATTTGTTTAGGATTGTAACATGTGTTTTTGTAATTTATTGAAAACAAACACATTAATCTCCAACTTATGAAGCCATTTATACTGCACATTCCAACACTACGCGTGGCCGCTGCCGCTTTTTGGCCTTTTATTTTTATACAAAAGAAAGCTCTTCTCAAAAATCGAAATCTTATTAATCACGAGTTAATTCACCTGCGCCAACAAACAGAGCTGCTCATTGTTCCATTCTATATTTTGTATGGAATCAACTTTTTGATTAACCTGATTACTTACAGGGATAGTGACAAAGCCTACCGCGAGATTATTTTTGAGAGGGAAGCCTTTAAAAATGAAAATCGCAAAAATTACCTGAACAAAAGAGCTTTCTGGGCATTCATAAACTATTTGTGAGAAGGTTAAAGTTTTTGGATTCGCGTGCGTAACTTGCAAACCGAAACTAAAAACATAAACATATGACACTAAGCATTTTCCGTCTCGTAGCCCTTTTAGAAGGTATTTCCTATCTGGTTCTGTTATTGATTGCAATGCCCTTAAAATACATCGGCGGCATTCCGGAAGTTGTAAAATATGTAGGCTGGGCACATGGCGTGCTGTTTGTCGCCTTTGTAGTATTGTTAGCTCAGGTTTGGTATAACTTACGCTGGTCTTTTGTCACAGCTGCCCTTGCTTTCATTGCTTCATTGTTACCATTTGGTACATTTATACTTGATGCTAAGTTGTTGAAAAAAGAAGCAGAAACTGCTGAATAAAAAACAAGGGAGTATTGGTTCAAATAATACTCCCTTGTTTTAAAAAGTTATTTAAGCAACCCGATGTTGATAATGCTCTATTAATTGAAGTTCTTTATACTTTATATTCCCTTCTTCTTCAATATCAAAATCATCCTGGAGACCTAACCAAAACTTCGCAGAGTTTCCAAAGTATTTTGCAAGTCTTAATGCTGTATCTGCTGTTATTCTCCTGTTTCCTTTCAATATTTCAGAAAGTCTTGACTGAGGGATTCCTATGTCTTTAGAAAGTCTGTACGCAGTAATTTCTAAGGGAACCAAAAACTCTTCCTGTAAAATTTCTCCCGGATGAATATTTCTTATCTTTTCCATTGATATGTCTGCTAATGATAATCAACTATTTCAACTTCTGATGCATTTCCATTATCCCATTTGAAAATAAGTCGCCACTGATCATTAATTCGAATAGAATAATATTCTTTCAAATTACCTTTCAGCTTTTCAAGTCTGTTAGAGGGAGGTATTTGCAAATCGGCCGTGTTTTGAGAGTTATTTAACATCCTCAACTTTCTTCTTGCAATTTCCTGCAAGTCTGTTGAAAAGTTTTTTACTCTTTCTCCTTCCCATATTTTTCTGGTTTCTTTTGAGCCGAAAGAAATAATCATAATATTTCGAATATTACTTACGCCAAAGGTAAGTAATTGGTTGCTGGTTTACAAAAAATACATCTACTGCTACAAGTTATATTAAGCAGTCAAATTAATCAAACAGATTCGTAATATCCTCTTTGGTCAGGTGTTTCACCATTCCTTCATCGGTAGAAATCAGGTCACCGGCAAGTTTGAGCTTTGCTTTTTGCAGTAAAAGGATTTTCTCCTCTACCGTATTTTTGGTGATAAACTTGTAGGTAAAAACAGTATTTGTTTGTCCGATACGGTGCGCACGGTCAATTGCCTGTGCCTCTGCGGCCGGGTTCCACCATGGATCAAGCAGGAACACATAATCAGCTGCTGTAAGGTTCAAACCAGTACCTCCGGCTTTAAGTGAGATTAAGAAAATGCGTATATCTTCATTGTTCTGGAACTCTTCCACCTGCTCCTGTCTGTCGCGGGTAGAACCATCCAGGTAATTATACTTCAATTGTTTTTGGTCCAGGTATTCTCGGAACAAGCTCAGGTGTTTTACAAACTGGCTAAACACCAAAATTTTATGACCATTGGCCACGCCTTCTTCCAGTGTTTCAACTACCTCCTCAAACTTCCCGGCACTTCCGGCAAAGTCCTGATCTACCAAACGCGGGTGATTGGCAATCTGGCGTAAGCGTGTGAGACCCTGAATAACCAGGAATTGTGAGCTGCCTACCCCTTTCAATTCTATTTCCTCAAGAATCTGGTTACGATAGAATGACTTCACCTTTTCGTACTCGCTCTCCTGCTCTTCGCTCATCTGGCAGTAACGGACATTCTCAATTTTCTCTGGAAGTTCCTTAGCTACCTGATTTTTCTGACGGCGCAGGATAAAGGGCTTAATCATGCGATACAGCTTCTTCGTTTTATCTTCGTCATTTTTCTTTTCTATCGGAAGCAGGAATTCGTTTCTGAAGAACGATTGTGCACCAAGCAAACCAGGGTTTACAAAGTTCATCTGTGACCAAAGATCCATCGTGCTATTTTCAATCGGCGTACCGGTCAGAATCAACTTATGGCGACTACTCAGTTTTTTTATTTCCTGTGCAATGCCCGAAGTCGGGTTTTTAATTGCCTGACTTTCATCAAGAATCACATAATTGAAATAGTATTTCTGCAACAAATCGGCATCAATACGCACCGTACCATAAGAAGTCACCACCAGGTCATAACCTGCAAACTTCTCAATATTTTTGTCGCGATAAGTACCCGTATAATTATAAACTTTAAGATCAGGCGTAAATTTGCGGGCTTCCTGTTCCCAGTTGTAAATCAATGAAGTCGGAACAACCAGCAAAGAAGTACCGTTACCGCTTTCTTTATGGCGTAACAGAGTTGCGAGTGTCTGAACCGTTTTACCAAGACCCATGTCATCGGCAAGGCAACCTCCTAATTTAAAATCAGCAAGGAAGTTCATCCAGTTGAAACCGGCTTTCTGATAAGGTCTTAATTCTCCTTTAAAACCTGTGGGTACAGGATAATCATCAATGCTTTCAAATTCTTTCAGTTTTTCCAACCGGCGGTTCATCTGTACCTGTGCCAGGCTGTCTTCTGAAAGCTCCTGTACAAGCGCCAGATGATGCTTTTTGAGACGAAGGTTAGTTTCATCTTCATCCACAAAATTGAACAGGTCTGAATATTGTGTAAACCATTCTTCCGGGATCACAGCAATTTCGCCGTTAGGCAAAACAAACTCCTTCTTCTTAGCCAGAATAGTCTTCCTAAGCTTAATAAAAGGGATTTCAAACTCGCCGAAACGAACAATAGCATGCACATCAAACCAATCGTTGTTTTCTCTTATTTCAAGATTGATAGAGGATGCTCCTACGAAATAGCGTTTCTCATCTTTGGCATGCTGACGAACAAGGAAGTTCTTCTCTACCAGAAAATCACTATGGGTTTTAAGCCAGGTGAAAGCCCTTGACTTCTCAACTGTATACTTGCCAAAGCGCAGTTCAAGACCCATACTTTTCAGCATAGCTGCCTGTTCTTTTTCCCAATCCAGGCTTCTGCGCACACGGTGGAAAATATAGCTCTCCTGTGTTTTTTCCATCTTCACACTGCAAAGAGTGGGATTATCGGAACTGAACACATAACTGCCATATTGAAAAGAGAAATCAAACACGATCTTATTCTCTTCCTCTTCTTCCAAAACATCTGCGGAAGAATTACCGAACAAAGACATTGTCCTTGTGGCAATCTGTAATTCACTGAAAGTTAAAACAGGGCGTGGCTCGTGGTGTTCAGTATTGATCTCAAAACCTTTGGCATACACATCAAAAGATGCCACCAAAGGAGCAACAAATTTCTCGTAATAACTTTCTTCAATCTTCCGGGGAATTTCAATGAAGTTTTTGTTCAGGAAAGGCTTCAGCTTTTTCCCGTCAACTTCTTTTGCAAAGCTGTAAAGTTTACCGTTCAACAAAAGCCAGGCTGGCTTGTTATTGATGATAATTGCATTTTTATACTGAAACTCCAGCTTTTCTCCCAAATGTTTGATGGTTGGGAAATAGTGGGTGTTGTCTTCGTTCCTGCGGAAATGAAAAAGTACAGTCGCCTTTTCCTCAGGCAAATCCAGTTTTTTCCATGTAGGCTCTCCGTCTTTACCCATCTCAAACACCAGCTTACCCTTCAGCAACTCCAGAATCTGAGCTTTACGTCCTTCCACATATTCTTCAATGAGCCCCTGAAGCACTTCATCACCTTTTTCTTTGTGGTATGTTTTCAGGAAAAACTCTTCTGTTTTTATCTTCTTCTCATGAAATTTTTTGACAATCGTATCCTGATGAAGCTTGTCCATCAGCTCAATCAACTTGTAATCCGTATCGTTGAGGCGCGAAGCAAACTCACGCATGTTCTTGGAAGAAACGTGCTGGTGCTTCAGTGTTAGTCTATTGTTCCCATCTACCTGCACAGCATAAGCCTCGAACTGGTATCCGAGATACTCATGGTCGTAGAGCGAATAAACTATTCTGAAAGGAAGCAGCGTAGAGACATTCATAACTATTCCAAATTATGGAGATAAGCAATTTACATAGAAAAACAGATACCAGACAATAGATTTTAAGAGAATAGACGAGAGATGTGAGATTTTTAGACAAGAGACTAAGGCTCAAAACCAATCTTCAAATTTTGCAATCTTTAAATCTCTGAAAACAAACACCAGCCAGCCAACAACAATCCTTCAACCTTCCGCCAAAAAATTCTTACTTTTACCATTATGAGTAAACCGGACAAAAAACTTTTCCTGCTGGATGCGATGGCTTTGATCTATCGTGCTCACTTTGCTTTTAGCAAAACACCACGCATCAACTCAAAAGGCATGAATACAGGTGCTGCACTGGGTTTTACAAACACCCTGATGGAGGTGATTACCAAGGAAAAACCAACCCATATAGGAGTTGCTTTTGACAGTCCGGGAGGTACCTTCCGCCACGAAGTGTTTGAAGCCTATAAAGCTAACCGCCAGGAACAGCCGGAAGATATTACCATTGCCATTCCTTATTGCAAGAAAATCATTGAAGCATTTGGTATCCCGATGCTGATTATGCCTGGTTTTGAGGCAGATGACATTGTAGGAACGATTGCCAAGCGCTCAGCTCAGGCAGGTTTCGAAACTTACATGATGACTTCTGATAAAGATTATGCACAGCTCGTTGACGACCATGTGTTTGTCTTCAGGCCTGCTTTTATGGGAAAAGGCCCGGAAGTTTATGACAGAGCAAAAGTTTGTGAGAAATTCGGTATTACCCGTGTTGACCAGGTAAGAGATATTCTTGGTTTACAAGGTGATGCTGTCGATAATATTCCCGGAATTCCGGGAATAGGGGAGAAAACAGCCCAAAAGTTAATTGCTGAGTTTGATACTGTAGAAAACCTGATCGCCAATGCAGATAAGCTGACCGGCAAGCTCAAAGAAAACGTAGTCAACTTTGCCGATCAGGGCCGCTTGTCAAAAGAACTGGCAACCATCCATACCGATGTGCCAATTGAGTTTGACGAAGAGGCACTTCTTTATACAGGCCCGATCGCAGAAAAGCTGGGACCACTTTTTGAAGAACTGGAATTCAGAACCCTCAAAAAAAGAATTCTGGGAGAAACAGATGAAGATTCAGGCACACCTGCTACTAAAAAACCGAAAGCCAAAGCTACTCCGGCAGGGCAAATGTCTCTTTTCGGAGGTGGTGAAGCACATGCAGAAGCCAGCAAAGGAGCTACTGAAGAAGAAGCTGCACCACATTCCCGCTTTACCATTTCAACAAAAGCACATGACTACCGTGTAGTAGATACCCAGGAACTTCGTAAATCACTTGCAGGTTACCTGGCGCTACAGGATGAATTCTGTTTTGATACGGAAACAAACAGCCTTGATGCACTTGATGCTGAACTGGTAGGAATTTCATTCTCGTACATTGCCGGAGAAGCTTTTTATGTCCCCGTACCGGAAGACAGAGCAGAAGCTCAAAAAATCGTTAATGATTTCAAAGAAGTGCTGGAATCACCAAAAATTGGCAAAATAGGACAGAATATTAAATATGACCTTGCCGTACTGGCCAATTATGGCGTGCAGATACAAGGGCAGCTTTTTGATACCATGATTGCCCATTACCTGCTTGAACCGGACATGCGTCACAACATGGACGTGCTGGCAGAAAATTACCTGAACTATACCCCTGTTTCCATTACCGAGCTGATCGGTAAAAAAGGAAAAGACCAGGGAAATATGCGTACGGTTGACATCAACAAAGTAGCGGAATATGCCGGAGAAGATGCCGATGTTACCTTGCAGCTGAAACAGCTTTTTGCTCCGCAGTTAAAGACGACCGGAACAGAAAAGCTTTTCCGTGAAGTTGAACTTCCGTTGATCAATGTACTTGCAGACGTTGAACGCCACGGCGTGCGTATCGATGTGGAGGCTTTAAAAGATTTCTCCAAATTGCTGGAAACCGATATAGCCGACATGGAGCAAAAAATCTATGCAGATGCAGGAGAAACTTTCAACATTGCTTCTCCAAAACAGCTGGGAGAAATTTTATTCGAGAAATTACAACTGGATAAAAAACCTAAGAAAACGGCGACGGGACAATATGCGACGGGAGAAGAAATTCTTTCAAAGCTGGCAGACGAACATGCCATTGCAAACCATATCCTTGAGTTCCGTGAGCTGCAAAAATTGAAATCGACTTATGTCGATGCTTTGCCATTGCTGATCAGTAAAACTGATGGTCGCGTGCATACATCCTACAATCAGGCTGTGGCCGCAACCGGGCGTCTGAGCTCTACAAATCCCAATTTGCAGAACATTCCGATCCGTACCGAAAAAGGAAAAGAGATCAGAAAAGCCTTTGTTCCTGCCGACGACGATTTCGTGATTCTGAGTGCCGATTATTCGCAGATTGAATTGCGTATCATGGCAGCTTTCAGCAAAGACGAAACCATGCTGGATGCTTTCGGAAAAGGAAAAGATATTCACGCTTCCACTGCAAGCAAAGTATTTAAAGTTGCTCTGGAAGACGTGACTTCCGATATGAGAAGCAAAGCCAAAATGGTTAACTTCGGTATCATTTATGGTATTTCTGCCTTCGGTCTGGCACAGCGACTGAGTATCCCGAGACGTGAAGCAGCCGAGATTATTGATTCCTATTTCACCGAATTTCCTGCGGTAAAAGCCTATATGGACGGGGCAATCAACGATGCCCGCGAAAAGGGTTATGTTGAGACCATTCTTGGCCGCCGCCGTTACCTCCGCGACATCACTTCTGCCAACCAGACCATCCGTGGTTATGCTGAACGAAACGCCATCAATGCGCCTATTCAGGGAAGCGCTGCCGACATGATCAAAGTGGCCATGATCAACATCCACAATTGGATGAAAAAAGAAAACTTAAAATCCCGTATGATCCTTCAAGTGCATGATGAATTGGTTTTCGATGCGCATAAATCTGAAGTTGAGCTATTGACTAAAAAAGTTGCTGAATTGATGAAATCGGCCATTCCACTGGAAGTACCAATGGAAGTCGGTATCGGCTCAGGCATTAACTGGTTACTGGCGCATTAATCTTTTTAAAATGGCAAAAGAACACCATTACGAAACAAAAACAGTATGGACCGGTAATACCGGAACCGGAACGAGCGACTACAAAAGCTACGAAAGGGCTTATACACTTTCTGCAGCAAATAAGCAGCACGAAATCCAGGGTTCTTCGGATCCGGCTTTCCGCGGCGATAAAACACGTTACAATCCGGAAGATTTATTACTGGCTTCTGTTTCTTCCTGCCACATGCTTTGGTACCTGCATTTATGTGCTGTCAACAATGTGGTTGTTCTTGACTATGTCGACAATGCTAAAGGCATTATGACCGAAACTGAAAACGGTAGCGGCAAATTCACCGAAATAACACTTTACCCTGTCGTAACAGTACAGGATGCTTCTATGATTGAAAAAGCGAATGCGCTGCACCATGAGGCCAATGATAATTGCTTTGTTGCCAATTCCTGTAATTTTCCAATAAAACATCAGTCACAGGCTGTTGTTAAAAAATAAACCCCTAATACAATGATCGGATTGTTGTTTGATATGGATGGTGTGCTGGTAGACAACCATCATTATCACATAGTAGCTTACCTTGAATGGGCCAGAAAATACGGCTACGAAATCAGTGAAGAAGTTTTCAACACAAGATTGACGGGCAAAACCATGCGTGATGCTATTCTTGAGCTGACACCTGAATTGCTTGAAAAAAATACGCTCGAGTTTTACGAAGAAGAAAAGGAGAGCAAATACCGTGAGCTTTACCTCCCTCACATGAAAACTACTGCGGGACTGATTCCTTTTCTGGATGAGGCAAAAGCAGCAGGAGCAAAAATTGCCTGCGGTTCCAATGCTTATATGAAGAATATTGACTTCATACTGGATGGCTGCCATCTCCGCAAATACTTTAGTGCCGCTGTGAGTGGCGTACTTGTTCCAAACCCAAAGCCTGCACCTGATGTTTACCTGAAAGCCGCGGAACTGATTGGTGTAGCCCCAAAAGATGCTATCGTTTTTGAAGATTCTCTTACCGGAATTAAAGCAGCCAAGGCTGCAGGAATCAAGGTAATTGGCGTAGCTTCTGCCTTAAGTCATGCAGAATTGTCACATACAGACTTTGTTATCAAAGATTTCACTGAACTGAGCATGGAAAAAATCAGGGAAGTTTTAGCACAATAAAAAGACGAAGTATCATATATCGAATGGGATTTGTTTAGCTCCTCTGAATCAGCTAAATTAGCCCCGTCAGTGCAACCTTTACATGCACTCTTCAAATAGGAAATTTTCAGAGGTTCGAAGGATTTATCTAACACTTCAAAACTTTTATGTATCGTCATTTATTGATTTGTTTTTCACTGGTACTGTGTTTCTCTGCGCATGCAGGCTCCAAAACACAAGAGAAAAGCTTTGACTCATACTGCAAGGACCGCTACGAAAAAGCGCACTACTACTCCAAGCCCAACTCACAACGCGATCTGACTGCTGAGCGCTTCAACTATGACGGCTATCGTAAGTATAGTGTCAGTCATTTTGAATCAGCAATTACTTTATATGACAGTGCCCTGTATCACGATGCCTCTAACTGGCAGGTACTTTGTAACCGCGGATACTCTAAGGCTTGTCTTGGTTATTACAAAGAAGCGCTGCGCGACTTCGACAATGCTATCCGGAAAATGCCTGTTGATACTAACCTTTATTTCTTCCGTGCACGTGTAAGGCTTTTCCTTAATCAGGGTCAGGAAGCAATCAAAGACATGGATATTGTATTACAGCTGGTACCCGGCAATACCAATGCTATTATGGTAAAAGCCGAAGCACATTGTAATATGAAAGCATATAAAGAGGCTATAAGAGAATATAACCTGGTTGCAAAACTTGCCAGACCAACATCTCAATTTTATTACTTGCGTGGTAAGGCTAATTATAACTACGGAAATCACGAAGATGCTGAAGTGGATTATAACCTGTCTTTGTCGGGGTTAAGCGACAACACCGTAGACGCTTATGAACTATACAATAGTCGAGGCAACAACCGCATTGAAATGGGCAAATACAAAGAAGCTGTCAAAGATTTTAACGATGCCCTGGCCCGCGACTCGAACAACGTAGCTGCTTATTGCAACAGGGGAATCGCTAAATTCCATTTAGGAGATTACAAGGCTGCTTTTTATGACTATACAAAAGTAATTGACCGTAAGCCGGACGATTACCAGAGTTTTTATAACCGCGGTAAAGTTTGCAGAGAACTGAAAGACTTTAAAGGTGCTGTGGATGATTTTACCCAGGCTTTAAAACTGAAACCGCGTACAGGCATTGTTTTCTATGAAAGAGGTATGGCGTACCTTGGACTGGAGGATAAAAATTCTGCCTGCGACGATTTCCGCTCTGCACTTTATTACGACTACAACAAAGACCCGGAAGTGCTGAAAAAGTACGGATGTTACAAGTAAAAATAATTCGATTTTATATATGAGAAAAACAAAGTTAATGCTTGCTGTCATGGCTATGATGATGGCTTTTATGATTATTTCCTGCAGAAAACCGTCAGACGATCCTGCACCTTCGAGCACAGATACCTTCATAAGCTCTTTGGCAAAAAAATGGAACATTTCAGGAAACAATACAAGCAGAACAGAGAGTACAAACAACTACCAATGGTTTGAGTTTACTTCTGACTACAAATACATCGTCAAGACCAGTGATTCACTGTATTTTGGCGACTATACTATAAGTGATGATCGGACAACAATTACTTTAGGCACATTTGCTGTAATTACTATTAAAAACCTCGTTGATAAAAATTTCTCTTTTTCTATTAAAACAGCAGCAAGTGCATCTCCTCTAGATTTGTTTTCAAATGTATCAGAATCTCAGATAAGTGCATCGCGAAACACAGACCTGTTATGCGGCGGAACCTGGAAGTTTTTAAGAGCAGAAATACCAGGCAAGGATACTACCTATTTTGATGGCAGCGAAAAAGACAGCACAAAATTTCAAATCGATAATGGCGAAGTTATTTTCAGTAAAAGTGGTACTTATTTTATCAATTTTACAATAAAAGAACGTCGATATACCAATGGAAATACAACCACTGTTATTTCTGCAAGCACAGTCAACGCTGTAAGAGAGTGGAAATGGAAAGACGCCTCAGAAACCAGTATATATTTTGCCGATAGTGCCAATGTTTTTCATGACGACGACTATTTCACTATCGTTAAGCTGACTGATTCAGAATTCAACTATAGTGAGATTCTTAAGGAGTCGCAGGATATTAGTTATGGTTTTGCTGTACGTAAAAAGAAATAGAGAAAGGGGGCCTATAAAGCCCCTTTCTTTTTTAAAAAAATCCTACTTTTTTTAGTAAGCCTCACATCAATCCTTCGGTTTTTAGCCTTGCAC
>CAZNHL010000077.1:11923-16118 GCA_964572965.1 uncultured Bifidobacteriaceae bacterium
CCTTGCACTCATCCGTATCATTGGCTTCACAAACGGGATGTTCTTCTGCATAACCTTCTGTCTTCAAATGTTCTGCAGCAACACCTTCTTTTACCAGGTATTCCATAGCCGCCATAGCCCGTGCCTCTGACAAAGGCTTATTTATTTCCCTTGTTCCTGTATTATCAGTATACCCGCCGATTTTCAGGTGCACATTGCCAAAAGCCTTCAGAATAGCCTGAATATTAATCAGCTGCTTCTTAGAATCTTCTGTCAGCTTCGCACTGCCGGTCTCAAAATAAACCCTGTCGAGCGGTATCCAACCTTGAGTTTTATCTGTTTCGTTTACTTTGAAGTCTTCATCAGCAATCATGTGGTAAAGAATTGCTTCTGTAGAGTTTTCACCAACTTCCAGCTCAATACCGTCAGGTAATTTGATTTTTACCAAACCTCCTACTTCGTAAATGAAATTCCTGGTAAGCGTATCTAGCTTACCTATCCGTTTATGTATAAACTTATCGACCTGAGCCACCTCTTTTTTCACAATTGTCACAGATGCTTTCGTGTCGCAACCACGCATTATCAGCAAAACAATAAAAACGGCAATACCCAGAGTAGCCAATACCCACAGCCAGCTGGTAGTAACAGGTTCACCTATACTTTTTTTAGTTGATATAAGCCTGGTAGGAGGCAAAATAGTTTCAGCTTCACCCTCAAAAGCGGTACTGAATTTCTCACTGATTAAAGAAAGATGTCCCAGACCCAATGACTTTGCAAGCGACAACTCACTTGGCACCTTACTGATAATGCCATCTTTCTGGTGATAGAATTCAGTCATTAGAGCAGCAACACTCAGACTATTATATTCAGCACGATTACCGATTACATTCAAAGAAGCTGTGGCTGCCATTTTCAGGATTATTGACGCCGAAGAATCTTTGATATCTGCATAACCCGCAAGCGCACCTTCAACCTCCAGATTTCTGTAACTGAATATCCCCAGCAATAAATTTGCACCCCTGCGTTCAGCTGTCAGTTTTGTTTCTTCATCCAAAAAATCTGTAAGCCGTAAGGATTCTGTACTATGATTGACCGTTTTGGATAACGACAAAATAGATGAAGCCCCTTCTTCCGAACCAGCTTCATTCAGGACACCGGCCAGTACACTTGGAACAGCGGCATCTATTGCTTTTTGGGTGTTCTCTTTGTTCTCTTCCAGAACAGTAGCAATAGCACTTATGAGTTGATCAGTAAAAAACATTTTTACCGATTCCAGCAAGTTAAACGACATGGCAAAAAGATTTAGGTTGAATAATAAAAATGATCCTCACTTATAAAACGGATTATCCATTGGGAGAGTTAATTCTTAGCACTAACTTTACTATTGTTGTTAGAATAGGACCGAAGCCATAAGGCACATCGCAATTCCTTATTTTAACTTTACCACTTAACCCAGAACTCATGCTTGCATATACAGAAAGAGGTAACGGAGAAACATTGGTATTAATCCATGGATTTTGTGAAAACAAAGCTGTTTGGGACGATTTCATTGAGCCTTTATCAAAAAACTACCGGGTCATAACGCTTGATCTTCCGGGTTTCGGAGACAGCCTCAACGATGTCCGCTTCTACTCAATGGAAGCCATGGCAGATGCCGTTTACCAATTGCTGGTACAACTGGAAGTTAAAAAATGTGTTATGGTAGGCCACTCTCTGGGTGGTTATGTAACCCTTGCCTTCGCTGACAAATACGCTGACATGTTACTTGGTATCGGTCTTTTCCATTCTTCGGCATTTCCTGATTCAGAAGAAAAACGCCAGAACAGAAATAAGGTCATAGACTATGTGGAAAGAAATGGTGTGGAAGCATTTATCCGCCCCTTTGTACCTCCATTGTTTTTCATGCGCAACCGTGAACGCTGCGAGAAAGACATTCAGAAAATGATCGACATTGGTCTGGAGACGCCATTGGAGACAATAACACATGTAACCAAAGCCATGCGCGACCGCGAAGACCGTGTGCCTTTATTAAATACTTTATCTTTCCCTGTCTTATTTATTGTCGGTAAAGAAGACGGCTCTGTTCCGCTGGAATACAGCCTGCAGCAAATTCAGTTACCAAAACGAAGTGTTGTATACTTTTTCGAAGAAACAGGACACATGGGCATGTTCGAGAGAAAAGAAGAAACCCTGAAAGCTGTTGACGCTTTTGTCAGATACTGTAATTAAATTGCACCGGATATAGCATTCATGGACAATACAGAAAAAACCTCTCTATACCTGGTACCTACGCCTATCGGAAACCTGGAAGACATTACCCTTCGTGCCATCAGGACATTGAAGGAAGTAGATACTATACTTGCTGAAGATACACGTACTTCAGGTTTTTTGCTGAAGCACCTTGACATAAAAAAGCCTTTGCAAAGCCACCATGCTTTTAATGAACATAAAAGCTTGGACCACCTGGTACAGCGTATGCACAAAGGAGAGGTAATTGCGCTTATTTCTGATGCAGGTACGCCGGCTATTTCAGATCCGGGATTCCTCCTGGTAAGGGCTGCACTGGTGGCAGGACTGAAAGTAGAATGTTTACCGGGGCCTACGGCATTTGTTCCGGCATTGGTAAAATCAGGCTTCCCGAGCGACCGTTTTACTTTTGAAGGTTTTTTACCGGTAAAAAAAGGCCGTAAAACACACCTTGAAAGCCTGCTCAACGAAGAGCGTACCATGATTTTCTATGAAAGCCCTTTCAGGCTTTTGAAAACACTGGAACAGTTCAGAGAATACTATGGCGCAGAAAGACGCGTTTCTGTTTCACGCGAGCTGACTAAAATGTTTGAAGAAACTTATACAGGAACACTCAACGAAGTAATCACACATTTCTCTGCCAAAACAATCAAAGGAGAAATTGTAGTAGTCCTTGAAGGCAGAAATCCCAAAGCAAAAGCTTCTGATAACCAGGACTAAAATCTCAAGACTCAATACCCACTACTCAATACTAAAACATGAAACTAAGACACCTCCTTTCTATTATCCTTGTCCTGGCGTGTTCCCTTGGAACAATGGCACAAAAGAAAGATGCTAAAAAAATTAAGCTGGTTAAAAAACAGGTAGATAAAAACGTCTCTGTAAAATTACCGGAAAACTTCGTTGTAATGAGTGATGATGACATTGCTAAGAAATATCCGGCTTACCGCAAACCGGTAGCTACATTTACCAATGAAGACAGAATGATCGACTTTGGTTTCAACGTAGCCAACAACCGTTGGGGAAGTAACCTTGGCCTTTTGCACAGCTTTTACAGATCAACCATCCTTCAGGTTTATGACAAAGTAGAGTGGATCCAGGATACAATCGTTACTGCAAAGAATCGTAATTTCATTGCTTTCGAGTTTGTTACTGAAACCATCAATAAAGAAACTGACCGCCAGCTGCCGCCGATCAGCTATTACCACTATGTACAATACACATTGGTAAAAAATGAAATTTACATTTTCAACTTTACTGTTCCGATCCGTCAGAAAGACAAATGGCAGCCAATTGGCCATGAAATTATGCAATCTATCAAAATAGACAACAAGGCAAATCAGCATGAGCAAAAAGTAATCCGCAAGGAGAAGAAAGAAGGCACCAGACAAAGTGGAACAAGTGTCGATCCTATTTCCAGTCCACAGCCGGAACAACCACAAAAGAAAACAAAATAATGTCGCTACTGAGTGTACATAGCGACGAACACTTCATGCGAGAAGCCATGAAGGAAGCGCAACAGGCTTTCAACGAAGGAGAGATTCCCGTAGGGGCCGTTGTTGTTTGTCAGAACAGGATTATTGCACGGGGTTACAACCAGACAGAAAAGCTGAACGACGTAACTGCACATGCCGAAATGATTGCCATTACGGCAGCAGCAAATTACCTTGGCGCCAAATACCTGGTTGATTGCACTTTATATGTGACGCTTGAACCATGTATTATGTGCTCAGGCGCTTTGTTCTGGTCGCAGGTGGGGAGAATCGTTTTTGCCGCTACAGATCCCAAACGCGGTTTCAGCCGATTAGAGGAAAATATCCTTCATCCGAAAACTGAGCTGAAATACGGCGTTCTTGAGAAGGAAAGTGAAGAATTGCTGAGAGAGTTTTTCAGGAAGTTGCGGGAGTAGACTTGTGGCTTCGATTTCTATGGTTTAAACAATAGCAGTGGTATAAATTTTATCATATTT
>CAZNHL010000078.1:0-4125 GCA_964572965.1 uncultured Bifidobacteriaceae bacterium
CAAAGCTCCGCCTCCTGACGTAGTAATGATTTTATTCCCGTTAAAAGAATAAATGCCAAGCTTGCCAAAAGTGCCGGTCATCTTACCTTTATAAGTTGCTCCTAAAGATTCAGCAGCATCTTCAATTACAGGAATGTTATAACGCATAGCAATTGCCATCAGCGCATCTATTTTGGCCGGCTGACCATACAGATGGACAAGTATAATTGCTTTAGGTGTTTTACCTTTTTGAATACGATCCTTAATGGCTTCTTCCAAAGCTATCGGGTCCATATTCCATGTTTCAGTTTCTGAATCTACAAATACAGGAATAGCGCCCTGATAAACAATTGGATTGGCTGAAGCTGAAAATGTGAAAGTGGAGCAAATAACCTCGTCTCCGGCTTTGACATCTAAGAGGATCAGTGCGAGATGCAATGCTGCTGTACCTGATGATAGTGCTGCGGCATATTTAGCACCTGAATACTCGGATAATTCTTTTTCGAAGTTGTCTACATTGGGGCCGAGCGGGGCAATCCAATTGGCATCAAAAGCTTCGTTGATATATTTTAATTCTGTTCCTCCCATATGAGGGGAAGAAAGCCATATTTTAGAATTAGTCATTTTTTAATGCAAGTAATATTTCGTCAATTTCTTTGTGGTTTGTACCATCCACGTTAGAGATTGCCGTGATAATGAAATTAGTTCTGTCTTTTTCTAAAGTTAAATCTCTGTTGGGGAATTTTGCCATATAACCATGTAAAAGAAGATGGTCTTCTGCCTTACTTGAATCTTCAGCTAAATAGTTTTTAATGTAATGTGCTACCACATCATGGCTTTCTGATAATCCATTCTCTGTTTTAACAAGCGGGTTAAGGCTCTCTTTAGAGTGTGTCGCAAAAAGATAATCTTTCGGGTCATCACAGAAGCACCAAAAGTAGTAAGCTTTTGTGATCGATTTTCCGTGAGTAACTTTATGGTTTACGAAATGATTGAAAAAGGTAATTCCTTCGTAATACACAACAACTGCAAAAAATAAAAATACAGTCCATTTGAAAAAAGCTTTACGTCTCATATATAGTCAGTTTAAAGAATATTCTTTCTGATCACTTTGCCGGGTATACCCATAACTACTGAAAAATCAGGAATGTCACGGGTTACTACAGCTCCTGCTCCTATAATACACCATTTCCCGATATTAATATTGTTGATTACTGTTGCTCCTGCACCAATCCAGGTACCTTCTCCTACATTAACGGTGCCGCTTAAAGTGGCATTTGGAGATACATGTACAAAGTTTTCTAACTTGCAGTCATGGTCAATTGTTGCTGCAGTATTAATAATACAATGTTTACCTATTGAAGCTCCCGATTGGACAATACTCCCGTGAAAAATGACAGTACCTTCATCAATTGTACTATAGGGAGAAATAATGGCAGATGAATGAATGGCTTTGCCGAATTTGTGCCTGACAATTTCTGATACTTTTTTTCTTGTCTGGTTACTGCCAATAGAAATAATCAATTGTTCTTCCGGCATTGTTTCTTGTCTGTATTTACCGAGAATGATTGTTTCATTAAGAGAATTTAATGCCGGGTTATCATCAAAGATACCATGGACTGAACCTTTTTCAAGGCAGTCAATAATCACTTTTGCATGTCCGCTCCCTCCGAATAAAAGCATTTTAAGCCTGTTATCTAATTTAACTTATTTATTCTCGCTACCTCTGAATTTTTCCATTGTGGCATTGTTTTCTGCGCTAATTCCGTCAGATTTGACAATGTTGTAAATTGTCAGGAAAAATATTTTCAGATCCAGAAAAAATGATTGGTTGTCGACATACCAAACATCATAATTGAATTTTTGTTCCCAGGAAATAGCATTACGGCCATTTACCTGAGCCCATCCGGAAATGCCGGGCTTTACCTCGTGCCTGCGTGCCTGATGTGGAGTATATAAAGGCAGGTATTCCATTAGTAATGGCCTTGGACCAATAAGGCTAATATCTCCTTTTAAGACATTCACTAATTGGGGTAATTCATCAATAGAAGTTTTTCTGATAAATTTTCCGGCAGGTGTAAGTCTCACTGCATCAGGAAGTAATTCTCCATTACTGTCCTTTCTGTCATTCATCGTTTTGAACTTGATAATAGAAAAAGGTTTACCGTATTGCCCCGGCCGTTGTTGTACGAAAAATACATTGCCCTGGTTGGAAAATGCCAGTGCAATTGCTGCAAAAAATGTAAACGGAATAGTAAGCACTAAAAGGATCAAGGCTACTATAGTGTCTAACAGACGCTTAAAAAAATGGCGATACATACTTTAATCGGGTCTAATGGTTATTTCTGCCATGCAGTAATAACCTGTTCTAAATTAGTTAAGTATTTTTTAGCGAGTATGCTTCTGTCAAAATTTGTTTGGGCAAAACGATACCCGTTGTATCCTTGTTCAATTGCTTTGTCATTATTGTTGATATAATAGTTGACTTTTTGAGCAAAATCTTCCGGATTTTCAGGTTGTACGAATGAACCGCATGCCGCTTCTTCCACTAATTCTCTGGAAACACCATCAATAGCCATCAGAATCGGCTTCTGGCATGACATATAGTCAAAGGTTTTATTAGAATATACTGTTTTGAAAGTGTCTACGTTTTTCAAAACAGATGCTCCCATGTCTGATGCCAATATGTATTTAAATACTTCTGCTTTTGGCACAGAGTCAATGAATTCAATGTTTTTCAGTCCGCGGGAAAGTGACTCCGCTTTTAACTTAGGTTTTTCCATGCCATCACCAATTAATACAAAGTGTACATTGGTGTCTCGTAATAGTTCGGCTGTGTCTACTACCTGAATCAGGTGGTTGGCAATTCCGTGGGCACCCACATAGGTAATTACAAATTTGCCATTCCAGCCTTTTTGAGATCTGAGCTCTTCTCTGTTGAAAGTAGCTAAAAGCTGTTCTGACAGTGAAAAATCTGCAGCATTGGGAATCATGATTACTTTTTCAGGAGCAATGCCTTTCTTCTCTATTAATGCATTTCTGAACGCCGGAGTAAGGCAATTGATAAGCGCAGCTTTTTTATAAACCAGTGCTTCAAACCAGAAAGCAAAACGGATAATCATTTTGTTAGTTAATACACCAGTATCAATGGCTGATTCAGGCCACAGATCGCGTATTTCAAAGACCATCGGAATACGTTTTAAAAAAGAGAGTATCAGTCCTGTAATACCCACAAAAAGAGGAGGCGAGGTAACAACAATTACGTCGTATTTGTCTTTTGCTTTAAATACCCCGGCAAAAATGCTTGAAAATACAAAGGAAAAATAAGCCCACAAACGGCCAATGAAGTTGGTATTGTAAGCTTCTGAAACATGGCAGCGAAGAATGGTAACCCCATCTTCATTTATTTCTTTCAGGAAAAATTTGCCTTTATACTTGTCTTTTTTTGTTCCTGTTGTATAATGAACCATACCTGCAATAACAGTTACATCGTGACCGGCTTCTTTCCAGACTTTGGTCATTTCATTGAAACGTGACCCGCCTGAATCTCCACTGTCTAAAAAATACTGATGTAAAAGAAGTATATGCATGATGTAGGGTTATGAACTTAACGGAAGTTAAAATTAAACAAAAATGAGCAGAAAAGCCTGTTTGTAAGAAAAGGAAAATTTGTGGTTTTCGGGCTTATATTTGCAGAAACAATAAGCATCTTTATTTATGGTATTCTTTCCCAATATCAAAATTAACCTGGGTTTACAGATCACAGAAAAAAGACCTGATGGTTATCATAACCTGGAATCTGTATTTTATCCGCTGGGCTGGACAGATGCTTTGGAAATATTACCTTCTGATTTCTTTAAGTTCACGATGACAGGAATGGAAGTAGAGGGCGACGTTGAAAAGAACCTGGTTGTAAAGGCTTTCAGGTTATTACAAAAGAAATACAATTTGTCCTCTGTTAATATTCATTTACATAAAGCCATTCCTACAGGTGCTGGTGTGGGTGGAGGTTCTGCTGATGCTGCATATACAATTCGTTTATTGAATGAGCTTTTCAGACTGAAGTTAGAGGAGAACGAGATGGAAGATTTGTCGGCTCAACTGGGTAGTGATTGTCCTTTTTTTATCAAAAATAAACCTGCTTAT
>CAZNHL010000078.1:4135-16085 GCA_964572965.1 uncultured Bifidobacteriaceae bacterium
TGAGTGGCCGTGGTGAGTTTATTGAGCCGATTCAACTTGATTTGTCGAAATACTATTTTGCTGTGGTACATCCGGGAATTCATGTTTCTACTGCTGAAGCTTTTGCGGGAGTAAAACCTGCACATTCAGAAGTGTCTTTAAAGGAAATTATACAAAAACCTGTTAAGGATTGGAAGGGCTTGGTAGTGAACGATTTTGAAGGTTCGATTTTCCCTAAATACCCTGAAATACAAAAGCTGAAAGAAGGGATGTATGAACAAGGAGCTGTTTATGCTTCTATGTCAGGTTCTGGTTCTGCTGTATATGGGATTTTTGAAAAACCTGTTGAACTGAAGTTTAATGAGAAATATAAGTCTTGGTCCGATTTTGGAAAGTAGGAGAGACTGAACAAGATTTGAGGTAGTGTGGTTTTGACTAGGCGGATGAATGAGCGAAGTCAAGAGCATCGGTATGACACTGATGAAGATGTAACAAATCATTGAATAAGCTACATAAAATAAACCCTCCGTGAGTTTTTCATTCTTGGAGGGGTCAAATAAAAAGGTCCTGATTGCTCAGGACCTTTTTATTTATTTTAAGCTGAAAGCTTTTCTGATCTTTTCGACCTGATCCAGCTTCTCCCATGGGAAGAACTGAAGTTTTTTCTTTTCAGACTTTTCGATACGCTCGACAGAATCACCTTTGGTATTGATTTTTACAGAAGTCAATACTACTTTTTCTTCGTAAGCTTCGTGACCAACGTGGCCATACGCTGCTGTTAAAGAATAGATAGGGTTTTTTAGCTCCAATCTTTCGATGATAGACTTGGGCTTCAATTTCTCTTTGTATAGTTTTTCAACTATTGTAGTAATCTGGCCGTCTGTTAATTTAACTTTAGCAGTACCGTAAGTGTTTACGTTGATTGAAACCGGCTCAGCTACACCAATAGCGTAAGAAACCTGTACCAATGCTTTATTTGCAACACCTGCTGCTACAAGATTTTTAGCAATGTGACGTGCAGCATAAGCAGCACTTCTGTCTACTTTAGACGGGTCTTTTCCTGAGAAAGCACCACCACCATGAGCACCTGCTCCACCGTAAGTATCTACAATAATTTTACGGCCAGTCAAACCTGTATCGCCGTGTGGGCCACCGATTACGAATTTGCCTGTTGGGTTGATGTGGTATTTGATATCGTCGTTGAACAGACGTTTTACTTTGGCAGGCAAAGCTTTGATTACTGCAGGTATTACAATACGCTTGATGTCGTCTGTGATACGCTCCTGCATTTGAAGCTCGGCCTTTTTAGCAGCTTTTCTTGAATCGTCGTTAGGAAGGATGAACTCATCGTGCTGAGTTGAAACTACGATTGTATCGATACGCAATGGAGTGCCATTGTCATCATATTCTACTGAAACCTGGGATTTAGCATCCGGACGAAGGTACTTCATTTTCTTGCCCTCTTTACGGATGTCCGCAAGGATTTTTACAAGCAAGTGAGAAATTTCCAAAGTCAGAGGCATATAGTTGTCGGTTTCGTCGGTTGCATAACCGAACATCATACCCTGATCACCAGCACCTTGTTCTTTATCTTTTTCCTCGTCTACACCCTGAGCGATATCCGGTGACTGTGCATGGATAGCGTTGATGATACCGCAGGAAAGGTAGTCAAACTGGTACTCAGCTTTTGTATAACCAATTCTTTTGATGGTAGCTCGAACAACTTCCTGTACGTCAACAATTGCTTTTGTTGTGATTTCACCTGCAACAACTACAAGACCTGTAGTAACCAGCGTTTCGCAGGCCACTCTTGAATGCGGATCCTGTGCAAGCATTGCATCAAGAATGGCATCAGAAATCTGATCTGCTACCTTGTCCGGGTGGCCTTCAGATACTGATTCAGAAGTAAATAAATAAGGCATTTTTTATTTTTTTTGTGAATTATAGATTTTTGAATGTCTGTGATCAGAACATTGTATAAGTATTCTAAATCAATAGAGTCAGCAGTAAAATTACAGGGACTTATGATAATTCCGAAAAATTTTAGATATTATTTTGAGTGTAGTAATGGAATCGAAATAATTGTATTGTTAAGTGTGCTTAAGTTGAAATAATAATTTTTTTATTTGGATTGAAATAAAATATTATTCTGTAAAAAGTCCGAAAATTGCAGGCTTTTTATTGATGTCTGGCTTTTGTTTTTTCCAGTCGTTTATTGTAAGTGTTCTTAATAGCTGATTTGGGGCTGTAATATCAGCCGCAATAGACAATTTTGTGTTGCCTTTCGCATTCTGAAGCAAGTCTTCAAGCAAGGCCGGGTTTCTATAAGGTGTTTCCATGAAAAGTTGTGTCTGATGCTTTTTGGCAGCGTCAGCTTCCATTTGTCTGATGGCTTTGATACGTTCCTGTTTTTCAATGGGCAAGTAGCCATGAAAAACAAAAGATTGTCCGCTGAAACCAGAAGCCATTAATGCTAACAGAATAGAGGAAGGGCCAACCAATGGGATTACTTCAATGCCTTGCTCATGGGCTATTTTTACTGCTTCGGCACCCGGATCGGCAATGCCCGGGCAGCCGGCTTCTGATATAATGCCAGCTTCTTCTGCTTTTATCTCTTTGAAATATTTAAGGATGTCGGCTTTTGGTGTGTCTTTGGTCAGGTCGTAGAATTTTAAATCGTCTATCACCTTGCCCAGTTTCAATGAACTGATGAAACGCCGGGTAGTTCTTACATTTTCTACCATAAAAGTATCTAACTTCTGTATCATTTCTATCACCTGTGGAGGTAATACCTGCGAAGCTGTTTCTTCTGCTAATACAGTTGGAATAAGGTAGATTCTTTTGAGTGGCATGTTGAATCGTAAAAAGGTTATAAAACGAAGCCTTCGTTTTAAACGAAGGCTTCGCTAAGCTTGTATATGTTTTTGAATTAAACTCCTTCAGCAACTACAGATTTCACTTCGGGGATCATACGGGTCAGCAAGTTTTCAATTCCTTGTTTCAATGTGATGGTTGAAGAAGGGCATCCGCTGCAAGAACCTTGTAAATGTACTTTTACCTGTCCGTCTGCTTCATTGAATGAATGGAATGTAATTGCGCCACCGTCGCTTTCTACTGCCGGACGTACATACTCGTCAAGTAAAGATTTGATTTTAGCAACTATTTCTGTTTCATTGATAGTGATTTCAACAAAAGCTTTGTCGATCAACAATGGTTTACCTTCTTCCAGGTAGCCTTTGATATACGTTTTGATCAGAGGAGCCAGGTCATTCCATGTAAACTCGTCGCTCTTGGTAATAGTAACAAAGTTTGCAGCTATGAATACTCTTTTTACTCCTGAAAATTTAAACAATTCAGTTGCAAGAGGAGATAAACGTGCAGCACTTTCCGGATCGGCAAAATCAGCCACTTTACCGTCAGGCAAAAGCATAAATTCAGCACAAAATTTCAGTGAGCTTGGATTTGGGTTAGCCTCTGTATATATATTAACAACGCGTTTTTGTGTAGCTTCCATTAGATTTTTTTAAGATTCCTAATTGAGAACAAAGTTATGGAAAAAATGTTCCTCAAAGCATAAAAAATAATGGGAAGGGTATAAAAAGTAAACGCCCAATTTCTTGGGCGTTTTGTTTCCATATTTGGTAGAAAAACATCAGTAACGAAACCGATAACAGAAGTTTTAAAAAGTAAAAAAATCAAGTGTCTTTAAAAGTACTCCCTTAAAAGTAATTTAATACTTCAAAGGTATATTACTAAAACGACTCAATTCTGTCAATTACCTTTACAATCTGTTACATGTAATATTTAGTGAGAAAAAGTTATTTTACCATTGGCAGGTAAACTACTTTTTTTGTCTCAAAGAACTCTTCTTCAAAGTATTGGCTTAAATCATATATTTTAGTCTTGTTTTTAAATGGGGCCAATTCTTCTGTAAGGTCTCCGCCTTTTAAGTATAAAATGCCATTATTTAGATCGTTGAACTGATTTTTGCTGAATTTATTGCTGATCCAGGAATGAAATTCTTCCAGTCTTGTTACAGCTCTGCTAACAACAAAGTCGTAATGATCGGTTAATTGTTCCGCTCTTTTTTGTTCTGCTTTAAGGTTTGTGAGACCAATAGCCTTTGCAACTTCCGTAACTACCAGGATCTTTTTTCCGATAGAATCAACCAGGTGGAATTCTGCTTCCGGAAAAAGTATTGCCAATGGAATGCCCGGAAAGCCTCCTCCTGTACCAACATCAAGAATTGATGTCATTGATTTGAACTGCATTACTTTAGCAATACCGAGAGAGTGCAGTATATGGCGTTCGTACAACTGATCAATGTCTTTACGGGAAACGACATTGATTTTTTCATTCCACTCAGTGTAAAGAGTTTGTAGTTGGGCAAATTGTTTTTTCTGAGTTTCTGTAAGGTTAGGGAAATACTTTAAAATAATATCCATTTCAATGTAATCGTGAGTATTGGGTCATGAGCAATATGCCCTTGGTTTTGTGTCAAAAAAAAGCGGATTGAAGATTATAAAATCCCAATCCGCAATTTGTAAAGCTTACTATCTTAGATAGAGTCTTTTTTGTTTTTTACCATGTCATAGAGCAACTCACGGGCACGGTGCAATTGAGCTTTTACAGTACCGAGAGGCGCATCTATCTCAACAGCTATTTCTTCGTACGATAACTCCTGGAAGTATCTCAGTTTTACCAGAACCTGATATTTTACAGGAAGCTTAGTTACAATTGTTTTAATAATTGCTATTTTTTCGTCTTTGATCGTTTCTTCGATAGGAGTCAGGTTAGCATCTCTGATTTCCATGCCTACATCATCTCCGTTGTCATCTTTGAAAGAAGAATCGATACTCATCGTATTCAATTTTTTCTTTCTGATGAAATCTATACAGTTGTTTGTTGCTATCCTGAATAACCATGTACTGAATGTATATTCCGGATTGAACTTCGGTAAGTTACGGAAAGCTTTTGCGAATGCTTCGATCGTTAAATCTTCTGCATCATCATTGTTGCGTACCATTTTTAAGGTAAGATGGTACACAGGCTTGCGATACCTGCGCATAAGTTCAGCATAAGCTTTCTCTTCGCCGGTTTTTGCACGCTCAACCAGTTTAAAGTCATACTTTGCCTTCTCTGAAAATTCTTTTTCTTCTATTTCCATCTAACTTTTTTGGTTGAAAAACCTATTATTCCCAATAGAAATCCATACAGTAAGTACAGCCATTCTAAGAAAATGATAAGGTACCATTCCTGGTGCGTATCAATCTTTTTAGAAAATTTGTACATCACAAACTTGATAATTATTAACCTAATTACAAACAATGAAACACTGATTTCCCAGTACTTCGTTCCCAAACACAATATTATCGCGATAATATACAAAAATAATTGTGAGAAAAACAAAGTTGCCAGAGAGAGTTTAGAACCAAAGTTATATAGCTTCCCTACTGATAGATGCCTTTTCTTCTGTATATACCAGCTTTTGAAAGTTCTTTTCGGTTCTGAGATTGTTTTAGATTCAGAAGAAATTGAAACAGCTGTATTTTGCTTAGTAGCAAATTTATTTACAAAAAGATCGTCGTCACCACCAAGAATATCCATATGAGGAAGCCCTTTGTGTGCCATGAACAGACTTTTTCTATAAGCCATATTTCTTCCCACTCCCATATAGGCACGTCTGTTCAGTGCAAAACCAAAGTAAGTCAGGGCTGTAAGAGAAGTTTCAAAGCGAATAAATTTGTTGAGCAATCCCGGATATTTAGTAAAGTCCGAGAAACCCAATACAATTTCTGTTTTGCTATCGAACTGAGAAGACATTTCAGAAACCCACGTGTCGCTTGCCGGTAAGCAATCGGCATCTGTAAATAATATACAGTCATTTTCAGCAGCTCTGACACCCAATGTAATCGCAAATTTCTTTGGACTCATACGCTGTGGTGTAACCTCAATATTAAGCACTTTTATCTGGGGATCTGTTTCTGAGAGCACGCGCAGATAATCATAGGTACCGTCATCTGAACGATCATTTACAATGATAATTTCAAAATTAGGGTATTTCTGTGATTTAAGGGCAGGTATTAATTTTTGCAAATTGTTCAATTCGTTCCAGGCAGCTACAACAATGCTGACAGCGGGAAGCGATTTCAACTCTTTCTTGGGCTTGTAGTTCGCAGCTTTCGCAAAGTAGAAAACCCAGTAGTAAAGCTGAATCAGAAAAAAAGTACAAAAAAGTGCCAGTAGGATTTCCTGAGACAAAATAGCAAATTTAAAGTTACAGTTATAAGATGCGAAAATAGAATAAAATCGAATTATTAGCCATATTTTTGTAGCATATATTATTAAAGTATAGTCAATTGCTCTTTAGATGAAGTTTACCCTTTTAAAAACAGATTCTCAATCGAAAGCCCGTGCAGGTATTATTCAAACCGATCACGGACCCATTGAAACACCAATATTTATGCCTGTAGGCACTGCGGGTACAGTAAAAGCTGTACATATCCGCGAGTTGGAAGAAGATATCAAAGCACAGATTATTCTAGGAAACACTTATCATTTGTACCTTAAACCTGGTTTGGAGGTAATTAAAAATGCAGGTGGTTTACATAAATTTAATTCATGGAAGAAACCGATTCTGACTGATAGCGGGGGGTATCAGGTGTATTCTTTAGCTGACAGCAGGAAGATTAATGAAGAAGGGGTAACGTTTAAATCGCATATTGACGGATCAACACATTTTTTTACACCAGAGGGGGTAATGGATATTCAGCGTACAATTGGCGCTGACATTATGATGGCTTTTGATGAATGTACACCATATCCGTGTGACTATACTTATGCGAAAAAGTCTATGGAAATGACACATCGCTGGTTAAAACGCTGCTGCGACCGCTTTGATAGTACTGAACCGCATTATGGCTATTCACAAACATTGTTTCCAATTGTTCAGGGAAGTACCTATAAAGATTTAAGAATTAAATCGGCAGAAACAATAGCATCTTTTGGCCGCGAAGGCAATGCAATCGGTGGTTTGTCTGTAGGTGAGCCCGCTGAAGACATGTATGAGATGACTGAGATTGTTACTAATATTCTGCCATCTGATAAACCTCGCTACTTAATGGGGGTAGGTACGCCTGCTAATATTCTGGAATGTATTGCACTTGGTGTTGATATGTTTGACTGTGTAATGCCAACACGTAATGCAAGAAATGGCATGTTGTTTACAACGCAGGGAATTATCAATATTAAGAATGAACGCTGGAAAGAAGATTATTCAGCGATTGATGAGCAATTGGGAGGGTATGTAAGTACCAATTATTCAAAGGCATATCTTCGCCACCTGATTGGCAGTAAGGAGATGCTTGGCGCGCAGATTGCCAGTGTACATAACTTGTCGTTTTATTTATGGTTAGTAAAAACTGCACGTCAGCATATTCTTGACGGCACATTTTATGACTGGAAAAAGCAGATTCTTCCTGTTGTGAGTAGTAGGTTGTAAGCTTTTCATTATTTTTGATTGTAATTCTTATTTATGAAAATACTAGACAGGTATATTTTCGGAAAAATGCTGACCACGTTCTTTTTTATCGTGATCATGATTATTTCCATTATATGTGTAATTGATTATGTTGAAAAGAGTGACTCTTTTGTAAAGTCGGGTCTTTCATTCGGAGAAATATTTACAGGGTATTTTATTCATTTTATACCTTACATGGCCAATATGCTGAGTCCTTTAACGGTGTTTATTACAACCGTTTTTGTTACTTCTCAGCTTGCTGCCCGTACTGAAATTATTGCTATTCTGAACGCAGGGGTGTCTTATCAGAGAATGATGGTACCTTTTCTTGCGGCTGCTTTGTTTATCGGAGCATTAGTGTTTATGATGATTAACTGGGTTATTCCAAATGCTAATAAACATAGAATGGAATTTGAAGTGAAGTATCTGAAGAGTAAATATTACTATGATAAGCGTGATATTCACTTCAAAGAGTCTCCGGAAGTGTACGTCTATATGGAAAGCTATAATAACACAATTAATGTTGGCTATCAGTTTTCTATGGAACGTATTGTAGGGGAGAAGCTTTTGGAAAAGCTCAAGGCAAATAAGATTTCGTGGAACGACTCAATTCAGAAGTGGCATGTTGATAATTATACACTCCACACTTTTGACGGGATGAAAGAAGTTGCGACTACTGGGCCCGGAATGGATACAACACTCAATTTTACTCCCAGTGATTTTGAAAATAACTACATGCGTCACGAAACTTTTACCTTAGAAGAGCTTAATAACTATATAGATATCCTGAAACTGAGAGGCGCGGAGAACGTTTCAACGTTTTATATGGAAAAGTATGAGCGGTTTGCTTATCCTTTTGCAATCCTTATTCTGACAATTATGGGTGTAGTGGTTTCTTCTACCAAGTCTCGTGAAGGTGCCGGAGTACAGATTGCATTGGGCTTCGTATTGGCTTTTGTGTACCTGTTATGTGTAATTCTTAGCCGTACAATTACAACTAAAAGTGGCCTTCCGCCATTGTTAGGCGCCTGGATTCCCAACTTAACCTTTTTAATAGTAGCTCTTATTCTTTATAGGAGAGTGAGGAAGTAAACCTTATTTATAGATGGCACAAAACTATATTTTATATCAGGCTTATGGCAATAAGGACGTCTTGAATGAAGCAATTTATTCAATCCTTTCTTTTCATAACCAGAAAACACGCCCGGAGGTTACTTTTGTTGTATACACAGATGATCCTGCTTATTATGAAGGTAAAATTCCGGAGGGTGTAATCTTTGAGTCCCTGACACAAGAGAAACTAACACGATGGAAGGGCCCTACTAATTTCCACCACAGAGTAAAAGTGGAGATGATCATCGATTTTTTTTCAAAATACGATGGCAACCTTTTGTATGTTGATACTGATACGTGTTTCAAGGCAGATCCTGCTCCTTTATTTGATGGTATTGATAAGGGCAAAGTGTTTATGCATGTGTGCGAAGGCCGTATTGATAAAGTAACAGACAATCTCGTTTTTAAAAAGCTGGTCCGCTTCTTGAAAGGCCATGCATTTAAGTTAAAAGATGGAAGTGACCTGGTAATTCCTGCAGATATTTATATGTGGAATGCAGGTGTGTTGGGTTTTAATAAAAGCGTTTTGCCTAAAGTAAAAGAAGTATTAGAACTGACAGATGTTGTGCATCAGCAATATGAAAAGTATGTAATGGAGCAATTTGTTTTCTCTTATGTATTGCAAAACAATTATACATTACACGAGGCTGAACCGTATATTTATCACTATTGGAATTTTAAAGAATTCCGGACTGTTATTAAAGAACTTTTGGATCAGTTTAAAGGTGCTCCTGTTAAACTTTTGGCTGAATCCTGCGCCAGAATATCGGTTGAATCAATGGCTGAGCCAAAGCAGCAATTTGAATCTTTGCCTAAGTGGCAAAAGAAAATGAAAAAAATATTTAAGCTGAGAACCTGGGAAATGCCTCGTTACCGTTTCTGGGACGAACCGGTATAGTTTACAACAAAAATGTCCCGTTCCACATATAATGCGGAACGGGACATTTTTGTTTATTTCTCGATTGATTTATGATATTCAATGAGAAGATTTATACTATTGATCATATTGTCATACGACTTTTGACCTAAGAGTTTTTTATACTCGTCCATTAACTTCATCACTACTTTTCTGGAAGAGATAACCATTTCAAGTCCTTTGTCACTTAAGAAAATAAGTGAACTTCTGGCATCGTTGGGGTTTGGCCTTTGTTCAATCATGTCTAGCAGTAAGAGTTCTTTCAAAGTCTTACTCATAGCCTGTTTTGTTACCTTAACCAGTTTAGCAAGTTCTGTGTTGGTTACGCCGTCATTACCAATATTCATCAGAAACGGCAAGTAGCCTATTTTTATTTGTGGATAGCCTTCCTGAGAAAGATTGTTGTGTGCCCAGTGGTCAAATTGTCTTTTGTAGATATACAAATGACGGGCAAAGCTATTTTCTCTTTCTATGAATTGAAGTCGCAATTCTTCTTCTAACTCTGCTCTGTTAAGTTTCTTCTCCAATAGTATAAGTTTTGATTATAGTAAGACGAAAATATAAAAAAAACGGATAGTAAAATATATCTGGGCATTTACTATTTTAAAAAGTGAGTTTGATGAAATTTATCAGACTCATTTCCTTTGGTTTTATTTGTTGGGTTGAGGTGTCCGGGGGTTGAAAGGGGTTACTTAAATATGGGAATTATCAATGTGATTTCAATTAGAAAACAATAAAAAAAGCCTTCCCGCAAATATGCGGAAAGGCTTATAGGTTGGTTATACTTAGTTAAACAGTATGTGTCGTAATCTGTTTTTCTTTGAAACGTTTGATTTGCACTGTTAATGCATCAACGGCAGCATCTGTAGCTGCTTCAAAGGAGTCTGAAAGCTCACTTGCAAATATTTTCTCGCCCGGTACATTCAGTTTTATCTCTACATGCTTATTGTTGAAAGTCTCTTTCTTTTCAACCTTAAGGTAAACTTCCCCGTCTACAATTCTGTCGTAGAAGGTTTCAAGCTTATCAAGACGTTTCTGGATATGATCTAGCAATTTAACGTCAGCAGTAAAGTGGATGGATTGAATGTTAACTTTCATGACTTCTAATTTTAATTGGTGAAACAAAATCAGGCTTTTGGATGGGCCTTTTCAAAAATAGCTTTTAATTTCTCAATTGAGTTATGGGTGTACACCTGCGTTGCGGCAAGGCTGCTGTGTCCCAATAAATCCTTGATCGCATTCAAATCAGCACCTTTGTTTAGAAGGTGAGTGGCAAACGAGTGCCTGAGAACGTGAGGACTTTTCTTTTCTGATGTGGTTACATGGCTCAGGTTCTTTTTAACGATACGATATATAAACGTAGAATAGCTTTTACTATTGCTATCTGTAACGATAAAATAACCCTTGTGGTTACCCTCGGGGAGAGAGTTTTTCGCAATTCTGTACTGCTCAATAACTTGCTGCAAAGAAATATTTATCGGGATAATTCTTTCCTTGTTTCCTTTCCCCAGCACCTTGATTGTTTTGTTGTAGGGGTTGATGTCTGAATCTTTTAATTCGATCAGTTCCGACAAACGCATGCCTGTTCCATAGAGTAGTTCAAGGATTACTCTTTCTCTTATAATAGAAAATTCGTTGGTTTCTGATAAATGATCCAGTTGCAGATTGAGCGGCTTTTCTTCTATAATCTCAGGAAGGCGCTTTGGCGTTTTTAATGTTTTAATCCGCTGGGTAGGGTCGGTGGTGATATAGCCGTTCCTTTTCATAAATTTGAAGTATGACTTCAGGCAGGCTATCTTACGATTGATGCTTCTCGCTACCATTTCATTTTCTGCCAGTTCCACCAGCCAGGAGCGGATTTGGTGATGGTCGGCTTTCTCTGTTTCGGGAAGACCATATGTCTGAGAAAGGTAGTCGCTGAATTGCGTCAGATCGTGCTCATAACTGGTTACTGTATGTTTACTGTAACGCTTTTCAAACTCGATATAACGCAAAAAAGAATCCTTCATACTCAAAACGGTCTACGTCTTAAATATAAAGGATTCTTAAGTATTTGAAAAGAACGATTAATAGTTTTCGTCAGCAAACAAAGACTGTTTGTAAGCTGCTCTGATAACCTGAGTTCTTCTAGTTACACATTTCTTCTCGAAAGTTGTTCTGCGACGTAGTTCTTTCAAAACACCAGTTTTCTCAAATTTCTTCTTGAAACGCTTAAGCGCCTTGTCAATAGATTCGTTTTCTTTTACGTTGATAATGATCATGCTAAAACACCTCCTTTTCCGAGTTTCTTGCAAAAACGCTTATGGTTTTCGTTTTTACAGGCTGCAAAGGTAGAGAAAAGATTTTAAATTGGAAATATTTATTTTAAAGTAGTGAGTAGTGAGTAGTGAGTAGTGAGTAGTGAGTAGTGAGTAGTGAGTAGT
>CAZNHL010000079.1:0-8028 GCA_964572965.1 uncultured Bifidobacteriaceae bacterium
GTACAATGAAACGGATACTCAATTCTTTTTATTTGCTTACAAATATTTTATATCGTAATATTACGATATAAATACTATACCATGGGAATAACCAAAACATCAGGCTTTAACGATTTACAAAACAGAAGAGCAGTTTTGTTTAAAGCCCTTGGTCACCCGGCCAGAGTAGCAATTATAGAAACACTGCTCAAACGGCAGGCTTGTATTTGTAATGACCTGGTAGAAGAATTACCTCTTTCTCAATCTACCATTTCCCAACATTTGAGAGAACTAAAAGACGTTGGCATCATTAAAGGAGAAATAGAAGGCAACAGCATTTGTTATTGTATCAATGAAACCGTCTGGACAGAAATTCAGAAGGATTTTAACACAATGTTTAACTCTTACAAAAATATTGAAAAATGTTGCTGACATTTTTTTGGCCATATAAATCGCAATATTGCATTATAACAATAAACTTAAATTATGAAATTATCTGAAATCAAAGCCTTACTACCCAAATTAGAAAATGTTACTTTCCAATTAGAAAACGGCAATTTTGTACCGGAACATTTCCATGTAACAGAAGTAGGTGTTATTTCTAAACATTTTATCGACTGTGGTGGTACAGTACGTCATGAAAAAGTAGTAAACTTTCAGCTATGGGATGCAAATGATTTTGACCACCGGCTGAAACCAGCGAAACTGCTCAACATTATCCGTTTGTCTGAAGAAAAACTGGGTATAGAAAACCTTGACATAGAAGTGGAATACCAAAGCAATACCATTGGTAAATACAGCCTTGACTTTAACGGTTCAAACTTTATACTGATCTCAAAAACAACTGCCTGCCTGGCGACTGATAACTGCGGTATTCCCTCTCATGAGCAGGAAATATCAAAAAGTATTCAAACAAGCTGCTGTAGTCCGGCGAGTAATTGTTTCTAACTATGAAAGCCTTTTTCATCAAATACAAAAAACCTATCATCATAACCAGTTCAATTATAGTATTGCAAGCTTTATTCGATTTTGACCCAAAGTTTTGTATCATCAATATCATCTGGCTATTAGTTTAAAAAATCATGACACAGAAAAAAGTATTAGTCCTTTGTACAGGAAATAGTTGCCGTAGCCAGATTGCAGAAGGTTATTTAAGACATTTTGCAGGGCATAAAACTGAAATTTACAGCGCAGGTGTTGAGACCCATGGAGTAAACCCTAAAGCCATTGCAATTATGTTGGAAGACGGCATAGACATTTCTCTACATACTTCAAATAACATTGACGAATACAGAGATATTTCCTTCGATTTCGTCATTACTGTTTGCGACAATGCAAAGGAGCGGTGTCCTTATTTCCCGACAAATGCACAAAAATTCCATTATAATTTTCCGGATCCCGCAAAGGCTAACGGAACAGAAGAAGAAATAAAAGCACAGTTCAGACAAGTACGCCAAATGATAAAAGAGTATTGTGAAGCTTTTGTAAAAGATAATGACCTGGGCCTAAACGTTTGACCGTTTGGAATCCGCCATGGGTTAAAAACCACAAAAATATTTGATTCCACTTTAAACCAAATCCTTTGAAGAATTATCGATATTAGCAACCAGATTAAGCTTTAAATGATACTTTTGAGTAGCCTTCTCTTCTTATACTTCTATGGTGTCAGAAAAAGAAGTTTGTTCTAAATTTCCCAAATAGTTATCATTGATATAAAACATTCTTCTTTCCATGGCATCGTCTACCGGCATTGTAACCGTTTACTCATTTTCCTCACCTCACGAACTTGCAATCGTTGTTGGCCGTCTCGAATCTGAAGGCATTGAATGTTTTGTTCAGGATGAATTAACGATTCAGGCAAACCCTCTTTATTCAAATGCGCTGGGTGGAATAAAGCTTCAGGTAAAAGAACACGATGTAGAAAGAACTGTTGAGATCCTAAAAGAATCAGGCTACAACCCAGAACAAAGCGAAGAGTCTTCCAGACTGATTATCTGGTTGGACAAACAAAGCGAACGAATTCCTCTTTTATCAAAATTAAGGGTGGAATATCGTATTCTGACACTACTTGCATTCACTCTTATTATCAGCTCTTACCTTATTTATTTGATTACAAAGCCTTTTGCTATTGATCGTCTTTCAGGGAAAAGCTGGTGTTTAGATTATGTCATTTATGACAATAAAACATATATCCCTTCTACAAACCAGGCAGCTATACGGCTTTCTGTTTACGGTCAATGTGCCGAAATCATTTCATTTGGTAAAAGCGCACAACTTTCACTTCCCGGGTTTAATTCACGTGAAGTCAAAGCTAAATGGGCACCCCAAGATGAACACTTACATATAGTTAAGGCCGACTCTTTCGATTTCATTTATAACGGTATATATGAGATTGACTTTACCAAAACCAATCTCATTTTAAAATCAGATAAAACCACACTTGTTTGCAGCTCCAATGAGTGATCATATCATAAAATGTCCGATTTGCGGTTCTGATGAAGTTTCAAAGCCGCAAACTTCAAAACAGGCATTAGCTATCTCAATACTATTGCTTGGTTTTCCGGTACCTTTTATGAAAAAAGTATGTTACTGCTATAACTGCGGGAAATACTTTAAACAAAAGAATAAGCTACGTTAAAACTTATCAGTCACCTGCTGAAAACAAAAAAGGCCGCAAAATTGCAGCCTTTTCACTCCCAGATACCGTTTTCTGTTTACTCAATGATAAACCGCTGTGTCAGCAACAGGTCGGACACTTGTAATCGTAAAAGGTATACACCTTGTGAAAGTCCGCAAAGGTTAAGGAGAATTTCTGATTGATCAATGGTATTTCCCTGGTAAACCAATTGCCCTAAGACGTCTCTTACTTCAAAAAGCACATTGTCTTTTGTTTCAGATAAAACAATTCGGGCATAGCCATTTGTTACAGGATTAGGTACCAATAGAGCGGAAAACGGTTTCAGTCCTGAAAATCCGACACCTGTAATAACATCGTTAACAGTAATAATCAACTCTTTGGTATCAGTACCTGTAGTATTAGTTGCCGTAATCCTTACTGTACTTTTTCCACCGGCGAGTGGCACTCCACTAATTTCCCCGGTAGAGGTATTGATACTTAAACCTTGCGGTAAATCAAAAGCCCCATAAGTAGTTGGATTGTTGTTTGCTGTAATTGTATAACTAAAAGGTTCTCCTATATTGCCTGTGGCAGCAAGACTACTTATGATTTCAGGTGCAGGAACAACCTCGGCACAGGCCGTTGTAAAATACACTGTTCCGAAAACAGACGGATTCTGATAAGCAGTAGCATTTGTAGCAAAAGCGGAAACCTGAGCATCACGGGATGTACCGTTATCATCATCGTCTACCGCAATATCAAAGCCAATAGGTTTACCGATAGACGGTGTAATACCAATTGAAGACCACGGGATTTTTACTTCCAGGTTATAACCATCAGCTTTATTCTGAATGGCAAAGCTGACACCATCGACATTCATGGCGCCACTTCCGGCATGTGCAACAGGGTCGTTGTACCGGAAAGCAATCTGGTAATCATTTTTACCGTCATAGCTACTGCCTTTACTGTTATCACCATCAATGAAAATCTCCACAGCATCATCTTCCCACCATGAAGTACCGGAATCATTAACTTTCTCGCCGTCTTTTACTTCAACCAATACATAGAAGTAAGTATTGTCATACATGGCACGCCATTTACTTCCTGCAAAATCCGACGGCATCGAGCCGGATGTTACATTTGCCAAAGTGCCCACAGGTGCCTTAAGCCAGACATTGTCAACCGTCTGGTCGATGACAGGTGCTGTAGCAGTATAAGCAATGATTGGCGCTACACATGGCCTAGGGTCATTATCGGCAATGGTGAGCTGTGCAAAAGACTGGCCAAAAGTATAGCTTCCTGCTGACAAAGTAATTATTAATGTTTCATCACCTTCGTAAATGGCATCGTCAATAGGTGTGACAGTAATAACTACCGAAGGCTGTGCAACCGTCAATGTTACAGAGCCGGACAATGCCGGACTGGCTGTATAATCTGCTGATGAAGCTGTACCGCCAATAGTATAATGTACAACCAGGTTTGCAGCCAGATTACTTCCTGTAATAGTAAATGTGCCTTTACCTCCACCCTCTGCCGGAGAGCCTGTTGATGTAATCGTTACCGTAGGTGTAATGACACACCCTGCAGCATTATCAATAGTACACATCAGTGCCTTTGCCTCTGTCAGCTGCAATGAAGCCATATATTTGTATACCTGATCAAGTTTTGTTCTTATACTTGCATCATTGGCATATTGCTTTCTCAGGTTAAAAAGCCTTGTTACCTGTTTCAAATCATCTTCGGTATAAGAAACGCCTGTATACTGCTGTAGCCTTACCAGCAATGAATACCCAAATTCCTGCGTTGGTTCAAACATAGTTCCTTCACCATAGTCATTCCAGGTAGCCAGCTGCACAATGTCAATATCATTGGAATATTGGTTAGCCAATCCAATCATCTGGTTCAGTGTTTGTATGCCATTGGCAGGGATATTGAAAAAACTTACTCCACCATTCTCCCCCTGTGCATAAAAATCATCGAATCCGGGATACACCACTCCCATGGCTATTTTCTGTTGCGGGGCACGGGATTTATAAAAATTTTCTACCTGTGTAGCATGATCACTTGTGCCCGGCGACTGATACGGCCAGGCATATTCACCATCAGCATGAATTCCCGCCTCTCCTCCCTGGTATTCCAGCGGCAAAAACTGAATCTGATTATCTGCTATACCTGCTCCTGAAAACACACTCGTCCAGCCTGCTTCTGTCTGAATCTGATCGGGACCGAAAATTCCTACTACAGGAGCATTGTCGGAACCGAACCTGAAATAGTTAGACTTTGTGAAGTAGTTATTTTTAACATAAATCATGCTGTTTGTCTGAATATTGACATCCCCTCCGGTAAAACGATCTTCGATTACCAAACCAAATTTCAAACCCGAGCGCATGGTGCGATTGGCAATTGAATCAGAATTCCGGAGATTAGTAGCTATATCGCCGACATTCCCTGCTGTTCCGTACCAGTCTATTAATACACCGTCTACACCGGCCAGCTTCATCAGCAACAACTGATAGTCGATCACATCGGGGTCGCTGCTATCATACGGCCCTATCTGCGGATAATAATGAGATGCTATTTGTCGCTTGCCATTACCGTCTACAATATTGGGGTCCATTTTCTGCATCTTCCAGTGATAACCCCAATTTCCCGCACCCATTGTCCATGGACCGTCAAACCACGGCATAATATGCATGTAGACAGGCTTTGTGTTTGTCTTGGAAACAGCTACAGGTTGCTGTGCCTGAGCTGAACCAAAAAATAAAACAAGAAGTAAAAAAGCGAAAAGGTACTTTTTCATAGCATAACTGATATTTGTAAGATCCAAACTCAGATCTCTGCCTGAATTTAACCAAAATCAGTCTAAAGCAATAATTTTTACAAAAATTATCCAACAGCAACAAGAACAATGATCGCTCAAATAACCTCCTATTTTGCACTTAATTACCTGAAAAAAGTTGCTTCATGGCTTATTTTAAGCTTACATAAGCATTTTTTTAAAGAAAATATTATGAATGGCCTTGTTAACTGAGTTTGTCAAAGTTTAACTCCTCGTTTAGGACAGGACTAGAGACGGTGTATTCACCGTATTCAGAAAAATGATCAAAAAAAGGGCTTTCATTAAAAACGAAAGCCCTTTTCTTACTGAATGGTAACAGTTTTTACCTGTAAAGTGTGAGCGCTGAAATACCCTAATGCACCATTAGACCAATTAGTTACCGGATTGGCCGGAGCTGCCGTTTGTCCGTTGGTATTCTGGTTGAGGCTATAAAAGTATTTATAATTAGCCTCATCAATACAATACATTTCAACCCAAATCTTATCCCCAATTTTTATTTCATCATCAACCCCAAAACTTCTAAGTGCTCTCGCATTAGGCAGACCATCTCTCAACCGGTCATTATACAGGAAATTAGCATCAACCCTCTTCCCATTAATATACTCTTTAAAGCGATAGAAATTAACTTTACCGGCCGGATCTAAAAAAACAGGCAAAATCTGAATAGCATCTCCACCAAAACCTGCATTTTTTTGCACTATTAAAGAGTCCATATTCACGGGCATAGGCATGGTACTTTCAGCTTTATAAGTTTTGTTATTTACAAAAACTGATAAAATATACTTTCTACCGGGAACACCCTGCATTGATTTAATAATATATTTCCCCGGTATAACCTCTGTCAGAACTTCTGTTGCACCCAGATCATCAGTTATTGAAACAGTTGCTCCGCTAACAGCAGGAAAACTATTGCTTTCACTAAAATTAACAGTATTGGTAATAAGTACGGTATCTATTGTAGCCCTATTATCAATTTTGCCTTCTATAACAATCTGAGGCTCTTTCGAATTAAGATCCACATCAATCACTTTGGTGCATGACGACAACAATGTAACTGCTGCTGCAAAAAGGATTTTATGATAAATAATTGTTCTCATGTTCATAAATCCGGTTAAAATTTGAAATTATAAGTAACTGAAGGTACCCATCTGAACAGAGACGTTTGGACGGCTTCTGTTTTAGCCGGATCGTCTTTGCTCTGCCTGAAGGTAATTGTATATGCATTTTCACGGCCATAGGCATTGTACAATGAGAAGCTCCAGCTCGATTCTATTTTATCGGTTTTCTTCACTACCCATGTGGCAGCAAGATCGAGTCTGTGGTAAGCAGGCATTCTGTAACCATTGCGCTCTGTATACAAAAATTGCACTTTACCATCAACTTCGTATTTTCCGCTTGGAAACGTAACCGCATTACCTGTATAATAGATCCAGGTTGATGAAACAGACCATTTCTTGCTAAGGTCATAAATAAGTACCACTGACACATCATGCGTTCTGTCCTGACGGGCGTTATACCAATTCCCATCGTTAATCCCTTCAATCTGACGTTCTGATTTTGATAACGTGTACCCAACCCATCCGTTAAACCGGCCAAACTTTTTCTTCACCAACAATTCTATACCATAAGCACGGCCTTTACCGAACAACAGCTCTCCTTCTATTTTATCATTAGCCTGCGTATTGGCACCATTTTTATAATCTATCTGATTCTGCAGGGCCTTATAATATACCTCTGCACTGAACTCAAACATATTGTCTTTAAAATTGCGGTAGTAACCGGCTGATACCTGATCGGCAATTTCTGCCTTTACATTTTTGCTACTCATGATCCACAAGTCTGTCGGGCTACCTGTAGTAGAGTTTGAGATCAGGTGCATATTTTGCACATTCCTTGCATAAGATGCTTTGATAGAGCTCTGTTTGTTTAGAACATAACTTGCAGAAAGCCTTGGTTCCAGATTGAAATAATTCTGAACAATTTGACCGGAGCTATAAGCCGTAGTGTCCGTAGCAACGCCATTCTGATCATAGGTGTAAAAATTACCTGCACCAAGTGCACTAAAATTAGTAGCTCTTAAACCATAAGTAACATTAATCTTTTCTGTTGCCTTCCACTCATTGTTGACATAAACAGCATTTTCCCAACCGTATCGGTCCTGTAATTTCAAAGGATTAATACCTGCTGAACCGGTAATTTGTCCGGGAGTAACAGTATGGTAGATAGAATTTAACCCAATACGGATGTTATTACGCGGATTTGGGAAATACTGAAACTCCTGTTTAACATTATAGTCCCTGATCTTGGAAAAGATCTTAAAGTCTGTATTACTGTTACTGATAGAAATCTTGTAGCTGTAGTTACTAACAATGAATGAGCTATTAGAAAACCATTTCTCATTAATAAGGTGATTCCAGCGCAATGTTCCTGTGGCATTTCCCCAATCTATCCCGAATGTTGAGCCTAAACCGATTTTATCGCGCCCAAAGTAACCCGAAAGAAATACCCTGTTCTTTTCATTGATTTTGTAATTGGCTTTTACATTGAAGTCATAAAAGTACAGCGTACTGTTTTTGGTTGTTTCGTTGTTCGA
>CAZNHL010000079.1:8038-13099 GCA_964572965.1 uncultured Bifidobacteriaceae bacterium
TCGACAATTTCAGAAATACGTCGGCATAAGTCCGTCTTGCCGAAATAAGGAATGAACCTTTATCTTTTACAATTGGCCCCTCAAGGCTTAAACGGGAAGCGATTAACCCGATACCGCCGGTTGCACCAAACTTTTTATCACTACCGTCTTTCATTTTAACATCAAGCACAGAAGAAAGTCTTCCTCCATACTGAGCCGGCGAATTCCCTTTATAAACAGCTACATCTTTAAGTGCATCTGAATTGAAGGTTGAGAAAAAGCCCAAAAGGTGCGATGCATTGTAAACAGGTGCTTCATCTAAAAGAATAAGGTTCTGGTCTCCTGCCCCGCCTCTTACATAAAATCCACTGTTACCATCTCCGGCAGATTTAATCCCCGGCAATAACTGTAATGTCTTCAGAATATCCTTTTCTCCAAACAGTACAGGTATTTTACTGATATTCTTAATATCAAGCTTTTCTACCCCCATTTGTGCCTGGGTAATGTTCTGGTCTTTCTTTTCACCGGTAATAACTACTTCTTCCATTTCGCGCTGTTCTTCCTCACCCGAGATATCCAGCTTTACGTTTTGATGTAACGCTACTTTAACCGATTGATTTTGATAACCTGTGTAAATGAAAGTAACTGTATAATCTCCCTCAGGAACAGTGAGTGAATAATAACCATAGGTGTTTGTGACTACTGCGGTATTTTTCAATTCGTCAATTTTGACTACAGCACCGATGAGCTCTTCGCCGGTTATTTTGTCTTTTACCGTTCCACTGATTGTGTACTTGGTTTGTGCATTTACATAGTTTGCCAGAACAACAAAAAATATAACAAGGGCACTACTTTTTAGTTTTTTCATTAAAAATTAAAAGCTAATAGATTTGTCAGAGAGCCACAATTCAATGCTAAGTATTATGGCAACATTGCATTAATAGGTTTTGTCTCCAATTTCCGGAGACAAAACCTATTAAGTAATCTTAACGCATGGTTGTCTACTTTATTGACTTGCCAGCATTCTTTCTTTACGTTCTTTTTTGATGAATCTGAATCGCATCAACTTATTCACCTTTTCAATAGCGGTATCCATCACCATATATACAGAAGGTACAAGTACCAGTGTCAACAGTAATGAACTTGTAAGTCCGCCTATAATTACCCAGGCCATCCCGTTTTTCACCTCTGCACCTGAACCGCTCGCCAATGCAATTGGCAACATACCTACAATCATGGCAATGGTTGTCATCAGGATCGGACGAAGACGCTCTTTACCCGCTTCAATCAATGCTTCCATACGTGGCTTGCCCTCTGCTTTCAGGTGGTTTGTAAAATCAACGATAAGAATACCGTTTTTAGCCACAAGACCGAGTAACATAATCAAGCCAACAATCGCAAAGATAGTTAATGATTCCATACTCAGTGCCAGAGCCAGCAAGGCACCAATGATAGCAACCGGAATTGAGAACAACACTACGAATGGATAAACCACACTTTCATACAAGGCAACCATGATCAGGTAAACCAGCAGAATACCAATTCCCATGGCAAGACCCAAACTACCGAAGGCGTCTTTCTGACGTTTTGCTTCACCAAGGTAATCAATGGTAACGCCTTGTGGCAATTTCATTTTAGCTACTTTTGCCTGAATATCCGCCACAATAGTACCTGTAGGACGACCAACGGCTGCCGATTTCACTTTGATAGAGTTCATTCTGTTAGTTCTTTCCAATACAGACTGCCCCATAATTTCGGTTACTCTGGCTATATCTCCTAATCTGATAATACCGCCCTGAGTATTTCTGATCACCAGTTTTTTAACACTTTCAACATCCTGCCTGTCACCTTCATCAAGTGTTACATTAATATTGTATTCTTCACCATGTTCTTTATACTTAGTCTGGTCATTTCCACGGAAGGCTAACTGTACAGCATTACCAATTTCCGGAATGGACAAGCCAAGTTTTGAAATTTTATCACGGTCTATATCAATGTTAATTTCCGGTTTAGGGCTTTTTGTACTAAACTCCACATAATCAGTTCCGGGGGTTTGTACGATCAGGCTTTTCAACTCTTTGGCTGTTGCCCAGATAGAATCCATGTTAGAACCTTTTACCACCACCTGGATTGGCGAATCTGCACTACCCACCATGGCCGCAGGAAGTATTACTACTTTTACTCCCGGAATTTTTCCAATCTCATCACGCAGATCAACTCCGAATTGTTCTGTAGACATAGGACGTTCTTTCTTGTCCACCAGCGTTACTGCAATTTCGGCAAGGTTTGAGTTAGATGAATTTGCTCCGCCGATTGAACCTCCTTGTGTTCCTACATTAGTAAACACTTTTACCACTTCAGGCTTTTCTAAAAGTATGTTTTCTACTTCCTTTACTGCCAGGTTTGTTTTGTACAATGGTGTTTCAGAAGCCATTTCAAGTTTAATAGTAAACTCACCGCGATCACCATTGCTGGAGAATGCTGTTCCGATAAACCCACCCGGAAGCAATGCTATAGCGCCAGCCATCAATACCATCACAAGAATAAAGATATATCTCTTATGGGTTAGAGACCATTTTAAAAGCTTCCCATACTCATTTGTCAAAACAGTAATAAAGTCTTCGAAAGCAATATTCAGACGCCCCCAGAGAGAGTTTTTACTTAGGATTTCCAGCTTACCCCATTTTGAAGCCAATAAAGGCGTAAGCGTAAAAGAAACGAACAAGCTCATCAGCGTAGAAAAAACGACAACAAGTGAAAATTCACGAAGTATATTACCGATCAGACCACTGCTCATAGACATCGGCAAGAATACCACAACGTCCACCAACGTGATCGCAATCGCCGTAAATCCGATTTCACTACGTCCCTCAATAGACGCTTTTACTTTATCTGCCCCCATTTCAAGGTGACGGTAAATATTCTCCAACACCACAATACTATCATCGACAAGAATACCAACTACCAGCGAAAGCCCCATTAATGTCATCAGGTTCAATGAAAAACCGAACAGGTACATCAGTATAAAAGTAGGAATCATGGCAGAAGGAATTGCCACAAGTACAAATAAGGAACTGCGCAAACTATGTAAGAAAAGCAGCATCACAAAACCTACAATGACCACCGCCAGGAACAAATCGTGAATTACCGCATCTGCTGAAGCCAATGTATAAACAGATTGATCCACCGCAACTTCATATTTGAAGCCTTTTGAAGCATAGGTTTTAGTAAGTTCATCCAGCTTTGCTTTCACAAGCGTACTCACATTTACGGCATTTGCATCAGCCTGCTTTACGATTTCAATACCAATACCATTATTCCCATTAATACGGTTAATCGTTTTAGACTCTTGTTGTGCATCTGTTACTGTGGCTACATCTTTCAACAACACACGGCTGCCATCTTTACTCTGTTTTACAATCAGATTGCGCAAGTCATCCATATTGGTAGCCTTGGCGTCCAGACGAAGTGAAAAACGATTTGCTTTTGTTTCAACGCTACCTGCAGGATAAGAACTGTTGCTATTGGCCACCGCCTGGTTTACCTGTATAGAAGAAACTCCATAAGCCTGCAGCTTATCATTGTCCAACATAATCTGGATTTCTCTCTCGTTACCACCAATCAATGTGACAGTACCTACCCCTTCAACGTTCAGTAACAAAGGTTTGATTTCCTGGTCAATCAGGTCATACAACTCTGTTCCTGATGTATTAGAAGTGGCGCTGACACGCAATACAGGCAGCTCATCGGTACTAAAACGACGCACTACAGGATCATCGGCATCAACTGGCAGTTTTGCTTTTATCTCATTGATCTTTCTTTCTGCATCACGCTGTGCGTCCAGTGTTTTCACTCCGGCTTTCAGTTCAATCGCAATCACAGAAACACCTTCTACAGAAGTGGCATTGATATTATCTACCCCTTCAATAGAAGAAACAGCTTCCTCAATAGGCTTGGTAATGGTACTCTGGATCTCATCTGACGACGCTCCTCGGTATACTGTCTGAACTGACAACACATTTGCCTCAAACTTTGGAAGCAAGTTGTAATCCAGTGTATTATAGCTGATCCAGCCAAAAAGGATCATCGTTACGAACACTACCGTAATCAGCAGCGGACGTTTTATAGAAATTTCGGTAATTGACATAGTTCTAAGATTTTTAGATTTCAGACTCTAGATTGTAGACAACAAAGGGTTAAGCACCTCTTTTCTATCTCTCTTCTAGTCCCGATAGCTATCGGGACTAACGTCTCACTTCAGTTATTTTACTTCCGTCGATCAGGTTAATCTGGCCACTGATGATCACTTCTTCACCCACCTGCAAACCTCCGATCACTTCAATATTCTCACCTATTTCTCTGCCTAATATTACTTTTCTTGACTCAGCTTTGCCGTTCGCTGCAATGTAAACATATGGGTTTTTCAAACCTTCAACCAAAGCGCCTTTAGGGATCTGAAGCACCGTACCTTTGCGGTCAAGACTGAACTGTACCATCACATAAGTACCTGCTCTTAATTGCTGAGAACCCTGGTTACTAACCAGTACCTCTACACGATAATTATGGTTTTCATCTCCTTTAGGACTGATGAAGGAAATCTTTCCAGGGAAATTTTTACCCGGAAACACATCAGCACTTACTGTGGCAGCCTGACCGTTTTTTAATTGGTAAACGTCTCTTTCGCTTACATATACAATAGCTTTCAACTGGCTGATATCAACAACAGAGGCGATTACTGTGCCCACATTTGTAAACTCTCCCACTTCCAGTTTTTTACTGTCAATAATACCGTTGATTGGTGACACAATCTGCCCGTCAGCGATCTGTCTACGGATCTGTTCTGCCTGCACCTTCGTATTTTCGTAGTTATATTCTGCATCTGTCAGACTCACCTCAGTACCCGCATTACCCTGAAAAAGCTCTTTGTTTCGCTGATAATCTTTCTCCATTTTTTTGATAGAAAGCTCCTTCGCCTCCAGATCAAATTGCTTTACACGGGTATCGATACTTCCAATATTCTGACCTTTTGAAACACGTGAACCTAATTCAATATTCAGGCTTACAATTTTACCTTGCACCGGT
>CAZNHL010000079.1:13109-16074 GCA_964572965.1 uncultured Bifidobacteriaceae bacterium
GAGATATTAGCCTGATGAACCGGATCAAGTGTAGCCGGTAACTGAAACTGGCCAGCCATCGCTTTTTCTTCTACTTTAAAAACAGAAACCGCCACCGGTACATTAGAGCGATCTACCACCTTTTTACCGGCATCGATCTTTTCTTTGTTACCCACTAGTCTTACTGCAATAAGTGCTATAACACCCACAACTACTGCGATAATGATGATGTTCTTCTTCATTGTTATAAATATTTTAGGATCGATGCTTAGAATTTACTGAAATAATCTCTCAAGGTACCTTTTGACTGCTCATACTGTAAAGTCGAAGAAAGTACATTAAGCACTGCTGTGATATAATTGTTTTGTGCTTCTTTTAATGAGTAATCAGCATTAATGAGGTCAGACATGAGCGCCGTCCCTTTCTGATACTGAAGTGTTGTTGTTTCAAACACTTCCTCTGCCAGCTCGAGATTGCCTTGATTTGTATTCAGATCTGAAAGAGATTTTGTTAATTTGGTATTAGAATTAAGATACTGAAGCTTCAGGTTATCATTATTGATCTGAAAGTTTTCTTTCGCACTTTTCAGAGCCAAAGAACTTTGGTTAGCCTGACTGGAGCGTTTCATCCCACTGAAAATTGGTACTGTCAATTTCAATCCTACAGCAGAATAGTCAAATTTATTATCAAGCGCCCTGGAAAAATCATTGGAAAATGACTGGAAACCATATCTGCCATAAGCTGTCAATGTTGGCAGGAAAGCCGACCTTTTTCGCTTCAGGTCAACTTCCTGTAAACGGATATTACCTACCTGAATTTTATAGTCCAGCAATTTGGTTACATCAAAGTTCGCTTCGCGTTCCGACAAAGATATAAGCTTGTTATAGTCTACAGAATCTACTACATCTATCTCCTCCTCCAAAGGCAAACCTATGGCATTTTTCAGTTTATTCAGAGACATCTCCTTATTTGTTTCTGCCAGTGTTTTCTCGGCTACAATGTTTCGGAGATTAATATTTATACGATCATATTCAATTTTCTGAACTACTCCTTTTTCATAACGCAGCTTAGTGATGGCTGTCAGGTCTTTATACTTTTTCTCATTTTCAGCAAGTATTTTCACTTTTTCCTGATAAATCAATGCTTCGCAATATGCTGCCGACGCATTGTAAATCAGATTCTGATCATTTTGCTCTTTCTTCAATCTTGATATTTCCTTATTAGGCTTATTCGCCTTCAGACTATTAATCATTGACTGATCATAAATTGTCTGATCGACCTGAACTACTGCACCACTGGCAAACTGCTGCCCGAACTGCACCTTCAAATCCTGGCTCTGTCCAGCAAAGGCACCCGGAATAATCGTTGTCTGACGCTTCAGGTTATCATCAAAAGTTGCCGTACCCGTCACCTGTGGCAAATAATAAGACACAGCCTCATTTCCCTTCTCATTAGCAACCTGAATCTCATTGTTATACACCTTCACACTCCGGTGATTAGCCAATCCGTACTCTACACACTCCCCGAGTGTCATCTTCTTCTGAGCGAAGACCTGCGCCAATGGCAGCAATAACGCAATTAACAAAACCCTGCTTTTCATATTCCTGTTATTCAATCTGTTTAATTCCGAAACAACCATTTAGTTCTGTAAAATAAGAACCAATTAGCTAAATTTTTTTACTCTTTACTTTTCTTCCATTTAACAAAGAGACTCGGAATTTCTTTATGGAAAAAATTCATAAAACTAATCAGCTCACTAAGACTTTTATTAAACTCATTGGTCGGATCTGAAGGTCTTTGATTTTGCACCTCCTGCATCAGGGAAGTCATAGCAATCATCTCCTCCATCTTAGCTTTCATCTTATCCTGCCAGTTAAGAATCATACTTCTAAAATATCTTTTTCGATCTCCCGGAAGTGTAATATACTCTATTTGCTGAGTTGTAAGCAACAAATTGATAGCAGTACTTGTTGCACTTTTACTGATATTCAATTCATCTCTTATTTCGTCAAATGTAAGTTCTGTCCTGGCCGATACAAGCAATAATGCGACAATACGCGCAGCCACCGGAGACAAACCTCCTTTTTCATAGAAAACCCCCAGTTTCTCAACCAGTTGCTTTTGATAAGGTGTTAATAATGTAGTGCTCATAAATGTCTAAATGGTTATATCCTCTCAATGGTAACAAACATACAAAAGTTCTTTTAGTTCTCAAAATACAGAACTAAAAATATTCCAATAAAAATTTAAAGAGAACAGTCCTAAAAAATAATCAAATACTTTAGTAAGTCTCTATTCGGCCCTCAGATCTCTTATCTTTTCCAACTCAATTAAATCAATTAAATCTTTAGGACGGGCAGATTGCTTTTTAGCTTCAATTAAATGATTGATATGCAAAAACCTGATTGGTAAACCGTATATAGTTGCCGTGGATGCAACGTTGTAACACTCCTGAAAAGAGTTTTGTGAAAAACCTTTAAGATAAGTCATAATATCCAACTCCAACCCTGAACCCAATGATATAGATGACCAGCCGGGAACAAATTCCATAGTCTCGATCATGGGCATACTAAATTCCTCTATTTTTTCAAGGGACAGTCGCAGATTTTTTCTGTTTACCACAGAATCTTCAATCCAGATATCACAGTCAGCAGTTGTTCTTGAAAAGCCATGTAAGTTGGTTGCAAAACCACCGACCATGATATACTTTACATTAAACTCATGCAAGTATTGCCATAGTTTTAACAAACCTTCATCAAGAATGTCCATAAACTACTTATCTATTTTCACGTGCGTAACAGATGCTGATTTTAACATCCTATTGATACGGATCAGCATCATCAGCTTTTCAAACCGCTGTTCATGAATATTGAGTTCTTTTGTATTTTTCTTAATATTCTGCGTTTCCATATGTTAAATATATTAATTTTAATGACTATCCGCTTCTACGAACCTTCTTGTCTTTTTCCCGCAAAAAACGCAGAAT
>CAZNHL010000080.1:0-2373 GCA_964572965.1 uncultured Bifidobacteriaceae bacterium
CTTCTATGAACCTTCTTATGTTTTTCCCGCAGATAACGCAAAATTTCGCAGATTAGGATTTAAAACTCCGATTCTGAAAAAAACCTGAAAATTTAAAAATCAATATATAGAAGCGTTTTTGTTAGCCACTACCTATCTAACCACAGTTTAAATTGCGGCATCTTGATCCGGCTTACAATTACCTCCATATCACGATCTCGTTTAAGTATAACCTTTGCTTTTTCATTAAAATACTTATGAATACTCTCAATACTGTCGATATGGATAATACATTGCCTGTTTACACGAAAGAATAAGTTAGGGTCCATTTGCTCTTCCAGTTCATCTAAAGTATATGGCACAGCAACTGTAGTACCGTCGAGCAGCCTGAAGTAAACAAGTTTGTTTTCTAAAAAAATATAATCAATTGACGAAGTATGGATGGTTTTGTAAGTTTCCCGGAAGTGTAATAAAAAACGTGTCCTGTAACTCTTTTGCTGAGTTCTGAACATTTGTAATATACTGGAAACATCTTCACTGGAAACTTGAGACGGGATACGCCTTACCTTGTTCAGCGCTTCTTCCAGCTCTTCTTTCAATACAGGTTTTAATAAGTAAGCCGCACCATATACCTTAAATGCCTGCAGGGCATATTCATCATATGCAGTGGTAAAGATTACCGGAGACGTTATTTTTACTTCCCGGAATATTTCAAAAGACAAGCCGTCAGCCAGCCTTATATCCATAAATATCACATCCGGGGCTGAATTTACCCTGAGCCAGTCAATACTTTCCTGAATAGTTGGCAGAATTGCTAATAAATTGGATGTAGCGTCAATTTCATCAACAAGACCTTTAAGTAAGTCTGCGTTGTGTTGCTCATCTTCAATGATCAGATAATCCATTCTTCAATATTAAAAGTTTAACAAGGGTAGCCTTACCTGAAACTCATTTTCTGTTTCTATAATTTCGGGTGCTGTTCCACCAATCAAATGATAACGCTCTTTGACATTCGCCAAACCTAAGCCGGTACCTTTATAGTCAATATTAATGCGCTGAAGATTGTTTCTGACAACAATATATCCATCTCCTCTACTTTCAATATGGATTACTAAGGGCTGTTTAATCGTTGAAATATTATGCTTAATTGCATTTTCAATTAACAATTGCAGCGTTACAGGAGGCACTCCTTTCTTCTTATCATCCTCTGCCAGGTTTACCTCCAAATGAATTGATTCACCCTGTCTGATTTTAATCAGGTGGAAATAATTGTAAACAAATTTCAGTTCTTCATCTAAAGTGATGATATGCGCTCTTTTATTCACCAGTATGTACCGATATACGCGAGAAAGATTAGCCAGAAAAAGCAATGCATCATCTTTGTTCGTCTGGATCAGCTGAGTTAAAATGCTGAAATTATTAAATAAGAAATGTGGATCCAGCTGAAGTTTTAACACCTCTAATTCTGCCTGTAAAGCTGTTTGCTTTAATTCATGAGACAGGATAGCAAGCTTATTAGATTCAGTCACTTCAACCTTCCATTTTTCAAAAAAGTTATAGGTATTGAAGAAACTGTTTACGAATGCCGCAACAATCATATTGACAATAATATAGCTCCTGAATGCTTTTTCCATCTCTAAAGTAGGCTCAACATCAGAAGGACAATACCATGAAAAAAACAAGTCTTCCAAATAAAGCAGCAGCAGCATACTTATAACTACTACGAACGTAGTTACAACAAAAATGATAAGCAAATTATTATTAAACAGCGCTTTACGGTCTATCCAATAAGACAAGTACCTTACAATACCAAGGATAGCAGCATATATCAATACACCTGTCAGTATTGAAACGACAATTTCTATCAATTGAATTTTCTCGTACCAATCCCACCAGATACTATCAGGATCCAGAGAATATAAAATAAAATGGGCGAATACTAATGACAGCGGGATTCCCGCCAGCATAAACAAAGCATCCTGTTTTCTATTCCTGATGTCAGACGTAACTTTCATACTTCTAATTACCACCTAAAGACTTGTACAAAGTAATATAAGTATTAATTTCTTTCTGTTTAACAGCTATATGCGCTAACTGTGTCTGAAAATAATTCTGCTGAACAGCGAGTACTTCCAGATAATTTGCTTCTCCGTGTTTGAACAAAATCTGCGCGTCATCAATTGCCTTATACATAGCAGCTTTCCGGTTGTTCACCTCATGCACCTGCAAATCAACCTTTTCAAGATTGCTCATGGCTGTACTTACCTCTTCAACTGCCCCCAGAACTGACTTCCTGAATGCATATACAGCTGCCGTCCGGTTATGTTGCGCCTGTTCATATCCCGACTTTATACTTCTCCTGTTAAAAAGCGGCAGGCGTTACTCAGCCGCTTT
>CAZNHL010000080.1:2383-16054 GCA_964572965.1 uncultured Bifidobacteriaceae bacterium
GCCTGCCGCTGCATTGAAAAAAAGAGAAGCAGGTATCGAAAGCCAGTCAGAAGCTTTGATACTATTAAGACCTCCTGAACCCGTAATTTTCAATGTAGGGTAGAAATTTGCTTTGGCAATCCCCACTCTTGCATTGGCTGCCTGTAACATCAATTCACTTTGTTTTACATCAGGCCTGTTAGCCAATAGATTTGCCGGTATACCTGCTTGCAAACTACTGTCAAACTCCAGTTGCTCAAAATCTCCGGAACGTTGAATAACACCAGGATAATTTCCGGTCAACATCCGTAATGTATTTTCCTGAGCAACGATACTAGCCCTGATCTCAGGTATCAGCGCCCTTACTTCTGCAAGCTGAGCTTCAGATTGTCTGACTGCAAGAGAATTGACATCCCCTACCCGATACTGGGTATTTAACATGACCACTGTCTCCGCCATAGCTTTCTCCACACCTTGTGTAATTTTCAATTGTTCATCAAGGCTTAAAAGGTTATAATATGCCTGAGCAGTCAGGGATATCAACTGTACGTGTAATCCACGTTTAATCTCTTTTTGGGCAAGAAAATTAGCCAGAGCCTCTTCGCGTTGGCGCTTGAGTTTTCCCCAGAAATCAATTTCCCAGGAAAGTGCCGGTGCCAGGTTGTAATCTTCAAACAACAAACCTCCTGCAAATGAGCCTAACATACTGTTTCGTGAAAGTCGCTGCACGCCTGAGTTAATCTGAAGGTTCAGTTCCGGCAGATAGTTCAATTTAGCACTCTTTAATGCAGCTTCAGCTGACAGTATATTCTCCGTAACAATAAGCAAATCAAGGTTATTGCTCATGGCAGAATCAAGCAACAACACCAATGCTTTATTTTTGAAAAATTCAGAATACTCCGGAATTTCAGCGACACTTCCAGAATCAGCCGCTATACCATTAAAAGATTTTGGCAACCCCAATTCCGGTCTTGAATGGTCTTTGGTTACTTTACAAGACTGAATTAATCCTGTAAACAAAACCATAGCAATTATATATTTCTTATACTGTTTCATTTGTGACTGTTTTTTCACCCGACACTTTATCCTGTAAATACTGAAAAACCATATATAGAACCGGGATAATGAATACACCCAGAAGTACGCCACTCAACATTCCTCCCGCGGCACTGATACTGATTGATTTATTCCCTAAAGCGGTACCACCTTTCGCAAACATCAGCGGTACCAGCCCGGCAACAAAAGCCAGGGACGTCATCAGAATAGGCCTTAAGCGCATTTTAGCACCTGCTATACCTGCTTCAAAAACTGACGCACCAGCCCTTCGCTGTTGTACAGCAAACTCTATAATAAGAATGGCATTTTTAGCTAACAGCCCGACAAGCATGATTAATGCTATCTGGACATAGATATTGTTTTCAATTCCGGCAAGACCAGTAGCAATAAATACTCCCAGAATACCCGTCGGCAAAGAAAAGAGTACCGCCAAAGGCAAAAGGTAACTTTCATACTGAGCTGACAGAAGGAAATAAACGAACAGGATGCTCAGGCCAAAAATAAATACCATTTGTGAACCTGAATTACGTTCCTGGCGGCTCAGCCCTCCATATTCATAACTGAAGCCTTTGGGTAAATCTTTACCCAGTATCTCATCCACCACATCCATTACTTTTCCGCTACTCGTTCCCTGAGCAGCATTCACGTTGATAGTAATGCTATTATATAAATTGAAACGATTGATCACCTCCGGGCCTAATACTTTTTTTAATGTGATCAATGTTGACATTGGGACCATTTGGTTCACATTATTACGGATCATCATATTACTTAATGCAGACTCGTCTTTACGAAATTGACCATCCGACTTAATGTTTACTCTATATAGTTTTCCAAAGCGTACAAAATCCGTCGGTTGAGAACCGCCTAAGAAAAGCTGCAAGGCATTCATTACTTCTTTTGATGTAAGCCCCAGCTGTGCCACTTTATCTTCATCTACCATTACTTCATACTGAGGATAATCACTTCTGAAAGCAGTATACGCTGCGGCAATTTCAGGGCGACTGTTCAAACCTTCCAAAACTTTATTGCTTACTGCTTCAAATTTGCCCATATCACCGGAAGTTCTGTCTTGTAATACAATCTCTACCCCGCCTGTTGTACCAAAGCCTTCCACCGCCGGATTACGGAAAATGATAAACTGGCCTTTGATTTCCTTCTGTACAGCTTCCTGGATTTTCATCATCACCTCATCAATGTCATGCACTTCCCCCCTGTCTTTAGGATTCTTTAATGTAACAAAACCTGCCGCACAGTTAGGCGCTGAAGAAAAACTGAACATACTGAAACCCGAGATGGTACTCAAACTCTTGATTTCAGGCATACGCTGTATAATTTCAGTAGCTTTCTCTACTTCTTTTGTGGTATGCTGCAGGTTTGTACCACCCTGAAGGGTGATCATAAAAGTCAGGTTGTTGTCATCTTCAGCAGGTACAAATCCTTTTTGAGAATTATTCATCAGGAAAAACGCAGCAAAAGAAACCAGCGCCAATCCTGCTAACGCAATCATTTTTCTTTTACTTAATAAACTAACAGCTACTGTATACTTGTCCGTCAAGCGTTCAAATCCGGCATTAAAGGCATCCGCAAAACGCTGTTTGAACTTTTTCTGCCCTGATTCGTCCGCGTGATGTTTTTTCAATAACAATGCACATAAGGCAGGACTTAAAGTCAGTGCATTGACTGCTGAAATAAGGATCGCAATTGCCAGTGTATAGGAGAACTGCTTATAAAATACGCCCGCAGGCCCTTCCATAAAACCAACAGGAAGAAATACGGCTGACATCACCAGGGTAATTGAAATAATAGCACCGCTGATCTCACTCATCGCAGAAATTGTAGCATTTCTTGCATTTTCTCCCGTTTGCTGCATTTTTGAATGCACAGCCTCTACTACCACAATGGCATCATCAACCACAATACCTATGGCTAAAACCAAAGCAAACAGCGTAAGTACGTTGATTGAAAAACCAATCATGTACATAAAGAAAAACGTACCGATAATAGATACAGGAACTGCAATAGCCGGAATGATCGTAGAGCGAAAATCCTGTAAAAAGATCAGTACTACAATGAACACCAATATAAATGCTTCCAGCAAAGTAGATTGCATCTGGCTGATAGAAGCATCTAAACGGTCTTTCATATTCTGGATAATATCATAATGGATACCATCTGGTACATCCTTCTGAAACCTGGCCAAAGCCTTTTCAACTTCTATGGCAATATCATTGGCATTAGACCCACTTGCCTGAACTACTGCCATGATCACGGAAGGCTCACCATCTGTATAAGAATCACTGGCATAGGTAGAAATCCCGAATTCAATTCTTGCTACATCTTTCAGGCGTAAAATGGAACCGTCAGTTTTTGATTTAAGCACTATTCTTTCAAATTCTTCCGGTTTATTGAGCTTCCCTTTATAGCTTAAAACAAATTGCATCGGAGCATCAGACTCCTCTCCTAAACGCCCGGGAGAGGCTTCAAAACTATTATCGGTAATCGCTGATTCTACATCAGAAGGTACCATGCCAAAAGATGCCAGTTTTACCGGGTCAAGCCAGACACGGACTGAGTAATCTTTGGTTCCGTAAAGAATGGTATTACCCACTCCCGGGATCCGCTTCAACTCAGGTATCAGATTAATTTTGGCATAATTTTGCAAAAACTTCTCATCGTATTTATCTGGCTGAGAACTGGCAATATTGACAAGCATCAAGTTGCTGGTCTGCTGTTTCGTAGTATTTACCCCAAGACGGATCACCTCAATCGGCAACTGGGCATTTGCCTGGGCTACACGGTTTTGTACGTTTACTGCTGCCTGATCCGGGTCTACCCCCTGTTTAAATATAATAGTGATGGAAAAAGTCCCGTCATTGGAAGCAGTTGAAGTCATATACTGCATCTTTTCTACCCCATTGATCGCTTCTTCCAAAGGTGTGATTACCGAGCGGATCACACTCTGCGCGTTGCCACCGGGATAGATTCCGGATACATAAACTGTAGGCGGCGCAATTTCGGGAAATTGGGTCATAGGAATGCGTTGCAAGCCAACCAGCCCTATGAGCACTATTATAACAGATATTACGGTCGCTAATACCGGTCTTTTGATTATTTTGCTTAACATACTCATGAAGGCTTATAACTTTTTCGGAACGATAACAGATTTTTCAGGAATACTTCCTAATTCGTTTGCCACAATCTTATCACCTGATTTAAACCCTGATTTCAGAATGTAATAATCTCCTGATTTCAGAAAGTCCTTGAGCTCAACACGGTTCATTTCAGATGCTTTATTTAACATCCCGACAAACAGCTTATCCTGCATTTCATGAGTTGCCAGCACCGGGATTTTAAAAACATTTGTTTCCTCTGTTTTCAGGACTATGCGGCCGGTATTGCCTGATCGTAATAGATATTGAGGGTTAGGAAATGAAGCGCGTAGTGTAACAGAACCGGTAGACCTGTCAAACTGACCATCCATCATATCAACTTTTCCATGATGGCTATAGGTTTTTCCATCAGCCAAAATAAGCGCTACATTCTTAAAGTTCTTCAACTTCTTAAGCAGTGTGGCACCTGTTTTAGTCTCATTGATCCTCAATACTTCTTTCTCCGAAACAGAGAAATAGGCATATACTTCATCAACCTGAGACAAGGTAGTAAGCGCCTGCGCATCAGCAGGATTTACTAAAGCACCATTACGCTTCATAATCCTGCCTATAAAACCACTTACCGGTGCTTTTACAACCGTAAATCCAAGGTTTAAGTCAGAAGAAGCTACCTGTGCCTGTTGCTGGTTTACTGCTGCCTGTGCACTTTCATAATTGGCTTTTGCTTTCTGATACTGGAAATCAGACACTACTTTATTACTGGTAAGGATTTCAAATTTTTCCAGCTCCAGCTTTGCAGATGCAAGCTGTGATTTGGCAACATTTAATGATGCCAAAGATGTATTTTTCTGTTCCCTATATACACTTGCATTGATTGTAAACAGCGGCTGGCCGGCTTTCACAAAAGCACCTTCATCAACATGAATCTTGTCAATATAGCCGCTGATTTGCGGCCGGATTTCCACATTTATTCTGCCTTCAAGGTTCGCCGGATAGGTCTGCTCAAGCGTTGCATTCTCTGGATGTAATGTAATAACTTCAGCAGTTAACACCTGCTCACCAGACTGCTGAGTTTCTTCGTTATTGCTGCCACAGCTTACTAAAAGCATACCCAAAAACAGGTATACATAGCCACGGGTTCTTTGAGGTATAGAAAAGATCTGATTCATTTTATTATACTTTACCTTTTATAGGGGTAAATGTATTTTGAATTACATCGCCAACTTGTGGGTTTCTGATTGAACCGACAAAAAATGAAACTAAAATGCAGAAACAGGCTGGTGAAAATAAAAGACTGTAGCTATAACACTTAACTATCGAAAACCTTCTAAAGGAAGTTCAAAAACTTAATGCTTAGTATTACTATAGCACCCTACATTTTTGCTGTTACAATCTTCTATTCCCAAAACCACAAGAACCAATCAAATTTTATTTTTAGACAAACCTAAAAAATCAGTATATTGCAATAATAAAATTGGAGTTAAATGCTGAGTTATACCGAAGAAAACTACCTCAAGGCAATCTATCATTTGTCCAATCACGGCGCAAATGAGGTTACTACTAATGCCATCTCAGAAGTTTTAAATACCAAGCCTGCCTCAGTAAGCGACATGCTTAAAAAGCTGTCTCAGAAAAAAGTAATCAATTACGAAAAATATTACGGGGTACGAATTACAGCAGAAGGAAAAAAACATGCCCTCAAAGTAATCAGAAAACACCGCCTTTGGGAAGTTTTCCTTGTACAGAAACTTAATTTCCATTGGGACGAAGTACATGAAGTTGCTGAACAGCTTGAACATATCCAGTCAACCCTACTGATAGAAAGACTAGATGAGTTTTTAGGCTTCCCTAAATATGATCCGCACGGAGATCCTATTCCAACTGAAAACGGGGAAATTAAAGAACCTGTAAAAGTAGAGTTAAGTGAAATGAATATTGACGAGACAGGAATTATCATTTCTGTCAAAGAAAGTTCACCGGCCTTCCTGAAATACCTGGATAAACTGGGTATCAGCTTGGGAACTCCGGTTAAAATAGTAGACAAAGTAGAATTTGACGGTTCAATGGACATCACCCTGAACCAGCAAAAGACCATACATATTTCCAAAGAAGTAGCACTGAACCTGTTTATTTCAAAGACATGAGAAACTTTATCATAGCACTCACCTGCCTTGTATGCGGGCTGTCCGGGACAGAGCTCTCAGCGCAACACCGCGTGCTGGCTACCACCACCATCATCTATGACATTGCCAAAAACATAGATGCAGACAAGCACCTCAAGCTAGAGTGCCTGATGCCCGTTGGTGGAGATCCACATATCTATGAACCAACACCAAAAGATGCTCAAAAGGTAGCTCAGGCTAACCTGATCCTAAAAAACGGCCTGCACCTGGAAGGCTGGCTCAATAAGTTGATAGACAATGCCGGCGGAAAAAGAACTGTGGTTGAAGTAGCAGAATCTATTCAGCCAATCAGGAACGAAAAATTCCACGGCTCACCGGACCCACACGCATGGATGGATCCTATTCACGGGATTACCTATGCAGAAAATATTAAAAATGCTTTTGTGGCGCTGGACAAAGAACACGCCAATAGCTACGAAAAAAACTTTACTACCTATAAAGCCAAACTACAGGATTTATATGAAGAGTTGGTGCTGAAAGTAGGTAAAATACCGTCAGAGAAAAGAGTACTGATCACTTCACACGACGCTTTCCGCTATTATGGGAAACGCTTTGGTGTGACGGTAGAATCTGCTCTTGGTACATCTACAGATGCAGAAGTACAGATTTCTGACATGAACCGTTTGATGAATATTATCAAAGCAAAACATATTCCGGCAATCTTCATCGAATCAACCATCAACCCTAAACTACTGCAGCAACTGGCGGCAGATAACGGCATCAGGATTGGCGGAAAGCTTTTCTCCGACTCACTTGGCGATGAAGTAAGCGGCGCTGCAACATATATTGACATGCTACGCTACAACACAGACACACTGGTTGAAGCACTGACACTGGTTGCAGAAAACAACGAAACAAAGCAATCGCTCATTCCTCTGTTTATTACTGTGCTGGCGCTGTTTGCTATAGGATTTATCTGGTTATTTCTGAAAGTAAAACCAAGCTCGTCGCAAAAGAGAAACTGGAGCAAATACACCATCGACATCCAGAACATTTCTGTTTCTTACTACAAGAAATCTGTATTATCAAACATCAACCTGACACTTGAATCTGGTAAGCTATATGGCTTACTTGGCCCTAACGGTGCGGGTAAATCTACCCTGTTCAAGTCTATACTTGGCCTGGTAAAACCCGACAGTGGCAAAATCCTGATCAATGGTGCTTCTGTAGAAGAAATAAGAAATAAAATCGCTTACATTCCTCAGAAAGAAGAAATAGACTGGTCGTTCCCGGCGACAGTTATTGACATCGTATTGACAGGCAGACTACCTATGAAAGGCCGCTTTGAACAGTTCTCTTCAGATGACAGACAAATGGCCATGCATGCACTTGACAAAGTGGGCATGACTGCCTTTACCGACAGGCAAATCCGCGACCTGTCAGGCGGGCAGCAGCAAAGAGTTTTCATTGCCCGTGCGCTTTGCCAGCAGGCAGAAGTATTGATGTTCGATGAACCTTTTGTAGGCGTTGACATTACCACTGAAGATAAGATCGTGCAGATCATCAAAGGACTGGTAGCTGAAAATAAAACAGTCCTGATCATCCACCATGACCTGTCAAAAGTGAAAGATTACTTTGACAATGTCATCATGATCAACCAACGCCTGATCGCTTATGGCGATACTGAGCAAATTTTCAACAATGAAAACATTGCCCAGACCTACGGCGGCCGTCTGACGATATTACAGGAAACTGATAAATATAAATAGGTTACATGTTGACCCAGTAACAAATAAAAAAATGGCTAATATCGACAATTCATATAAACAATTGATTGAAACAATCGGGAGTACTGTTGCCAAAGCACGTACAAATGCCCTTTTGGCAATCAACCATGAATTAATAAAAGCTAATTGGGAAATAGGTAAGCATATCGTAGAATATGAACAAAAAGGGAAAGAAAAGGCAGAATATGGAAGTGCGCTTCTTTCTAACCTTTCTAAAGACTTAAAATCAAACTTCGGCAAAGGATTTGGTAAAAGTAATTTATACTTGTGTCGACAGTTTTATCTTAAGTATCCAATTTTCCAGACAGTGTCCGGAAAATTAAGCTGGAGCCATTATGCAGAGCTACTCACTATTAGTGATGAGTTATCGAGAAACTTTTACGAAAAACAGTCCGTTCTGGAAAACTGGAGCTTCAGAGAACTAAAAAGACAGATTTCATCAGCCTTATTTGAGCGACTCGCATTAAGCAAAGACAAAGAAACTGTACTTGCTCTTTCTCATAAAGGACAAACAATATTAAAACCAGAAGACACTATCAAAGACCCTTATGTTTTTGAATTTCTTCAAATTCATCAGGAAAACATTTTAAAAGAAAAAGACTTAGAACGTAAACTCACCGAAAATCTTCAAAAGTTTCTTTTGGAACTGGGTAAAGGTTTTTCATTCGTAGCAAAGCAATTTAAAATAACCGTAGACAACGAACATTATTATATTGATCTGGTATTTTACCACAGAATCTTAAAATGCTTTGTTCTAATTGATTTAAAAACAAGAAAAGTAAAACATCAGGATATAGGTCAAATGAACTTATACCTAAATTATTTCAAAGAAGAAGAAAACACAGAAGGAGACAATGATCCTATAGGCATTATCATTGCTGCAGACAAACATGAGTTTCTTGTAAAATATGCGACAGGAGGCCTCTCCAACAAAATTTTTGTTTCAAAATATCAGCTCTATCTCCCTGATCAAAAGCTTTTAGAAACAAAAGTCAAACAAATAATAGACGAAAATTAATCAAACATCAGTCAAAGCTTATGTTAGAAAAAATATTTGAAATACTTCATTACGACTACGCCCTGCGGGCACTTGCAGCCTCATCGGTAGTTGGTATTACCTGTGGTATACTCGGCTGCTTTGTGATCCTGCGCCGCATGGCCCTTATCGGAGATGCCCTTTCTCATGCCATATTGCCGGGCGTTGTGGCCGGGTTTATGTTTTTCGGACATAATACCCTCGCCATATTTGCCGGAGCTGTAGTAGCCGGACTATTTACCTCTATGCTCATTACCTGGGTACAACGCAATTCCATCACCAAAGACGATGCCTCTATCGGGATCGTGTTTACAGGAATGTTTGCGCTGGGCATCATTGGTATTTCATGGCTGACTAAACGCGAAGGTATCCACCTCGACATGAAAGATTTCTTGTTCGGGAACGTGCTGGGTGTATCTGACAGTGATTTGTGGCTCACAGCCATGATCGGTATTTACGTGATCGTCTGCGTGTATTTGTTCTTCAAATACCTTTTCATCTCTACATTCGATCCGGTAATTGCTGCCACAATGGGCATTTCAGTGGCCGTTATCCATTATTTCCTCATGTTCCTGTTGTCGCTTTCTATTGTGGCATCTATACAGTCTGTGGGAGTTATATTGGTAGTAGCCATGCTGATTATTCCGGCCTCAACGGCTTACCTGCTTACTGATAAGCTTTACAAGATGGTAATTATTTCAGCCATTGTAGGTTTAATTTCTGCTTCCGGAGGGCTTTTAGTGGCTATTATCCTGGAAATTACACCAGGGCCTACCATGACATTGTTTGCGGTGATGCTTTTTGCATTATCTTTGTTGTTCTCCCCTAAACGAGGTTTCATACTGGTAACTATCAGAAAGAGAGCTCGTCAGTTTAAAATTGATAAAGAAGACCTGTTAAAGGCCATCGTAAAACTGCGCTTACAGGGCAGCTGTTCTTTTGAACTCCTGCGTAACCACCTCGATTTTAACAAAATTTACCTCAGACTTTCCCTGCATAAATTAAAATCACAGGGCTTTGTACATGAGAAAAGTGGAGAATATTTTGTGACCGAAGTAGGGTCTGCTGAAGTTAAAAAACTGATCAGAGCTCACAGACTTTGGGAAACTTATTTATCAAAAGAAATGAACGTTCCGGCAGATCAGCTGCATGAAGAAGCTGAAAAAATGGAACACATAGAACAGAATGAATTTTGGGACAAAGTAGACGAAGCCCTGGGTTTTCCGGAAACGGACCCTCACGGATCGCCTATCCCACAGATTGCAGGAAGTAAGCAGGTTTACAAGCACCTTTCAGAATTGCAGGTAAACCAGGAAGCGGCCATTTCGCCGGAGCAAAAAGAAGCTTCTGCCCTGTTATGGCAAGCCGGAGTGCTTTCTGAAAGTACGTTTAAAGTAGTAGATAAAACGGTACATTCAGTGACTATCAAACTAAGCCATAAGTCACTGGAGTTCAGCATTGAAGATGCCGGCACGATTAACGTGACGGATGTTATTTAATAAAAAAGACAAAAAACTGAACCTTCACAACAATTTGAAGGTTTTGACTAGAACCATATTTAGGAGATATTAGACTTTAGATTTAAGACGTTAGACATAAAATAGTATAGTTTTGAAATCTTAGAATTTTAAAACTTTCGAATCTTTAAATTTCTAGTCTTATGTCTTGATAGAAATGTGGTTAAATAAAAAAACAAACCAATAAAGATTAAAAGAAACGGGAAGCACTGAATGAAAGCCACTATTTATAGAAAAGAACATTTTAATGCCGCTCACAGACTTTATAATCCTGACTGGTCAGCCGAAAAAAACGACAGCATTTTTGGTAAATGTAACAATCCGAACTTTCACGGACACAATTATGAACTGGTACTCAAAGTAACCGGCGAAATAGACCCTGAAACCGGATATGTGATAGACACCAAACTGCTCAGCGATATTGTAAAAGAACACGTACTCAAACGCTTTGATCATAAAAACTTAAACCTCGACGTTCATGAATTTAAAAACCTCAATCCCACAGCCGAGAATATTGCAGTGGTTATTTGGAATATTCTGAGACAAAAAATTGATCATCAATACGATTTAAAAGTCATTTTATATGAAACCGAACGAAACTTTGTCGAATACCCACACGCTTGATATATTGATCGACGAGATGGGCGACGAACATATAAGCACCTCTATCGAAACACCTTTACGCAAGGATGCTTTCGAGCTTTCAGATGCAGAGAAAATAGCGCAGATAGAACATCATTTCGGCAAGATCATGGACATCCTTGGCCTTGACCGCAACGACGACAGCCTTAAAGGAACACCTCGCCGTGTAGCAAAAATGTATGTACAGGAGATTTTCAGCGGCCTTAACCCTGAAAACTTCCCGGATGTAAAGCTGTTCGAAAACAAGTATCAGTACAATCAGATGCTTGTAGAGAAGAACATTACTTTCTACTCTAACTGCGAGCACCATTTTGTGCCTATCATCGGTAAAGCGCATGTAGCTTATATATCGTCAGGCAAAGTAATCGGACTTTCAAAAATAAACCGTATTGTTCAGTATTACGCCAAGCGCCCACAGGTACAGGAGCGTCTGACGATGCAGATCACAAATGCGTTGAAAGAAATACTGGAAACAGAAGATGTAGCCGTTATCATAGATGCCACACATCTGTGCGTATCGTCACGCGGCGTACAGGACATCAGCAGCGCCACCGTTACCTCACAGTTCAGCGGCAAGTTCCAGAACGAACAAACCAAAGCTGAATTACTAAAGTATATAGAGCTGAAATAATTACTCACTGTAATTTTATAAATAAGCAGACATGCAAAACGGAAACAGTCCACGATTAAAATCGTGGACTGTTTCCGTTTATGGGCTAGACCATGTGTCTTCGGCTTCGCTCAGACACCAATCCCCAGAACTCAAGGCTTAAACAAACATTGCCGTACGCTTTGTTATCAATTCTTTATAATTGTCTTTTCTTTCTTCGTCCAAAAAAGAATCATCTATCAGCAGCGTAGCTTTGGGCAGCCATTTTACAAGTCTTTTATAAACAGTATTAATTTGTTTATCATTGAGTTTTAAAACACTGCCCAGACGGTCAAAATAGCCTTTATTAAAATTTTCCTTCTTGCCGCCCATCATCAGAGCGAAATCCTCCTTGTCCTTTGGCAGAACCAACTTTACATTCAAAAGGTCATAAAACGGAGCAAGCACCCAGCCTGTTGCTGACAGAAACATCGAATAGTTTTTAAGATGCATATCGTTGTTGCCAATGACATAGTTGAAAACTGCCGATTCAAAAAACCGCACCTTATCGAACAACGTGTTTACAGACAAGTCGCCAATGGTCTTACCCAAGTTCTCCATGTTTCCCATGTATTTATCCGACAGCTCCAGGATTTGCAAAAAGTCAATCATGTGATTTTTACTCCCGTCTGCATTACGGTCAATTCTCCTCGTAATAAAACACAACTCCCCCGAAGCCAGCCTGATCATATTTACTGGAACTATGTTCATACCAAACAATGCTGCCAGCTTCATAGAAAGATGCTCGTTTTCAGGCATCTGCGGATAGGCTTCGTTTTGCGGCTTTAAAATATACTGCCCTTCCAAAGCATTCATAATAGTCAGCCGACTGCCATGATGCCCGTTTGCCAACTCATTTTTAATCCAGCCTAAAGACAATTTCGGCTGAACTCCCGGTACTGTTACAGACAATTCAGCAGCCTGTTTGGCCAATTTCTCCATATCCTCTAAGCGATACGGCAAGGCAGGCGCATTTACAGTCCCGAAGAATGCCTTTGTACATTTCGAGTGATAGTCCTGTTGGTTTTCACCCAACTCCTTATAGCAATACAAACACTTAGGCATCTGTTTCAGTATTTAGCAAATGAACACTTACCGCGCCAATGGCATTCTCGCAACAGGCAAGCAGCAGCCCCATGCGGTCATTTTTGTTAATTTTCCAGCTTTCAGCGGCAATATTCAACAGCCACCCTTCAGGTATCAAGCCATCAAAAAACGGGAACAAGCGCTTACTCCTGTATGGCCTTGGCGACACTGGCATGTTGTAAGTGATAAACTGACCGGGATAGCCCTTTACATATTGCTCATCATATATGAAAAGGTATTCACCATTGTCATCCTCCGTCAGCACACCCGCTCTGATGTTATTGTATTTCACTATCCCTTGTCTCATTATTCCTGTTTATCGGACCTAACACATGACCAAACATCAGCAGCACCTGATTGACCTTCGACAAACTCAGGTTTTCTTTGCCCTGTTCAATCTTCCTGATCACCGTAAGCGCAACTCCCGCCCTTTCAGCAAACTCTTCCTGAGTTAAGCTCAAAGCCTTGCGCCTGTTCTTTACAAAGTCTGACAACCCGTCCATACTATATGTATTTGCATATAAATATATGTAAAATATTAAAACTATATGCATATACGTATAATTTTAATCATAAAGACAATTTTATATGCAAATAGATATAATTATCGAGACTATAACTTCCCAAATGTGTCTTCGATTTCTATGGTTTAAACAATAGCAGTGGTATAAATTTTATCATAT
>CAZNHL010000081.1:0-2773 GCA_964572965.1 uncultured Bifidobacteriaceae bacterium
TAAGGATTGAAAGGAGATATTTTAATTCCGACCTTTTCACCTCCCACCGAATTGAACAAGCTGGACTTTGCCTATGTGGAACTCATGCGACGGAACCCACATCTCGCATCGCCTGAAAATGGTAGTGCTCACAATGAGATTGAATTATTTGGCAGTAAGATTCGCCAGACAGTTATTGCTAATTCAGGATATGACAAGGCTTCTGCCGAAGCAGAACTTGAAAAAGGTATTGCAAAGCTGATTTCCTTTGGCAAATTATACATCTCAAATCCTGACCTCGCTGTACGGTTTGAAAAAAATGCTGCGCTTAGTGAGCCGGACAGGGCAACAATGTATGGAGGAGGGAAACTGGGTTATATTGATTATCCTCTTTTGAGCGAATAAAATTCCACATAAATAAAAGATTAGTTTGTCCCGGATAGATATTAAGAAATATCCAACTCGTTTTAGATTTAACACATAGAGTGTAAACGCCAGATTTAAATAGCCTCTATGTTTAAAATTAATTGAGTATCCGTTTCAGTACACTTTACCTGATCCGCTTAACCGGAGATTCTGAAGTTTGCCCGCTAATTTCGCTGATAGCGCAGATTTTTAAATTTTCAGGGTTTTTCAGAATCGGAGTTTTAAATCCTAATCTGCGAAATTTTGCGTTATCTGCGGGAAAATGTAAACTAAAACTTTCTATGTGTTTTAAAATATTAAGCCTGCTATTAGGAGCACATAGTGATTTTCTAAAGAAAATCTGAGGAGCCCCCTCAGTCCGTAGAGCCGCTCTGCTAAACTCTACGGACTAACAAATGAATCTGGATACTCCGCCTCTGATTGCTCCTGCAAACACATTTATATAAAGAAACCCGATAGCTATCGGGATTAAAAATTATACTTCTTTTCGTCGAGCGATGCTCTGAGCGATGATGCTGGCGGCAATCAATTGCAAGGCATGGTAAAGCATGAGTGGCAACAATACGATGCCCGTGATGGTACTGTGCTGAAAGAGTACTTTTGACATGACGGTGCCATGTACCAATGATTTTTTAGATCCACAAAATAGGACAGTAATACGATCTTCATCTGAAAAGCCAAAGAAGCGACTGAGTAGTCCGATACAAAGGAATACGGCAAAAAACAAAAACATCATCCCTGCGGCGAGTCCGGCAAGTTCAAGAGCCGTAAAATCGTCAAATAGGTGTTCTGAGAATGACTTACAAAACGACGTGTAAATGATGGTGAGGATGATTGCCTGATCGAAATATTTGAGCTGTTTCTTATATTTTTCGGCAATGGCGCCAAAACGGGAGTTGAGGCTGATGCCAATGATGACAGGTAACAAGACTTGAAGAATCAACTTTATTACGATATCAGTGACATCAAAATCGCCTGTTGCAGAAGCGATGAACAGCCCAACCCAGAGCGGGGTAACCACTACTCCGATCAAACTGGAAATGCTCGCATTGAAAATGGCTGCGGGAATGTTGCCCTTGGCGATGGAAACCATAACCACGGAAGAGGAAACTGTGGACGGTAAAGCTGCCAGAAAAAATACACCCAACCAAAGCAACTCGAAGCCGGCGTTCACGAACAAGGGGCGAAATGCCAAAACGATGAGCGGAAAAAACAAAAAGGTTGTCAACTGGACGACAATGTGCATTTTCCAGTTGGCAAGCCCTGCTTTTAGTTTCTCAACACTCAGTCGCAAGCCATAAAAAAAGAAAATCAACGACACGCCTGCATTGGCAATTTCCTCCAGCGAAACAGGTTCTTTAATCATACCTGGCTCCGGCAAAAAATAAGCCAGCAGAATCATGGTGCCTATCATTAACAGGAAGCCGTCCAAACCTGCTTTACTCAATACTTCTAATAACTTCTTCAAGGTACTCTTATGTTTTTTAGATTTTTATACTGCAAAAGTAAGTTTTGCAGGCTATTAAATCTTCGATTTAATTAAAATAAGGTTTTTGTATTGTTTTTTGTTGTGTTTAAAGATTATTATTCCTTTTTATAAATTAATTCAACCTTTTTTAAGTAAAATATTCTATAGAGCAAATTTATATCTTGACTACGATCAGCAGAAAGTCATGCACAGCTTTTGTTAAAAGCTATACATACAAGTCAAAACCAGTCTGCTATTGCCTTCAATATCTATACCAGTCCATGACCGGCTTCAATAAAACGATTAAGTTCAATTACCTGTCTGTAAATCGGCAATATTGGAATAGCTGAAATAGAACCCGGACACCCTTATCTGAACGATGCCCTTTTACCCAAAAAAAGCTGTTAGGTGAAAACAGGGTTGAAAAAATGCCCATGTCAGAAATAAATGAGCAGATATTATCCTTAGCCCATTACTTAGATGGGTCATTTAGCACACTGGTACTGCGAAATGCACTTGAAAAATGGGTAAAAGAAAAACACTGGTCTGTAGGCCAAAACTTCAAACGGTATCTCTAGAATATAATATTGTAAGAATTTTTTATTTCAGCCATCGCAAAAGTACTGTGAGTACTTCCTATACTTTTAACCGACCCCAACTTATTAAAAACAAAATCCTGATAATGCTTCATGTCTTTCGCATATACCTTCAGGATAAAATCATAGTCTCCCGAAATATTATAGCATTCCACCACCTCATCAATCTTTAAGATATCCTCCACAAACTTGTGGCCTATCGTTTTGTCATGCTGTTTCAGCCTGATATTACAAAAAACGACAAAGCCCTGATTAAACTTTTCAGCATCCAGTATAGCAATATACTTTTTGATATAGCCCTCAG
>CAZNHL010000081.1:2783-4856 GCA_964572965.1 uncultured Bifidobacteriaceae bacterium
GTCTTTTTACACGCTCAAAAACCGGCGATGATGATAAATTAACCTTAGCCGCAAGTTCCTTTGTAGTATAATTCGAATTGCTGCCCAGTATCTTCAAGAGCTGCAAATCTGTTTCATCTAGTCCTTCCATGGAATAATTTCCTTTTATCGAGTCAAAAATAGTAAATAAAAAGTTAAATATTCTGATTTAACATATTCAACAAGCTAATTATACTTATTTATTAGCATTAATTAAGTATTAAAATCTGCACATCTACCTTTGTAAAGAATTTACAACTCACAACAAAACTCAGAAAATCTCCATTACCCTGAGTTTTACAATGATTATTAACCATTTAAAAAGTTGAAAAATGCAGACGCACAACCTCGGCTATCCGCGCATAGGAGCCAGCAGAGAACTAAAAATCCAGCGAACAGTATTGGTCAGGCAAAGAACCACAGGCAAGTTTATGGCAGGTGGCAAAAGAGATCCGCAAAGGAAACTGGCTTATTCAGAAGGAAGCTGGTATCGACCTGATCCCTTCAAACGACTTTTCATTTTATGACTAGGTACTGGATATGTCATTGATCGTAAATGCCATTCCGGCACGTTACAATGCAAAAAAGTGACACCAGTACACTCAAAAATAAGTACAAGCCTAAACTAGAAACATTAGTATGGATATTATCAGAGAAAAGTTAGAATTACCAGAAGGCGGTAAAAAACTATTGTTGCATTCTTGCTGCGCTCCCTGCTCCGGAGAAGTAATGGAGGCTATCATTGCTTCCGGTATTGAGTTTAGTATCTTTTTTTATAATCCTAACATTCACCCCAAAAAGGAATATGACCTTCGTAAAGAAGAAAATATCCGATTTGCACAGAAACATAATATCCCTTTCATAGATGCCGATTATGATGAAGATAATTGGTTTGCCAGAGCCAAGGGAATGGAAATGGAGCCGGAACGCGGCATTAGATGTACAATGTGCTTCGATATGCGCTTTGAGCGCACAGCCTTGTATGCTTCTGAAAATGGCTTTGATATTATCTCAAGCTCACTGGGTATTTCAAGATGGAAAAATATGGAGCAGATCAATGGATGTGGCCTTACAGCAGCTGCACATTATCCAGGAATAACATATTGGACGTACAACTGGCGTAAAAAAGGAGGTTCAGAACGTATGCATGAAATCAACAAAAGAGAACAATTCTACATGCAGGAATATTGCGGATGTGTTTTCTCTTTAAGAGATACCAACAAATGGAGAGTAGAAAACGGCAGAGAAAAAATAGTACTGGGAGAAAAGTATTATGGAGTAGATTCCTAAAATAATCTATCTCGCATCAGAGCGAAGCCGAAATCGGTGTTTGAGCGGAGTCGAAAACCAGCAGCCAGCATCCTCTTCGCTGGCCAGCCGCTTTCCTCCAACCTGACACTGTAGAATTATAATGCAGCAGGAGTAGCAATTGAACACACAGGCTAACAATACCTGCTTTTATATTACCGTTCCGTAGGTTCTGTGTAATAACCGCATCAAAAAATTTTATAACTAATAAGAAAAGTTTTGTAACAACATAAGAAGATACAAGCCGTAAATTTACATTATTGAAAAAGTTACTATCCATATTGTTCCTTCTGACATACCTCTGTTTAAATACGGGGCTAGTGTTGAGCGCACATTATTGTGGAGGTAAGCTGTCGTCGTTCTCTTTTGCAAAAGAAAAAGAAGAGAACGGGCAATGTGGTTTTTGCAAGTCAAAAATGCCAAAAGACTGTTGCCAAGATACGCAGGCACAGCTTTCAATGGATAATAACCAGCTGAGTTCACAAATTAACTTCAATTTCGCGGATCTTACTTCCTTTTTTGTAGTATTACCATCTTACCTTTCAATTGAAGCGCCTGTTTATGCTATCGAAAATCAGCATAATGGGCAATTCTATGTATATGAAACAGGGCCACCCAAAACACCCTTGTATATACAAATCCGTTCCCTTATAATTTAAAAATACCCCTCTGTTACCCAAGGTATATTGACACAGGTCTGTGTTGCGGTATTCCTGTTTCCCTATTCTCAACATTTGACAAAATCAG
>CAZNHL010000081.1:4866-15867 GCA_964572965.1 uncultured Bifidobacteriaceae bacterium
TTTAGCATTGCCGGGAATTGCTGTATCTGATATGTCTTGTAAAATGATGATACTAGTCTGAGTTTCAGTACCCGTATCTGACATTGAATAGCGCGCAGCCTATATTCTTATCGTTGCGTATCAATAAATATTTAACTCATAAAGAGAATCTTATCATGAAAATTCAAAAAATCACTCTTCTTCTGGTAGCGATGGTTATGTCGTTGTTTATGTTTACTTTATCAGCAGCGCCGCTGCATAATGAGACTGCTACTATCAAAGTTTATGGCAATTGTGGAATGTGCAAAAAGCGTATAGAAACTGCTTTACTTAAAAATAAGCATGTCAAAAGTGCCAGCTGGAATGTGGAAAGTAAAATGCTTACGGTAGTTTATGACCCACACATGATCAATGTTACCGTGATACATAAAATTGTAGCTGATGCCGGACATGATACGGATACCACTAAGGCGACAGATACAAACTACAGCACGCTGCCGGGCTGTTGCAAATACGATAGAAAGAAGTAACAATAAACTCAATAAGCATGAAAAGGCTTATTCTTTCAATCATTATCACATAAATAAATAGTTTGCCGGCTCTGCTATTGAATAGATGCCGGCAAACTACAACAATATTATGGTAAACAAACTCATATCCTTATCCATAAAGCATCGCTTTATAGTCTTACTTATTGCAGTAGGGCTGTTTGTCTGGGGTATCTTTTCTGTAAAGCAGAACCCAATCGATGCCATTCCTGACCTTTCTGAAAACCAGGTGATTGTCTTCACCGAATGGATGGGGCGAAGCCCGCAGGTAATTGAAGACCAGGTTACTTATCCTTTGGTTTCTAACCTTCAGGGAATTCCCAAAATCAAGAACGTACGCGGGACTTCCATGTTTGGAATGAGCTTTGTTTATATCATTTTTGAAGACAATGTGGATATATATTGGGCAAGAACCCGTGTATTGGAGCGTCTGAATTATGCCCAGCGTTTACTTCCTGAAGGCATCACGCCAACACTTGGGCCCGACGGTACAGGTGTAGGCCATGTATTCTGGTATTATCTGGATGCAAAGAATGTTGATCTTGGAGAACAGCGTGCATTGCAGGACTGGTATATCAAGTTTGGTTTGCAAACGGTAAAAGGCGTAAGTGAAGTAGCTTCATTTGGCGGTTTCGAAAAACAATACCAGATCAATATTGATCCCAATAAGCTGACTTATTATAAGGTCACATTGATGGATGTGTTAAAGGCTGTCAAATCCAATAACAATGATGTTGGCGGGCGTAAATTTGAAATGAGCGATATGGGCTATATTGTTCGTGGCCTGGGCTATATCAAGAAACTTGAAGATGTAGAAAACATTCCTGTATCGGTTAATAATACCATTCCTATCCGCATCAAAGATGTTGCTACCGTTCAGATGGGTGGCGATATCCGCTTAGGTGTTTTTGATTATAACGGCGAAGGCGAAGTAGTCGGCGGTATTGTAGTAATGCGCTATGGCGAAAATGCCGATAAAATAATTACGGATGTAAAAGCCAAACTGAAAGACATTGAAAAGGGCTTACCCGAAGGCGTAACCATCAAAGTTGCTTACGACAGAAGTACCCTGATCGAAGATGCCATTAATTCAATCAAGCACACATTATGGGAAGAGATAATTACAGTTTCCCTTGTGGTAATCATATTCCTGTTCAGCTATAAAAGCGCATTAAGTATCATCATCCAGATACCTATTACCATTGTTACAAGCTTTGTTTTGTTGAACATGTTCGGCATTTCATCCAACATCATGTCGTTGACCGGTATTGCACTGGCTATAGGTGTAATTGTAGATAACGGCATTGTAATGGCAGAAAACTGTCACCGAAACCTGGCAATGAGCGATACACTGTTAGACAATGCAGGCCGCTTAAGTATTATTGAAAAATCCTGTAAACAGGTAGGGCGTGGTATTTTCTTTTCTACCATTATTATCATAGCCTCTTTCCTTCCTGTATTTATGCTAACAGGGCAAGAAGGTAAACTGTTTCACCCACTGGCATGGACAAAAACTTTTATCCTGTTAGTTGATGCTATACTGGCTGTTACACTTGCTCCGGTATTGATTTCTTTCTTTATAAGGGGAAAACTTAAACCGGAATCAAGCAACCCGATCAATTCAGTGTTGGAGAGATTATATACGCCGGTTATAACATGGTGTTTGCAATGGAGAAAAACAACGATCGGGATCAATATAGTAGCCTTACTCATCAGCATACCTTTATTGATGAGTCTGGGCAAAGAGTTTATGCCGCCGCTTGACGAAGGTTCTATTTTGTTTATGCCTGTAACACTGCCCGACGTTTCTAACTCTGAAGTAAAGAGAATCTTACAAGTGCAGGACAAAATTATTAAGTCTGTACCGGAAGTAGAATCGGTACTGGGTAAAGCAGGTCGTGCCAATACTGCCACCGACAATTCGCCTATCAGCATGGTGGAAACCATCGTGCTTTTGAAACCGAAAGCAGAATGGCGCGAAGGGAAAACCAAGACAGATATCATCAACGAACTCAACGCCAAATTACAAATTCCGGGTGTAGTCAATGGCTGGACACAACCTATCATTAATCGTATCAATATGCTTTCAACAGGTATTCGTACCGATGTTGGTTTGAAAGTGTACGGGCAGAATCTTGACTCTATCAACGTTTTTTCTCAGATGTTGAAAAATGAACTGGAAGGTATTGAAGGTGTGAAAGACTTGTATGTTGAACCGATTACAGGAGGTAAATACCTTGATATCGCGATTAAAAGAGAAGAAATTGGTCGCTACGGTTTGAGTGAAGACGATGTAAACATGATTGTAGAGTCGGCATTAGGCGGAATGAACCTGACAACGACCATCGAAGGAAGACAGCGTTTTAATGTCAATGCAAGGTTTGCCCAGGATTACAGAAACAGCATAGATAAAATCAAAAGGACACCTATACAGACAATGAACTATGGTACCATTCCATTGTCTTCAGTAGCAGATGTTTATCTGTCAGAAGGGCCGCCTATGATTAACTCAGAAAATGCGATGTTACGTGGAACAGTACTATTCAATGTGCGTGACAGAGATTTGGGCAGCACTGTAGATGAAGCCATGAAAAAGCTGGACAGTAAAATAGGTAAACTTCCAAAAGGATATTTTATTGAGTGGAGCGGTCAGTATGAAAACCTTATCCGTGCAGAAAGAACGCTGCTTATCATTATACCTATTGTATTGCTGATAATCTTCTTCGCATTGTATCTCGCTTTCCATTCCTTGCGTGAAGCATTCCTGAGTCTGCTTACGGTACCTTTTGCCCTCATTGGCGGTGCATATATGATCTATTTCTATCAGGTCAATTTATCGGTAGCCGTAGTGGTTGGGTTTATTGCACTCTTTGGTATTGCAGTAGAAACAGGTATCATCATGGTCATTTATCTCAACGATGCCATGCATCAGCTGGTATTGAAAAAGAAAGAAAGTAATGAACCCGTTACCAATGCAGATATCAGGGAATACGTGATCAATGGCGCTGCTAAACGTCTCCGTCCTAAACTGATGACAGTATCCGTAGCGCTGTTCGGTTTAGTACCTGTACTGTGGGCTACCGGAGCAGGCAGTGATGTAATGCTGCCAATTGTATTGCCGATGATAGGCGGGGTACTCACATCATCAACCCACATCTTACTGGTTACGCCTTTGGTATTCGAAATGACAAAGGAATACGAGTTGAGGAAATTCGGGAAAATAGATGTATTAGACGTAGAACATTAAAACTAAGGAAATGATAAGGATAACAATATTCATACTTCTCCTATTGCATGCAGCAGGCTTGCATGCGCAGATAATGAGCATAGAAACCATTACCTCAACAATAGAGAAAAACAACCCGGAGTTGTTGATGTACGACGAACAGGCAAATGCATATAACTCCTTTGCAAAGGGAGCAAAAGCCTGGGAAGCCCCACAAGTGGGAGCCGGCTTCTTTATGACACCCTATAACCCTTCTTTATGGAAAGCCGATAATTCAGGCATGAACAACGGAGGCATGGGGCCTTCAAACGGCATGGGTTCCTTTATGATAGAGGGGAGGCAAATGATCCCGAACCCGGCCAAGCAAAGAGCAAACCAGAAGTATATGCAAAGTATGTCGGCTGTTGAAATAGCCAATAAAGACTTTGTGAAAAACGACTTGTTTGCAAAAGCTAAAGTAAGCTATTACGAATGGGTAATCGTGAAAAAGAAAATGCTGGTACTTGATGAGCAGGAGCAATTGATGAATTACGTTATTAAAACATCAGAAATCCGCTACCCTTATGAGCAAGAGAAGCTGAGTTCTATTTACAAAGCCAAAGCAACCCTGGCCGAAATTCAGAATATGCGATTGATGTTTGAAAGCGAAATAAACTGGAAAAGGGTATACCTGAGCCAGCTCATGAATATTGATAAATCTACACAATTTGATGTGGACACCAGTATGGTTTTCAAAGAGTATGAGAAAACGAGTATTGATACCAGTACACTTATATCAAACAGGAGCGATATTACTTCTATTGATAAAAACATATTAGTGTTACAGTACAAGAAGAAGTTTGAAACGAGTCGTTTAAAGCCCGATTTTGGTATTCAGTACGGACACATGTTTGCATTTGGCAATAACCCGAATCAGTTTACCCTTATGGGTATGATGAGCATTCCTATTGCACCCTGGTCTTCCAGAATGTATAAATCATCGGAACAAGGGTTGAGTTATCAGATCAAGGGCTATCAAAGACAAAGAGAAGCTGTCATTAATGAAGCCACAGGCATGGTTGAAGCTATAAAATGGCGGATTTTATCGCAGAAGCAGCAAATAAGCCTGTATGAAAAAACAATGCTGCCTGCCTTGGGGAAAAACTATAAAACCTCCCTTTTGGCCTATGAGCAGAATACGGAAGACTTGTTTGTTGTCTTAGATGCACAACAAGCCCTGCAAATGGCTAAAATGGAATTGCTAAATAAGAAACAGGAACTCTTACTTCTTCAGGTAGAATATGAAAAAGCTATTGAACAAAAATAAAATTGCCTGTCTGCTACTGATTGGTATAGTGCTTTTTACTGCATGTAATTCAAAGCAGGAAAAAGCCGGGGGAGAACATGAACATGCAGGTCATGATATGTCTCATAAAAATGAGGCAATAGTATATACATGTCCCATGCACCCTGAAATCATTAGAAATCAGCCCGGCGCCTGCCCTGTATGCGGCATGGACCTGGTACAAAAAGGAGTCTTGGAAAATGTGGGAGAATTGGGACTAGGTGCAATAGTAGAACCCGTAAACGAAACAGTAATAGGGAATGCCAAAGTTACCGTACCTGTTAAAAAAGCGATAGCTTCCACTGTTGAAGCAAAGGGATATATTACTTATAATCCGAAAAATACATTTTCGGTTTCGTCCAGATATTCAGGCAGAATTGATAAACTGTATGTAAAGTATAATTTTCAGGAAGTAACAAAAGGGCAAAAAATCATGGATATCTACAGTCCTGATTTGCTGACTGCTCAGCAGAATTATATTTTTCTTCTCAATAACAATGAAGAAGAAGAAGCGGCCCTCTTAAATGCTTCAATACAAAAACTGCGTCTTTTGGGAATGACAGAAGAGCAGGTGAAACATTTGCAGAAAACAAGAAAAGCAGAATATCTGGTTTCTATTTATGCACCTGCCAGCGGGCATATCCATCAGATGAGTAACCTGGACGAACTAACAATGCCAGTAATGCCTATGGCAGAAAGTGCGGTAATGGGTACAGCTCAGGAGTTTAATATCCGGGAAGGGATATATGTGAAAAAAGGAGAAACTGTTTTCAATATCATCAGTCTCTCACAAGTATGGGTGATCCTGAAAATATATCCGCAGGATGTAGCTAAACTAAAAGTTGGACAACCTGTTGAAATCGTTTCGGAAATAGCGCCAGATAATCCTATCAGTGCCAAAATCAGTTTCATAGAACCGGTATTAGAAAAGGATTCCAAGTTTATAAGTGCCAGAGTTTACCTGGATAAATGTGATCATCATATATTTAAAATAGGCTCATTGGTACATGCCAACATTAATACCGGTCAGCATCAGGGCTTATGGATACCAATATCGGCAATGCTTGATTTGGGAAACAGTAATGCTATTGTGTTTAAAAAAGCCCAGAACCATTTCAAGACCTATAAAGTAACAGCCGGAACAAAACTGAATAAAGAAGTGAATATACTTGATGGTCTCACGGAAGCAGATACCATTGCAACAGATGCATGGTATATGATAGACAGCGAAAGTTTTGTACTAACAAAATAACAAGGAAAATGAAAAACATACTATTCATATTTGCAGCATTACTTCTCTGGTCCTGCAATAAGCAGGCAGGAGAAAAAACACCTGACAATGTTTTCTACACCTGTTCAATGGACCCACAGGTAATGGAGAAAAAACCGGGATCTTGTCCTATTTGCAAAATGGATCTTACCAAAGTCATTATAGACAAAAATGACAAAACCCTAGGCTTGAAATTGAGCAAAGAACAGGAAGAACTTGCCAATATTAAAACAGTGACCATTGCTGAAGGAAAATTAGGTGTGGAAAAAACGGTAAACGGCAGGCTTGTGATCAATGAGAATAAGCGCACGAAAATAAGCAGCCGTGTAGGAGGAAGAATAGAAAAACTGTTCGTTAAAAATACGGGAGAGTATGTCAGTCAGGGTATGGTTCTTTATGAGCTATATAGCGAAGAATTGTTGTCTGCTCAAAAAGAGTATCTGATTGCTGTAGAAAAGGCAAAGCAAATACAGGGTTCAGAGCTTGGCTATGTACAATTAGCTGATGGTGCAAAAAATAAATTGCTCCTTTGGGGAATGACAGAAAGCCAGATTAAGTCACTTGCGGGCAAGAGGGAGTTCAGCAATACCGTGCCCGTTTATAGCAAATATAGTGGCGTGGTAACTGCCCTTAATACAAAAGAAGGTGATTACGTGATGGATGGTGATGCCATCTTTGAAATTGCAGACCTGTCTACTTTATGGGTGGAGGCAGAAATATATGCTACAGAAATCAATGAATTTCACAGCAATGATCCTGTAACAATACGTATTGATGATTTTCCTGGTAAAACATGGAATAGCCGGATCACTTTTTCTGCACCGCAATTAGAAATTCAGTCAAAAATAAACCTTATTCGTGCTGAAATACAGAATCCTGGTGGTTTATTAAAACCAGGCATGCAGGCCAGTGTATTGGTAAAAGAAAACGCCCGGGCAACCATTTCAGTACCTGTCAATGCAGTCTTGCAGGATTCTCAGGGTGCAACTGTTTGGGTTAAGAAAAAAGACGGTTCTTATGAAAGCAGAATGGTCGTTATGGGTATCCAGAGTAATGATGCTATTGAGGTGCGTTCGGGAATTGAGATAGGTGAAGAAGTTGTGATAAGCGGTGCTTATCTGCTCAATAGTGAGTATTTTTTCAAAAAAGGAACGAATCCAATGGAAAGCCACGATATGTCTGAAATGTGAGTTTATGAATATGGAAAACAATACTTTATATATCAAAAATATGGTTTGTCCACGTTGTGTCAAAGTCGTATCCGATGAACTGCACCAGCTGGGCTTATCAGTAAAAGAGATTCAGTTAGGTAAAGTAGAGCTGAAAAACAGCGCTACACCCGATGATGTCAAACGCATCAGAACCGTTTTAGAGAAAAATGGCTTTGAATTACTTGATGATAAAAAAACACGCATTATAGAGAAGATAAAAATACTCATAATCGAAGGTGTTCAAAATGGAAAATTCTCGGTTATGGGGATCAACCTTTCCCAGTATATCAGCGATGAAATACATATGGAATATACACATCTCAGTACCTTGTTTTCTTCGGAAGAAGGCAAGTCTATAGAGCGCTTTGTGATTCTGCAAAAAATAGAACGTGTAAAAGAGCTGATTACTTATGATGAACTGAGTATAAAGCAGATTGCCGAAGAGCTTGGCTATAGCAGTTTGCAGGCACTTTCAAACCAGTTCAAAAAAGAGACAGGAATGACACCTACAGAATTCAAAAAGATAACCGGAGATATTACCCGAAAACCAATAAGTGATGTCTAATCGCTTTAAACAATAAACTTATAATGACTATCCGCTTCTATGACCCTCCTAAGTTTTTTGCAGATAAAGCAGCTGAGGGGTTTGCTCGCAGTACTTTAAGGAACTCAGGAGGCGGTTAGTCTTGTAATTGCATCAGTCACCGTTACCATAAATGCCACTGAAACTTTGTCACAAAACGTTTTCTGATTATATAGTTCCTTTCAGGAATACAGGAAATCTATTTGTGAAAAAAAGCTGCCTCTAAACAGAGACAGCCTTTAAGTTTAAACCTAGTAGCTAAAAACTTACTTTTGTATAACCAGTTTATTGCTGGTATGTGTTTCTCCACTTGAAATATTAACGATGTAAATACCGTTTTCAAGTGACGTTACATTTAGTTCAATAGTATTTAAACCTGCTGTGTGAGACACTTTTTGAGTGATCACATTTCTTGCAAGCAGATCCAGTACTTCTATAGTAGCAACGCCTTCATTTTTAGTTTCGAAGTTCAGCTTTACCTTATCTGCTGCAGGGTTAGGATACAGGTTAAGCACATTGCCGATAGCTGCTGCAAATTCTTCAGTGCCTTCCTCTCTGCTTGTGCATGTTCCCTGGCTAGTCCATGGTTTACCACTTCCCGGCCCACCGTTATTCAAATTTGGTGGCTGGTTGTAGTTCCAGAAATTAGAATAGTATTTAATACCTCCCTGTTGTACTGTATTGCCGGTTACATACGTAGTACCTGTTGCCCACTCCGGTGCTGTACATACCGGAGTGATATTTACTGTGATAGTCACGGCTTTAGAAACAGTAGACGCATTTTCGTTGTCGTATGCTTTAGCGGTGATACTATGTGTACCAGCTCCAGGTGTCCAGTTCATACTCGTAGAAGGGTAGTATACAGTTCCTAGTAAAGTAGCGCCATCGAAAAACTCAACTTTGTTCGGGCTTCCGTCAATATCTGAAACAGCAGCAAACAAAGTGATTGTTACAGCAGCGTTATAAACCGTACTGTCGTACGGAGTTACAATACACACCGTAGGGGCCTTGTTAGGAGTTACCGGTCTTACAACAAGTGATGAAGTCTCATTTTCAAAGCTAATAGCGCTCAGGCAAGAGGTATTGCTGCTTATTTTCTTAGCTACGCTAGATGCATAGTTTTCTTTAAACAAGATAACTTCATATCCGCTGCTTACCTGTACAGAGGCAATATCATTATCTGCAATTCCCTTAGCAGCAAGCTGGGCAGTATTATATATACCAGGTGCCAGTCCTACAGCAGTTCCGCCATAGCTGCAATTCGGATAGAATGTTGCAGCAGCTGAGAAACTTGTTACCGTAATTGTTTTAGCAGTAGAAGTTGTTTTGGCTCCCAGGTTGTCGGTTGCAACAGTTGTGATAGTATATGTTCCGGCAGCTACACTGCTCCATGTATAATTGTAAGGCGCAGCAGTAGCTTCGCCTAGTTTGGTAGCACCATTATAGAATTCTACTTTTGATATCGTGCCGTCTTCATCAGAAGGATTAGACTTCAGTACAATTGTTGCAGGCGTATAGATCACTTCATTATTATCAGGAGACGAAATGCCAACATATGGAGGCCTGTTCGTTCCTTTAAAAATGCGCATTGAACTTGCTTTATTGTCGAAAGCATTGTCTATCAGACAGTCATCATCACCTGAGAAAGTAATAGAATTGCCGCGATAGTTGTCATCTTCATACAGCGTAACACTATAGCCAGGTTTTACTTTTAATGAAGAAATCGTGTTATCGGAATGACCAAGCAGATCAAGATCATATCGGGTATAATTTCCTACTTCAAGCGCTTGAAGTTCTGTTCCATAGTTGCAGTCATTGAAAAAATTAACAATTTTTTCACCAACCTCTACCAGACCTCCACGTGCAGATCCGGAGATCTCATAATACCCGGTATTGCCAGAAGTCGGATGGTTGTTTCCTTCCGCTGCAAATACTTCTACGTAGTAGGTATTACCTGCAAATACATGTGCGAACAAGCCAGACCAGGTTCCTGACATATCCGAATTGAAGAACCCACCCTCAGTAGGCTTATGGAATCTTCCAAAAATATTAAGGTTACAATGTCTGTCGGCAGGGCGGATACTTATCGAGACGTACCCTGTTTCTGTCGCAGTAAACACGAAGAAATCAGAGTCTCCTTCCCTTTCAAGAATACCATTATTATTGGCTGGTAACAAATCTCCATTGGCATCCATGCGTAGTGGTGTTGCTGTAGCCTGCGTGTTGCCATGGTCGTCATTTCTGTAACCGAAACCATTGGCATAACCGGCAATGATTTCTAGATCGTTTTCCTGGTTAGTAGCATTTGCATAATCTCCTCTGCTCCACTGGGTAGTTATTTTGCTTAAACCGTTTCCCATGATAGGCGCCCAGTAGTCGTGACCTGTATAACGTTCCTGATATGCAGCTCCTGAACCGGTTTTGCCGTCGTGACGCAAGCCAAGTGTATGACCTACCTCGTGTGAAGCCGTTTCTCCTGCATTTTTTGCGCCCAAGCTAAAAACCCAGCAAGGAGTGTCATCATTAAATTTGAAAGAGTTAACCACTGCCGCTCCTGTGTTGCCCGGAGATGCTGTGGTAGTAGGTGTAATAATTACCCTCATTCTGAAGTCCTGAGGATAAGAGAGGAATACTGTTGAGTCTGTAGTAATGTTGAGGTTAAAAGGGCTGAAGTCTTCTTTCACAAGATCATAGGCTTCACGTATCTCAGACTCAGTCATGCCTGAAGGAGCTGCACTAATAGGCAAACCTCCGTTCCAGACAGTACCGGATGTATAGTGCCCGTCAAAGTCTAGGAAGATACAACCTTTACCTCCCGGCAAGCTTTGCAGTTTTAATGTTGCCGGAGCAACAGGAGGAG
>CAZNHL010000082.1:0-6751 GCA_964572965.1 uncultured Bifidobacteriaceae bacterium
GTTGCTGTGGGCGGGACGCCCGGACAAATATAGGCACAAGCGGACGCTTGCGCCAAATATCTGGGATTTTTAAATTAACCTTGCGCTAGAGGGGTGCGGCTATTTTTGAGTTAAAGCATATTCATTAACGCTGTCTATTGCAGCATGAAATTTTGCGACAAGGCCATCATCAATACCATATTCGCTAAGCTTTTTGTTAGCCCAGTCAAAAACTGTAATTCCTAAGCCTGTGTCTTTATGTACAATTATTGAATGATAATAAGGATGAGAATAAAGCCAATCGTAGCCATTTTGTTGTCTGAAAAGTTGCCCTATGATAATTCCCAGTTCACATACTGTTACTAAATATGGATTTGAAAAATCACCAGGATCACTTTCTTTTATAAGTTCTGCAATTCTTGTGCGGTTATAATACTGATCAATTGCGTCTAATAATTCGAGGCTCAATTGATTAGTTTTGTGTATATGTTCAAAGTCTCCAAATGCTGCTTTTAGCATTTCTTCATTAATCATCTCTTGTGCCTGTGATAAATATTCCGATGTAAGGTATTGTATTTCATCCATATCAAGGGGCTTTCCTTTATATGCTGCAATCTGGTAAACATCAGGCCTTGGCATAGTTGGCCTATCTTCATCATCATACCAAGGGCTAAGATATTTTGCAAATAAAGAATTACAATCTGGTAGTTTCTTTTTGAATAGTCCAAACATTCGTTTTGAATTAGTTAAAACTCTAATATAAAAGAGCCAGCTGCCGACTTGCAAAGTCTTTTTCTGAATGGCAAGTCTATTAAAGCACCGACGAACTTCACTTCATCCTTCAGAGACTTGCCAAGTTGCATGTGGACTTATTAGTGCCAAGGTAAACTTGGCAAGTCGGGTAAACAAAATAAAAGCCCGCGGTTTAAATCGTAGGCTTTTGTTATTTATTTCTGTCCTTTCAGCAGCTCTAGCTTCTCGCGCTCGCTATGGTGCTGGCGTTTGTTTGTGCTGTTACTTAGTTTTGTTTAATCTCTCCAGTACGTTAGGACACGAACTACGGTTAGGGCTATTATCGTTTAAGTTTATTGCCCAAATCAACAAAGCTAACCCCAATACCTACATACATATTATGTAGACTTGGAGTTAAATTAAGGTTGTAGCCGTAAGTAAATAACACGGTATTGTTAAATATACCCCTTCTGGCGCAAGCGTCCGCTTGTGTCAGGTTTTGTCCGGGCGTCCCGCCCTGAATTTAGATTTACTGTTACTATTAGCCAATATATAAAATATCCAGCAATCCTCGTTTGCCTTCATAATCTCGGGCACTACTGTATAGCCAGGCAGATGCCTCATCTACAAAGCCTGCTTTCACGGGATTTTCGTGGATGTAGCTAAGTTTCTGATCTTGCATTTCGTTGTTGAATAGCTCTATCGGATGATTATCCTGTTGCCAGAATTGCCATTTGTTGTTATTAATATTTTGCTTTCCGGCACGTTCCATCATCCAGAGCATCCATTCTTTGCGGCTTTCTGTTTCATGTTTTGAAATGATTTCTTTCAATGTGTGGGAGGTATAACTTTTGAAGTCTCGCATGATATCCTGCATATTGTTGTCGTTTGTGCCAATAATCATGTGCATGTGGCTTGGCATCAGGCACCATGCATAAATCTCAAGTCCTTTGTTTTGCTGGCAATAACGAAGGCTTTGTAAAATGACTTCTCTGTATTCGTCTCTGATAAATACATCTATCCAGTAAACTACTGCAAAGCTTACAAAGTAAAGACGATTCTGGTCACGGAATTTGTATTTAGTGCTCATAGCTGAAAAAATGGTTGCTGTGGGCGGGACGCCCGGACAAATATAGGCACAAGCGGACGCTTGCGCCAGATATCTGGGATTTTTAAATTAACCTTGCGCTAGAGGGGCTTTGTCTATAACGCAATGAGGTGTTAGGGCATCCATTTCTGTGTAGAAAGCAGTAGTTTTTTCTTCTCCGTCTATAATGTAATAAACCCGAATACAGCCTTTTAAAACAAAGTAGCTGTCTTTCGATTTTTGTCCTTCTTCGAGTAAAACCGTCCCTTTCTTTACCGAGCGAAATATGTCCAACGAAATGATTGCATTCTTCTCATCTTCTGTCAGAGAAATGTATTTTGATATAAAGTCAAATAGTATGTTTTCCATTGCTTGCTGTTACTATCGTCTGGCGCAAGCATCCGCTTGTGTCAGGTTTTGTCCGGGCGTCCCACCCTGATTTCGGTTTTACTTTACCGGGCTTCGAAATTACAAATTCAGGAGAGCCGGGATATAGTTTACTATTTAATTTTGATAAATTCCTTCGGAGCAGAACCTTTTGTCCACAGAGAACTTCCTTTTAACAGAAGAGTATCTTTATTGCATTCTATGTCGTATTCGTTAAGGTTTGTGCCACAGTTATCACAATGATTTTTGGACCAGGTTAAAACTAGCTTATCATCGGATAATATGAAATTCCCCATTTTTACACACTTTTCTTTTGTGTCATTTTTTTTAGAAACAACATACCAATAAACCCCTTCGCCTTTTCTGATTTCGATGCGGTTATTTACATTGTTTTTATGATCAGTTTCAGTTTTTAATGAATATGTTCCATAAATGTTACCAGAATCATTTTCCTGGAAACTACCCATCGTAACTAATACTAGCGATAAAACGAGTGTTGTCAGTAGCTTTTTTACTTTCATTTGTATCGTGTTTATTGATTTATCTCCAAAGTTCTATAAGCGGACGGACCCCTATCTGGCGCAAGCGTCCGCTTGTGTCAGGTTTTGTCCGGGCGTCCCGCCCTCAGTATGGTTTTATGTTATTATTAACCAATATATAAAATGTCCAGTAAACCTCGCTTGCCTTCATAGTCTCGTGCGCTACTATATAACCAGGCTGAAGCTTCATCAACAAAACCAGCCTTCATTGGATTTTCATGAATGTAGCTAAGTTTCTGGTCTTGCATTTCATTGTTGAATAGTTCTATTGGATGATTATCCTGCTGCCAGAATTGCCATTTGTTGTTATTAATATTTTGCTTTCCGGCACGTTCCATCATCCAGAGCATCCATTCTTTGCGGCTTTCTGTTTCATGTTTTGAAATGATTTCTTTCAATGTGTGGGAGGTATAACTTTTGAAGTCTCGCATGATATCCTGCATATTGTTGTCGTTTGTGCCAATAATCATGTGCATGTGGCTTGGCATCAGGCACCATGCATAAATCTCAAGTCCTTTGTTTTGCTGGCAATAACGAAGGCTTTGTAAAATGACTTCTCTGTATTCGTCTCTGATAAATACATCTATCCAGTAAACTACTGCAAAGCTTACAAAGTAAAGACGATTCTGGTCACGGAATTTGTATTTAGTGCTCATAGCTGAAAAAATGGTTGCTGTGGGCGGGACGCCCGGACAAATATAGGCACAAGCGGACGCTTGCGCCAGATATCTGGGATTTTTAAATTAACCTTGCGCTAGAGGGATCAAACGATCGGATTTTTGCACCTAAGTCATCTGCTAATTGCTCTCTTTTGTCTAATTCAATATTGTTTTCTGTTCTACGTCCTATAATGATTGTAAAAGAGAGAAAGCTTTTTGATAAAACTCTCATACTTCTGGTTGGTAAATGTCTCTTAAAAAATCCTTTATTGTCAATTAGCCATCGCTTCCAATCACGAATTTGTTGCATAGATGAATTAAGATCTTTGGATGGAAGTCCTTCTTTTGTAAATAATTGACTACTAGGTTTTTCTATTTCGATTAATTCAAAATGATTGCCGTTGCTAAAACCATCAGAAAGTAAGATGAAATCAGTTTCTAATTCACTACCTAGTTTTAGTTTTGAAATTGCCAAGTATGAATTATCATTATCAAAGAACAAACCTGCATGGTCCTTTAAAAATTGATGATAGACATGTTCTTTATGATTTTCGGATATCAATTTTTCCCATTTCGATAATACGTCATCGATAATGTGTTTTTTATTATAATTGAGTCTCATCCATTCCATAGCCTTAATATATTTCAATTGCCAAACCAAAGTGGTAGCTGTCGATGGGACGCCCGGACAAATATGAGTTCTTAATTTAACCTTGGGTAGTGGAGTATCTGTTTTCTAAGAGTCTCAATACAATTACTATTTCAGGGGTAACCGTCTTTATGTCTTCGTAATTATTTTCTATAAATTCTTCGTCAAGATATTCATGTGAAGTTGTATTTCTTTTATCTAAAAGATCTTGCCAAATAAGTTCGTTGTGAAGCCAACCAATAGCAAACCCTTCTTTCATTGTTTCCCTAGGGGTATCAGGATTGATACGAACCCCCTCATATTTCAAAGCCCGTCTTAAAGTTTTCCAAAGTAGCTCAACAACGACTTCAAACCGTTGAACAGTCCCTTCTACAACAAGTTCTCTATCGTTGGGGATAGCTAGGGCTGTATTTAATTTGTCAACAGCTTTTCTTAAATTTCCAAGGCTGTCTAAAAGCTTACGATCATCTCTCATAGATTATTTTTCCAGTTTGATTTATTCTGTCTTTTAATTTGTCTGGGTTGGTGGAGTAGTAAACTAATGAAACCTTAATAAAAGCATTGAGATCATAGATAGCAAATTCTTTAAGCTTTAACCATTCATGTTTTGTCATTTCAGGTGCGTCTATTGCAAGGTCAAGATCTGAATACTTTTCGTAGTCGCCCAATGCTCTTGAACCAAAGACAATTATTCTATTAACACTATTTTTCTTCGAAATTGCCAAGAGAAACGAAATAATGGTGTCAGAGAGTGGACTAATATGTTCGATGTTTCTAAGCATTTTTATATCCTTTAATTTGTCATATAGCCATTAAATATTTCACTTCTTGTAACTCTTGCTTGTCTGGAGTTTGTTCCTGTAAACATATAACTATAATAGGTGCTAAATGGGTTATCTTCTTTTGGTTTATTTTTATTATTGAAAATTTCCTCTTCTAATGATAAAAGCTTTTGTTTAAATTCATTTCCATTATAACCGTTTTTTGACATCTCAATTACGAGAGTGAAAAAGTTGGATTTCCTATACCAAATTGAATCTTCTTCTAAATTAAATGATCTAATAGTATGAAAAGTTTGTAATAATGTATGTTTTGTATTTTCATAATCGGGATATTCATTATTAAACTTTTGTACATAATGTTCAATTTCTTTATCAAAAGGAAAATAACCACCGTTATCTAAAGTAGACATAGTTAACAGAATGAAATGTAAATCTGCCATTCTTGTCAACTCAGATTCACTAAAAATAGGTAGATGTTCTGCGTCAATCACTTGCAATATTTCTTTGGCTAAAGAAATATATTTTCCGTCGTATACTGCATTTTGTATCTCGATTTGTTCTAAGCTAAATTTCGTTTTATTAATTCTTTTGAATATTTCTCGTATTGTTTCTCCTTCAATATCTCCTAAGTCTCTTATTACTACATTATAGTTAAGAAAATCTTCTTGCTCTTGTTGGGTTAATGCACCAAAAAGTTTTATTTTCTTTCCAAGTTCAAGGGAATTATCTTTTTCGTCGATATACTGAACTATTGTACTAAGCCTTTGTTGGCCATCAACAACAACTTCTGTTGAAACAATTTTTTCCATATCTATTCCCCTTTGAGCAATGTAGATTTCTGGAAATGGTAGTCCTTGAAGAATAGTATCAATGAAATCTTCTTTATGATCTTTTGTCCACACAAACTTTCGTTGAAAATCTGGTTGAGGGATCAATGAACCTTCTTTTATTCTTCTATATATTTCACTTATCCTTTTATTACTTGGGCTGGATGGAATTTGTCTTGCCATGGTTTATGCAATTAGTTTGTTATAAGTTTGTTCTATACCACTGAGGTGGTATTTTTCTAGATATTGATAATTTTTAAATAAACCACCGTTTACTTTATAATTTCCAATAGAGGAGTTACCATATGAGATACTTTTGAAGAAATCAAACCAGTCAGACTTTATTACGTCTGCTTGAAATGAATATGGTAGGAGATCTGGTCGCATCCAACCTTTGACTAAGTATTGTAAAAAACGATTATATATCTGAAGTTCTTTTTCCGTTGGAATTTTTTTGAATCTATCAAGTTGATACTGATAGTTACAAATATTTATATAATACTTTTCGAAGAGTTGCTCATTAACAATAGCCACATCAATATCTGAGTCATAAGAAAATGGCGTTTCTTTTATATAACTAAATCCTAATTTTCCAGAACCAACAATAAATACCTCTTGAAAACCTATTTCAAACTTTTCACTTATAATTTGTCTAAAATCAAAATAATCTGATTCTCTACTATTAAATACAGCTGGTAGACCATGCAATAAGTGCTTTCTTAAGAAACGAACTCTTTTTTCATTATCATTTGATGCTTTAAGCTGCTGCTTGAATTCTTCGATAGTCATATACTAAAGATGTTAACTAGTTTACTCGTATATAAATAATAAGTATGATATGAAGCGAAAAAATATTTATAATCATTTATTAATGAGATTAATTTTTCCCTAAAAATAGCTAAGTCAAATATACCGTTCTTATTTTGATATTCAAATTTTATGACATTCAGTAAGCCTTAAAACCTGCCGCCACAGATACAGAATGAAGTCTTGGAAAAGCTTAAAGGCGGACAGGCCATTCCCAAAATATATAAAACAAAAAAGCCCCATGACCTAAAATCACGGGGCTTTTGCAGTTATTAAAAAGATCAATTAATGCGCCAGGGAGGC
>CAZNHL010000082.1:6761-15837 GCA_964572965.1 uncultured Bifidobacteriaceae bacterium
TTGTCGTCGCAGATGATGAAGGCCGGGAAGTTGATTACTTCTATTTTACGTACGGCTTCCATGCCCAATTCAGGGAAATCTACCAGCTCCACTGATTTGATGTTCTCTTTGGCAAGGATGGCTGCCGGTCCGCCGATAGAGCCAAGGTAGAAGCCGCCGTGTTTGTGGCAGGCGTCTGTTACGGCTTTAGAACGGTTTCCTTTGGCAAGCATCACCATACTTCCGCCTACAGCCTGGAAGGCGTCAACGTAAGAGTCCATACGGCCGGCTGTAGTAGGGCCGAAGCTTCCTGATGGCATTCCTTCCGGTGTTTTGGCAGGACCTGCGTAGTATACCGGGTGGTTTTTGAAGTAGTCAGGCATTGGCTTGCCGGAGTCTATCAGTTCTTTCAGTTTAGCGTGTGCCACGTCACGGGCTACGATAAGTGTACCGTTGAGCAGCAAGCGCGTTTTGATAGGGTATTGTGAAAGTGTTTTCAGGATGTCGCTCATCGGCTGGTTCAGGTCAACCACCACAGGAGGTTCAAGGTGTGGTGCCTGTGCCGGAAGGTATTTCTCCGGGTTCACTTCCAGTTGCTCCAGGAAGATACCGTCAGCGGTGATTTTACCTTTGATGTTTCTGTCGGCCGAGCAGCTTACGCCCATACCTACCGGGCATGATGCCGCGTGGCGTGGAAGGCGGATTACGCGTACGTCGTGCACGAGGTATTTACCGCCAAACTGTGCTCCGATACCGCTTTTGTGGCAGATTTCGGTTACGCGCTTTTCCCACTCTAGGTCGCGGAAAGCCTGTCCGTTCATGTTGCCTTCGGTAGGAAGGTTGTCGTAGTAGCCCGCAGAAGCAAGTTTTACGGCTTTCAGGTTGGCTTCAGCTGATGTACCGCCTATTACCAGTGCAAGGTGGTAAGGAGGGCAGGCTGATGTGCCCAGGTCGCCGATGCGCTCTTTGATGAATTCTTCAAGGGCTGCGTCGTTGAGCAATGCTTTTGTTTTCTGGTATAAGAAGGTCTTGTTGGCAGAGCCGCCGCCTTTTGCCATGAAAAGGAATTTGTATTCTGAGCCTTTGGTGGCGTAAAGGTCTATTTGTGCAGGCAGGTTGGTGCCTGTGTTTTTCTCGTCAAACATGTTCAACGGAACAAGCTGAGAATAACGAAGGTTTTTCTTCTGGTAGGTGTTGAAGATACCTTTGGAAAGTGCCTCGCCGTCGTCAGCGCCGGTGAAGATGTTTTCGCCTTTCTTGCCCATTACGATGGCTGTACCTGTATCCTGGCATGAAGGTAGGTTTCCTTCTGAAGCGATTTTAGCGTTCTGCAAAAGGGTGAAGGCCACGAAACGGTCGTTGTCGGTAGCTTCAGGGTCTTTCAGGATGTTGCTCAGTTTTTCAAGGTGTGATGAACGCAGGTAGAAAGATACGTCGGCAAGGGCTTGCTCTGCCAGCAGCTCAAGGCCTTTCGGGTCTACTTTTACGATGGTTCTTCCGTCAATCTCGATGGTACTTACGTAGTCTTTGGTAAGAAGCTTGTACTGACTTGTGTCTTTTGATAGAGGAAATGGTTCTTGGTATGAAAACTCTGCCATATGTATGTTAGTGGGGGAAATTCCGGGTGCAAAGATAAGGTTATTGGTGAGATTAGACAATAGATGTTAGACGTTAGTTTGTGCCCGCTGAACTCGCGGAATTACGCAGAAAAAATGATTTACCACAGAAGTACTGAAAGCACAGAGAATTCAAGAAACTAATATTGTTCCCGTAGAACTTGCAGAATTATATCTCCCGCAAATCACCGCAGATTTCGCAGATGATTTTTAATTTCAATTAATTCAGTGCTGTTTTTGACGTGAATCAGGAAGTTCGTTGAGGATTTGATATAAATCTGCGTGATTTGCGCTATCTGCGGGAAACAATCTTTGAATTTTCGAATCAGCTCTAACAACCAACAACTATCACCCAATAACTATTTTTCGTATCATTGCACATCAATTTAAAGGGATTTATCATGCAGAAAAAGATCATGCTATTGGGTAGCGGGGAGTTGGGTAAGGAGTTTGTAATTGCGGTGAAGCGTCTTGGTGCTTATGTGGTTGCGGTTGATTCGTATAACAATGCTCCTGCGCAACAAGTGGCTGATGAGCGTGAGGTAATTAATATGCTTGACGGCGCGGCTCTGGATGCTATTGTGGCAAAGCACAGGCCTGATCTGATTGTCCCTGAAATTGAAGCGATCAGGACTGAGCGTTTCTATGACTATGAAAAGCAGGGAATTCAGGTAGTGCCATCGGCCAGGGCAGCTAACTTTACCATGAACCGCAAGGCCATCCGTGATCTGGCTGCTAAAGAGCTTGGTTTGAAAACTGCTAATTACCGCTATGCTACTTCGTTTGAAGAGCTAAAGAAGTCTGTGGCTGAAGTGGGGATTCCTTGTGTGGTAAAGCCTTTGATGAGTTCAAGTGGCAAGGGACAGTCTACTGTCAAAACTGAAACTGATATTGAAAATGCCTGGAATTACTCGCAGGCGGGTAAGCGTGGTGATATAGCCGAAGTAATTGTTGAAGCTTTTGTGAAGTTTGATTCGGAGATTACGCTGCTGACTGTGACACAGAAAAACGGACGAACGCTTTTTTGTCCGCCAATCGGCCATCGTCAGGAACGCGGCGACTATCAGGAAAGTTGGCAGCCATGTGCTATTTCAGCGGAACATTTGAAGGAAGCGCAGAACATTGCCGGAAAGGTAACGGAAGCTTTGACGGGTGCAGGTATCTGGGGTGTTGAGTTTTTCCTTGCGGCTGATGGAGTGTATTTTAGTGAGCTGTCGCCACGTCCGCATGATACGGGTATGGTAACGCTGGCGGGAACACAAAATCTGTCTGAATTTGAGCTTCATGCCAGAGCGGTACTGGGTTTGCCTATTCCTGAAATTACCTTACTGAAAACCGGAGCAAGTGCTGTAGTACTGGCTGATAAGCTAGGGGAGAACCCGCGCTTTGAAGGTGTGGAAGAGTCTATTAAAGACCCGCAGACGGATGTACGTATTTTCGGTAAACCAAGCACAAGACCGTACAGACGTATGGCTGTTACGCTTGCCTATGATGATGTAAACGCGAATGTTGATTTGGTGAAGCAAAAAGCGATTAATAATGCAGCTAAAATAAAGGTCATTGTGGACTAGGAATAAATCCGGTTCTTGTTCGTTTTTAGAGATATTTAATTCAGCATGAAAAAACTAGCATACATCCTCGGTTCTATTGTGATTATATATGTTGCAGTCTGGTTTTTCCTTACAACACCCATTTTTAGTGCGGAAGGGGGAGCTATGCCTGCTGCAGCAAGTAAGGATACTTTATTCCAGCATGTAAAAGTACTGACAAGCACGGCCGTGTCCAGAAATTCGGATCATGTGTCAACGCTGGACAGCATTGCGCAATACATTCAGGGACGTTTTACAGCCTATGGTTATCAGCCGGAATTCCAGCCTTATCAGGCAGAAGGCAAGACCTATAAAAATGTCATTGCTTCTTACGGTCCTAAGGATGCGCCAAGGTTGGTTGTTGGAGCGCATTATGACGTATGTGGCGATCAGGATGGTGCAGACGACAATGCAAGTGGTGTAGCCGGATTACTGGAATTGGCCAGGTTGATACAAATCGAAAAACCTGTATTACCTTACAGGATTGACTTTGTAGCTTATACTTTGGAAGAGCCTCCTTTTTTCAGGTCTGACTGGATGGGTAGTGCTGTTCACGCAAAATACCTGAATGATAATCATATTGAAGTAAAAGGCATGGTTTGTCTTGAAATGATTGGCTATTTTTCAGATGAGCCGCATTCGCAGGATTACCCTTCTGTAGCTTTAAAACTGTTTTATCCTTCAACAGGTGATTTTATTACGGTAGTCGGTAAAATCGGCCAGGGTGGATTTTTGAAACAGGTGAAGAAAGGGATGAAAGGCGGGAGTGACATCAGTGTGAAGTCTATCAATGCTCCGTCATTTATTCCGGGTGTAGATTTTTCTGATCATCTCAATTATTGGGCATACGACTATGATGCTGTAATGATTACCAATACGGCCTTTTTCAGGAATCGCAATTACCACCATGAAACTGATACTATTGAAACGCTGGATTTTGTGAGGATGAATGAAGTGGTGAAAGGTGTTTACAATGCTATTGTTACTTTGAAATAAAGATTTGTCTCCCGCGGAACTCGCAGATGTGCGCAGAAGAGTCTTTGTGCTAAAATTGTTTTCTGCATAACTCCGCGAGTTCTGCGGGCACAAAATGTGGTCAAAAATAACTTAACTTGCTTATATATTAATTAACCAACATGAAAAGGATATTCAGCTATTTTCTATTCCTTCCTATACTTTTTGCGTCATGCGAAAACAAGAAAATCGACGATAAGAAAGAATCAACTACAATGACTGACAGCTCAAACTTCAAAAGTGGCTATTCTGAAGTGAATGGCATCAAAATGTATTATGAGATCTATGGACAAGGTGAGCCGCTGGTATTAATCCATGGTGGTGGTTCTACTATTTCTTCGTCTTTCGGTAGAATTATCCCGAAGCTGGCGGAAAATTATACTGTTATTGCGATGGAACTGCAAAATCACGGCCGCTCGGGTTTCAGGGACGACCCACAGACTTTTGAGCAGGATGCTGACGATGTAGCTGTGCTGGTGAAGAATCTTGGTATTAAAAATGCTAGCTTCCTGGGCTTCAGTAATGGTGGCACTACTGCTATGCTTGTAGGTATGCAGCATCCTGAGCTTGTAAATAAGCTGGTATTGATTGCTGCAGCTTATAAAAGATCGGGCTTGGTACCGGGCTTTTTTGAAGGGATGAGTAAAGTAACAATTGCCCAGATGCCGCAGGACTTGAAAGATGCTTTTCTTCAGGTGAATCCCGATAGTACCAAATTGCAGAAAATGTTTGATAAAGACCGGGAACGGATGATTGAGTTTGAGGATTGGTCAGATGCACAGCTTAAAACTATTAAAGCACCTACGCTTATCATTAATGGTGATAAGGATGTAATTGTACCCGAACATGCACTGGCTATGTATCACAATATCGCGAATAGTGAATTGGCGATTATCCCGGGTGGTCACGGTAAGTGTATTGGTGAAATTACCACCCTGGCAGACGGAAACAAGGATATAGATTTTGTGGTGCCTATGATTAAGGCATTCCTGGATAAGAAATAGGAGCGTTGTTTGGTGATTGTTGTTGGTTGTTAGAGCTAATTGAAAGATTTTAAGATTTAAAAATTAGAATATTATTTTACCACAGAAGTAACAGCGGTAATTCCCTGATATTTTTGTGCTTTCGGTATTTCTGTGGTAAAGTAATTAAGGTGTAGTTATTTTGCTTCTACAAGGAACATTTCTTTGTTTCTCAGGAACATCCCGATCCATAATATCGTCAGGAAAACAGCTGATGCGAAAGGCTGTGCACCTGAGATCTCCAGAGAAAATGCTCCTGCGAAATAACAGCTTGCCAGCAAAAATCCGATCTTATTTGTTTTGGGGATAATGATCAGAGCTGCAATTATGAGTTCGGTTAAGCCAAGCGCTATGATGTAGTTGCCAAATCCTGATTTGGTCAGGAATGCCATCACCGATTCCGGTTCTTTTCCGATCACTTTCATGGTGCCTCCCATAATGAGTACTAGTGTAGGGATTCCCAGCAGTACATTGGAAACGATACGTGTTGTTTTAGTTGTCATGCTTATTGCTTTTTATTTATACAACTAAAGTATCGATATTTACTATCCGGAATATATTACTATCCTATTGGATAGCGCTATCCAATAGGATAGTATCGTGTACTAAAAGAAGCAAGATGTTAAGCAGAGAAGCATGCCCTCATAGTGTATTGGCCATTAAAGATGCTTTAGAAGCGCTGGAAGGTCGTTGGAAGCTGTTGATTATGATTTCCCTGTCACAAGGGAATAAACGCTTTAAGCAAATCTCGAAAGAGGTGGGTGGAATTACCGATAAAATGCTTTCCAAAGAGCTAAAAGCCCTCGAAGTAAATCAAATGATTACAAGAACCGTTTATGATACATTTCCTCCAACGGTTGAGTATGCAATAACCCCGCATGGCAAATCCCTGGATCAGGTACTGGAAGCCTTGTACCATTGGGGACAGAAGCACAGAAAACAGGTTATCGGGTCGTAGGGTCAGGCTACGTCCGTGACCGTGTGGAGGAATATCGAATTCGCCCTTAATTATCGTCCCATTTGGTCCATCCCCACCACATGAAATGGTGTTCCCGTTCTATTACTCGGTAAAGTTGATTACATTTCTGGCACTTGACCTGATAAAAATCAACCCATTTACCCTCAATTCTGACAGTATCCAGAATTTGTATATTCCCTTTTTTTGCTTCGATATTAGGATTGGGCGTTATACTATCCGGCCCTAAATATAAGTTACAGCTACATGCATTACTGTCTCTGTGAAATTCGATAGTCTTTATTGCATAATCAATAAATCTTTGATTAGGGGCAATAACGCCGCCCATTTGCAGGTTTTTTGTTTTTTTGATGATAGAAGGAAGGAAAGGGATTAGTGGAACTATACTGTGATGGTCTTGTCCCAGCGAAATAATTTTGCAGGCAGACTCCCAAACTTTATGTGTATCTCCTGAGGTTATTTTTTCAAGTATTTCTTCTATAGTCATTTTTGTCCAATAATTAATCAACTAATTCAAGCTCATGACTAAAGGGCTTATTTATAAGCTGCATTGTAAGCTACTTATTATCAGAGCAATGATATAGAATTTATTTTTCATTTTTTTTTGATTTTAACCGTGCTGATGGTTTTTTCCATTCTGTCTATGAAATTGTCACAGTTCTTTGCTCTGCAGTCAGCTTCAAATACAATTATATTGCTGTCAATAATTGTTGTGCCTTTAATATAATGAGTCCAATAGCCATTTTTATAGTTTTCATTTAGTCGGTAAGCACATAAGCGAAAAGTGATACCGTTAATTTTTTCTTCTTTCAGATACAAAAAATCAAGTTTCTGTTTCATCGATTCTGCCCGGGTCGCTAAGATTTTGGGGTATTCTGCAGCAGGAATCATTTTTTCGAAGTTCATCTCTGATTTACACACATAACCTTCTACATGTTTTAAAGTGATCCTATAAGTGGAATCTGCAAAAGAAGTCCAGAAGAACCCTGTCTCTTTTTGAGGAGGGAAGTTTGATCTTGAAAACCTGTATTTGTGTTCATCAGAACATACATTGTCATCTTCATCTTTCCATGTGTAAAAAGTATCTAATTCTGCCGGCTTGTCAAATGTGATTTTGTATAATGAATCCTGAGTATAAAAAACGTACTCAGTGGTGTTTTCAGGTTTATTCGTGCATGCAATTAAGCTGGTCAAACACCATATCAATATTATGAGGTTTTGCTTCATCAGATTCGTAGGGGCGCATTACATACACCCATTTTAGGGTAACTGAGCTTGTCTAAGTTCTATGTATTACAATATGTTTTATAAGAAGCTTCCTGCATAGGAAGTGACTGGAAATAACCATCCATATTCTGATAGTTATAAGGATCAGACAATACCGATAACAGCTTTTTAAATTCTGTATAGTCACCATTTTCCTGCGCCTGATACAAAGCTGATTCTACGCGGTGGTTGCGCGGGATATAGGCCGGGTTGCTTTGCTGCATCAATAGGCTCGATGCTTCGGATAAGCCATTTTCTGCACCAATTCTCTTTTTCCAGTCAGCAAGCCATTTAGTAAAAGTTTCCTGTTGGTAGATAGCATCCTGGCTGAATTCCGGTACACTTAGTAGGATAAATGTATTGGTATAGTCGGCTTCATTGTTGTACATCCATACCAACAGGTCTGATATTAAAGATAAATCTTCTTTTGAAGTATCAGTAATGCCCAGTTTGTTACCCATCATCACCAACCATTTTTCATCAAACAGAGCCTGATAAGTAGTTAAAACAGTTTTTGCCTTTCCTGCTGCAGTTTCAATGTCCGCATCTATCAACGGAAGTAAAGATTCTGCTAACCTGTAGATATTCCATAATGCAATGTTCGGCTGGTTTCCGAAAGAATACCGGCCCTGATGATCAATAGAGCTGAATACTGTATCAGGATTATAAACATTCATAAATGCACATGGCCCGTAATCGATCGTTTCACCGGAAATGCTCATATTGTCTGTATTCATCACACCGTGAATAAAGCCGACACGCATCCAGTCTACAATCAGGTCAACTTGTTGGTGCAATACTTTTTCGAGTAAAGCCAAAGCAGGCTTTTCTTCCTGTAACAATTCAGGATAGTGACGTTTAATGGTATAGTTAGTAAACTCTTCCAGTATTTCAGCAGAATGAAAATTGCGAACATATTCAAAAGTACCTACACGGATATGGCTCGCGGCAATTCTTGTTAAAACTGAGCCCGGAAAAGCCGATTCCCGGTAAACTTCTTCACCTGTATTTACTACAGCCAGACTTCTTGTCGTTGGGATGTGTAAGGCATACATGGCTTCACTAATCAAATATTCCCGCAACATGGCGCTCAGAGTTGCTTTTCCATCACCACGTCTGGAATAAGGAGTAAGGCCGGACCCTTTCAATTGTATGTCAAAGCGTTTGCCGGAAGGAGTGAGGTGTTCACCCAGCAAAATAGCCCGTCCGTCACCTAATTTGTTAAAGTGTCCGAACTGATGCCCCGCATAAGCCTGTGCAATAGGTTCTGAACCCGTCAGTATTTTATTTCCTGACAGATAAACCGCCATTTTCTCGTCAGTTTCCAAACCTAAATCCCCGGCTAAGGACTCATTGAAAATAGCTATGGATGGAGCAATTACAGGGGAAGGAAGTGTGGCAGAAAATAAGCCTTTAGGTAAAGTCAGATAACTATTGTCAAATCGAAAAGGCATAAGCACATGTTTTGAAAGAAAGTAAAATTAAACATTGGTGAAGTAATTTCTGTATTTATTTGGGAATTACCGGCTCCCTGATCCTGATGTTCCATAAAAAGCATAACATTTTTAGGTCTTTATTCGTTCTTCGGCACGCAGCATGGTCTATAAATGTGGC